>DASZXO010000028.1:0-56059 GCA_035545835.1 Lacunisphaera sp.
GCCCCGCGGCGGTTTCCGGCGACCCCGCCCTACGGTTTGACATACGCGGTCCCGGGCGAACCATCGCGTCACTCTTCCATGCCCGCCCCGCTCACGCTGCTCGTCGACAACGGCTCGTTGCAGCCCGCCGCCACGCTCGCCCTGCGCGGGCTGGCGGCGAAGCTCGCCCTGCGGCTCGGCGGGGAGGTCGAGCCGGTTTCGCTGCTGCATTCCTCGGCGATCGACGCCGCGCAGCTCGACGGGCGCGCGGCGGAGATCCTCGTGCCGGCGCTGGAGCGCCGCCTCGCCGCCGGGCGGGAGGAGTTCGTCATCGTGCCGCTTTTCTTCGGCCCCAGCCAGGCGCTCACCGCCTTTGTGCCCGAGTGCCTCGCGCGCCTGCGGGAAAAACACCCGGCGCTGC
The DNA here is from genome assembly GCA_035545835.1 of Lacunisphaera sp. Classification (GTDB taxonomy): domain Bacteria; phylum Verrucomicrobiota; class Verrucomicrobiia; order Opitutales; family Opitutaceae; genus Lacunisphaera. Next base: position 401 of record DASZXO010000028.1, read on the forward strand.
GGGTGCGGCTCGCGCCGCCGTTGCACGCGGCCGGCGACGACCGGCTCGCGCGGATCCTTGCCGACCATGTCCGGTTTGAACTGGCCAAGGCGCCGTCCGCCGCGACGCGCGTTGCGCTCGTGGACCACGGCAGCCCGGTGCCGGCGGTGACGGCGGTGCGCAACGAACTGGCGGCGCAACTCGCGGGCCTGCTCGGCGGCGAGGTCGCGGCCGTCGCGCCCTGCAGCATGGAGCGGCGGCCCGGGCCGGAATTCGATTTCGCCGCGCCGCTGCTGGCGGACCTGCTCGCGGGCCCGCCGTGGACGGAGAGCCGCGTGATCGTCGGGATGCAATTCCTGCTGCCCGGCCGGCATGCCGGCACGGACGGTGACGTCGCGAAGATCTGCCGCGCCGCCGAGGCGGCGCACCCGCGATTGCGCACGACGATGACGACCCTCGTGGGCGCCCACCCGCTGTTGCTCGAGCCCCTCGCCGAGCGGTGGAGCGCGGCGATAAGGTAGGGCGCGGAGTCCGTTCCGCGCCGCCGTGAGGTCGATTTCATCCCGACAGGGCATGGATTCTTCGCTGCGCTCAGAATGACACATCCCGGGAAAAGGTTTTCGTTCCGGTCATTCTGAGCGCAGCGGAGAATCCCGTGGAAGCGTCATCCCCTCCGTGAGCCCATCGCGCGCGGCAGCGCCGGGAACCGCCGGCCAATCCGTCGCGGCGCGCCAAGGCTAACGCGACCTACCTCAAGGCTTGGGCCTGCAATTCCGGCACGCGCGCCGCGAGGTCGGCCAGCCGGGCCACTTCGCCGACGATCACCAGCGCGGGCTGGCCCGCGAGGCGGGCGGAGAACAGTCGCGCATCGCGCAGCGTGCCGACCTGGATCTTCTGCGTGGGCCGCGTGGCTTCGCTGACCAACGCCAGCGGCATGTCCGCCGGCAGGCCGTGCGCGAGGAGATTGTCGGCGATTTCGGGCAGCCGGCGCACGCCCATGTAGAAGCAGAGCGTGGCGCGCAGGCGGGCGAGCGCGCCCCAGTCGAGCGCATCGGTGTTGGCGGCGCATTGGTGGCCGGTAACGAACACGACGGCGGAGGAATGGTCCCGGTGCGTGAGCGGCAGCGCCGCCGCGGCCCCGGCGGCCGTGGCGGCCGTGACGCCGGGGACGACCGCGAAACCGATGCCGGCCTCGCGCAGCGCGGACATCTCCTCGCCGGCCCGGCCGAACACCAGCGGGTCGCCGCCTTTGAGCCGCACCACCTTTTTCCCGGCTCGCGCCAGCGCGACGAGCAGCGCGTTGATCTCGTCCTGGGAGGCGTTGTGCCGGCCGGCCCGCTTGCCGACCGGGTGCCGCTCGCAGCCGGGCGGGCAATGCTCCAGCAGGTCATGATTCGCCAGCTCGTCGTAGACCACCGCTTCGGCGGCTTGAAGAAGCTTCAAGCCCCGGACGGTGATCAGGTCCGCCGCTCCCGGCCCGGCGCCGACGAGCCAGACAAAACCCTTTGGCGGGGACTGGTTTGAATCCATCATGACATCTTTAGTATATATGACCTCTTTTGAACTTTACCCATTGGATGACAAGTGCAACCGTCCAGCCTGTCATGTCCGCAGATTCCGCGCCTTCCGTCAGCAAGAATGAGGTTCTGAAGCAGAACGTCCCCACCCTGGCCGGCCAGATCGCCGCCACGGTGAACGATCCGGCCGCCGACCGTTTTTCCGAGGATGACCAGCAGTTCATCAAATTTCATGGGATTTACCAGCAGGATGACCGCGACCTGCGCAAGGCCGGGAAGAAGTTCATGCTGATGGTGCGGGGGCGCATCCCGGGCGGGGTGATGACGGCGGCGCAGTGGATCGTGTTCGACGACCTCGCGACGCAGCACGGCAACAACACGCTGCGGCTGACCACGCGGCAGAGCATCCAGTTTCACGGCGTGCTGATGTCCGGGCTCGGGCCGTTGATCAAGCGCATCAACGAGTCGATGCTCTCGACGCTGGCGGCGTGCGGTGACGTCAACCGCAACGTCATGTGCTCGCCGACGCCGGCCTCGTCGCGGGCCCGCGAGCAGGTCTTCGCCGACTGCCAGCGCGTGGCCCTGGCGCTCGCGCCGCAGACGCCCGCCTATCCCGCGATCTGGCTCGATGGCGTCCAGCTCGACCTGGCCGCCCCGGCGCAGAAGGATTTCGCGGACCCGCTCTACGGGCAGACGTACCTGCCGCGGAAGTTCAAGACCGGCTTCGTCATCCCGCCGGTGAACGACATCGACATCTACACGAACGACCTCGGCTTCATCGCCGTCGTCGCCGGCGACCGGCTGCTCGGCTACAACGTCGCCGTCGGCGGCGGCATGGGCCGCAGCCACGGCAACGCGCACACCTACCCGCGGCTGGCCGACGTGATCGGCTTCGTGCCGCGCGAGAAGATCATCGACGTGGCCAGGGCGGTCCTGACGATCCACCGCGATTTCGGCGACCGCGCCAACCGCAAGCACGCGCGGCTCAAGTACGTCGTCGAGGAGCGCGGCCCCGCCTGGATGACGGCCGAGGTGAACCGCCGCAGCGGGAACGCGCTCACCGGCGTGCGCCGGTTCGAGTTCACGTCGACCCACGACCTGTACGGCTGGCACCGCGCGGTCGACGGCAGCCTGTTTCTCACCGTGTTCGTCGAGACCGGCCGCGTGAAGGACGCGCCCGGCCACGAGCTGAAGACGGCGTTGCGGCGCGTGGCGGAGCGGTTCCCGCACGTCCAGTTCCGGATCACGCCGAACCAGAATGTCATCGTCGCCGACGTGCCGCCGGCGGACCAGGACGCGATCACCGCGCTCCTCGCGGCGCATGGCGTCAACGTCGCCGCGCAGACCACGGTGCTGCATGCGGCGGCGCTGGCGTGCCCGTCGCTGCCGACCTGCGGCCTCGGGCTGGCGGAATCGGAGCGCATGCTGCCCGGGCTGATCGACCGGATCGAAAAACTCGCCGGCGAGCTCGGCCTCGGCGGCGAGGAGATCATCATCCGGTCGACCGGCTGCCCCAACGGCTGCGCGCGGCCGTACCTGGCCGAGATCGCCCTCGTCGGCAAGGCGCCCGGCCGGTACCAGCTTTGGATCGGCGGCGACACCGCCGGCGCCCGGCTCAACCGCATCTGGCGGGAGACGGTCAAGGACGCCGACATCGAGGCCGAGCTGCGCCCGCTGCTCGCCCGCTGGAAGAACGAGCGCCGGCCCGGGGAGCGCTTCGGAGACTTTTGTTCACGCTGTGTGTTGCTTGAACAAAATACAGCGGGAGCGGCCGGGGATGCCGCTCCCGCCCCCCTTTCCGCCATCGCATGACCGACGCCGAACTCATTCGCTGGAACGCCGAGCTGCGCGGCCAGCCGCCGCTGGACATCATCCGCTGGGCCCTCGCGCGCGCGCCAGGCCGCGCGATCGTCTCGACCAATTTCCGCCCGTATGAGGCGGTCATCCTGCACCTGGCCGTGACGGCCCAGCCGGACATCCCGGTGCTGTGGGTCGACCACGGCTACAACCGCCCCGCCACCTACCGGCACGCCGAGGACCTCCGCGCGCGGCTGAAACTCAACCTGAAGCCCTACCTGCCGCGGCTCACGCCGGCGCATCGCGACGCCCTCCACGGGCCGCTCCCCAGCCTCGACGACGAGGCGGGCCTGAAGCTGTTCAGCGCGCAGATGAAGCTCGAGCCCTTCCAGCGCGGCATGAAGGAGCTGGCGCCCGCGGTGTGGATCACGGCGCTCCGCCAGGTGCAGAACCCGAATCGCGCCGGCCTCGACATCGTGACGCGCGATGCAAACTTCGGCGCGCTGAAGGTCAGCCCGCTGTTCCATTGGAGCGATGCGCAGCTCGAGGCCTACCTCGCCGCCCACCGGCTCCCGAACGAATGGGATTACTTCGACCCGGCCAAGGCCGACGAGAAGCGCGAATGCGGCCTGCACGCCGCCTGGGGCGGGAAGGCCGCAGCGGCGGCCCAAGGCTGACGCACCGGTTTGTTTGGTTTTGTGAAATCAGTGTTCCGCCTTCTTTGCCGATGAGTTCGTACCATCTCGACCACCTGCAGCACCTCGAGACCGAGGCGATTCACATCATGCGGGAGGTCGCCGGCGAGTTCGAGCGGCCGGCGCTGCTGTTCTCCGGCGGCAAGGACTCCATCTGCCTGCTGCGGCTGGCGGAAAAGGCCTTCCGCCCGGCGGAGCTCCCGCTGCCGCTGCTCAACGTCGACACCGGCCACCATTTTCCGGAGCTGAATGAATTCCGCGACCGCCGCGCGGCACAGCTGGGCGCAAAGCTCATCGTGCGCCGGGTCGAGGACGCCATCGCGCGCGGGATCGCGCAGCCGGCCCCGGGCGAGATCAGCCGCAACCGGCTGCAGATCCCGACGCTGCTCGCCGCGATCGAGGAGTTTCGCTTCGACTGCTGCATCGGCGGCGCGCGCCGCGACGAGGAAAAGGCCCGGGCCAAGGAGCGCTTCTTCAGCTTTCGCGACAGCTTCGGGCAGTGGGACCCGAAGAACCAGCGGCCGGAGATCTGGAACCTCTACAACGGCCGCCTCAACCCGGGCGAAAACATGCGCGTTTTCCCGCTCAGCAACTGGACGGAGATGGACGTGTGGGAATACATCCAGCGCGAGAAGCTCGAGGTCCCGTCGATTTACTTCAGCCACCGCCGGTCCTGCGTGCGCCGCGGCGGCCAGTGGCTGCCCGTGACCGACCTGCTGCCACCCCGGCCCAACGAGGAGATCCGCGAGCTCGTCGTGCGCGTGCGGACCATCGGCGATATCATCAGCACCGGCCTGGTTGAGTCCCCCGCGGCCACCGTCGACGACATCATCGCGGAGATCGCCGCCGCGCGCGTCACCGAGCGCGGCTCGCGCGCCGACGACCGCGCCTCCGAGGCCGCGATGGAAGACCGGAAGAAAGCCGGCTATTTCTAGCATGTTCACCGAAGAAGTCCTGCCCGCCTCCGCCGCCGTGACGGTGCCCGTCGATATCCTGCGCCTGAACACCTGCGGGAGCGTCGACGACGGCAAGTCGACGCTCATCGGCCGCCTGCTCTACGACTCGAAGTCGCTGATGGAGGACCAGCTCGAGGCGCTCGAGCGCTCGGCCGACATCACCGGCGGCGGCCAGATCAACCTCGCCAACCTCACCGACGGCCTCCGGGCCGAGCGCGAGCAGGGCATCACCATCGACGTGGCTTACCGCTATTTCGCCACGCCGCGCCGGAAGTTCATCATCGCCGACACGCCCGGCCACGTGCAGTACACCCGCAACATGGTGACGGGCGCCTCGACGGCCAACCTGTCCATCATCCTCGTCGACGCCCGCGCCGGCGTCATCGAGCAGAGCCGCCGCCACACCGCGCTGGCCGCACTGCTCGGCATCCCGCACCTGGTCGTCGCCATCAACAAGATGGACCTCGTCGGCTGGAGTGAGCAGCGCTTCCGCGAGATCCGGGCGCAGTTCGAGGAGTTCCTGCCGCGGCTCGACATCAAGGACGTGAAGTTCATCCCGCTGAGCGCGCTGCAGGGCGACAATGTCGTCGAGCCCTCCGCGCACACGCCGTGGTACGTCGGCCCGACGCTGCTCGGCCACCTCGAGACGGTCCACATCGCGAGCGACTGGAACCTGCAGGCCCTGCGTTTCCCGGTGCAGTGGGTCAACCGGCCGAACCAGCCCACGGACCCCGCGCTGCACGACTTCCGCGGCTTCAGCGGCCAGCTCGCCGGCGGCATCGTCCGCACCGGCCAGAAGGTCATCGCCCTGCCGGCCGGCATCGCCACCACGGTGAAACAGATCTGGACCTACGACGGCCCGGTGGCCGAGGCGTTCTGCCCGCAGTCGGTCACGCTCGTGCTCGAGCACGACATCGACGTCAGCCGCGGCAGCATGCTGATCGGGCCGGATCACCTGCCGGGCGCCGGCACGGACCTCCGCGCGGAGATCTGCTGGATGCACCCGCGCGCCCTGCAGGCCGGCCGCAAGTTCCTCCTCAAGCACACGACGCAGACCGTGCAGGTCGCGGTCACCGAGCTGGTCGACCGGCTGAACATGGCGACGCTCGAGAGCGAGCCGGCGCCGGCCGCGCTCGCGATGAACGACCTCGGGGAGATCCGGCTGCGCGCCGCGAAGCCGCTCTTCTACGACGGCTACACCACGAACCGCCTCACCGGCTCCTTCATCCTGATCGAGCCAGGCACCAATGCCACGGTCGCCGCCGGCATGCTGCAGCCGCCGGCCGAACGGGTGAAGCCGGAGAACGGCGACTATGTCATCTGAGGCGCTAAAGGTTTGCCCGGCCGGCGAGGCAGTTTAGGGTCCCCGCCGAGTGAGGATTTCCGTCAAAGTCGATTACGCGTGCCGGGTCATGGCGGAACTGGCGCGGCTGCACGACAGCGGCACGCTGGCCCAGATCGAGCACCTCGCGCGCACCGAGGCGGTGCCGGCCAATTTCCTGGCGCAAATCCTCGGCAAGCTGCGCGCCCACGGGCTGGTGTCCAGCCGGCGCGGCAACCAGGGCGGCTACGCGCTGGCCCGGCCGCCGGAGGACATCACGCTGCACGACATCCTCGAGGCGGTTGAGGGCGGCGCGCTGCACCTCAGCGGCAATTTCCAGGGTCGCAGCGGCCGGCGCCTCAAGCAGGTGTGGAGCGAGATCAGCGAGGCGCTCGAGGCCAAGACGAAAAGCTACACCCTCGACCAGCTCGCCTCCAAGAACCCGACCGAAATGTACTACATCTGAGCGGGGAAGCGACTGGGTGACATGCTCGTTGTCGGGCGGGATCAGCGATCCCGCCCTACATGATACCGTTGACGGAGGTGCCGACGTCATGCCGCGGCCTCGACCTAGCCCAGTCTCCCGAGCCGCCAAATAATCCCTCGCGGCGGGTCGGCCGCCCCGCCAGCCTGCGCTCGATGGCTTCCGCGCCCCATCACCGCTCGATTCCCTGGCTCATCGCCTTGTCGTTCCTGTTGTTTGCCACCGGGGTGTTCTTCCCGTTTTTCACCGTGACGAAGTTCTGGGTCTTCCGGGATGCGGTCTCGGTCGTCGGCGGCATCGCGACCCTGTTTCACGAGGGCGAGTACTTCCTTTTCGCGATCCTGACGCTGTTCACGCTGGTCTTTCCCTGTGTGAAGCTCGGCCTGCTCACGGTCGTCTGGCTGGAGCGGGAGCACGACCTGGCGCGCGTGCGCCGGCTGCACCGGCTGGTGGAAGACTGGGGCCGGTGGTCGATGCTCGATGTCTTTGTGGTCGCGATCCTCATCGTGACCATGAAGGCCGCCGGCCTGGCCCAGATTCGCATCGGCCCCGGCCTTTATCTCTTCACCTTCTCCGTGGTCGCGGCGCAGTTCGCCGCGTGGTGGGTCGCCGGCCTGCTGGAGCGGGAGTGAGCAAGTTCTCTGCCGGGTTTTTGTAGGGCGGGATCGCTGATCCCGCCCTACAAAATGCGGCTGGTCTCGAGCAATCTCGCCTCAGCGCCGCGGCAACGCCCACTCGAGCACGTCGCCGATCCGCGCGGACCAGGCGGCTTCATCGTGCGCCGCCCCGGGGACTTCGCGGTAGGCGAGGTCCACTCCTTCCCGCCAGCCCTTGGCCACGAGCGTGTCGCGGAGAATCCGGACGCCCTCCAGGCCCGGCTCGGCGGTGCCGAGGTCGAGCCAGAGGCGGAAGCCGCCCTGCTTGCGCAGGCGGGCGAAGTCGTGCACCACGGCGCGGTTGTCCCACCACACCGAGGGCGACAGCGCCGCGACCTGCCCGAAGACGCGCGGATGCCACAGCGGAAAACAAAGCGAGACCAGCCCGCCCATCGACGAGCCGACCAGCGTGTGGTGCGCCGGCCCGCCGAGCGTGAGATAGCGGGACGCGATGAACGGCATCACTTCCTGCACGAAGAAGCGCGCGTAGCGTTTCGCGTCGCCGGTGCTGCGCAGGGTCTCGCCGTCCGCGCCCTGGTATTCGGCCGCGGTGGGGGCGTATTCGTTCATCCGGTTCACGCCTGTGTTGTAAACCCCGACCATGATGGGCGGGACAATCCGGCGCTCACGGATGAGGGCGTCGGCGCGTTCGCCCGCCTGCCAGGCCTGCCCGAGGAACGCCGTCGCCGGGTCGAAGATGTTCTGGCCGTCGTGGAACCAGACCACGGGGTGGCGGCGCCGGCCGCGGCCATAACCCGGCGGGAGCCATACGACGAGATCGCGGAAGTTCCGGAGGCCGCGTGAATAGAAGCGACGGTGGAGGCGAAGGCGGGCGGAGGCGGAAGGAGCCGGCGGCATGGTGAAGGCGGCGCGGTGTTAACGCCGGGGGCGGTCGAGGCAAGGGTTATGTTCCCCGGCCGGCCGGTTTCCGCTCCACTTTTCGCCGACGCCGGGCATGGTGGCGCCATGAAGAAAATCGGCATCCTCCACGGCCGGGAGCGCTCGTTTCCCGCGGCCTTGATCGCCCACATCAACGGCCTGAACGAGCCGGGCATCGTCGCGGAGGAGGTGCTGATCAACCAGGTCACGCAGGGCGAGCCGGGGCCGTACGCCGTCATCCTCGACCGCATCTCGCAGGACGTCCCGTTCTACCGCGCCTACCTGAAGAACGCCGCGCTCAACGGCACCGCCGTCGTCAACAACCCGTTCTGGTGGTCCGCCGACGAGAAATTCTTCAACAACTGCCTCGCGACCAAGCTCGGCGTCGCGGTGCCGCGCACCGTCATCCTGCCGTCGAAGGAGATGCCCGCCGACTGCAGCTCCGAGTCGTTCTCGAACCTCGCCTACCCGCTCGATTGGGACGGCATCTTCAACTACATCGGCTGGCCGGCGTACTTCAAACCGCACGCCGGCGGCGGCTGGAAAAACGTCTACAAGGTCCGCAACCGCGAGGAGTTCTTCCAGGCCTACGACGAGACCGGGCAGCTCGTCATGCTGCTCCAGGCCGAGGTGGTGTTCGAGGATTACTACCGCTGCTACTGCATCGGCGGCACCGACGTCCGCATCATGCCCTACGAGCCGCGCAACCCGCACCACCTGCGTTATGTCGTCGACCGGCCGCCCGGCTCGCCGGAACTGCTGGCGCGGATCGAGCGCGACGTCCGCACGCTGAACCACGCGCTCGGCTACGAGTTCAACACCGTCGAGTTCGGCGTCAGCGGCGGCGTGCCGTACGCGATCGACTTCTGCAACCCGGCGCCCGACGCCGACCTGAAGTCGGTGGGCGAGGAGAATTTCAACTGGGTCGTGGCCGCGGCGGCGCGGATGCTCGTGCGCAAGGCGAAGGCCCACGACGCGGCCCGCAACAACACCACCTGGGGCGGCTACGTGCAGCGCGCCGCCGCCACGGGCCAGCCCGCCCCGTTATGATGGCCCCGCGTTCCATGCCCGGAGGGCCGCTCTCCTGACCGGCCGCGGTCGGCCGGGAGGCCGACCCCCCGTCCGGAACCACCGCCGCAACTTTCCCGCCATGGCCCAAGCCCGCAAGCCCTTCAAGTTCACCCTCGGCGTCGAGGAGGAGTTCCAGATCGTCGACCCGGTGTCGCGGGAACTGCGCTCGCACATCGAGGAGATCATCGAAGGCGGCCGGATGATCCTGAAGGAGCGGGTGAAGCCCGAGCTGCACCAGTCGGTCGTCGAGGTCGGCACCGACATCTGCGAGGACATCGCCTGCACGCGGCGGTCGGTCACGGCGCTGCGCAGCGACCTGGCCAAGCTGGCCATGAAGGCCAACCTCCGCATCGCCGCCGCCGGCACGCATCCGTTCTCGCACTGGATCGACCAGAAGATCTCGAAGGGCGACCGCTACCAGGTCGTGTTGCAGGACCTCCAGCAGGTCGCCCGCGCCAACCTCATCTTCGGCCTGCACGTCCACCTCGGCATGCCCGATCGCGAGACGGCGATCCAGCTCCAGAACACCGCGCGCTATTTCCTGCCGCACATCTTCGCGCTGTCGACCAATTCCCCGTTCTGGGTCGGGCGCGACACCGGCTTCAAGAGCTACCGCCTGCAGGTTTTCCAGCGCTTCCCGCGCACCGGCATCCCGGACCTTTTCGAGTCGGTCGAGGAGTTCGACCGCTACGTCAACCTGCTCATCAAGACCGGCTGCATCGACAACGCGAAGAAGATCTGGTGGGACATCCGCCTGCATCCGCTTTTCCACACGCTCGAGTTCCGCGTGTGCGACATCCCGATGCGTGTCGACGAGACCGTCTGCCTCGCCGCCATCATGCAGGCGGTCGTGGCCAAGCTTTACCACCTGCACCGGCAGAACCTCGGCTTCCGCACCTACCGCGCCCGCCTCATCAACGAGAACCGCTGGCGGGCCTCGCGCTACGGCATCGGCGGCAAGATGATCGACTTCGGCAAGCAGGAGGAGGTGCCCACGCGTGACCTCATCGCCGAGCTCCTCGAATTCATCGACGACGTGGTCGACGACCTCGGCTCGCGCGAAGAGATCAACCACGTCCACCAGATTCTCGCCCACGGTACCGGCGCCGACCGGCAGTTGGAAGTTTACAACCGCACGAAAGACCTCAAAGCCGTCGTCGATTACATCATCGCTGAAACCCACCATGGCCTTGAGCTCTGAAGAACCCGGTGGAGAGCATGACTCGTCCCCGCCGCGCCGGCACGGCCTACCCACCACTCCCTAGCCCCGACTCGCCACTGATGCCCGCTTCCTCCCGTATGCCGCCCACCGCCTCGTTGCCCACGACCTTCGACCCGGCGCTGGCGCCCGGCGCCGCCAATGCCATCCATGTCTGCCTGAAGCTGCAGCCCCATGAGCGCATGACGCTCATCACCGACCGCGCGAGCGCGGAGATCGCCGCGGCCCTGGTCGCCGAGATCGAGAAGACCGGCGCGCCCTACCATGTGCTGGTCCTCGAGGATTACGGCGCCCGCCCGCATCGCGACATGCCGCGCGCCGTGCTCGACGACCTCGCGCTGTCCCAGGTCAGCATCTACGCCTGCATCACGCAGACGGGCGAGCTGCGCACGCGCATGCAGATGATGGATGTCATCAACCCGCGCCGCATCCGGCACGGGCACATGGTCAACATCAACAAGCAGATCATGCTCGAGGGCATGCGCGCCGACTTCCTCGCGGTCGACCGCCTGTCGCAGCGGCTGATTGAAAAATGCCGCCGCGCCCGGCGGGTCACCTGCCGCACCGCCGCCGGGACCGATTACGTCGCCGAGCTCTCGCCCGACCTGAAATGGGTCAAGACCAGCGGCCTGATCTCGCCCGAGAAATGGGGCAACCTGCCGGGCGGCGAGATCTTCACCTCGCCGTTCAATTCCCGCGGCCGCTTCGTGGTCGACGGCGTCGTCGGCGATTACCTCTGCCAGAAATACGGCGACATCGGCGCGACCCCGCTGACCATCGACATCCAGGACAACCGCATCGCCGGGCTGGCCTGCGCGAACAAGGAGCTGCTCGCCGAGTTCGACCAGTACTGTCGCACGGACGAGAACTCGAACCGCGTCGGCGAGTTCGCCATCGGCACGAACCTGGCCTGCACGCACATCATCGGCCACATCCTGCAGGACGAGAAACTGCCCGGAATCCACATCGCCTTCGGCCACCCCTATTCCGAGCACACCGGCCAGCCCTGGAAGAGCACGACGCACATCGACTGCGTCGGCCGCCACTTCGACATCTGGCTCGACGACGAGCCGGTCATGGCGAAGGGTAAATTTCTGATTTGATCACGATGCCGCCGTCGCGTGGGTAGTCGACCACGGATGACACGGACGAATACGGATAAACTGATATATCCTGAGATCAGCGAAGCCGTCATTGGCTCGGCCATGAAGGCCTTGAACACCTTGAAACCGGGGTTGGACGAGAAGGCCTATGAAAACGCCCTGGTCCTCGAACTCCGCAAGCAGCGGCACCTGGTCGATCAGCAAAGACGATTCGAGGTTCGCTACGACGGCGCCCTTGTCGACATCTTGGTCCCAGAAATGATTGTGGACGATCTCGTCATCGTTGACCCCAAAGTGGTGGAAACATTCACCGAGACCCACTTCGCCCAGATGCAGGGTTACCTGACCATAACGCAGCTACGTCTCGCCATGCTCCTGAATTTCAAGTTCGCAGACCTGCGCTGGAAAAGGATCATCCGTTGAATCCGCCTCGATCCGTGCCATCCGTGGTCACATAGAACCTTCGAGCCGTCCATGATTCCCGCGATCCGCCAGCGCTACAATGCCGCGTGCACCGCGGCGCGGTATGAGGCGTTCCTGCGCGAGCTCAACCATGCCATGTACTGGCCGGTCGACTTCCGCGTGGCGGAATCGCCGCTGTTCCTCGACGAACCGGTCACGCGCGCGCTGACCGACGCCGCCGCCGACATCGTCCGCCAGCTGGCCCCGCCGGCGTTTCGGGCGCATGCGGCGAACGCCATCCCGGCCGGCCTCTCCGTGCCGCACGAAACCGACTGGCCGCATTTCCTCGCGATCGACTTCGCCCTGGGCCGCGATGCGGCCGGCGCGGTCGTGCCGCGACTCATCGAGCTGCAGGGCTTTCCGACGGTCGCATGCTGGCAGGCGTTGCTGACTTCGACGTACCGCAAGCATTTCCCGGAGATCCCGGCCGAGTTCACCCCTTATTTCGGCGGGCTCGACGAGGAGCTCTATCTCGAGGAGCTGCGCCGGGCCATCCTCGGCGACTGCCTGCCGGAAAACGTCGTGCTGCTGGAGATCAGGCCCGAGCAGCAGAAGACGCGCATCGATTTCGCCTGCACGCATGCGTTCCTCAACGTCCGGCCGATGTGCGTGACGAAGGTGTTCAAGCGCGGGCGGCAGCTCTTCTACCCGTCGGGCGGGCGCGAGGTCCGCATCGAGCGCATCTACAACCGCGTCATCTTCGATGAACTGCTGCGGGTGAAGCCCCCGATGCGCTTCAGTTTCTTCGAGGAGCTCGACGTCGAGTGGGCCGGGCACCCGAACTGGTATTTCCGCATCAGCAAGCACACGCTGCCCTTCCTCCACGGGCCGGCCGTGCCGGAATGCCGCCTCGTGAGCGATCTCGGCGCCGACATTCCCGCCGACCTCGGGAACCACGTGCTGAAGCCGCTGTACTCGTTTGCCGGCCTGGGGGTCGACGTTGCGCCAACCCGCGAAAAGCTCGCGGCGCTCGCCCGGCCCGCCGAGTGGCTGCTGCAGCGCAAGGTCGACTATGCGCCCGTGATGGAGACGCCGGACGGGCCGGCCAAGGCCGAGGTGCGGCTGATCCTCGTCGGCGACGGCTCGACGCCGCCGCGCCTGGTCAACCACCTGGTGCGGCTGACGAAGGGCGCGATGCACGGCGTCGACTTCAACAAGGGCCGCACGTGGGTCGGCGCGAGCGCGGGGTTCCATCCGCCGCTGTGAAGGTCAGACTCACCCCTGCGGCGGCCGGGCCCCGCACTCGCGCGACCGTTCCGCTCAGTAGCTGAAGTTCAGCCCGAGGCGGTAATTCCAGCTGTGATGATCCTGGCGTTCGAGGCCGGCCTGGATCGCCGTCCGGTCGTTCAGCCAGAAGTTGGCGGCGGCGCCGTAGTGCCAGCGGTCGCCGTCGGGAAAGCTCGTGACCTCCTCGTAGCGCACGTACGGCGCCACGCTGACGCCGGCGGTGACGGGCACCTCGACCCCGAGGGCCGCCTGCCAGGCGAAGCTGTTGTCGTCGAACCCGCCCGGGGCGCGGCCCCAGTTCCAGCCCAAGCCGAGTTCGCCATAGGGTTTCACGCCCTGGGATTCCTGATAGTAACGCGCGCCAAAGCCGATCGCCTGTTCGCGGAGCCGGCCGCCGCCGCTGAAGCGCGTCGACCAGGCCTCGGACGCCGCCGCGAAGGTGTCGAGCCCCGGCTCGACGGCGCGGTTGTACTCGAACCCGAGCGTGTGCAGGTCCGCCGCGGTGCGGTCGAGGTCGCCGAAGGTGTAGTCGAAGCTCGCGTACGTGTGCCCGAGCAGGCCGGTGTCGCGATAGGTCGCCGCCGGACGGGCGGAGGCGGCGACGACGGGAAGGTCGGCGCGCGCGACGGCGGTCAGCCCGAGGGCCGCCGCCAGCAACATGAACTTGGGGAGAGGTCGTGGATTCATCGTGGTTGGGTGGTTGGTGGGCGAGCCGCGGCATCCGGGGACAACGAGGCCCGGCCAGCTCACGAAAGCAACGGGCGGCGGCGGTTCCCAGCCTGCGCGGGCGCCCGCCCGTCTTTCAGGATTTTTTTCCGGGCGCTTCACCGATTCCTTACACTCGCGGTGGCCGCCGGTGAAAGAGAAGTGAACGCCCGCCGGCCTCGCGCCCGCGGGGCGCGAAGAAGCCGCGGCGCACCCCTGCACCGCGGCTTCACTACTGCATCGCTACTGACGGAAGCTCAGAAACGGTAGTTGAACCCGACCTTGTAGCCCATGTCCTGGCTGTCGTTGCGATCGAGCTGCGCGGACACGGCCCATTGGTGCGTGAGCCAGTAGTTCGCCTTCACCCCGTAGGTAAAGAGGTCCTTGTCGCCATAGCCGTCGAGCCGCTCGTAGCGGGCGAACGGCGTGACCGTGAGGTTGGGCGCCGGCTGGAACTCCAGGCCCGCGCCGCCGATCCACGCGAACGAGTGGTCGCGCACGCCGGCGGGCAGCCGGATCCAGTCGTAACCGACGCCGGCCTCGACGTACGGTTTCGCCCAGGACAGCCCGGTGCTGAAAACGCGCAGCGCGCCGGAGAGGAATTGTTCGCGCGCGCGATCGCCGGCGAACAGGCCGGTTTGGGTCCAGTCGTAGTTGAACACCGCGTCGAACCCGGGGTTCAGCGCCTGGTTGTATTCGAAACCATAGCGGTCGGCGTTGACGGGTGAACTGTCGAGGCGGAGATAACTGTAGCTGAGACCGGCGTAGGTCTGGCCAAGCAGGCCACCGGAGTTGTCCGGCGCAGCCGTGGTGGAGGTCGCCTCCTCGGCCGCGGGAGCGGCGGCCGCGAGGCCGAGCGAGGCGGCGGCAATGAGGAGATAAGCCTTGAGCGCGTTTTTGTGGTTCATGTTTTTCTTGGTTGGCCGCGTGCCGTGCAATCCGGCGTGCAGCTAGGACCTGAAACAGGATCGGCCTCCGCGGGTTCCGCCACCCCGCGGCTTCGCGCGGAAAAAGTTTCCGCGGCGGAACCGCCGGTTTGATTTGTTGTCGCCCCGGCGCCGCGTGCCCGGCCCCGCGCCGAAGCGAATCCACGGACGCAAAAAATCCTTCGCGCGCACACGCCGCGAAGGTGCAGCCCGCACGCCGTGCGGCTGGCCGGCCAGGGAGTGCAGGTTCCACCGGTCTCCCGGCCAGGACCCGGCGTGGCTGACCGGTCGCTTGCGATCCGGTCGCTTCCGATTAGGCTGGCCGTCCCATGAAACTTCCACGCTTCGTTGTGCTCATGCTCTCCGCCCTGCTGGCGTTCTTCGCCCGGGCTTCCGCCGATCCCGTCAAAACCGGCGATCCCGCGCCCGTCATCTCGGGCGTCACCGACTCCGGCGCCACCCTCAACCTCGGCGAGGTGTACAAGCAGCAGCCGTTCACGCTGGTCTATTTCTATCCCAAGGCCGACACACCCGGCTGCACGAAACAGGGCTGCTCGCTGCGCGACGGCTATGAGGCGCTGACGAAGAAGGGTGTCGCCGTCATCGGCGTGAGCCATGACGACGTCGCCGCGCAAAAGGCCTTCAAGGAAAAGTATCACCTGCCGTTCACGCTCATCGCCGACCATGACCAGGCCGTGAGCAACGCCTTCGGCGTGCCGGACTACCCGGCGACCTCCCTCGCCCATCGCTCGGCCTACCTCATCAAGGACGGCAAGGTGGTCTACACGGACTACAAGGGCACGACGGACCAGCAGGCCGCGGTCATCCTGGCGGAGCTGGAGAAACTGAAATAGGACGCACGCCGGCCCGAATTGGGATTTTCCGGGGGCGCAGTCCTGCTGCGCCCCTTCGCTTTTTCGGGATTCTCCGCTGCGCCCGGCATGACACGAATGACGAACAGATTCCTGCGGCTGTCATCCTGCGCGCAGCGAAGAACCCAGTGTGTTCAACCCGGCCGTTGCGGGGCTTCCCTCACGGCAGGGCGACAGCGCTGGTCCCGCCCTACAGTTCGTCGTCGTCCACCGGGGCCATCGCCTCGGCGCGCGGATCAATCCGCGCGCGCTCGATCCAGTCGCGGAACAAGGCCAGCGGGGCCAGCAGGCCTGGTGTCAGCGGCGCGGCCACGAGGTCGATGATCCGCCACGCGCCGGTGTCATCGACGACCACGTTGCGATCGTGCGTGTCGGCCACGAGCCACGGCTCGCCGTCGAGGAACGCCAGGCGCGGGTGGTCGCGATCGGCCCGCAGGAAGCGCGAGGGAATCGGGATCAGCCGCTCCGGGTCGAGGCCGGACACATCCGTCTTTTCCGGCAGCAGCCGGCCGTAGGTCTGTTTCGCCACCACGATGCCTTCCGGCGTGATGCCGGCGATTTCCGTCGGGATGCCAAACGCGTGCGTGAGCTGCAGCTTTTGGAAAAGCATCCGGTAGCTGCCGGGCACGGCGGTGGCCTGCAGCAGGCCGCCCTCCCCGCGCCGAAAGGCGAAGGTCGCCCCCACGTCGCCGCCCTCGCGGAACAGGAAGAACTTGTACACCGAGTGCGCGGCATCGACGAAGGCCAGCGCCTCGACGCCGCCGCCGATGCGGCGCAGGCGCGCCGTGTTGGCCTCGAAGGGATCGTCGGTGTCGGTGTCGAACCCGAACGCGGCAAACGGCACCAAGGGCAGCCGCCGCCGAAATTCGCGGATGGCCTCGCCCAGGGCGGCCCATTCGCCGCCGGCGCCCTCGAGCAGGCTTACTTCGTCTTCCGCGAGGCGGACGATATCGAGGTCCTTATCTGTTCCGAGGCCGCATTGCCGCGCCGCTTCGACCAGCTGATCGAGCGCCCGAAGTCGTTGCCGGTGACCGTCCAGAACAGCGGCCCATCCTTCCGGGCCCGGGAGGCGGGAGCCGGCGAGGTGGCTGGGGTGTCCGGTGAACGGGTCGGCTTCTTGCATGGCTCGGCCATGCGCCCAAGCTCGCGGCGGCCGCGACCGGACGCAAAGACTTTCTGTCCGCAGGTTGTTCACCACGGAATTTCATGGCGAGAAAGTAACCGGACCAAGCTTGCGGCGGCCCGTTTTCGGGGAAAACCTCTCGCTTGACACCCGCCGGCCAACTCGGCGACTTTGGCCCTCTTTTTCCCGTCATCCATGCAACCTACATTCCGCCCCCATCGCAAGAAACGCGCGCGCAAGATCGGTTTCCGCGCCCGCAAGGCCACCCGCGGTGGCCGCAAAGTCCTCGCCGCCCGCCGTCGCAAGGGCCGCAAGCGCCTGACGGTTGTCTGAGATGCGTTTCGGCGCCCGGCAACGCTTGCGGCGCAATGACGACTTCCGCGCCGTCCGTGAGCAGGGCCGCCGCATCGATTGCGGGGCCTTCCTGCTGACGTGGCGCGCACGTCCCGCCGAGAACCCCGCCGATCCCGCCCGCGTGGGCGTCGTCGCCTCCCGCGCCGCCGTCGGTGGCGCCGTCCAGCGGAACCGCGCCAAGCGCCGGCTGCGCGAGGTCTTCCGCCGGCACCAGGCCGCGGTGCCCGCCGGCACCGACCTGATCCTCACCGCCCGGTCCGCCCTCCTCCGGCTGGAGTTCACCGAGCTGGAGCGCCGGTTTCTCCACGCCTGCGGCAAGCTGGCCGCGCCCGCCCCAAATGCCTGACGTGCCTGCAGCGGCGGTTTGTGACCGCCGACCTTTCCCTGCGGCGGTGACCGGCCGCCGCTACCGGATTGTCGTTTCCCTTCCCGCCCGGCTCGCCAGCGGCCTGATCTGGATTTACCAGCGCGCGCTCTCGCCGCTGCTCGTGGCCCTCAGCCCGAACAACGGGTGCCGGTTCAGCCCGACCTGCTCCTGCTACGCCCGCGAGGCGCTCGCCGAGCACGGCCTCGTTTGCGGCCTCTGGCTGACGGTCCGGCGCCTGGTGAAATGCGGGCCCTGGCACCCCGGCGGCGAAGACCCGGTGCCGCGCAAATACGCCTGCGTGCGTCATTCCTCACCCGTCGCGCCGTCCGCGTAAGCCGGCCCGGCCTCGAAGCCCCTTTTCATGGACAAGAAGAACCTAGCCATTGGCGTGCTGCTCGTGCTCGGAGCGGTGGTCTGCCTTTATTTCGGGATCAAGCTCGCGCCGCCGCGCGTGCCGGTCCCGCCGCCGGACCACGTCCAGGCCGCGACCCCGGCCGCCCCCGCGCCCGCGGCGGCGCAGCCCGGTGCGACCATCCCCGCCGTGGCCCAACCGGCCGCCCCCGCCGCCACCTCGCCGGCCGCGGCGATCACGCCCGCCGAGTACGTGACCCTGTCGAACGACTTCATCGTCGTGCGTTTCACCAACCATGGCGGCGCCATCGACCGGGTGGGCCTCCGGAAATATCCCGCGGTCCAGGGCCAGCCGGAACTCTATACGCTCAATGCCGAACAGGCCGCGCCCGCGCTCAGCCTGTCCGACTTTCCCGGCGCGGACAACCATACCGCCTACCAGCTCGTGTCGCAGACCGCCACCGAGGTTGTCTACCGCGCGACGACCGCCGACCTCGAGATCACCCGCCGCTACTCGCTCGCGCCGGCCGCGGACCGCGACCATTACCAGATTCGCCACGAGACGACGTTTCGCAACCGGACCACGAGGCCGCTGCCGCTGCCGCGCACCGTGTTCAACATCGGCACCGCCGCGCCGCTCAACGAGCGCGACTTCGGGCAGTACCTGTTCGCCGGCTACTCCGACGGCAAGGATGCCACGTTCATCCGCCGCGGCGAGCTCGAGGGCGGCGGCCTCCTGGCCATGGTCGGCATGAAGGACGGCACGCCGCCGCCCTTCCTGCAGTACACCACCGACCTCGCCTGGGCCACCGTGAAGAACCAGTTCTTCGCGATGATCCTGACGCCCGACCAGCCCGGCACCGGCGTCCACATCGAGCGCATCAAGCTGGACCCCGCCGCGCCCGACACCGACCGGAAGGCGTACGGCCTGACGGGCTACGCGCAGTTCGAATTGAAACCGCTGCCCGCCGGCGGCTCCGTCACGTTCGGCGCGAACTATTTCGCCGGCCCGAAGGAATACAAGCGCCTGGCCGACACCGACCACTTCAAGCACAACGAGGCGAAGGTGATGCAGTTCGACTCGTCGTTCTACTACAAGATCTTCTTCACCGGCCTCGTCGCCCCCTTGCTGCTGACCATCATGACGTGGATCCATTCGGGCGTCCACAACTGGGGCTGGTCGATCGTCCTCACCACGCTGTTCCTGAAGACGGTGTTCCTGCCCTTCACCCTCGCCGCCTCCCGCTCGGCCAAGCACATGGCGAAGCTCAACCCCATCATGCAGGCGATGCGGGAGAAGTACAAAGACAACCCGCAGAAGCTCCAGAGCGAGACGCTGCGCCTGTTCAAGGAACACAAGGTCAACCCGCTGGGCGGCTGCCTGCCGATCCTCATCACGATTCCCTTCTTCATCGGCTTCTTCTGCATGCTGCAGAGCGCGTCCGAGCTGCGCTTCGCCTCGTTCCTCTGGGCCCGCGACCTGTCCGCGCCCGATACCGTCGCGCACCTCTTCGGTTTCCCGATCAACATCATGCCCGTCCTCATGGGCGCGACCTCCATCATCCAGATGCGGCTCTCGCCCACGCCGACGACCGACAACGCCCAGGCCACGATGATGCGGCTCATGCCGTGGATGATGATGATCTTCTTCTACAACTTCGCCGCCGGCCTCGCCCTTTACTCGACCATCAACGGCTTGTTCACCATCGGCCAGCAGCTTATCATCAACCGCATGCCGGAGCCGCAGCTGCACAACGCCCCTGACGCCGCCGCCGGCGTGAAGAACGTGACGCCGAAGAAGAAAAAGTAGCGGTAGGGGCGGTTGCCCTCAACCACCCTTTGCCTATTGTTTCCTTGGGCCGTTGAGGGCAACGGCCCCTACCCCACCCCAAAAAATGGCCGGCCATAACAAGTGGTCCAAAGTCAAGCGCCTCAAGGCCGTCACGGACGCGCGCAAGGGCAAGGTTTTCTCGCGCCTCGCCCGCGACATCACCATGGCGGCCAAGGCGGGCGGCGGCAACCCCGAGGCCAACGCGCGGCTCCGCACCCTGCTGCTCAAGGCGCGCGAGGCCAACATGCCGGCGGACAATGTCGATCGCGCCATCAAGAAGGGCACGGGCGAACTCCCGGGCGTCGTGTTCGAGGAACTCACCTACGAGGGCTACGGCCCGGGCGGCGTGGCCTTCATCGTCAAGGTCACGACCGACAACAAGCAGCGCACGGCCCAGGAGGTCCGCTCGAAGTTCGCCCGCTGGGGCGGCAACCTCGCGCAGAATGGCGCCGTGGCCTTCCAGTTTCTCCACGCCGGCCAGTTCCTCATCGCCCGGGAAAAGACGACCGAGGACCGGCTGATGGAGGTCGTCCTCGAAGCCGGGGCCGATGACGTCATCACCACCGACCAGGGCTACGAGGTTCGCTGCGCGATCCCGGCCTTCGATCGCGTGGCCCACGCGCTCGAGCAGGCGGCCATCAAGACCGACAGCTCCGAAATCGCCTACATCCCGACCAACACCATCCCGATCGCCAGCGTCGACGTGGCCCGCAACCTCGTGCGGCTGCAGGAGGCCCTCGACGAGGACGACGACGTTTCCGCCGTCTTCTCCAACGAGGAGATGGACGATGCCGTCAGCGAGGCCGCCCACGCGGGTTGACTACCCGCTTCAGTGGAGGCGGGGTGCCCTCACCCCGCGAGGCGCAAGCGCGAATGGCAACCCGCGGGACGAGGGCGTCCCGCCTCCAACCGCCATTCACCCCGCCGGCGCGAAGTGCGCGGCCTGCTTACTGAGGGACTTCCCCAGCCCGCCGCAGACCAGCGCACAGAGTTTCGGGATGTTCGGGTCGTGGATGCGATAGAACACCTGCAGGCCCTCCTTCCGCCGGGCGAGGATGTCCACGCCGATCAGCGTCTGCAGGTGACGCGAGACATTGGCCTGGGTACCGCCGGTCGCCGCGACGAGCTCCGTCACGTTCTTCTCGCCATCAAACAGGGCCTGGATGAGCCGCAGCCGCATCGGTTCCGCCAGCACGGCAAAGCGGCGGGCGACGATCTCGAGGGCCTGGTCGTTGAGCGGGAAACTGCGCGCCATGGCCGCCACCCAAACGCCGCTTGACAAAATGGCAAGTATATACGCATATGCGCATATAGTTTTCATGAAAATCGAATCCTTCATCCGCATCCTGGCCGGCTCCGTGGTGCTGCTCAGCGTCATCCTGGTGTACTTCGTCAGCTCGTGGTGGCTGCTGCTCACCTGCTTCGTCGGGCTCAACCTCATCCAGTCGGCCCTCACCGGATTCTGTCCGCCGACGATCGTGCTGACGAAGCTGGGCTGGCTCGACGAGGCCGGGACCATCCATTGGGGCGGGCGTCGCTGACCATGCGCCCGCATCTTCTCCTCGCCGCCGCCGCCCTGCTGGCGGCCGGCGGCTGCCGCCGCGAAGCGTCGGAACCCGTCCACGCGGAGGACCCGGCACTGCCGGTGCGCGTGGCCGCCGTGACGGCCGGCGCGGTGCCGCTGTTCGTCGAGGCCCCGGCGACCGTCCGGCCGGCCGAACGCGCGAGCCTCGCGCCCAAGCTCACCGGCACCGTCGCCACCTTCCCCCTCGGGCTGGGCGCCGCGGTCCATGCCGGCGACGTGCTGGTCACGCTCAGCGCCCCCGAGGTCGAGGCGCGGGTGCGCCAGGCACAGGCCCAGCTCGCCGAGGCCGATCGCAATGCCGACCGCGCCCGGACGCTGGTCAGCAAGGGGGTGAACGCCCCCGACACGCTCAAGGAGGCCGAGGATCGCCTGCGCTTCGCGCAGGCCCAGGTCGCCGAGGCCGAGGCCCTGCTGGCCTACGCGACCGTGCGGGCGCCATTCGACGGCGTCATCACTGAAAAGAACGTCCTGCCGGGCGATCTCGCCTCGCCGGGCGTGCCGCTGCTGGTCCTCGAGTCCACCCAGCGGCTCCGCGCCGAGGGCGCCGTGCCGGAAAAGGCCGCGGCCGGACTGCACCCCGGCGACAGCATCCAGGTCCTCCTGCAGGATGGCGCGCCGGGGATCGCGGCGCGGATCGAGGAGATCTCCGCCGCCGCGGACGCCGTGAGCCGTTCCATCATGGTGAAGGCCGCGTTGCCCGCCGGCGCGGCGCGCTCGGGCCAGTTTGCGCGGCTGCAGGTTGCCGCCGGTTCCGCCGACGCCCTGTGGGTGCCCGCGGCCGCCGTCAGCCTCTTCGGCCAGATGGAGCGCGTCTTCGTGGTTCACGACGGCCACGCCGCCCTCCGGCTCGTCAAGACCGGCGCCACGCGCGGCGAGCAGGTCGAAATTCTCTCCGGCCTCAACGCCGGCGAACAGGTCGTGCTGGCGCCGCCCGCCGCCCTTCGGGACGGCCAGCCTGTCTCCCCCCGGCCATGATCGGCGCCCCCGAGGGCCCCCGCCGGGGATTCGCCGGCCGCCTGGCCGACGCGTTCACGGATTCGCGCCTGACGCCGCTCGCGGTTGTCGCGTCGCTGCTGCTCGGCCTCGCCGCCGTCCTCCTGCTGCCGCGCGAGGAGGAGCCCCAGATCAAGGTGCCGATGATCGACGTCCTCGTGACCATGCCGGGCGCCACCGCGCATGAGGTCGAGAATCGCGTGACCCGCCCGATGGAGAAACTGCTCTGGGAAATCCCCGGGGTCGAATACCTCTACTCCACCTCGAGCCCGGGCCGCTCGCTGGTCATCGTGCGCTTCCAGGTCGGCTCGGACCTCGAGCAGAGCCTCGTGCGGCTCAACCAGAAGCTGCAGGCCAACTACGACCGCATCCCGCCGGGCGTGAGTGCGCCGCTGGTCAAGCCGCGCACGATCGACGACGTGCCGGTCGCAGCCCTCACGCTCCACAGCCGGGTCTATGACCATCTCGCACTCCGGCGGCTGGCGGCGCAGCTGGACGACGCGGTCAAGGCCCTGCCGGCGGTCGCGGAGACGACACTCATCGGCGGCGTCCGGCGCCAGCTGCGCGTGCAGGTCGACCCGGTGAAGCTCGCCTCGCGGCAGCTCACGCTCGACGACCTCGCCGCCGCCCTGCGCGCCGCCAATGCGCGCAGCCAGGACGGTGCACTCGCCACCGGCAACCGCGACGTGTTGATCGAGACCGGCGGGTTCCTCCGCGACGCCGCCGACGCCGCGAACCTGGTGCTCGGGGTCTGGCAGTCGCGCCCCATCTACCTGCGCGACGTGGCGACGATCGTCGACGGACCGGCCGAGCCGGCCGACTACGTCTTGTTCGGGGTGGGACGCGCCGACCCCGGCGCGGCGGCAGGCGAACGCGGTGCGGTCACCGTGTTCCACCAGGACGAGGAGGCCGCCGTCACGCTCACCGTCGCCAAGCGCCCCGGCGCCAATGCCGTCGACGTCGTCCGCGCCGTGCGCGACACCGTTGCGCGCCTCCGCGGTGTGCTCTTGCCGCCCGAGGTGGCGGTCACGTTCACCCGGGACTACGGCGCCACCGCGAGCGAGAAGTCCAACGAGCTGCTGCTGCACATGGGCATCGCGGTCTTTGGCGTCGCGCTGCTCATCCTCGTTTTCCTCGGCTGGCGCGAATCGCTCGTCGTGCTGCTCGCGATCCCGGTGACGCTCGGGCTCACGCTGCTCGTCTTCTATTTGTACGGTTACACGCTCAACCGGATCACGCTCTTCGCCTTGATCTTCTCGATCGGCATCCTGGTCGACGACGCGATCGTGGTGGTGGAGAACATCGTGCGGCATCGCCGGCTGCCCTCGGCCTGCGGCCGGCCGCTCCATGCGATCGCGGTCGAGGCCGTCAACGAGGTGGGCAACCCCACCGTGCTCGCGACGTGGGCGGTCATCGCCGCCGTGCTGCCCATGGCGTTTGTGGGCGGGCTCATGGGACCGTACATGCGCCCGATTCCGATCGGCGCCAGCGCCGCGATGCTGTTCTCGCTCGTCGTCGCCTTTACCGTCACGCCCTGGGCGGCGTTGCGGGTGCTGGGCCGGCACCTGGTGCCGGTCAGCTCCGGGCACGACGCGGACCTGCACGACCGGGAACCCGCCACGTTCTTCACGCGGCTCTACCACCGCATCATGGACCCGATGATCGCCCGCGCCCGCTGGCGCTGGGGTTTCCTCGGGCTCGTCGCCGTCCTCCTGCTCGGCGCAGTCGCCCTCGTCGGCCTCGGCGCCGTCAAGGTCAAGATGCTGCCGTTCGACAACAAGTCCGAGTTCCAGGTGATCCTCGACCTGCCGGAGGGCGCCACGCTGGAGGACACGGCCCGCGTCGCCCGCGAACTCGCCGCCGCCATCCGCACCGAGCCCGAGGTGCGCGACTACCAGGTGTACGCCGGCACCGCCTCGCCGTTCAATTTCAACGGCCTCGTGCGCCACTATTTCCTGCGCCGCGGCAGCAACGTCGCCGACCTGCAGGTGAATCTCCGGCCGAAGGAGGAACGCGCCGCCCAGAGCCACGACATCGCCGTGCGCGTGCGCCCGCGGCTGGCCGCCATCGCGGCGAAATACGGTGCGGCCCTCGCCGTCGCCGAGGTGCCGCCCGGCCCGCCCGTGCTCCAGACGCTCGTTGGCGAGGTCTACGGCCCGACCGAGGAGGCACGCCTGGCGCTCGCGACCCGGATCAAGCACATTTTCGAGACCACCGCAGGTGTCGTGGATGTCGACTGGTACGTCGAGGAGCAGCAGCCCACCGTGCACCTGCGGGTCGACCGCACCAAGGCTGCGCTTCACGGCATCAGCGTCGAAACCATCGCCCGCACGATCCGCACGGCCGTCAACGGCGCCAAGGTCGACCTGCTCCACCAGCCGCGCGAACGCGAGGACGTCGACCTGGTGCTCGAACTCCCGCGGGCGCTGCGCTCCCGGCCCGAGGACCTGCTCGCGTTGCAGCTGCGCTCCGATCACGACGACATCATCCGCGCGGGCGAGCGGCCCGTCGTGCCGCTCGGCGAACTCGTCACGCTCGAGCGCACCGCCGGCGAACGGAACCTCTACCGCAAGAACCTGCATCCCGTCGTCTACGTGACGGGCGATGTCGCCGGCGCGATCGCCAGCCCCGCGTATGCGCTTTTTGCGATGAATCGCTCCGTTGCGGGCCTCGATGGCCGCGATTTCGGGGGCACGCGGCGCGACATTGCGTTGTACCACCTCCACCAGCCGGACAGCGACCTCGAGCCGGCGCTCAAATGGGACGGCGAGTGGCACGTGACGCTCGAGGTGTTTCGCGACCTCGGCCTGGCCTTCGCCGCCGTCTGCATCCTGATCTACATGCTGATGGTCGGCTGGTTCAAAAGCTACGTCACGCCGTTCATCATCATGGTCGTGATCCCGCTCTCGCTCATCGGGATCCTGCCGGCGCACGCGCTGCTCGGGGCATTCTTCACCGCCACGTCGATGATCGGCTTCATGGCCGGCGCCGGAATCGTGGTGCGCAATTCGATCATCCTGGTCGACTTCATCGAGCTGCGCCGCGCCCAGGGCCGGCCGCTGGCCGAGGCGGTGATCGAGGCCGGGGCGGTGCGCTTCCGCCCGATGCTGCTGACCGCGCTCGCCGTGATCGTCGGCGCCTCGGTGATCCTCGCCGACCCGATCTTCCAGGGCCTGGCGCTTTCGCTCATGGCCGGCGAGGTTGCGTCGCTGCTGATCAGCCGTTTCGCGGTCCCCATCCTTTACTTCATGGTCAACGTCCGCACGGCGGCGCCCGCTGGCGCTGGCGGCAACGCGGCCTGCCCTCCCCCTTCATGAACCCCAGGCAACTGCTCCAATCCCTGTTCACCGCCGCACCCCGCGTGGCGCCGTCCGCCTGCGCGCATCGCGTGCACTCCGGCGAAGCCGTCCTCATCGACGTCCGTGAGCCCGGCGAATGGTCGGCCGGTGTGGCGCAAAGCGCGCGGCTCCTCCCGTTGAGCGACCTCACCGGCAGCCGTCATCACTGGCGTCCCTTCCTCGCCGAGGCGAAGGACCGCGAAATCCTCGTCTACTGCGCCTCGGGCGCGCGCTCCGGCATGGCCGCGCGCCTGCTCGTCGCCGAGGGCCTGCGCGCGGCCAACACCGGCGGCCTGGGCGACTGGCTCGACGCCGGCTGGCCGGTCGCACAACCCTCGCCGCGCACGCGGGTGCACTGAGCCAAACCATGCCGTTGAGGCTGGATCCCGCATGCCACGACGAAACCCTCATGTCAGGATTTTTGGAGGGTCGGCCTCCCGGCCGACCGTGTCGCTCCAATCCGGCCGGTCAGGAGACCGGCCCTCCACCGGTGCCAGCTCGGTGCGGTACGGACGATCCCACCTCCCGGCCGGAACCCGAACTGCCTGAATGGCCCATCCCCAAAAAACCCAACCACGTCACCACCCCATGAAAGCCAACATCGGATCCATCGATCGCGTCACCCGCATCATTGTCGGCCTCGGCCTGCTCGGCGCCGGCTGGTACTTCAAATCCTGGTGGGGCCTCATCGGCTTCCTGCCGCTGCTCACCGCCGTCATCCGCTTCTGCCCGGCCTACGTGCCGTTCGGCGTGAGCACATGCGGCACCCCGCCCGTACCGAAGGAGTGATTCGCTGCGTTGCCGGCACTGCCGGCCGCGGCCGGAACGCGAGGGTTTGTCCACCCGGTAACCAGGCGCACCTCCGCGCTCGTTGAAGGAATTCAGCAAGCCGAATTGGCCAGGGTGCTTATGCTGCGCATGCGCATAATTCGTTTTACTAATTAAGAAGGCCGCAGGATAGAATCCCGGGATGAGACAGCCACTCGCAGTGGCCGTACAGGAAATCTGCGAGCGCTACGGTTGCGACCGGTCGCGGATGATGGACATCGTCATCGCGGTGCAGCACGAGTTCGGGTGTGTTTCGCCCGAAGCGATGGAGATCATCGCGCGCGCGGTGAACTCGCACCCGGTGGAGGTGGAGAGCGTCGTCACGTTCTATTCATTCTTTTCGGTCAAGCCCACCGGCCGGGTCATCATCCGCCTGTGCCGGGACGTCGTGGACTGGATGAAGGGCTACGAAGACGTCGCCGACGCGGTCGCGAAGGAGCTCGGCGTGACGATGGGCGAAACGACCCCCGACGGCGCCATCACGCTGACGCACACCCCCTGCATCGGCATGAGCGACCAGGCGCCGGCGGCGCTCGTGAACGACGTCGTCGTCACCAATCTCGACCCCGACCGCGCCCGCCAGATGGTGCGCGACCTGCGGCGCCACCTCGATCCGCGCCAGCTCATCAGCCTCGTGGGCGACGGCAACAACGCGCACCCACTGGTGCGCGCGATGGTGCGCAACAACATCCGCCGCCGCGGCCCGGTGCACCTGACCGGGTTTGAGCCCGGCGGCGCGCTCCGGCGCAGCCTGGAACGGACGCCGGAGGCCGTCATCGCCGAGATCCGCGCCTCGCGGCTGCGCGGGCGCGGCGGCGCGGGCTTCGCCACGGGGCAGAAGTGGGAATTCGCCCGCAATGCGCCGGGCGAACGGAAATTCGTGCTCTGCAATGCCGACGAGGGCGAACCCGGCACCTTCAAGGATCGCGTGCTGCTCACCGAATGCCCGGACCAGGTGTTCGAGGGCATGACGGTGGCCGGCTACGCCCTCGGGAGCGGGTCGGGCATCCTGTATCTGCGCGGCGAGTATGCGTATCTGCGCGCTTTCCTGGAGAGCGTCCTGGCAGACCGCCGGCAGCGGGGCCTGCTGGGGAAAGACATCCTGGGACGGCCGGGGTTTGCGTTCGACATCCGCATCCAGCTCGGGGCCGGCGCCTACGTGTGCGGCGAGGAAACCGCCCTGATCAGCTCGTGCGAGGGCCTGCGCGGCGACCCGAAGAACCGGCCGCCGTTTCCCGCGCAGAAGGGTTACCTGGGCTGCCCGACGATCGTGAACAACGTCGAGACCTTCAGCGCGGTCTCTCGCATCATGGAGCAGGGCGCGGCATGGTTCGCCGCGATGGGCTCGGAGCGCACCACGGGCACGAAGCTGCTCTCGATCTGCGGCGACTGCCGCAAGCCCGGCGTCTACGAGGTGCCGTTCGGGATCACGGCGCGCGAGCTGCTGGAGCTGGCGGAGGCGGACAATCCCGGCACGATGCTCATCGGCGGGCCGTGCCGCCAGATGATCGGCCCCGAGCGCTTCGGCGGCCAGATCTGCTACGATGACCTCGCCACCGGCGGCGCGATCCTGATTTTCAACCGCGCGCGCAACAAGCTGGAGATCGCGGAGCACTACCTGGATTTCTTCATCGAGGAGAGCTGCGGCCACTGCACGCCGTGTCGCGTCGGGCTCGTGCTGCTCAAGCAGGCGGTGCACAAGGTCGTGAGCGGCGCGGGCGAGCCCGCCGACCTCGATTACATGCGGCGCCTCGCGCACACCATCGGGCAGACCAGCCGCTGCGGGCTCGGCCAGGCCGCCCCCAATCCCGTGCTCGGCGCGCTCCAGACGTTCCACGCCTACGCCGACATGGTGGGGGAGCGCCGGTCCGGGCTGCTCTCGACGTTCGACCTCGCGAAGGCGGTCGTCGACGCCGAGCTGAGCACCCACCGCATGTCGCACTACGTCTGAACCGGAGGCCACCCGATGGGCCCAATCAAGTTCACCCTCGATGGAAAGGAAATCACCGGCCTGCCCGGCCAGACGATCCTGAAGGCGGCGGCGGCGGCCGGCGTCTACGTGCCGCAGCTGTGCGCCTACAAGGACCTGATCCCCCGCGGCAGCTGCCGCGTCTGTTCGGTCCGCGTGAACGGCCGCATCCAGGCCGCCTGCGTGCAGACGATCGCCGAGGGCATGGTCGTGGAGAACGACACGGCGGAGCTCCGCGAATTCCGCCGCGCCCTCATCGACATGCTCTTCGTCGAGGGGAACCACTACTGCATGTTCTGCGAAAAGAGCGGGCTGTGCGAACTGCAGGCGATCGCCTACCGCTTCGGCATCACCGCGCCGCAGTTCCCCTACCTCAATCCCGACCGGGCGATCGACCTTTCGCACCCCGACGTCTACCTCGACCACAACCGGTGCATCCAGTGCGGGCGCTGCGTGCGCGTCTCGCAGCAGCTCGACAACAAGAACATCTTCCAGTTCGTCGGCCGGGGGCACCGGAAACGGCTCCAGGTCAATGGCGCGGCGCTCGCCGCCACGAGCCTGGCCGTGACGGACGAGGTGACGGCGGCGTGCCCGGTCGGCGCGTTGATGAAGAAGCGCGTGGGCTACGCGATCCCGGTCGGCCGCCGGCCGTACGATCGTGCGCCGATCGGCAGCGAAACCCTCGCGGACACCAAAGCGTGAAGGGAATCCCGCCACCATGACCAACGGAACCAAGCCGCGCCTCGCCACCGTCAGCCTCTGCGGGTGTTTCGGCTGCCACATGTCGCTGCTCGATATTGACGAGCGGATCCTGCAGCTGGCCGACCTCGTCGAGTTCGACCGTTCGCCAATCAACGACTGCAAAGACTTCACCGGCCGCTGCGCCGTCGGCCTCGTCGAGGGCGGCTGCTGCAATGAGGAGAACGTCCACGTCCTCGAGGAGTTTCGGAAGCACTGCGATATCCTCGTCGGCCTCGGCGATTGCGCGATCAACGGCGGCATTCCCGCGCTGCGCAACCACCTGCCGGTGCGCGAAACGCTCGAACACGCCTACCTCCGGGCGCCCGGTACGTGGAACCCCGGCGGGGTGATCCCCAACGACCCGGCGCTCCCGCTGCTGTTGCACCGCGTTTATCCCTGCCACGAGGTCGTGAAGATCGACCTCTTCATCCCCGGCTGCCCGCCGTGCGCCGATGCGATCTGGGACACGGTGGCCGCGCTTCTCGAAGGCCGGCCCGCCACGCTCGCCTACGAGCAGCTGAAATATGATTGAGCCCCCGGTCCAGCCTTCGCTTCCGCCCACCGGCAGTGCGCCCCGCCGGCGCACGGTCGTCATCGACCCGGTGACCCGCGTCGAGGGCCATGGCAAGGTGACGATCCTGCTGGACGAGCACAACGAGGTCGCCGAGGCCCGGCTGCACATCGTCGAATTCCGCGGGTTCGAGCGCTTCGTGCTCGGCCGGCCGTATTGGGAAATGCCGGTGATCGTCCAGCGGCTCTGCGGCATCTGCCCGGTGAGCCACCATCTCGCGGCGGCCAAGGCGATGGACCGGATCGTCGGCGGCGAGCAGCTCACTCCCACGGCCGAGAAGATCCGGCGGCTGATGCACTACGGCCAAATCTTCCAGAGCCATGCATTGCACTTCTTCCACCTCGCCAGTCCCGATCTGCTCTTCGGCACCGATGGCACGGCAACCAGCGCCTTCGGTGCGCCCGCACCCCAGCGCAACGTCCTGGCCGTGGCCGCGAAATTCCCCGAACTCGCGCGGCAGGGCGTGATGATGCGGAAGTTCGGCCAGGAGGTCATCGAGGCCACCGCGGGCAAGAGGATCCACGGCACCGGCGCGGTCCCCGGGGGCGTAAACAAGGACCTTTCCCTCGCCGAACGCGACGCCCTGCTGACAAGCGTGCCGCCGATGATCGAGTGGGCCCGTCGCGCCGTCCAGATCGCGCGCGACTTCACCATCGGGCACCTGGTCGAGCTGCTGCCCTTCGGCTCGTTCGACTCCAGTCACCTGTCCCTCGTCCGCCCCGGCGACGGTGCGCTCGATCTCTACGACGGCGTGCTGCGCGCCGTGGACAAGGACGGCCGGCGACTCCTGGACGACGTGGACGGCCAGCTTTACCTCGACGTTCTGGCCGAGGAGGTGCGGCCGTGGTCCTACATGAAGTTTCCGTTTCTCAAGGCGCTCGGACCGGAAAAAGGCTGGTACCGCGTGGGGCCGCTGGCGCGGCTGAACACCTGCGCGTTCGTGCCGACGCCCGAGGCCGAGGCCGCCCGCCGGGAGTTCCTCGCCCTCACGCACGGCCGGCCGAACAACGTCACGATGTGCTACCACTGGGCGCGCATGATCGAGCTGCTGCACGCGATCGAGGTCATTCGCAACCTGCTCGACGACCCTGACCTCCAGGGCGACGATCTGGTCGTGCGCGGCCCCCGGCGCGAGGAGGCCGTGGGCGTCGTGGAGGCCCCGCGGGGCACCCTCATTCACCACTATCGCGTGAACCGCACCGACGAGGTCACGCTCTGCAACCTCATCGTTGCGACCACCCACAACAACGAGCCGATGAACCGCGCCGTGGCCAAGGTCGCACGCGACCACCTTGCGGGCCGGGCGGAGATCAGCGAGGGCCTGCTCAACCACATCGAGGTGGCCATCCGCGCCTACGACCCGTGCCTGTCGTGCGCCACGCACGCCCTCGGCCGGATGGCATTGCGGGTGGAGCTCTACGACTGCGCGGGGCGACTGTGCGCCACGGCCGAACGTGCCTGAACCCCAACCACCCCGCGTCCTGGTGCTCGGTTACGGCAATCCCGGCCGGCGCGACGATGGACTCGGGCCGGCGCTGGCTGCGCGGGTCGAGGCGCTTCGGCTGGCCGGCGTCACCGTCGAGAGCGACTACCAGCTCGCCATCGAGCACGCCCAGCTCGCGGCGGAGCACGACATTGTCGTGTTTGCCGACGCGGCCACCGACGTGCCCGGCCGCGCGCCGTTCTACCTGCGTCCGGTCGCGCCCTCGCCCGACGCCTCGTGCTCATCCCACCGCCTGTCGCCGCCGGCGGTGCTGCAGCTGGCCGCGGACTGCTTCGGCGCGCGTCCCGCCGCGTGGCTGGTCGGCATTCGCGCAAACGATACGGTCTCGTTCGCCGAGGGCCTGACGGCCGACGCGGAGAGGAACCTCGCCGCCGCGCTGGCCGCCCTGGCCCATTCCATCGACGACTGGCGCCGGACGGCTGGTAGACCGGGGCGAAGCTGACCTATCGGCGCCCGGTTCCAGGCGGACTCGCCCGATCGCGTGGCGTCGCGGTGCGCTTTCTCTGTCATGTTTGCGGTTGTCGTGTTTGCCGGCGCCACCAACCTCGGTCGGCCATTCAACTCCGTCCGATGACTTCCCCCTACGACGCCAACTTCTGGAATGACCGCTACGGGGCCGCGGGCCGCGGATATGTCTACGGCACCGAGCCCAATGAATTTCTCGTCGCGGTGGCCGACCGGATCCCGCCTGGTCTGGTGTTGTGCCTGGCCGATGGCGAGGGCCGCAATGGCGTTCACCTGGCCACCCTCGGCCACGCGGTGACCTCCGTCGACCTATCCGCGACCGGCCTCGCCAAGGCCCGCGCGCTCGCGGCCAGGCGCGGCGTGCCGCTGACCACGGTGGTCGCGGACCTCAACGACTTCGTCATCGCCGAACGCACCTGGGCCGGAATCGTCGCGATCTTCATGCACCTGCCGCCGGCGCTCCGCGCGAAAGTCCTGGCCCGCGCGGCCGCCGGCCTGAGGCCCGGCGGTGTGTTTGTGCTGGAATGCTACTCGCCGGCGCAGATGGCCTTCGGCACGGGCGGCCCGCGCGATGTGGCCCTGCTGCCGACGCTCGCCGCGCTGCGCACCGAGCTCACCGGGCTGGAGTTCCTGCACGGCGCGGAGCTCGAACGCGACATCCTCGAGGGCGACGGACACACCGGCCGCGGCGCGGTCGTCCAGGTTATCGCACAGCGGCCCGCATAATGGCGGCAACAAGCTGGCGTAATTAATGACAGGCCCCGCCGGCGTGGTGCGGACAATGGCGCGGCGGAGGGATACGTTGGGGGCAACAAAAGTACCCCATGTCCAAACTCTCCGAGTCGGAAATCGCCCGGATGCACCCCGAGACCATGGCCCTGAGCCATGGCTTCGATCCGTGGCTCAGCGAGGGCGCCGTCAAGCCGCCCGTCTTCCTCACTTCGACCTTCGCCTTCAAGTGCGCCGCCGACGGCAAGCGCTTTTTCTCCTGGGCGCATGGCGAGGGCGTGCCCCCGCCGCGCCGCGAACAGGGCCTGATCTACTCGCGCATCAACAATCCCAACCTCGAGATCTTCGAGGACCGCATCGCCCTGTGGGAGGGCATGAAGGATGCGTACAGCTTTTCGAGCGGCATGGCCGCCATCGCCACCACCCTGCTCGCCACGCACCGGCCGGGCGACGAGATGATCGTCTGCGCCCCGGTCTACGGCGGCACGGATGCGCTGCTGCACCATTTCCTGCAGGCCTTCGGCATCGCGTCGCATTTCGTGCCGGCCGGCGTGGACGCCCCCGCCGCCGCGGAAAAGCTGCTCAACCCGCGCACGCGTTCGATCTTCATCGAGAGTCCCGCCAACCCCAGCAACCGGCTCACCGACATCGGCTGCATGAAGGAACTTGCCGCCGGCCAGCCGGGCGGGCGGGTGCTGGTCATCGTCGACAACACCATGGCGGGCCCGGTCTTCGCGCACCCGGCGCGCGTTGGCGCCGACATCGTGTTGTATTCGGCTACCAAGTTCATCGGCGGCCATTCCGACGTCGTGGGCGGGGTCGCGGTCGCCAACGACCCGGCCCTCCTCCAGGCGATCGCGCAGCATCGCGCGATGCTCGGCGGCATGCCCAATCCGTACACCGCCTGGCTGCTCACCCGCTCGCTCGAAACCCTCAAGCTCCGGTCCGAGCAGCAGCAGCGCAACGCGGGGCACGTCGCCACGTTCCTCGCGGCGCATCCGAAGGTGCGCGAGGTGCGCTACCTCGGGCTGCTGTCGCCCGGGGATCCCGAATACGCCATCTATCGCCGGCAGCACAGCGGGCCCGGCTCGCTGATCTCCTTCTACATCCGCGGCGGCGAGGCGGAGGCCTTCGCGTTCCTCGACCACCTCAAGGTTTTCAAGCTCGCCGTCTCGCTTGGCTCCACCGAGTCGCTTGCCCAGCACCCGGCCGCGATGACCCATTCGGGGCTGACGCCGGAGGACAAGCGGCATTGGGGCGTGACCGACGACCTGGTGCGGCTGTCCATCGGGATCGAAAACCACCAGGACCTGGTCTGGGACCTGCAGCAGGCGCTTGAGCAGGTGCCAAGCCGAAGCGAGGTTGTCGGCGTCGCCCCCTCTGCGGTATAATTGCCGCCATGAAGACGCTGCCGACGCTTCTGCTGCTCGCCTTCGGGACGCTGGCCGGCCGGGCAGCGGAACCCAACGCCCCCGGCTCGTTTCCGTTCATCTGGGTCGCGCTCGACGACCCGGCGGCCGCCACGATCCGGCGGAATGCCGACGATATCATCAAGCGCGTCGGCACGACGCTCATCTACGAGGTGGAACACAGCATCCAGGCCGACGGCCTCGCGAAGACCCTGGAGATTGCGCACCTGCGGGAGTTCAAGCTGCCCCGGCTGCCGGCCAACCAACCGCAGCTTGCCGCCATCAAGCTCACCAGCCTGCAGCTCCGCAATCCGGCGAACGCCCCCGACGAGGCCGATCGCGCCGTCCTCACCAAGATCGACACGGCCCTGCAGGAGGGCGACGACGTTCCGCCTTTGCTCATCCAACTGGTCACGCCCGTCGGCAAGCCGCCGGAGTGGCGCGTGTATCGTCCGGTCAGCACGATGCCCGTCTGCCTGAAATGCCACGGGCCGGCGGACACGCTCGCCCCCGAGGTTCGCGCCTACCTCGCCGGGCATTATCCGACGGACAAGGCCGTCGATTACTCCGGGTACCAATGGCGGGGGCTGATCCGGATTTCGTTCGTTGAGCCGGGCAAGGCCAAATAAGCCTGCCCCTGCGCATGAAACCCCTGTTTCTGGTCCTCCTCGCCGCGGCCACCACCGCGTTCGCCGCCGACGTCAAAAAGATCGCCCCGGCTGAAGCCGCCCGGCTCGTGGCGAATGGCTCCGCCGTGCTCATCGACGTCCGCGAGCCGGCCGAGTGGGCCGCGACCGGGGTCGTCGCCGGCGCCGTCCTGCTCCCAAAGAGCGACTTCGACGGCGCCCGGAAACAATGGCAGGAGTTCCTCACCCGGGCCGGGGGCAAGCAGCTCATCCTCTACTGCCGCACCGGCCACCGTGCCGGCCTCGTGGCCGCGAAGCTGGCCGGCGAAGGCCACCAGGTCGCGAACGCCGGCGGGTTCAAGGACTGGCAGGACGCCGGGCAACCGGTCGCCAAGGTGAAGGACGCCCCCTGACCCGCGCCATGCTCCCCCGCCCAACTTATGCAGGACGAATTCCCCTTCGAATCGCCGGTTGAAATCGTCCAGCCGTGTTCGGAAGCCTGTGCCTGCTTCCAGCCGCTGGCCGACGGCGGCTGGTCCGACTACGGCCTGTGCACCAATCCCGACTCGCCCTACCATGGTTTCCCGGTGCGCGTTGGCCGCGAATGCCGGGATTACCGGTCGACGGGAACGAGGGAAGGCCGCCGCTCGACCACCGGCCGGTAGCCGCGCCGTCCCGGGGCTCCGGGTGAATGCCGTCTCGGCGGCCTTGTCCCCTGGGAGCGAGCTTGCTCGCGATCTTCCGGCGAGCGCGAGCGCCGCTCGCTATGGCCGATAAAGTCGCAACCGCGCGGCCGGGATCACGCACACGCAGTCCTCGCCGTCGGCGGTGTGCAGCCAGTGCAGGTCGAGTTCGGGGAACGCCCGGTCCATCGCCCGGCGCAGGCCGCCCACCTCGAGCACGACGAGTCCGTGCGGCTGCAGCCGGTCGCGCGCCTGGCGCAGGAGCTTGCGGATGACCTCGAGCCCGTCGCGACCGCCGTCGAGCGCCAGCGCGGGCTCGCGCCGGAACTCCCCCGGCAAATCGCGCAACTCGCGCGTCGGCACGTAGGGTGGATTGCTGAGGATGACATCATAGGCGGCGCGCGGGACTGCATCGAACACGTCGGAGTGAAAAAGGCGGATGCGGCGGGCGAGGCGGTGTTCCGCCACATTGAACCGCGCCACCGCGAGCGCCTCGGGGGACAATTCGATGGCGTCGACCTTCGCGTCCGGGAACTGGTGCGCCAGCAGCACCGCCAGGCAGCCCGAGCCGGTGCAGACATCCACCACGCGCTTCACCGGCCGGCGGGCGGAGGCGCGGTCGCCGAATCCCGCCTTTCTGCGGCCGGGTTTGCCCTTCGTGGCGGGGTGAGGAGACCCCGCCCTCCATTCAACGAGGTCGGCGATCGCGGGCAGGAGCTCGACGAAATAGGAGCGCGGGATGATGACGCGTTCATCGACGAAGAATTTGTGCGGGCCCAGCCAGGCCTCGCGCGTCAGG
This sequence comes from Lacunisphaera sp., assembly GCA_035545835.1. GTDB lineage: Bacteria > Verrucomicrobiota > Verrucomicrobiia > Opitutales > Opitutaceae > Lacunisphaera. The sequence continues at coordinate 36,536 of DASZXO010000028.1, forward strand.
TAGGCGGCCGGCACGTGCTCCTCCAGCCGGCGGCGGAACACCTCGCGCAGGCGTTCGACCTGCGCCGGCGCGACCTGGCGCCGCAGGACCGACGGCGGGCTGTCCAGCGGCAGCCCGAGCGTGCGCAACAGCAGATAAAGCGCCTCATCGTGCGCGGTCGTCGCGACCTGGCCCAGCGCCGCGCCCCGCCGCGCGTATTCACCTTCCGCCCAGCGCAACCAGTCGCCCAGCTCAGCCCGCGTACCGGGCGCGGCGCCAACGGGATGACGGAGCGCGGCCATGTGTCACCTCACTGGGCCGCGGGCGGCGCGGTGACGTGCTCGTGGTTGTGGATGTGCTCGGCGCAGTAACACTCGTCGCCGGCGCATTTCGAGCAGTAGCGAAAATCCATCTGCGGGTGCGACACGTCGGTCTTGCCGCAAATCCGGCAGGTGTGCCGCGCCTCGCGCTCCTGGTTCTGCGTGGCAAACGATTGCGCCTGCCACGCCATGCGGCGCTTGCCGGAGCGGATCGACGCGACGATGTCCGCGGCGAAGAAGAGCAGGAAGTTGCCGATCGAGGCCACGATCATCAGGCGGTCGGGCCAGCGGCCGACGAGGAAGGCATACCCGTACCCGATCCAGGCGATCAGCGCCAGCCACTTGATCCGCACCGGCAGGATGAAGAAGATGTACATCACGAAATCCGGGTTCAGGTAGGCGAAGGCCAGGAACACCGTGCCCGCGATGTAGGCGTTGCTGGCGTAGGCCGCGGGCGTGACGAAGGACGCGACGACGGTCAGCGCCCAGCCGACCACGAGGAAGGCGTTGTAGCGAAAGACGCCCCAGTGCTGCTCGAGCGCGTTGCCCATCAGGTAGAACAGGTACCAGGCGAACGCCAGGAAGATGGCGCTGGTCATGCTGATGCTCAGCGCCGGCGGCACAAAGATGAACGTGAACGGCCGCCAGATCTCGCCGGCCAGCACCGCCACCGGGAGCAGCGCGATGCGCTCGACGTTGAAGTGCCCGAGCAGGGCGAAACCGAGCACCATCACCTGGCCGAGCACCAGGTAGAGCGAAAGATCGGGAATGGCGAAACGGCCGAGCGCCCGTTCGAGCCGGGAAAACAAGGACATGCGGGCTTACTTCTCAGGCTTGGGCGTGAGCTGGTCGAGCAAAGTCTGCTTCTCGGGCGCCATTTTCGGATCGGTGACGCCCTCGAGCAGGTCGGCGGCCTCCTGCCGGCGGTCGAGTTTGATGAGCACGTTGGCCTTCTGCAGCTTGACCAGCTGCCGCATCCGGGCGCCGACCGGGTACAGCTCGAGCTTGGTCCAGACCGCGAGCGCATCTTCCCAGCGCGGAGTCTCGATCTCGTAGTAGGCCTTGCCCAGGCGATAGGCGTATTCGACGTTGTCCGGCGCAAATTCCACCGCGTGCGCGAAGGCCTCGAGCATGGTCTTGTCGAGCGCCGGGCGGGTGAAATTGCCCTCGCGGAGAAATTCGTCGCGGCCGGTCGAGAGCAGCTCGCCGAGCTGGTAGTGGTACAGCGGCTCCTTCGGCGCGAGGTCGAGCGCGGCCATGATCCACGGGAGCGCGTCGACCGGGTGGCCGTCCTCCACGAGGTATTTGGCGATCTGGTTTTTCACGACCGGGATTTCCGGGTCGAGTTTGTTCGCCTTCAGGAGGATGGCGGTACCTTCCTTGCGCATGCCGACCCGGCCCAGCAGCATGCCGTACGGCACGTAGGCCGCGGCGAAATCCGGGTTCTTCTGGATCAGCACGTCGTAGCTGTTGATCACGCTCTGCAGCTCGCCGCGCAGCCAGGCCATGTCCACCTGGTCGCCGGCCTTGTCGGCCTTCGCCAGGATGTCGGTCTGCCGCGCGTAGATCTCCTTCAAGGTCCGCTCGGCCATGGTCTCGGCCGCGAGCGGCGCCGCCAGCCCGGCCAGCGCCGCCAGCAGGAGCAGCCGGCGGAAGATCCAGTTTGCGCAAGTTCGCATGCGGCTACGACACGCGGGTGTCCGAATCGTTCAAGGATTTATCCAAGGGCTTATCCTGCGCGCGCCCAGCATGCCGCCGCCTGCGCACCGTGGCATCTTAACCCAAATTGCACACCGCCGGTGGTATGCACTGTGCTACCATCGGCGCCGTTCGGACCGTTGCTTTCGAAGAACACCCTGAAACCTGTTCTTTGACTTGGGTGGTCGCCGGCGTGAGGCCGCCGGCCGCCACCAGGACTCGTGCCTGACCCGTCGGGATGGCGGGCCGCGCGTCGTTGCGCCGGCCGGCCGCCCCAAGACCACGCTTTCGCCGCGGAGGGACCGTCAACCGGGTCGTCCGCGGTGAAACAAGCCGCCCGGGCGCGGCCGCTCATCGGCCGCGCGCGGCGTCTTGCCCAACCAGAAAACCAACCCCGCTTCACCGCGGGGATTAAAACATGAACACGAAGTCCAAACTAACCCTCAGCCTCGGCCTGCTCCTGGCTCCGCTTGCCCTGCTCGCGAAGTCCCCGGAGTCGGCCTACGTTGAGTCCTACCGTGGTCGCACGGACCTCCCGGTGCCCGTCTCGGTCGTTTCGCCCGAGGTGGACGCCCGGTTCGCCGGCCAGAAGGTGGCGCTCGAGTTCGTCGTCGATCCGACGGGCCAGCCGACGCACATCGCGCCGGCCGCGCCCGGCGCCGACGCCGAACTGGTGGCCGCGCTCACGTCGGCCGTCGCGCAGTGGCGTTTCGCCCCGGCGACGGCGGACGGCAAGCCGGTCGCCCGCAAGGTCGTGTTGCCCATGAAGATTGTCGGCCCGTTCGACAACGGCATGGGTTTCGCGATGAACTGACCGCAAACAACCAAGGCCGCCCCCCGCCTCGCGCGGGGGGCGGCCTTGTCTTGGGGGGCGGTGGAACCTGCACTCCGTGTCTGCTCCAAAATGGAGGTGGGGTGCCCTCACCCCGCGCGACGCAAGCGTGAATGGCAACCCGCGGGACGAGGGCGTCCCGCCTCCAACCGGCGATTTCCAGCCCGCACCGAGTGCGGGCTCCACCCGCTCAGGGCTTCGCCATCAACCGTGCGGACTCGGCGGCGGTGAGCTCGCGGTAACGCTGCTCCTGGAACATCCGGCTGGCCGCCTCGTAATAGCTGATCGCCTCCGCCTGGAACGCGGGGTCGAGCGGTTGTGGCGCCAGCGCATCGGTCTGGCGGTCGTAGCGGTATTGCGCCTGTTTGCGCACGGGCGAAAGCACGGCGAAGTCGTCGCCGCACAACAGCCCGAGCTTCTGGTAGGTGCCGACGAGCGCGCGGCCGTCGGCCGCGGCGATCCGGTTGACGTCGCGGCCGAAGAAGCGGCTCGGGTAGCTCCAGTGCAGCAGGCCCAGCAGCGTCGGCGCGAAGTCGACCTGGCTCGCGAGCGTGCGGATGTGCCCGGGCGCGATCTGGCCGCCCGGCGCGTAGATGATCAGCGGAATGTGGTAATTCTGCACCGGCAGCTCCGTCCGCCCGGCGCTCGAGGCGCAATGGTCGGCGACGATGACGAACACCGTGTTCTTGAACCAGGGCCTGGCCGAGGCATCGCGGATCAACTTGCCGATGGCGTAGTCCGTGTACTTCACCGCGCCGGCGCGCCCCGAGACTTTCGGCGGCAGGTCGATCCGGCCCTCGGGATACGTGTAGGGCCGGTGGTTCGAGGTCGTCATCACGAAGAAATGAAACGGTTTCCCCGCCGCCGCGCTCGCGTCCGCCTCGCGCAGGGTCCAGCGGAATAGGTCCTCGTCGCAGGCGCCCCAGACGTTGGCGAAGGTGATGTCGTCCTTCCCCACGCTGTTGCGGTCGACCACGCGATAGCCGTTGTGGCCGAAGAAGTAGTTCATGTTGTCGAAGTAACCGAAACCGCCGTAGAGGAAGGCCGTGTCGTAGCCCTGCGCGCGGAACACCGCGCCGAGCGTGAACATGGCCTCGTTGCGCGGGCGCTTGACGAGCGAGCGCCCCGGCGTCGGCGGCACCGCGAGCGTCAGCGCCTCCATGCCGCGGTCCGTGCGCGTGCCGGTGGCGTAGAAGTGGTCGAAGACGAGGCTCCGCCCCGCGAGCTCGTCCAGGTTCGGCGTCAGCTTCGAGGCCGGATTGAGGCTGCCCAGGAATTCGCCGCTCAGGCTCTCCACCGTGACCTGGATGACGTTCGGCCGCAGCGCCGGGTTGTCGTTGTGCACGAGGTGCAGCGTGTCGCTCTCGTCCGCGCCGAGGCGCACCGAGGTGTCGCGCGCGAGGGCGGCGCGCACGGTGCGAAACGCGTCCGCGACCGGCACCGTCGGGTAGAATTTCTCGTAGGCGAGCTCGTTGTTCCAGAACGCCGCAAACAGCGCCCAGAGGCCGTCCTTGCCGAGCTCGCGGTTGTAGTTGTTGCGGAAATCCGGCATGTGCTCGCCGGTCAGCAGCGTCGCGCCGACCAGCGGCACCGCGAGCCAGAGCGCCCCCGCCCGCAGCCGCCGGCCCGGCGGCTCGGCCGGCGCCGCGAACCACCGCGCGGGCCAGCCGGTCCGCACCACCAGCCCGTGGATCAGCGCGGCCGCGGCGAACACGCCGGCGAAGATCAGCGGCAGGTTGTAGGATTCGCGGATGTTGCCCACCACCTCGTGCGTGTACACGAGGTAGTCGACCGCGATGAAATTGAAGCGGACGCCGAACTCGTCCCAAAAGGTCCACTCCGCCACCAGGTCGAAGAGCAGCGCATAGATGATGAGGAAGCCGCCCGCGTGCGCGATCCCCTGCTGCCAGCGGCGCTGGAACCAGCCGGCCGGCAGCAGCGTGAGCACCACCGTCAGCGCCAGCGAGGCGTACGTCGCGGCGCCGAGGTCATAGACGAAACCCCAGAGGAACGCCGCCAGCAGGCTCGGTGACCAGGTCACGTCGTGCGCCGCCTTTGCGAGCAGGGCCCCGCGGGTCAGCAGCGCGATCGCCAGGAACACGACGAAGAAGAGGAGCGTGCCGCCGTGGCGGCGGGCGAGCAGGCGTTGGAACAGCGGGACGGTGTGGCGGGGAGTCGGATTCAATGCGCGGAGGGCCGCGGGGCCGGGGTGGATCGGTGCGGAGGCAGTGTCGGCCAGCGCCCGGCCGAATTCAAGACGCGTCGTCGTCCGGCCCCTCGCCGGCCATCAGCTCCCGCCAGCTGCGCCGCTTCCGATCCGCGAGGATGGCGGCCACGAGCGCCGCCGCGATCGCGAGTTCGCTTCCCGGCAGTTCGTGGCGGTCCGCCGCCAGGACGACGCCCAGCGCCGAGCCGCCCCAGCCGGCGATGCTGTAGAAGAGGGCCGCGCTCCTCGGGCGGGAGCCGCGCGCGGGGTAGAACACCAGCGCCGTCGAATAGAGGGAAACGCCCGCGGTGTAGAACTCGGCCCAGGGAGCGAACGCCCGCGCGTCCAGCGCCAACAGGGCCAGGGCCGCAAACAGCAACAGCGCGCCGGCGAGCGTCGTCCGCCCGACCCAGCGCCGGTCGAGCGCGAAGCCGGCGAGCATCGCCGCGATGAAGTGGATCAGGGCGTTCATTTCCAGCTGGCCGGATCCCGCCCAGGTTCGTTCCTTCAGCGCCGGGGTCTGCTGGATGATGGCGAACGCCGTCGAGTCAACCGCCACCAAAACCAGGAAAACCGCGATCCAGCCGGCCTGGCCGGCGCGCGAATAATCATAGCCGAGCGGCGTCTCGCGCGGCCCGTCCAGCGTCAACTGCCCCGCCGCCAGCGCTCCGCCGAAGGCGACGAGTGCGGCGACGAGCGCCTGGGCCGAGGTTCCGGCGGCGAACACCACGGGCACGTTGCAGAAGGCGTATGCCAGGCCCGTGCCGAGGCCCACCACGGTGCCCAGGCGCTCGCTTCCCACGGCCGGCCGCAGGAGGCACGCGAGCGTCACCGTCGCCAGGCCCGCGCCCAGCCCGACGAGGAGCGATACCAGGTGGAGCGCCGCCGGTACCCTGGCCGCGAGCGACAGCACGGCCGCCGCGCCATTGAGACCAAGGCCCGTGGCGAGCATCCGCCGGCTGCGCTCCAGCCGGAAGGTGCGCGCCGCCAGCCAGCTGCCCGCGACGCCGGCGAGACCCATCACGGCCATGATCGGCCCGATGACGGCGCGCGTGCCGCCGGCGACGGCCGTTACCTGCCGCAGGAAGGCGAACTGCGCAAAGAGGAGAAAATACGCATAGGTGGCCGCGACGGTCAGGATGGCCGCCCCCATTGTACGCCGGCCCGGCGCGTATTCCCTCGGAAGCATGCTGGGGCTTATGACGCACCAGTTTGCGGCGGCCGGCCCGGATCCGCTAGAGAAAAATCTTGCACCACCCCGGCGGGCGGAGCATCTACACGACCCTCCCTTCATGGTTCGCCGCCATCACCATCATCACGCGAGCTAGCCTTCCCGTCCGCGGGAAGGCCGGAAGCGCCTTGCCCGTGGTCGATGGAAACAATTTTTTCCCCGCCCCGGCAGGTGTCTCCCGCCGGGGTTTTCTTTTGCCCCGTTTTTCCCGCGACCTTCCGCCCTTTTTCCTCTAACTCCATCCCCGCCCATGCCCACCTCAACGCCCAGAGACCGCCTCCGCCTCGCCGTGCAAAAGAGCGGCCGCCTGTCCACGGATTCCCTCGAGCTGCTGGCCAGCTGCGGCATCCGCGTGAAGACGCCGAAGGAGCGGCTCCTGCTGCACGCGGACAACTTTCCCATCGATATCCTGTTCGTCCGTGACGACGACATCCCGCAGCTCGTCATGGATGGCGTGTGCGACCTCGGCATCGTCGGCACCAATGTCCTCGAGGAGGCCGCCCTCGAGCGGCGGCTCAACGGCCATGCCGGCGGCTACCAGGTCGAGCGCCCGCTCGATTTCGGCGGCTGCCGCCTCTGCGTGGCCCTGCCGGAGGAACGCGCCTACACCGGTCCCGCCGACCTGCAGGGCCTGCGCATCGCCACCTCCTACCCGCAGCTCACGCGGCGCTTCCTCGCCGAGCAGAAGCTGACCGCGGAGGTCGTCTACCTCAGCGGCTCCGTCGAGATCGCGCCGCGGCTCGGCATCGCCGACGCCATCTGCGACCTCGTCGCCAGCGGCTCCACGCTCGAGGCCAACAAGCTCCGCGCCGTCGAGACGATCTTCCGGAGCACCGCCGTGCTCCTCCGCCATGCGCGCGAGCTCCCCGCGCCGAAGGCGCACGCCCTCGAGATCCTGCTGCGACGCATCGACGGCGTGCAAAAGGCCGCCGGGACGAAGTACATCATGCTGCACGCGCCGAAGGCCGCCCTGGCGGAGATCAAGAAGCTCCTGCCCGGGTCCGAGAATCCCACGATCCTGCCGCTGGCCGGTGACGACACCAAGGTCGCGCTCCACGCCGTCTGCGCCGAGTCCGTCTTCTGGGAAACCATGGAGTCGCTCAAGAAGGCCGGCGCCAGCAGCATCCTCGTGCTCCCGATCGAAAAGATGATGCTCTGACTCCTCTTTTGTAGGTCGGGATAGCTGATCCCGCCCTCGTCCTCCTGCCGTGAAACCCCTGATCTGGAAAAACCTCTCCACCGCGCAACGCGCCGCCGCCCTGCGCCGGCCGGCGCAACATGCCCAGCCTGCCATCTCCGCCGCGGTGCGTGGGATCGTCGCCCGCGTGCGACGCGAGGGTGACGCGGCGCTGCGCGCGTTCACGCGGAGATTCGACGGCGTGGCTCTGCGCTCGCTGCGCGTCAGCGCGGCCGAGTTTGCCGCGGCGGACAGGGCCCTCTCGTCCGCGGACCGGGCCGCCCTGCGGCGCGCCTATCGCAACCTCCGCGCTTTCCACTTCGCCCAGCAGCCCAAGCCCATCCGCGTCGAAACGATGCGCGGGGTCGTCTGCGAGAAGGTCACGCGCCCGATCGGCCGCGTCGGCCTCTACGTGCCGGGCGGCAGCGCGCCGCTCTTCTCCACCGCCCTCATGCTTGGCGTGCCTTCGCAGATTGCCGGTGCCCCCGTGCGCATCCTCTGCACTCCGCCGGGCCGCAACGGCCGCGTCAGCCCGTGGATCCTCGCGGCCGCCCGCCTTTGCGGCATCGCCGACGTGTTCAAGGTCGGTGGCGCGCAGGCCGTCGCCGCCATGGCGTACGGCACCGCAACCATCCCGAAGTGCGACAAGCTGTTCGGCCCGGGCAACAGCTTTGTCACCGAGGCCAAGCTCCAGGTCTCGCGCGACGCCGCCGGGGCCGCCATTGACCTGCCCGCCGGGCCGTCGGAAGTCATGGTCATCGCCGATCGCATGGCCGACCCGGCCTTCGTCGCCGCCGATCTGCTTTCGCAGGCCGAGCACGGCCCGGATTCGCAGGTCATGCTCGTGGCTTTTTCCGAGTCATTCGTGGTGCACGTCAGCCTGGAGATGCAACGCCAGCTGAAACTCCTCCCGCGCGGCGACATCGCGAGCCGGGCGCTCAAGCAAAGCCGGGTGGTGCTCGCGTCGTCCGCCGCCGAGGCCGTCGAGATCGCCAACCTTTACGCGCCCGAGCACCTGATTTTGCAGGTGGCAAAGCCGCGCGCGCTGCTGCCGAAGATCACCACCGCCGGCTCCGTTTTCCTCGGTGCGTGGACGCCCGAGTCCCTCGGCGACTACGCCAGCGGCACCAACCACGTCCTGCCGACCTACGGCTGGGCCCGGGCCTGCTCCGGCCTCGGCCTCGCCGACTTCCTGCGCGGCATGACCGTGCAGGAAGCCTCGCCCCTCGGCCTGGCCCGGCTCGGCCTCACCGTCGCCCGCCTCGCCACGGCGGAAAACCTCATCGCCCACCGCCGGGCGGTGACCGTGCGGCTGCAGAAGCTTTCCCGATGAGCGCCTCCGACCCAGTCCTCGCCCTCGTCCGCCCCGACATCCTCGCGCTGTCGGCCTACAGCTCTGCGCGCAAGGAGGCGAAGGGCGGCCGCGTGTGGCTCGACGCCAACGAGAATCCCGAGACGCCCTCGGTGCACCGGCCGCTGCTCAATCGCTATCCCGACCCGCAGCCGGCCGACCTCGTGGCGAAGCTGGCCGGCCTCTACGGCGTGGCGCCGGCACAGGTGCTCGTGACGCGCGGCTCGGATGAAGGCATCGATCTCCTGCTGCGCACGTTTTGCCGCGCCGGCCAGGACGCCATCCTGATCACGCCGCCGACCTACGGCATGTATGTCGTCGCCGCCGGCATCCAGGGCGCGCGCACCGTGACCGTGCCGCTTGTTCGTAATAAGAACTTCGCCCTCGACCCGGCTGCAGTCCTCGCCGCGTGTTCGCCGGCGGTGAAGCTCGTCTTCCTCTGCTCGCCCAACAACCCGACGGGCGGGTTGCTCGACCGCGGCGCGGTCCTCGGGCTCGTCCGCGCGCTCGCCGGCCGCGCGGTGGTGGTCGTGGACGAGGCGTACGTCGACTTCTCCGGGCAGCCGAGCCTCGCCGCCGAGGTCGCTGCGCAGCCCAACCTCGTCGTGCTCCGCACGCTCTCAAAGGCCTTCGGCCTCGCCGGCGCGCGCGTCGGCACGACCCTCGCCGACCCCGCCGTCATCGCCGTGCTCCAGAAGGTGATCGCCCCGTACCCGGTCCCCGTGCCCGTGCTGCAGGCCGCGCTGGCCGCGTTGACGCCGGACGGCCTGGCTGCCGCCCGGGAATCCGTGGCAACACTGGTGGCCGAACGGCGCCGCCTCGCCGCCGCGCTGGCGCCGCTCCCCGGCGTGAAGCAAGTCTGGCCCAGCGATGCCAACTACCTGCTGGTCGAAGTCGCCGACGCCGCGCGCGCCATGGCCGCCGGCCGCGCCGCCGGGGTCGTGTGGCGCGACCGCAGCCGGGATGTCCCCAACTGCCTCCGGATCACCGTCGGCACCGCCGCCGAGAACGACGCCACCCTGGAGGTCCTCGCGCGCGCCTGACGCGCCCGCGCCCCACCCGCACCCGCCATGAAAAAAATCCTCTTCATCGACCGCGACGGCACGCTGATCGCCGAGCCTTTCGACCAGCAGGTCGACCACCTCGACAAGTTCGCGCTCGAGCCCGACTGCATCCCCGCGCTCCTGCGGCTGCGCGACGCCGGGTATGCCTTCGTGATGGTCACCAACCAGGACGGACTCGGCACGCCGAGCTTCCGCGAGCAGGAGTTCCGCCCGCCGCAGAAGCTGTTGCTCGACATCCTCGGTTCGCAGGGCATCACGTTCGAGGCCGTGCGCGTCTGCCCGCACACCGCGGCCGACCGCTGCGACTGCCGCAAGCCCAAGACCGGCCTGCTCGCCGATTATCTCCAGGCCACCGACTGGTCGCGCGAGCAATCCGCGGTGGTCGGTGATCGCGAGACCGACGTGCAGCTCGCCGCCAACCTCGGCATCCGCGGCTTCCGCTACGACCGGAAGGTCCAGGGCTGGGCCGAGATCGCCCGCCAGCTCGTCGACGCCCCGCGCCGGGCCACGCTCACGCGCCAGACGAAGGAAACGAAGATCACCGTGGCGGTCGACCTCGACCAGGCGGCGCCGGCGAAGCTCGACACCGGCATCGGCTTCTTCGACCACATGCTCGAACAGATCGCAAAGAACGCCGGCATCGGCCTCACCATCGCGTGCGACGGCGACCTCGAGGTCGACGAGCACCACACCGTCGAGGATGTCGGCATCGCGCTCGGGGCCGCCCTCAGGCAGGCGCTCGGCGACAAGCGCGGCGTCGGCCGCTACGGGTTCGTCCTGCCCATGGACGAGGCCCAGGCGCAGGTGGCGCTCGACCTCAGCGGCCGCGCCTTCTTCACCTTCAACGGAAAATTCCCGCGCGACATGGTCGGCGAGCTGCCGACGGAGCTCGTGCCGCATTTCTTCCGCTCCCTCGGCGACGCCCTCGCGGCCACCCTGCAGATGAGCGTGCGCGGCGAGAACACCCACCACATGGTCGAGGCGCTGTTCAAGGGCTTCGGCCGCGCCCTCCGGCCCGCCATCGCGCGCGGCGCCGGCGGGGAAATTCCGTCGACCAAGGGGATCCTGTGATGAAAATCCTTCCACTGGTAGGGGCGCTTGCCCCCAAGCGCCTATCGGAGCAGGCCGTTGAGGGCAACGGCCCCTACCTTCCTCCCTTCAACCGGACGAACCAACCAGAGGCCGGCCCATGTTAGCCATGGTCGACAGTGGCGGCGCCAACATCGCCTCGGTGCGCTTCGCGCTCGAGCGCCTCGGCGTCCGGAGTGAGCTCACGGCCGATCCCGCGGTCATCCGCGCGGCGGAACGCGTGATCCTGCCCGGCGTCGGCTCCGCCGCCGAGGGGATGAAGCGGCTGCAGGCGCGCGGGCTGGTCGATTGCGTCCGCCAGCTCACGCAGCCCGTGCTCGGCGTGTGCCTCGGGATGCAGCTGCTGTTCGAGGCGTCGGAAGAGGGCCCGACGCCGACGCTCGGCCTGATCCCGGGCCGGGTGGCGCTGCTGCCCGACTCGCCCGGCATCCAGGTGCCGCACATGGGCTGGAACACGCTCCACGCGGACCGCCGCCCCGGGCTGCTCGATGGCATCGGGCCGGACGCGCGTTTCTATTTCGTGCACAGCTTCGCCGCCCCGGTGAATGAGTTCACGCTCGCGCGCTGCACGCACGGCACCACCTTCGCCGCGATCGTGCAGCGCGGCAATTTCTCCGGCGTGCAGTTCCACCCCGAGCGCTCCGGGCCCGCCGGCGCCCGCCTGCTGCAGAACTTTGTGGAGGGCCGGACATGAGCCGCCTCCAGCCAATCCGTCGCGGCCTGCGGGGCGACGGTCCCGCGCCATGATCATCTATCCCGCCATCGACCTGCGCGGCGGCCGCGTCGTGCGCCTCACCGAGGGCCGGTTCGACCAGGAAAAGGCCTACGGCGACGACCCGCTGGCGGTCGCCCGGGAATTTGCCGCGGCGGGCGCCACCTGGCTGCACGTCGTGGATCTCGACGGCGCCAAGGATCCCACCCGCCGCCAGACCGCGCTCGTCCTGCAGTTGGCGCACGCCAGCGGCCTGCGCGTCCAGACGGGCGGCGGCATTCGCGACGAGGCGCAGGTGGAGGCGCTGCTGGCCGGCGGCGCGCAACGCGTGATCGTCGGCAGCCTCGCCGCGCGGGACCCGGCGCCCGTCCGCCGCTGGCTCGCGCGCTTCGGCGGCGAGCGAATCGTGCTCGCCCCGGATGTGCGCCTCGACGCGGCCGGCATTCCGCGCGTGGCCGCGGCCGGCTGGCAGGAAAGCACCGGCCTGGCGCTCGACGATTTCCTGGCCGGCTATGCGGGCGCCGGCCTGGTGCACATCCTGTGCACCGACATCAGCCGCGATGGCAAGCTGACCGGACCCAACACCGCCCTGTACGCCGCGCTCGTGGCGAGGTTTCCCCGGCTGCGGCTGCAAGCCTCGGGCGGCGTGTCGACGCTCGACGACCTCCGCGCCCTGCGGGCGGCGGGCGCCGCCGGCGCCATCGTCGGCCGCGCGCTCTACGAGAAGAAGTTCACCCTCCAACAGGCGTTAGCCTGTTGAGAAATTCCAAACGCCAAAGGTCCAAATGCCAAAGAAACCCCAAACCCTGGATCAGGGAATTCTCCCAGCCTACGCCTGTTTCGGATTCCTTTGGCGTTTGGCGTTGGGGATTGGGAGTTTTCCCCCATGTTAGCCCGCCGCATCATTCCCTGCCTCGACGTGCGCGACGGCCAGGTCGTCAAGGGCACGCAGTTCCGCGACCACGAGATCGTCGGCGACATCCTCGCGCTCGCGCAGCGTTATCGCGACGACGGCGCCGACGAGCTGGTGTTCTACGACATCACCGCCAGCAGCGACGGACGGACGGTCTCGACCGACTGGGTGACGCGCGTGGCCCGGGTGCTCGACATTCCCTTCTGTGTCGCCGGCGGGATCCGCCGGCTCGACGACGCGCGCCGGATCCTGCACTCCGGGGCCGACAAGATCTCCATCAACTCGCCCGCGCTGGAAAACCCGGCGCTCATTGGCGAGCTCGCCGCCGAGTTCGGCTCGCAATGCGTCGTGGTCGGCGTGGACAGCCGCCAGGAGGACGGCGATTACTTCGTCAAGCAATACACCGGCAACCCGGACAAGATGCAGGCCACGCGCTGGCGCACGCTCGACTGGGTGCGCGAGGCGCAGCGGCTCGGTGCCGGCGAAGTGGTGCTCAATTGCATGAACCAGGACGGCATGCGCCGCGGCTACGACCTCGCGCAGCTGCGGCTCGCGCGCGCCGCGCTGACGATTCCGCTCGTCGCCTCCGGCGGCGCGGGCGCGCCGGAGCATTTTCGCGACGCCTTTCGCGAGGCCGGGGTCGACGGCGCCCTGGCCGCGTCGGTTTTCCACAAGGGCACGATCGCCATTCCCCAACTCAAATCCTACCTTGCCCGCGAGGGCGTGATCGTCCGCACCTGAGATTTGACCATGGATAACCCGGATGATCATGGATCCAGACCATCAATCTTCACGGTTTCATCCGTGCCCATTCGTGCAATCCGTGGTTAAGAAATCCCGCCGCCTCTCATGAAACTCCCGAAGATCGACTGGAAGAAAAACCAGGGCCTCGTGCCCGCCATCGTGCAGGACGCCGCCACGCAGCAGGTCCTCATGCTCGGCTACATGGATGCCGCCGCCTTGCGCCAGACGCTGCGCACGAAGAAGGTCACGTTCTTCAGCCGCAGCAAGGGCCGGCTCTGGGTGAAGGGCGAGACCTCGAGGAACTTCCTGCATCTCGTCGGCCTTGAGGTCGATTGCGACCGGGACACGCTGCTGGTCCAGGCGCGGCCGGACGGCCCGACGTGCCATCGCGGCACCCCGAGCTGCTTCGGCACGCGCGGTGCGCGTGGCGCGGGTTTCCTGGCGCATCTCGACCAGGTGGTCGCCGCCCGGCTGAAAGGCGGCGACCGGCAGAGCTACACCGTGCGGCTCGCGCGCGAGGGCGTGGCCCGGGTGGCTCAAAAGGTCGGCGAGGAAGGCGTCGAGACGGCGCTGGCGGCGCTGCAAGCCGGCGAGGCCGGGCTGGCCGGCGAGGCCGCCGACCTGCTTTATCATCTCATCGTGCTGCTGCGCGTCCGGAAGCTCTCGCTCGCCGACGCCATCGCCGTGCTCGAGAAACGCCACGCGAAATAGGCGCGGCGGGCGACACCGGACGCGGGGTGCCCCCACCCCGCGCCGGTCGCGCGCTCCGGTCAAGCCGCGGGACGAGGGCGTGCCGCCTCCAACCGGGGTCGCACCCCCAACACGGGAGTTGAAACCGCCGGGCTCTTGCGCACCTTGGGCCGGAATTCGTCCGTGACGCCCACGCTCCGCCCCTTCCTCGCCCTGGCCGGCTTGCTGGCCGCCCTGTCCGGGTTGGCCGCGCCCAAGGAAGCCGGCCCGCGTGGCGGGCGCTGGGCGCACGAGGAGTTCGGCCAGAAGCCCGACCCGCGCGTCATCTGGGGCCGGCTCGACAACGGCTTCCGCTATGCGCTCCTGCCCCACCACGGCGCGCCCGGCCGCGTCGCCATGAAGCTGCTCGTGCTCACGGGCTCGATGGACGAGCGCCCGGAGGAACTGGGGGTCGCGCATTTCATCGAGCACATGTCCTTCCACGGCACGCGCGTGATGGACGAGGCCGCGATGCTGTCGCTCTTCCGCCGCGCCGGGCTCGAGTACGGCAGCGACGTGAACGCCGCGACCACCTTCGACCACACCGTCTACAGCCTCGACTTCAGCGACCCGAGCCCCGCCTTGCTGGCCGAGGGCGTGCGCTGGTTCGAGGGCGTCGCCGACGGCGTGACGTTCAACCAGGCCGACATCGATCGCGAACGGCGCGTCATCTTCGCCGAGAAACGCAACCGCGACGGCCTGTCCGACCAGCAGATGCAGGCCTCGTTTCCCGTCGTGTTCCAGGGCGCCGCCTTCGCCGACCACATCCCGATCGGGACGACGCAAACGCTTCGCGCCCTGCAGCGGCCGCAGTTCCTCGATTTCTACCAGCGCGGCTACCGGCCGGACCTGATGGTGTTTGTCGTCGCGGGCGACATGGACCCGGCGGCGATGGAGCAGCTCGTGCGCGCGCAGTTCGGGCCGATCCCGCGGAGGAGCACGCCCGCCCCGGCCCGCCGCGAGGGCCGGCCGGCGATGCGCGAGCTGCGTGCGGGCGTCTTCCGCGTCCCGGGCATCGGCTCGACCGAGTCGATGGTGGCCTGCGTCACGCCCCAGCTGCCGCAGACCGACGTGCGCCGGGCGACGATCGAGACCCAGCGGCGGAAGTTCGTCATGGAGCTCTTCAACGACCGGCTGAAGTTCATCCTGCCCGGCGCCGGCGACCACCAGGCGGATTTCAAGTCGCTCCTCGGCTACGATGCCGTCACCGCCTCGGTGCGCGGCGACGGCCGGCAGTGGTCCAAGAGCCTCCTCGGCGTCGACCTCGCGGTGCGCGAGACGCTGCGGCGCGGCTTTGAGGCGGGCGAGATCGAGCCGCTGCGCCGGCGCTACCTCGACATCGTCGCGCACATGGCGGAACAGCTCCCGGTCACCGACCCGGTCGACCTGGCGAGCGAGCTGCTCGACTCCATCACCGACCACCAGGTCTTCGTCGGGCCGGAGGCCGAATACGCCTGGATGCGCGAATGGCTGCAGGCGCTCACGGTGGCCGAGGTGAACCAGACGTTCCGCAGCCTGTGGAACCCGGACGCGTTCGCGTTTTACGAGAGCGGCGACGTCGCGCTCGACCTCGACGCCGGCAAGATCCTCGCGGCGGTGCAAAAACACCGCCGCGGCGAGCTGGCCTTCCTCCTGCCCACGCCGCCGAAGGACATCGATTTCCAGCTGCGCAACCCGGGCCCGCCGACGCCGGTCGTCGCCCGCGAGCCGGTGCCCGCGCTGGGCGCCACGCTCTTTCGCTTCGGCAACAATGTCCGGCTGAATCTCGTCCCGAACAAGCGGGAGCCCGGGATCGTGCATGCCACCGTGCGCGTCGGCTCCGGCCTGCTCAACATGCCCGGGCGCTCGCCCGCCTTGAAGGAATTCGGCCTGAACACCCTGATCGGCAGCGGCACGATCTACTACCAGACGGACCAGATCCTGCAGATCATCGACCAGGACTTCCTCGATTTCAGCTTCGACGTGGCCGACCACGACGCCTTCACCTTCCGCGGCACGGTCGGGACGGCGAACCTCGAGACCTTCCTCGGGCTGACGACCGAGATCCTGCGCGATCCAAAGTTCAACAGCTACGCCCACGAGGACGAGCGCGCGCGGGCCTACATGAGCCGCGCGTCGGGGGCGGTCGGCATGGGCCAGGGCCGGCGCGAAATGATGGATGACCTGTTCCGCGGCGACCCGCGCTTCATGTCCGGCACGCCCATCGACTATATCTCCCTCGGCGTGGCCGATGTCCGCCGCTGGATGGAGGAGCCGCTGACCAAGGGCTACATCGAGGTGACGATCGTCGGCGACGTCCCGGAGGAGGAGGCCACCGCCATCCTCGCGCGCACCCTGGGCTCGCTGCCGACCCGGGCCGCCGCGAAGGTGCTGCCCGAGCCGCCGAAGCCCGTGAAGCTGAGCGCGCCGGCCGGCTACCGGCGCTTCGAATTCGTCGGCGAGCTCAACGTCGGCCTGGTGGTGGGCAACTGGCCCATCGAGGGCCAGCTCGACGCGCGCGCCCAGGCCGCGCTGCAGGTGCTGACCAAGATCGTCGAACTGCGCGTGCGCGAGTCGGTGCGCGAGGGCCTCGGGCTGTCCTATGCGCCCTCGGCGACGTTCCAGCCGTTCGGCGGCTTCGAGGACTTCGCGCTCCTGCAGGCCAACGTCGACTGCACGCCCGCCGACGCCGGCGAGGTGGCCAAGGCCGTCACGGCCGCCGCCGACCAGCTCGCGACGGGCGGCGCCACCGCCGAGGAACTCGAGGGCGCCCGCGGCATCATCCGCCGCCTGCTGCACCGCTCCTTCCGCGACAACACCTTTCTCTCCAGCGTGCTCAAGCGCGTGCAGGAGCGGCCCGACCGGATCAAGGACATCGTCGCGCTGCGCGACGGGCTGGTGGACCAGCTGACGCTCGACGAGGTCAACCGCTGGGCGGCGAAGGTGCTGCCCGCGTCGAACTGCCGCACCGACGCCATCGTGCCGAAGGCCTTCGTCGGCCTCTTCGACGGCTCGAAGTAAGGTTGGCCGGCCGGCCGCGGGCGTGGCCGTCGTGGTCCCTACTTCGCCGGTTCCGCCACCGGTGTGCCGGTGAGCTTGAAACGAACCTTCACGTGCGGCGAGACGGTGAAAAGAAACGCCTTGCGGATCACCTTCAGGTTCCAGGTGCGATAGTCCAGGGTCGTCTCGCCGGTGACGGTGTAGGCGTCGCCGGAGCGGATCACGTTGATGGGAAACTCCACGCGCTCGGCGACGCCGTGAAACGTCAGCCGGCCGGACACCTGGCCCTGGCCGTCGGGCGCCAGCGCGAGGTTGCCCATCTCGAAGCGGCCCTCGGGGTCGCCGCCGCCCAGCCACTTGATCATGTCGGCGTCACGCTCGGGCTTGTCGCTCTTGAGATCCGCGAAATGAAAGGAGAAGACCGCGCTCTTGATCTTGCCGGCCTCGTCGACCATCACGCGCGCGTCGTAGGCATCCAGGTGGGCCGTGAAATTGATCGTGGCGTCGACATCCACGTCGAGGAAGGTCGCCGCGCGGTCGATCTTGAGGGGTCGCTCGGCGGCGGCCAGGACGAGGGGACTGAGGGCGGCGACGAGAAGCAGGCGGCGGATGGACATGGCACCAACTTGCACAGGCCGGGAAGGAATCGCAACAGGCATCCGGTAACGTTTCGGCGGGCGGGCGCCCGGCGCTAGATCGGCAAGCGGGGCAGCGGGGCGGCCTGTTCGCGCAAGGTCTTGATCTCGCCGGTATGGTAGTTGTGGCACTGCTGGCAGCTCTCGCCGGATTTCGCCGGCTGGTGGCAGGTGACGCAGGTGGCCTTGGGGATCGGCGCAAAATTGCTGTGGAAGATCGCCGGGTTGCGCTGCGCGCCAAACGAGCCGGCGTAGTCGGCGCTCTTCGCCAGGGTGTGGCAGGTCATGCAGCCCCGATCGCCCATGAGGCTGAAATGCGCGGCGTGCTTGAAGCGCGTGAAGGGATGGATCTCGGGCTGCTCGCGGGCGCCGCGCCAGTTCACGACGGCGCCCGCCGGCGTGTCGTCAATGCTGTGGCACTTGAGGCAGAGGCCCGGGGCGCCGTCCGCCGACAACTGGGTGAAAATGCGGCGCGCGGCCGGGGCGTCGCGACCGGCGGTGCCCTCGAGCCACGCCGCGAGGAACGGGTCCTCGTGGCCGCCGGGCCGGTAATAAAGGGCGTGGGTGTCGTCCTGCCGATACCAGCCGCCGGCCACCACACGGGCTTCGGCCTCATCGAGCGCCAGGGCCGGCGCCGGTGGGGTTTCGGGCACGGGCGGCGCGCCGGAGATCACCTTGGGGTCTGATGGCAATTCGACCAGCAAGTCATCGGGATCGGCGGCGTCCGCGGCGGGCTTGGCTTCACCCGCCGGCCCGGCGGCCGCCGGCCCGGCCCGCCGGGCGATCTTTTCGCCCCGCCGCCACGCCGCCACTTCGGACAGCAAGTCCGGCAGCCAGGCCCGCTGCGCGGCGAGGGCGACGTCGGGTGAGAACTGCCCGGCGCGCACCGCGGCGGTCGCGCCGGCGGCGCTGTCGCCGAGGCGGCGCACGAGCACCTGTTGGCCCTGCGTGACGAGATCGGCCAGCAGTCCCTTGACGGCCCAGAGCACCCGGGCGGCGGCGGCCTTCTGGGCCGGCGTCGCATGGCTCAGGTCCGCCAGCGGCGTGCCCGCGAGGGTGGCGAGCGCCGCGCGGGTGGCCTCGTCGCTTTCGAGCAGCCAGCGCATGAAGGGCGTCAGTTCACCTTCGCACAGGCCGGGCCATTCCCCGATGGCGAACCCCGCGGCGGCCAGGCTCGCCACGTCGATGCCCGGCAGGCGGAAGAAGATGATGCCGGGATCGCCGGCGCGGCCCTGGCCCGCGATTTGCGCTTCGTGGCACCTGGCGCAAGCCTGCTCGAAACCGCGCACCAGCATCTTTTCGCCATTCGCGGCGGGTTCGTGGCACTGCGCACAGGACCGGGGCGCGGCGGCGGCGAAACGCCCATCCGTGAAGTGCTCCTGCAGGTGCTTGACGTGGTCGAATTGCAGCCGCGTGCGGCGCGTGTAGGGATAGCCGGCGAATTCCGGGTGCCCGTCGGCAAAGCCCTTGAACCGGGCCTGGTGGCAAAGCTGGCACGAGTCGTCAGCCAGGCGCGTGAGGTCGAAGTCCGCACCCTGGTGTTCGCGATGGCAGCTCGCGCACGGCAGCGCCGCCGGGCGACCCAGCGCCGCGCCCAGCGCGAGGGCGAGCGGCGGCCCCCCGCGGGCCGGCTGGCGGGTCGCCGTCAGGCGGGCCAGCGCCGGCGCCGCGACCCCGTGCGGCGAGTCGGCGGACGGCCCGAGGTCATGGCACCGCAGGCACAACGCGTCGTGCGCCGCGGTCCGGGCGGCGCGGCCCGCCGCGGACAGCTGCACGGTCCCGGTGTGGCAATCGGAGCACTGGTGGGCCGAGATGGCGTGCTGGTGCGTGACCCGGCCGGGATCAGCCCAGGCGTTGCGCGTGCG
>DASZXO010000029.1:0-6948 GCA_035545835.1 Lacunisphaera sp.
CGGCCCGCGTTTTCCTCGGCACGGCGCGCCTTGTATTCGAGCACCCAGCGGCAGAAGACGAAGTCCGGCCGGGCGTAGTCCTTCTCGGCCGTCGCCAGCATGTCGTGACGGCCCGGTTCGCCGCCGGCTTCGCGCACCAGATACGAGACCACGCGATCGCCCTCGGCGAAAGCGACGCCGGTCACGCGGCAGGTCTTGGCGAGCGGATGCAAAGTCAGTTCCATTGGCGTCGTGTTTAGCTCGCGAAAAGGTGAACGCTAGCCAAATTCCCGCCCCAGCATGAAAGGCCGGCTCATCGCCATCGGCGACATTCACGGATGCCATCGGGAGTTCGAGGACTTGCTGGACAAGCTCCGGATCGAGCGGCACGACCGCGTCGTCCTCCTCGGCGACCTGATCAACCGCGGCCCCGACAGCGGCAAGGTCATCGAACTGGCGCGCGAGCACGCCACCGTGTCCCTCCTCGGCAACCACGAGCTGCGGCACCTGAACTACCGCCGGACCGACGACCCGAGTCACCTGAAGAAATACGATTACGCCACGATCGAGCAGCTGCGCGGCAAGGACTGGGACTACCTCGAGTCGATGCGGCTGACCTACTACGACGAGGAACTCGGGATCGTCTTCGTCCACGCGGGTTTCCTGCCCGACAAGCCGTGGCAGCGCCAGCCGGCGCGCGTCGTCACCCGCATCCAGGTCGTCGGCAAGGACGGCGAACCGCACAAGCGCGCGGACCTGCCCGATGCACCCCATTGGTCGGAACTGTGGGCCGGCCCGCCCTTCGTCGTCTACGGCCACACGCCGCGCGAGGACGTGTCGCGCACGAAATGGACGCTCGGCATCGATACCGCCTGCGTGCTCGGCGGCAGCCTCACCGCCTACGTCCTGCCCGAAAAGAAAATCGTGCAGGTCAAGGCCCGCGAAAAGTACGCGGGCTCGTAGAAGACTGCGCGCGTGTTGTTGTTGGGCACGGCTGATGGCCCCGCCTGTTTTGGTTACTGAGAGGCGGAAAGGTGGAGGGCCGGTCTCCTGACCGGCCGCAGACGCGGCGCGGTCGGCCGGGAGGCCGATCCTCCAATACTAAGCGGCGCAATTCACCGCGAATTTCGGATTCGGAAAAAGGCAGGGGCCATTGCCCTCAACGGCCATTCAAACCAAGTCCCACTTCGGGTTTGTCCTCGCCGGGCGGGCGGCAAAGAGTGCCGCCATGAGCCCGCCGCTTCTCCTCTGCCTCGACTTGCAGCCGGTCTTCCTCGCCGCAATCTGCGACAGCCAGCGGTTGCATTGGCGCTGCTCGTTCGCGCTCGAGGCCGCCAGCGGGCTCGGGCTGCCTGTGATCTTCACCGAACAAGTCCCGGCTCGGCTCGGCGGCACCGCGGAGGACCTGCTCAAGCTCTGCCCGCAATCGCTGGTGATGGGCAAGGACGCCTTCTCGGCCTTTGGCGACGAGGCGATCGCCGCCCGCCTGGCGGCGTTGCCGACGCGCCGGCTGCTCCTGTGCGGGCTCGAGACGCCGGTCTGCGTCTACCAGACGGCGCGCGATGCCCGCGCCGCCGGGTGGCAGGTGACGGTGCTGGCCGATTGCGTCGGCGCCCGCCGCGCCGCCGACGCCGCCACCGTCCTCACCCATCTCGAGCACACCGGGTGCGAGGTGCTGCCCGCCGAGACCGTCTTCTACGCGCTGCTCCGCAATGCCCGGCACCCGTTTTTTCGCACCTACACCGGCTTGGTGAAAAAATACGTTTGAAGCCGCCGGCCCGAGTCCCCTCGCTGCAGGTTCGCGCCCATGTCCGACATCTCCACCCCGCTCACCGTCCAGGCCATCAAGGCCCTCGATCGCACCGCCGGCGACACGTTCACCGGGTTGCTGCTGGTCCGGCGGATCGCGGAGCGCCCCACGAAGACCGGCAACGCGTTCCTCGCGGTGGAACTGGGCGACAAGACGGGCTCGTTCACCTGCAATTGCTTCAGCGACAATCCCGCGTTCGAGTTCTTCAAAGGCGTCAAGGAAGGCGCGATCGTGCGCATCGAGGCCAAGGTCGACTATTACCAGAACCGGCTGTCGCCGCGCTTGCTCCGGGCCGAGGTCATCAACGCCGACCAGCTGGCCGACACCGAATGGATGGCCAACCTGGTGGAAACGGCGCCGGAGGACCCCGCTTCACTCTGGACGGAGTTCCAAGGTCACATCGCCGCCATCGGCCATCCCGAGCTCCGCGCCACCGTGCAGGCCGTCTTCGACGAGATCGGCGAGCAGTTCCGCGTGGCGCCCGCCGCGGTGGCGATGCACCACGCCTACCGGCACGGCCTGCTGGAGCACACCTGCCACATGGCCCGCGCCTGCCGCGCCCTGCTGCCGCTTTACCCGGAGGTCGACCCGGACCTCGCCCTCGCCGGCGTGCTGGTGCATGACACGGGCAAGGTGGCCGAGTACCAGGGCGACCTGGTGACCTCGCGCAGCCGCAAGGGCATCCTCCAGGGTCATGTCGTGCTCGGCTATCAGCTCGTCCGCAAGGCCGGGCTCAAGGCCAGGCTCAACGCCGATCTCCTCGAGCGCCTCGAGCACATCGTGCTCAGCCACCAGGGCGAATTGCAGTGGGGCGCCGCCGTGATGGCCGCCACGCCCGAGGCCGTGTTCGTCGCGAAGATCGACGACCTCGACGCCAAGATGGGCATGGTCCAGCGGCTGCTCCGCACGGGCGGGGAAAACGACGAGTTCTCGGAAAAACACCTCGGCCTGAACGCCCAGTTGCTCCTGGCGAAGCCGCAGAAATAGCCGCCGCGTCCTGGCTCCCATGCCGACCGTCCTGCCCTACAAGATCAGCGTCCTGGTTTTTCTCGAAAATCCCGCCGGCGAGCTGCTGCTCATGCTGCGCGCCAAGCAGCCCAACCTCGGCGTCTGGTCGCCGATCGGTGGCAAGCTGGAGATGGACACGGGCGAATCGCCCTTCGATTGCGCCGTGCGCGAGACGATCGAGGAGACCGGATTCACGGTCACCGCGGCCGACATGCACCTGTTCGCGATGATCGCCGAGAAGGCCTACCAAGGCGAAACCCACTGGCTCATGTTCCTCTTCCGGTGCAAACGGCCGATCGCCGCCCTCCCGCCCGACATCGCCGAAGGACGCTTCGCGTTCTTCTCCCGCGACCGCATCCAGTCTTTGCCAATACCCGAAACCGACAAGGCCGCGCTCTGGCCGATCTATGACCGGTATCGCGACAGCTTTGTCGCCCTGAAGGCTGATTGCAGCCACTCGCCGATCACCGTGCAGGTTGAGCAGATCACGCCTCCGGTCTGACCCCAGCCGTTTGCGTAGGGGGCGTTGTTGGCATATCGGTAAGTTTCGCTTGTCATCGCACGCGAATCCCTCGAAGAGGGAACGTTGAGCCCACGAATTGCTTCAAACTCAAATCAATTGCTGTGACCAAGAAACCGTCCACTGTGAAAAAAGCCGAAGTTGCAGGTGCCGCCTATGATGCGAGGCAGGCGCCCATCAATGTCAGGCTGGGTAACGACGAGAAAATCGCCCTCTACCGCGACATGGTGCGCATCCGGCGCTTTGAGGAACGCTGCCTGCGGAGCTACCAGCAGGGAAAGATCGGCGGGTTCCTTCACCTCTACATCGGACAGGAGTCGATTGCGGTCGGTTGCGCGTCCGTCATGGGCCAGCACGACCACATCATCACGGCCTATCGGGACCATGGCCACGGCCTCGCCGTCGGCATGGGCATGAACGAGATGATGGCGGAGAACTATGGCAAGTACACCGGTTGCTCCAAGGGCAAGGGCGGCTCGATGCACTACTTCGATCCCTCGCGGAATTTCTGGGGTGGCCACGGCATCGTCGGCGGCCAGGTGCCGCTGGGCACCGGCCTCGCCTATGCCCTCAAGTACAAGGGCCTCAAGGGTGCCTGCATGACCTTCATGGGCGATGGTGCCGTCAACCAGGGCGCCGTCCACGAGGCCTTCAACCTCGCCGCCCTCTGGTCTCTGCCCGTGGTGTTCATCATCGAGAACAACGGTTACTCGATGGGCACAAGCCAGGAGCGCTCCTCCGCCGGCCCGAGCCTCGCCCAGCGGGCCGAGGGTTACGGCATGAACTGGGACATTGTGGAGAATGGCCACGACGTCCTCGAGGTCCGCGACAAAGTCAGCCAGGCGCTCAAGCTCGCCCACGACAAGTCGCTGCCCAGCGTCCTGGAAATCCGCACCTATCGCTACCGCGGCCATTCGGTCGCCGACCCGGACACCACCTACCGCGACAAGAAGGAAATCGAGGTCTACAAGGCGACGAAGGACCCGCTGAACACGTTCCAAAACAGCCTGCTCGCCGAGAAGATCCTGACCGAGGAGCTCATCAAGCAGATCGACGACAATGCCCGCGCCGAGGCCGAAACCTCCGCACAATTCGCCGAGCAGAGCCCCTTCCCCACGCCCGAGGACATCAAGAAGGACGTCTATTGGGAGATCGACAATCCCGCCGACCGCAAGTCGCAGGGTGCCCTCTTCTTCGACTGAGCGCATCCAGATCCTAGACGCTACTCACTACTCGCTACTACTCTCATGCCCGTCATCTCCTACCGCGAAGCCCTCCGCGCCGCCTTGTCCGAGGAAATCGAACGCGACCCGAACGTCGTCCTCATGGGTGAGGAGGTCGCCCAGTTCAACGGCGCCTACAAAGTCTCCGAAGGCATGCTGGCCAAATACGGCCCGAAGCGCATCGTCGACACGCCCATCAGCGAGGCCGGGTTCATCGGCCTCGGGGTCGGCGCCGCAATGCTCGGGCTGCGTCCCGTGATGGAGCTGATGTTCTTCAGCTTCTATTCCGTGGCTTTCGACCAGATCTTCAACAACGCCGCCAACATTCGCTACATGTCCGGCGGGCTCATCAGCTGTCCCATCGTCATCCGCGGCCCGGCCAACGGCGGCACCAATGTCGGCGCGACGCACTCCCACACGCCGGAATCCATCGCGGCCTACCACCCGGGCATCAAGGTCGTCGTGCCGTCGAATGCCTACGATGCCAAGGGCCTCATGAAATCGGCCATCCGCGACAACGACCCGGTCATGTTCATGGAGAACACGCTCCTCTATGGCGACACGATGGAGGTGCCGGAGGGCGAATACCTGGTTCCGCTCGGCCAGGCCAACATCCTCCGTGAGGGCAAGAACCTCTCCATCATCGGACACGGCCGCGCCATCCAGATGGCCCTCAAGGCGGCCGACCTCCTGAAGCACAAGCACAACATCGACGCCGAGGTGCTCGACCTGCGCTCGATCCGGCCGCTCGACGAGGAGGCCATCCTCGCCAGCGTACGCAAGACCAACCGTGTCCTGTACGTCGAGGAGGCCAAGCCGTTCTGCTCCGTCGGCGCCATGGTCGCCTGCATCATCCAGGACAAGGCCTTCGACCACCTCGATGCGCCGGTGAAACGGCTGACCTCGGTCGACGCCCCCGCCATCTACTCGCCGCCGCTCGAGAAGGAGCACCAGCTCCCCTCGGTCAACCGCATCATCGCCGCCGCCTTGGAAACGATGAAATGACTGTAGGACGGGACCCAGATCCTGCCTCGCAGCCCCTCCCACCTCCTCCCTCACACCTCACACCTCTCTCCCATGGCCGACATCATCGAAATGCCCAAGCTCAGCGACACCATGACGGTGGGCACGCTGGTCAAGTGGCTCAAAAAGGAAGGCGATACCGTCAATACCGGCGACATGCTAGCCGAGGTTGAGACCGACAAGGCCACGATGGAGCTCGAGTCGTTCTTCAGTGGTACGCTGGTCAAGATCTTCGCCGATGCCGGCTCCCAGGTCGCGATCGGCGCCGCGCTCTGCGCCATCGGCAAACCGGGCGAGAAAGTCGAAGCACCCGCCGCGTCCGCCGCGAAGGCTCCCGGCCTGCCCGCGACCAAGCCCGAGGAAAAGCCGGCCGAGCCCCAGCCCGAGCCAAGGGCCCAACCTTCGCCCGCCGCTCCTGGAGGCGGGGTGCCCCCACCCCGCGGGAACACCGCTGTTCCGTCGCCTTCGCCGGCGGCGCAGCCGCCGGACGAACCGCACCGGAGCCCGGAGGGCGAAGGCGGGCGCCTCCGCATCTCCCCCCTTGCGAGAAAGCTCGCTGCCGAACAGAAAATCGACCCGTCGCGTCTCGCCGGCAGCGGCCCGCACGGCCGCATCGTCAAGGCCGATGTCCTCGCCGCCGCCGCCGATCCCTCGAAGCTGAAGCCCGCCCCGGCTGGTGGAGGCGAGGTGCCCTCACCCCGCGGGAATGACGCTTCGATTCTCGCCCGCGGCCCTCTCCAGGAGGCCCGCACCGTCCCGGCCACCAACATGCGGGCGACGATCGCCCGCCGGCTGCTTGAGGCCAAGACGCAGATTCCGCATTTCTACCTCGAGATCGAGGTCGACGCCGAGCCGTTGCTGGCCATCCGCGCGCAGCTCAACGGCGGGCTCGAGAAGGAAGGCGTGAAGCTTTCCGTCAACGACTTCATCCTCAAGGCCAGCGCCGAGGCCCTGCGCCGGGTCCCCGCCGTCAATGCCTCCTGGACCGGGACCGGCATCCAGTACCACGGCGCCGCCCACGTCTCGTTCGCCGTGGCGATCGAGGACGGCCTCATCACCCCCGTCATCCGCGACACGCACCTGAAATCGCTCTTCCAGATCAGCAGCGAGGCGAAACCGCTCGGCAAGCGCGCCAAGGAGAAGAAGCTCAAGCCCGAGGAGTTCACCGGCGGCACCTTCTGCGTTTCCAACCTCGGCATGATGGGCGTCGAGCGTTTCTCTGCGATCATCAACCCGCCGAATTCCGCGATCCTCGCCGTTGGCACCACCGTCACGAAGCCCGTCGTGAAGAACGGCCAGATCGTGGTCGGCCAGACCATGGTCCTGACGCTTTCCTGCGACCACCGCGTCGTCGACGGCGCCCTCGGCGCCCAGTTCCTCGCCGC
>DASZXO010000030.1:0-11678 GCA_035545835.1 Lacunisphaera sp.
CGGTGAGGTCGAGTGCCTGCTCCTCCGTCCGGCCCTTTCGACAGATGCCGGTTCCCAGCTCCCAACTCCCGGCGCCCCGCCCTCTCCGGTCTCAGGTCCCAGCCCTCAGGGTTCCACTGACTCCGCCCTCCGCCCTCCGCCCTCCGAGGACTGGTGGTGCCTGCTGCGCCCGGGCCGGAAACTTCCGGTGGGCGCCGAGTTCGGGCTGGCCGGATTCTTCAACGCGACCGTCCGCGAGAAATCGCCCGACGGCACCGCGCGCGTCTCGTTCGGCACCGCCGGACACGACATCCTGGCCGTGGCCAACCGCATCGGCGAAATGCCGCTGCCCCCCTACATCGGCGAACGGCACAGCGACGAGGAGCGCGCCTTCGACCGCGACCGCTACCAAACCGTCTACGCCGACCGCGGCCACCAGGTCGCCGCCGCCGCCCCGACCGCCGGCCTGCACTTCACGCCCGAACTGCTCGCCCGCCTTGCGGCGCAGGGCGTCGCCACCGTCGACCTGACACTCCGCGTCGGCCTCGGCACCTTCCGCCCGATCACGGCCGCCAACGTGGAGGACCACGTCATCCACCGCGAAGTCTACGAAATCCCCGCCGCCACGCGTCGCGCGTTGCACGATACCAAGGGCCGCCGGGTCGCCGTGGGCACGACGTCCGTGCGCAGCATCGAGGATTTCCTGGCGAAGCACCCGGAACCCGCCGGGGCGGACGGCGCGACGCCAGGCCACGTGGACGAGGCCGCGATCTTCATTCACCCGCCGGCGTCCTTTCGCGGGGTCGACGCGCTGATCACCAATTTCCACCAGCCGCGCTCCACCCTGCTTTGCCTGGTGTCGGCCTTCCTCTCCCCCGGCTCGGCCGACGGCATCGCCTGGCTGAAGGAAATCTACGCCGAGGCGATATTGCGGGAATATCGATTCTTCAGCTATGGCGATGCCATGCTGATCCTTTAGCTGATGGTTGCCCTTAGGTAGGGCGGCGACTCCATTCGCCGCCGCGGCGCGGAGCGGAGTCCGCGCCCTACCTTGCCGCCGAAGATTTCCTCCACCAAGAGGGGCCTGCCGTCCGTAGCCTTGGCGAAGGATGGTGCCCCCACCCCGCGAGGCACGCGTGAACGGCAACCCGCGGGACGGGGGCGTCCCGCCTCCATCGTAAATTCGGTTGCTTTCCTCCCGAACCGGTTGCATCCGGCATGGAAGTGGCTATCTGAAACCACCACCCCCGATTTATCCACTCACCATGAAACGACTCGTCGTCCTCACCCTCGGCCTCGGCTTCATCGCCGCGAGCCTGTCCGCCGCCACCGAGACCTACACGATCGATCCCGTCCACTCCTCGATCGGGTTCACCGTCCGCCACTTCGTCAGCAAGGTGCCGGGCGTGTTCACCAAGGTGAGCGGCGCCATCACCGTCGACCGCGACAACCTCGAGAAGAGCTCGGTCGAGGCGACGATCGACGCCGCGAGCTTCGACACCCAGAACGAGAAACGGAATGCCCACGTCAAGAGCGACGCCTTCCTCGACGTGGCGAAATTCCCGCTCATCACCTTCAAGAGCAAATCGTGGAAGAAGACGGGCGAGGATTCCTTCGCCGTCACCGGCGACCTCACGATCCACGGCGTGACCAGGGAGGTCGTGCTCGACACCAAGCTCCTCGGCTTCGGCGAGGGCATGGCCGGCATCCAGCTCTCCGGCTGGGAGGTCACCACCATACTGAAGAAGTCGGACTTCGGCGTCGACGGCCCGGCCATGCTGGCCAAGGTCGTCGGTGACGAGGTCGCCGTGCACATCACGATCGAGGCAGACCACAAGCCGTCCGCCTGAGACCGTCACCACGGACCGCCGGGGCGTGCCTGAAGGGCACGCCCTTTGCTTTTGCAGAGCGAGTTCATCCCGCGACCGGATGGCGGCACAATGCCGCTTCACCATCCGGTCCGGCACCGAGGCTGGTCCTAGTCCAACGCGAATTTCAGGACCTGCGTGGTGCGCAGGGGCACGGGTTTGTTACCCTTCATCGCCGGCTTGAATTTCCAACCGGCTGCCGCCGCCACCGCCGGGGCTTCGAACTCCCGGGCCGACGATTTCGCCACCCGGACATCACTGACGGAGCCGTCGACGTTGATCGTGAATTCAACCGTGACTTCGCCGGTTATCCCGGCTCGCCGCATTTCAAACGGATATTCCGGACCGGAGCCGGAGATGAGACGCGGCGGCACGTCGAATTCCTTATCACCATTGCCCGTTACCGCGGTGGCGGACGGCGCGGACTGCGTTGACGTCCCCCCGGATGGCGCCGACGCCGCCCCGCTGCCGGCATAGTCGAACAGTTCCGGCAATATGTGGCGGCGCACGAGGGCGCGCCGCACTTGGGCCAAATCCAGCCGCACTCCCGGTCGAATCTGGTTTGCCGCAAAGGCGCCCGGGGGCAGCAACAGCAGGTACTTGGCGTCGAGGGTAAAGGCTTCGAGCGGCTTCTTGGGGCCGGTGCCGCTCGCTCCCGCTCGCGGGGCCCAGAATTTCGCCAGCTTCCCCTGCGCCTGGACATAGCTGGTTATCTTCGTTAGCACGCCGTCGGCGTCGAAAAAGCCGGCATCCCAGTCCTGCGCCCGCTCGTCCGTTCCGAAATTGATGGACGCCAGATGGGGATTCAAAATTAGGCAGGGCGCCGCGTCCCAGAAATGGCCAACTCGCTTCCACGCGGCAATCGGCACAATCCGCACCTGCAGGTTTGCTCCGCCCAATGCGACGGGCGCCGGGGAACCATATCGTTCATATGGGGACATCGATTCCGGCGGAACTCCCGGAATCGAGACAGGCGGCCCGCTCTCGAACGATGGGGAATGAAATGTTCGCGGCGCTCCATGCTCGTCCCGCAATTCCAGCCGGTCGATCCCGCCTTCGAAGGTTCGGGTCCAGATCCAGCCCGTCATTTCTCCGTCCTGCTGGTCAGCCTCAAGGTGGGCAGTTCGCCGGACGCTCACCTGCCGCACGGTACCCGCAAGCGGCGTGCCCCAAGCGCGGGAGGTCGCCGGGGAATCGGCCCCGGGCGTGGGTATCGCGTCGTTGGTCCAAATGCGATCATGCAGTTCGGCAAACCAGTGTTCACCTTGGCGATCCGTGTAGTAATGCGTCTTGTCGTAGCTGTAGACGATACAGTCCACCTGTTGGCCCGCCACGGTGATGGTCTCCTGCGAACGCTGATAATGCCGGAGATTCGGAAATTCCGGCAGGTGGAAGCCGGGCTTAAATTCCTCATCGCGTGATACCTTATCCTCGGCCCGACTCATGGCAAAATCCTCACCCGGTGCATAGTCCAGGCGGTCCGGCGATGGCTGCCGAAGACGGCCTTGGATTGCGACCTCGGCGGAACTCATTGGTTTACCATCCCAGGAGGACCGCACTTCGACCGTCGCGCTCGTTTCGTTCGCCTGCTGCAACCGGAGTTCCAATTTGGCCTCCGTCGGTGCGGTTTTCGTCACCGGATTGTCGTCATATTCGGTCGTCGCATAGCTCAAGGAACTGCCTGGCACGGCTTTCGCCCACGCCGAATATTCGGGCTTGATCGTGTAGGGCCGCTCGGTCACGCGGGCTTCGCCGGAGAGCAACGCCGTCCATAACTCAAAGGCCGCGCGGTCATCGAACAGCAGATAGGAGAAGGTCTGGGCCCCGATCGCGAGGTGAGCCGGCGTTGCCGTTTCACAGGCCTGCCGCAGGCGGTCGCGCAGTCCGTCGTCCTTGAATTCGAGCTGGTAGTCCCAGGCTTTGCGCGCGTCTCCATAGCCGAGCCTTTCCACCAGGAGCAGATCATCCATGGCCCGGCGGAAGGCGGCGGGGCCATGCCGCGACTTGATCTCCGCGAGCAGGGAGGTCGCCGCGGACCGACTCGGGTCACCGGCGTGGGCGCGAGCGAGTTGGAGGAGGTAGGTGTCGGGATTGGCCAGGACCAGGAATCCCAGCAAGGCCCGCCCGAGCGTGTCTTCACGAATCGTCACCCCGCCCGCCTGCAGGGGCGGAGTCGTCTCCCGGATTTTCCCGTTCCCGATGTCCTCCTGTTTCGAGAACTTATGATAAGGACCGTAAGGCTGCTGCGACCGAATCTGCGCGACGGCCGCCGCCACGGCGTCTTCGCCGTAGGCCGTTTCCAACTGGGCCAAAGCCGAAAAGGCGGCGGGCCAGTAGTCACCCGCCTCTTTCTTTTCCGCCACGTCGCCCTTGGTCACATAATACGCCGCGGCCGCGGCATAGGCTCGCGGCAACCGATAGCGAACCAATCGCTGGAAAAGCCGGTGGGGGGGCCCCGCCATCTCGTTTACGGTGGGCAGTCCCCGTTCATTCTTAGGGGCGCGCTGGATCTCGGTCGCGATCTCCAGCAAGTCGGACTGGTTGAGATTTTCCAGCAGCGCCTTCCGGGCCGCCGCGCGATCCGCTTCCGACGGATAGGCTCCGTCCAGCAGGTAATCGAGATAGTCGCCGGCGCTGAACCGGCCGGGCAGGCCGCTCGCATCGTATTCGGCCCGGTTGCGGGCGCGCACGTAGACCTGGTATTCCGGCAGGCTCCGCGCCGCGACAAACGCTTTCGCCACCTGGAGCACAACCCCCGCAAAATCGTCCAGCGAATTGATTGTTCCCTGCCGGTTCAGCTTGCTGCTCTTGGCCATCTTGAAGCCCCAATCATAAAACTCGCTGCGCAAGGTCCAGGGGACTCCGCCATCAACCGCCGCCACCGGCGCGAACAGCAAGCCCTCCATTGTCGGCTCCCTTCCGTTGATCCCGCCGGGGGCAAGTTCCCCGCTCGCGAACGCGGCAAAGAGCCACATCATGTCGCGGTCGTCGAGCAGTCGCGTGTATTTCGCCTTGAGACTCGGGTCCTTGCGGCCCGCGGCCACGGCCGCCCAATAATCCGCGCGTGTCTGGTTCAGGTCCTGGCTGAATTTCACCAGGTCTTTTTTCGCCTGGTCGTAGCCCTCCATTGCCTTGTCGAACGTGATCTGGCTCTGGATGTCCCAAAAGTCGTAGCCGTAGTAGATCTTGATCTCCGCGTGCGCCGCCGTGGCGGCGATCATCGAGACCAGCAGGAACGAGCGGACCAAATACGAGCGACGAAACGAGAACATGGCGGCGTGGAACGTGGGTTGCGACTCATTGCCCGCGGATGCCAATCGGCCCGGGCGCGAAGACGAAAACGGGCCGCCCCCGTGCTGACAAGTCCGATCAACCCACAAGTCGGCTTTCTTTCGGACCCGAAGTTGCTCTACCCTTTCCCTCATGCAGGACGCCGAACTCCAACACCTCATTGAGGACGCCACCTTCGACTACACAATGGGCGACAACGACGCCGCCGTCGCCAAGCTCCGGCGGGCCACGTCCGCCGCGCCGGATTCCTTCGAGGCCTGGCACGCCCTCGCTGAAGTCTGCTTCCACCTGCGGCGATTCGACGACGCCCTGGCCGCCGCGCAGCAGGCGCACGCGCTCCGCGGCGACGACCTGTTCATCAACACGACCCTCTCGCGCATCTGGATGGAGAAAGGCGACAAAGCCACCGCCGAGAAATTCGGCGCGCAGGCCAAGATCCTTAGCTGGAAGGACCAGCTGAAGAACCCGGAACCACCGCAGGGAATTTAACGTGCTTTGCCGGTCGGGCTTTACCCAAGACGGGTGGAGCGCCTTGACCTCAAGGCGCTTTCACGCGGGTGCCGATCGCGCCCAACGCGCCGGGGGCAGCGCGTTCCCCCCGCCCGACACCCCCGTTGACACGCGTCAACCGGGCCACCTATCCTCGCCGCTCCATGGATCGACCCGCCTACCTGCTGGAGTTTGAAAAGCCCCTGCGCGAGCTGGAGAAGCAGCTCGAGACGCTGCACCAGCAGTCGCTCGAGAACAACATCGACATGTCTTCGGAACTGGCGGCGATCGAGGAGAAGATCGAGACGACCAAGCGCGAGATCTACACCAAGCTGACGCCGTGGCAGCGCGTCCAGGTGGCCCGCCATCCCAAGCGCCCCTACGCCCTCGACTACATCAACGCGCTCTGCACCGATTTCCAGGAGCTGCACGGTGACCGCCAGTTCAACGACGACCGCGCCCTCTTCGGCGGCACCGCGTTCTTCGAGGGCCGCGCCATCATGGTCATCGCCCAGCAAAAGGGGCGCGATGCCAAGGAGAACATCCTCCGCAACTACGGCATGCCGCAGCCCGAGGGCTACCGAAAGGCCCTTCGCCTGATGAAGCTCGCGGAGAAATTCCACCTGCCGGTCCTGACTTTCGTCGACACGATGGGCGCGTACCCCGGCGTCGAGTCGGAAGCCCGCCACGTGTCCGAGGCCATCGCCGTCAACCTGCGCGAAATGGCCCTGCTCAAGACCCCGACGATCGCGGTGGTCGTCGGCGAGGGCGGCTCGGGCGGCGCGCTGGGCATCGCCGTCACCGATCGCGTGCTCGTGTTCGAGAACGCGTACTACTCGGTCATTTCGCCCGAGGGCTGCGCGGCGATCCTCTGGAAGGACCGCGCCAACGCGCCCAAGGCCGCTGAGGCCCTGAAGCTGAACGCCGCCAACCTGAAGGAATTCGGCGTCATCGACGAGGTCGTCCCGGAGCCGCTCGGCGGCGCGCACAACGATCCCGCCGCCGCCACGGCCGCCCTCAAGGCCGCGCTGCTCCGTCATTTTGCCGAGCTGGAAAAGCTCCCGGTCGACGACCTCCTCGAGCAGCGCTACGAGCGCTATCGCGAGCTCGGCAAGTATCGCGAGCTCGCGGCGAAGTAATTGGAGGCGGGACGCCCTCGTCCCGCTGTAGGAACGGCTTTATGCCGCGAGGTAGGGCGCGGACTCCGTTCCGCGCCGACAACGGTTCAACACACCCCGCCCCTTGGGCACCCCTCTTGCTAGAGGGGACTTCGGCCAAGCCGCATTGAGTTCCCCTCTATAAAGAGGGGTGGCGCGTAGCGCCGGGGTGTGTCGGCGGGCAGTGACTCACAGCCGCAGTGATCGGAGGCCCCCACCACAAACGTAACAGCGCGGTTACATGTGTCAGCTTTCCCCGTTTGGCGGGTGATGCACAGGTTTGGCCCAAGCCCGGGCAATCCGTCGCCTGCCACCAGGAGCCCGGGCGCCCAATCCACCATGCCACATCTTTCCGTCCGTCCTTCCGCCGCCCCGGGAATCCTCCTGGGCCTCGCGCTGCTCCTGTCCCAGCCGCGCGCCGCTCGCGCCGAAAACTCCGTCAGCTACAAGTACGAGGACTATCGCGAGAGCGACGGCCGCATTGTCGTGAAGACGCAGAACGCGCTCGTCGAGCAGGACCTCGGGCCCGACATGCACCTCAAGGTGCAGGGCGTGATCGATGCCATTGCGGGCGCCACCCCCAACGGCCAGCCCGCGCCGGCGGGCAGCGACCAGGTGCCGCTGACCAACCTCACCGAGCACCGCAAGGCGTGGAACGCCGACTTCGCCCGGCAGTTCGCCCCCATGCGGCTCGAGCTCGGCGTCGCCAACAGCCGCGAGAGCGACTACGTCTCCACCGGCTGGTCGGCCAACACGCTCACCGATTTCAACCAGAAGAACACCACGCTCCTCGTGGGCGCCGCCGGGACCGACGACGACGTGAAGGTTTTCTACCAGACGCCGTGGGCGAAGAAGCGCAGCAACGACCTCATCGCCGGCGTCACGCAGCTGCTCGACCCGCAGACCGCGGTCACCTTCAACCTCACGTGGGGCCACGCGAACGGCTACCTGAACGACCAGTACAAGCTGGTCGAGAAGCGGATGGAGGTCGCGCCGGGTGTCTTCCTGCCGTTCACCTTCGGCGAAAACCGCCCGGACACGCGCACGCGCTGGATCGCCCTCGCCGCGGTCAATCGCGCGTTCCCCGAACAGCACGGCGCGATCGACGCCAGCTACCGGTTCTACCACGACACCTTCGGCACCGACGCCCACACGATCGAGATTCACTGGCTGCAGCACCTCGGGCAACAGGTGATCCTCGAGCCCGAGTTCCGGTGGTACGACCAGACGGCGGCCGACTTCTACCATTATCGCCTCGACGACACCGCCATCGTGCCCGTGTCCGGCCCGCCGCAGCCGCAGGGCCCGTTCTATTCGTCCGACTACCGCCTGTCGTCCCTGCGCACCACGCTGGTCGGGCTCAAGGCGGTCTGGACGCCCGCGCCGCACTGGCAGCTCGACGCCGCCCTCGAGCGGTACGACATGCGCGGCAACGACGGCCGCACGCCGCAAAGCGCCTATCCGCGCGCCACGATGATCACCGGCGGCGCCCGGTTCAGTTGGTAAGCCCCCGCCATGGCCACCCTCGCTTCACCGCCCCTGCCGCCGCCGGCCGCCGCCCGGCGCGTCTCGAGCGAATCGCTGCACAAGCTCGAGTTCCCCGCGCTGGGCACGGTCTGCGTGATCCAGTACGCCACCTCGGAGCGCGGCCGACCGTGCGTGCCGTTCGAGTTCGCGGCCGTCAGCTGGGTGCGGGCCTTCGAGGAGAAATACTCACGCTTCAAGCCCACGAGCCTCGTCAGCCGGATCAATGCCGCGGCCGGCCGCGAATGGGTCGAGGTCGACGATGGCACCGAGGAGCTGTTCCGACTTTGTGACAGCCTCCTCCTTACGACCCAGGGCATCCTCGATCCCACGGCCCTTCCCTTGATCCGACTCTGGGATTGGAAGGCCGCCCACCCGGTCATCCCGACGGACGCGCAGATCACGGCGGCGCGCCAGCTCGTCGGCTGGGCGAAGGTCCAGCGCCAACCCGGCCGCGTGTTCCTGCCCGAGCCCGGCATGGCCCTCGACTTCGGCGGCTTTGGCAAGGAATACGCCGTCGACATCATCGCCCACACCGCCGGCCTCTACGGCATCGCCAATGTCCTCGTCGATTTCGGCCACGACCTCCGCGCCATCGGCGCCCCGCCCGGCCGCCCGGCCTGGCACATCGGCCTCGAGGATCCGGAACGGCCCGGCCGGACGAAGGGCAGCATCGCCGTTAACAACCGCGGCGTCGCCTCCTCCGGCGATTACGTCCGGTGCTTCCGCATCGGCGGGAAACGCTACGGCCACATCATCGACCCGCGCACCGGCTGGCCGGTGGCCAACGGCTGCCTGCAGGCGACGGTCGTTGCGGGCAGCTGCCTGCAGGCCGGCGCCCTCAGCACCACCGCCTTCGTCCTCGGGTTGCCGGCGGGCATGGCCTTCCTCCGCACCTTCCCCGGCGTCGACGGCATCATCGTCACCGAGACCGCCCGCGCCCAGACCCCGCATTTCCTCGACCATGTGGTTGCCTGAAATTCTATCCTCCCGAAAGAGACACACCCCGGCGCTTCGCCCGCCCTCGTCAGGCTTCGCCGCGGCGAGCACCACCCCTCTTGTTGGAGGGGAACCGAATCCACGCCGGGCACGATCCCCTCTAGCAAGAGGGGTGCCCATCAGGGCGGGGTGTGTGGGATTGCTTGCCGTTCTCCTCGCCCTCCCCGCCCGCGCCGAGCTGGCCGTGGGCGACGCCGTCCCCGCCCTCGATGCGTTTCACCTGGACGGCGTCCCGCCCGACACGGCCGGCCGCGTCACGCTGGTCGACTTCTGGGCCTCGTGGTGCGCGCCCTGCAAGGATTCCTTCCCCGCCTACGCCCAATTGCATCGCGAGCTCTCGCCGAAAGGCCTGCTCATCGTCGGGGTGAGTGTCGACGAGGACGCCGCCCGCTACGCCGCCTTCGTGAAATCACTCGCCCCGCCGTTCGCCGTGGTCCGCGACGAACGCCACGACCTGGTCGGGCGCGTCCGGGTCGAGACCATGCCGACCTGCTTCCTGCTCGACCGGTCGGGCCGGGTGCGGTTCGTGCACCACGGCTTCCATGGCGCCGGGTCCGCCCAGGAATTCCAGCACGAGATCGAAACCCTTCTGGCCGAAACCGCCACGCAACCATGAACCTCCGCCGTCTTCCCCTCGCCTTCGCCCTGGCCGCGCTCACCGCGTCCGCCTTCACCGGCTGCACCAGCACCAAACTGGTCCGCGTGCAGCCCTGGCAGCGCGCCACGCTGGCCGATTACACCATGCGGCCGGACCGCGACCCGCTCGCCACCACGATGAGCGAGCACACGTATTTCTCGCGCGAGGCCGCCTCGGGCGGCCGCGGCGTGGGCGGCAGCGGTTGCGGCTGCAACTGACGCCGAACGGTCATCGACACCGCCCCGGACCTCCGCTACCAGCTTCCCATCCATGCGCATCCTGGTCATCGAGGACGAAGCCCAACTCGCCCGGCACATCAACCGTGCGCTGGAACGCTCGGGCCATGTCGCCACCGCCCGGTTCGACGGCATTGACGGCCTCTCGGCGGCGCTGGAAAATCCGCCCGACCTCGTCGTCCTCGACCTCAATCTCCCGCGCCTCGACGGCCTCGCCGTCCTCAACCGCCTCCGCCAGGCCAACTGTCCGTCGCGCGTCATCATCCTCACCGCGCGCGGCGAGGTGGAGAACCGCGTGAAGGGCCTCAAGGCCGGCGCCGACGACTACCTCCCGAAGCCCTTCTCGCTCGACGAACTCATCGCCCGCATCGAGGCGCTCGGCCGCCGCGGCGCCACGCCCACGCCGGCCGACCTGCTGATGGTCGGCGACCTGCACATGGACATCCACAACCGCCGCGTCATGCGCGCGGGCCGGCCCATTTCGCTCTCGCCGCGCGAGTTCGACGTCCTGCAGGTCCTCATGCAGGAGCCCGGGCGGGTCTTCTCGCGCACCGAGCTGTGCGAGCGCATCTGGCAGCGCGACCACGAGTACGACACGCGGACGGTCGAAATCTTCATCACCCGGTTGCGCAAGAAGATCGACGCCGGCTTCCCGGTGCCGCTCATCCACACGCTCCGGCTCGTCGGCTACACCATCCGCCCGCCGGCCTGAGCGCCGCCGCAACGGGCTTGAACAGCCGGCCGGCGCCGGGCTACAGCAATGATCTCCGCCGCCGTCTTGAATCCACGCCACCTCCTCCTCGTCCCGCTGGCCCTCCTCGTCGCGCCGCTGCTGCGCGCTGACTCCGCCGTGGAGGGCCGCGTCGCGCTGCCGAAGGCACGCAGCGCGCCGGTGATGAACAAACGCTACGAGGTCGTCACGAAGGCCGGCATCCTTTCCACCAACCCGCCGCTGGCGGTGGTTTACCTCGAGGGCGAGTTCCCGCCCGGCCCGCCCGGACCGGTGCTGCAGGTCGGCCAGAAGGACATGGCGTTTGTCCCGACCCTGCTGCCGGTGCGCGCCGGCACGCGGGTCGAGTTTCCGAACTACGACGACACCTACCACAACATCTTCTCGTACTCGCCCGCCAAGCGCTTCGACCTGGGCCGCTACCGCTCCGACGAGCGCCCGGTGCCGTCGGTGCTCTTCGACCAGCCCGGGCTCGTCGTCCTGCGCTGCGACATCCACGAGCACATGCGCGGCCTGATCCTCGTGCTCGCCACGCCACATTTTGTCGTGACCGATGCTGACGGGAACTACCGGCTGGCCGGCCTGCCGCCGGGCCGCTACGTGCTCAAGGCCTGGCTCGACAGCCGGACGACGCTCGAGCGCGCCGTCGACCTGCGCGACGGCGCGACCCTGCACGCGGATTTCCCGTGATCGCCCCGCCCCAGTCCGCCGACGCCGGCTTCGGGCGCTTTCGCACGAAGCTGCTGGTGGCGATGATGCTCGTGGTGT
>DASZXO010000031.1:0-12634 GCA_035545835.1 Lacunisphaera sp.
CCGGTCTACATGGGCCTGCCCCATGAGCGCTACCTGCGGCCGAGGTTCTATGTCGCCGCCGCGCTCACCGTGCCGGTGCTGATCCTGGCGATGGGCGAGATGATCGTGCCCGACGTGGTGCATCAAATTTCGCCGCGCATGACCGGCTGGATCCAGTGGCTCCTGGCCACGCCGATCTTTTTCTGGTCGGGTGCGCCGCTCAACCGCCGCTGGTGGAAGTCGATTGTCACCCGCGACACGAACATGTTCACGCTGACGGTCACCGGCACCGCGGCGGCCTACCTCTACAGCGTGGCGGCGATCCTGCTCTGGAACCGCTTCCCGCCGGAATACCAGACCCGCCACGGCGTGCCGGTCTATTTTGAGGCCGTCGCCTTCATCACCACGGTCGTCCTGCTCGGCCAGATTCTCGAGCAGCGCGCCCATGCCCGCACCGACGCCGCCATCCGCGGTCTCATGAAACTGGCGCCGGCCACGGCGCATCGGCTCCGCGACGACGACTCCGAGGAGGACGTGCCGGTCGCAGCCGTCCGCCCGGGCGACCGCCTGCGGGTCCGCCCGGGCGAGAACCTCCCCGTCGACGGCGCGCTGCTGGACGGCGCCGCCGAGATCGACGAGTCGATGCTCACCGGCGAGCCGCTGCCGGTCGCGAAGACCCGCGGCGACCCGCTCAAGGCCGGCACATTGAACACGACCGGCTCGTTCGTCTTCCGCGCCGAGCGCGTGGGAGCCGACACGCTCCTCGCGCAGATCATCCGGCTGGTCGAGGAGGCGGTCGAGAGCGACGCCCCGATCGCGCGGCTCGCCGATCGCGTGGCGAACTGGTTCGTGCCGGCCGTGCTCGCGGTCGCGGCCGTGACGCTCCTCGCGTGGGGCTTGTTCGTGTCCGAACGCGGCTGGCTCTACGGCCTCATCAACGGCGTGGCGGTGCTCATCATCGCCTGCCCGTGCGCGTTCGGCCTCGCCACGCCCGTGTCGCTCGTCACCGGCATCGGTCGCGGCGCCTCCGCCGGCATCCTCGTGAAAAACGCCGCCGCCCTCGAACGCCTCGCCGGTGCGACCACCCTGCTGATCGACAAGACTGGCACGCTCACCGAGGGACGCCCACAGGTGGTCGCCGTCGAGGCGGCCAACGGATTCGGCGACGACGAATTGCTTCGCCTTGCAGCTTCCGCTGAATCCGCCAGTGAGCATCCGCTGGCCCGCGCCATTGTTCACTCAGCGAATGACCGGGGACTCGAACTGGCAACGGCCGAGGGGTTTTCTGCCGAGCCGGGCGCCGGTGTGGTCGCGACCGTCGCCGGCCGACAGGTCAAGGTAGGGCGGGACCGCTGGGCCCGCCGCGAGATGGTAACGGCGCGCCCGGCGGTCGCGCCCTACCCTCCTGATGCCACGCTCGTTTCCGTCAGCGTTGATGGCCGGCCCGCCGGCATCATCGCCCTGGCCGACGCGGTCAAGGCCACCACGCCCGCGGCCATCCGCGAGCTGCAGCGGCTCGGCCTGCGCGTCGTCATGGTTTCCGGCGACAACGAAGCGGCGGCCCACGCCGTCGCGAATGAGCTGGGGCTCGACGGCTTCCACGCCGAGGTCACGCCGGCGCGCAAGCAGGTGCTCGTGCGCGAACACCAGGCCCGCGGCGAACGCGTCGTGTTCGCCGGCGACGGGCTCAACGATGCCCCCGCCCTTGCCGCGGCCGACGTCGGCCTTGCCATGGGCACGGGCACCGACGTCGCCATGCACAGCGCCGGGCTCGTGCTCGTGCAGGGCGACCTCGCCGCGCTCGTGCGCGCCGTGCACCTGAGCCGCGCCGTGCTGCGCAACATCAAGGAGAACCTCTTCTGGGCGTTCGCCTTCAACACCGCCGGCATCCCGGTCGCCGCCGGTGCGCTGTTCGCCTTCACCGGCTGGCTGCTCAACCCGATGTACGCGAGCGTGGCCATGAGCCTGAGCTCGATCACGGTCGTCACGAACGCCCTGCGCCTGCGGCGCGTGAAGCTGTAGGTCGGGGTTTATCCCCGACACGTCGGGCGTAAAGCCCGACCTACAGCTGGATCTGCGTACGCCGAGATGAAAAACCCGCGTTTGCAAACCGGGCGTGGCCTGACATCTTACCAAGACCCCGATTCAACCCCGCCATCACGACATGAAAACCTCCACGCTGATCCGTCCGTTCGTCCTCGCGTTTGCCGGTGCCTCCCTGGTCACCGTTTTGTCCGCCGCCGAAGCCAAAGCCGAAGCCAAGCCCCAGGTCACCGTGACCGGCGAGGTGCTCGACATGGCCTGCTACCTCGACCACGGCGCGCACGGCGCCAAGCACGCCGACTGCGCCAAGACCTGCATCAGCAACGGCCTGCCGGTCGGGCTCCGGACCGCCGACGGCAAGACCTACCTCCTGATCGGCGACCACATGCCGGCCAACAGCGAGCTCGCGAAGCACGCCGCCGAGACGATCACGGTCAAGGGCAAGCTCGTCGAGCGCGACGGCATCAATCTCCTCGAGAACATCGAGATCGTTAAGTCCTGAGCGCCGGCCGGTCCCGCGCGTCCCGTGAGCGAGATCGCCGGCCAGCCGGAATACCTGCATGTGCTGGTGATTCCGGCGCTGACGCATGCGCTGCCCATCGCAGTGCTCGGGCTGCTCGCCGCACTGCTGGCGAAGAGCGCCCCCGCGACCCGCCTCGCGCTGGCCCTGGTGCTCGTCTGCGCCGCCGCCGCCTGGCCGGCCGTCCACTACGGTCGCGCGGGTTTTGACCGCGTGCGGTCGATGGCCGACGACGCCGGCGGCGACTGGCTCACGCTGCATCGCTACCGCGCCGAGAAGAGCATCGCGGTCTTCGTCGCCGCCGCCGGCGCGGCGGCCGCCGCGCTCGCCGCGACGCGCTGGTGGAAGCAGGCCGAAAAGCCACTCGGCTGGCTG
The DNA here is from genome assembly GCA_035545835.1 of Lacunisphaera sp. Lineage (GTDB taxonomy): Bacteria > Verrucomicrobiota > Verrucomicrobiia > Opitutales > Opitutaceae > Lacunisphaera. The sequence goes on from DASZXO010000031.1 coordinate 2,918, forward strand.
ACGCTCGCGGTCGCGCTGGCCGCGTGCGTTGCCGCGGCGCGCATCGCGTGGCCCGCCGGCAAGGTGCGCCATCGCGAATTCCGCCACGGCGAGCCGCCGCCGGCGGAACTCCAGGCCGCGCGGGCCGCCTACCCGCCGGACTAGGATGGAGTAAACAACTCCGCGTCCAATTGCTTTTGAGGCACTGGGCAACCTCCGGGCCATGATGGCCGCATCCCAACCTGGCCAGCCGTAGTTCCTCCTTCGCTCCCATGAAATCTGTCCCGGTCGTCATCGCCCTTCTCACCGCCAGCCTCGCCGCCAACCTCCTGCTCTGGCGCCGCGTGTCGGCGTTCGAAGCCAGGGTCGCCGCGGCCACGGCACCCAAATCCTATCCGCTCGGCGAGATGATGGGCTACATGCAGCGCTATGCCGACAAGCTCTGGTTTGCCGGCGCCGCCGGCAACTGGGACCTGGCGAAGTTCTACCACGACGAAATCAACGAGACGGCCGACGACATCGCCGCCGCGCACGTCGTCGACGACGGGCTCGAGGTGAGCAAGCTGCTGGCGGCGCAGTTGCCGCCCGCCGTCGATGCCGTCGGCCGGGCCGTGGCCGCCAAGGATGCCGCTGCCTTCCGGCAGCGTTACGAGGCGATGGTCAACACCTGCAATGCCTGCCACGTGGAGGCGAAGCACGCCTTCATCCACGTGGCCGTGCCCGCCGGTCCGCCGGCACACTGGAACCAGAGTTTCGCGCCGTGATGGCAGCCCATGGAGCGGCGGTCTACGACCGCCGATCCTAAAGGGCGCCGCATTCCGCGCATGTCGGGCGGGGTTTCCCTACCCTGCCATGCCTCCGGCGGGATTCGGAGATCCCGCCCTGCATCAATTCACCCTTCGATAAGCGCAAACCGCGGCACGCGCCGCCCCGCAACGTCGACGCTCTCGACGAACATCGCCGCCGGGCGCACCCACAGGCCGCGCTCGCCGTAAAGCGCCTGGTAGACGACGAGCGGTTCCAGGGTCTCCGAGTGCCGGGCCAGCCCGAGCACGCGGTAGTCGTTTCCCTTGTAGTGGCGGTAGAGCCCGGGCCTGGGTCCGGACGGCAGCGGCGGCAGGTCGTTCATCCCGCGATCCCATCGCGACACCCGGTCATTGCAAACCCCGGTTTGACGGTTTTGCTAATCTGCTCCCAGTTCTTCGCTCCCCGCTCATGGCCCTCCCTCCCATTCCCGTCACGGTCCTCACCGGCTTTCTCGGCGCCGGCAAAACCACCTTGCTCAACCGCATCCTGACCGAACAGCACGGGAAGAAGATCGCCGTCATCGAAAACGAATTCGGCGAGGTCGGCGTCGACAACCAGCTCGTGATCCAGAGCGACGAGGAGATCTTCGAGATGAACAACGGCTGCATCTGCTGCACCGTGCGCGGCGACCTCCTCCGCATCCTCGGCCGCCTGATGAAGCGCAAGGACCGGCTCGACGCGATCCTTATCGAGACCACCGGCCTCGCCAACCCGGCGCCCGTGGCCCAGACCTTTTTCACCGATCCGGAGATGCGCGAGCAGTTCCGGCTCGATGCCATCGTGACGCTCGTCGACGCCAAGCACATCCTGCTGCACCTCGACGACTCGCCCGAGGCGATGAAGCAGGTCGCCTTCGCCGACGTCATCGTCCTCAACAAGACCGATCTCGCCGCCCCGGCCGAACTCGATGCGCTCGAGAAGCGCCTCCGCTCGATCAACGCCGTCGCCCAAGTCCACCGGGCGCAGAACGCGGACGTTCCCATCCCGAGCATCATCGATGTCGGCGGCTTCAACCTCGGGCGGGCGATGGAGGTCGACCCGCGTTTCCTCGAGATGGAATATCCGTTCGAATGGGCCGGCGGCTACGAGCTGGCCGCCGGCGAGCATGCCCTCGAGATCGGGCACGACCCGGCCGAACCCGACCACGAGCATCACCATGACCACGACCATGAGTGCGGGCCCGACTGCGGCCACAACCACAACGAACTCGACGTCGTCGTCCTGCCGGTGAAATCCTTCGACGAGCCGGTCCTCACGGCCGCGATCAACGCGACGGTGCAGACCTATTCCGACTGGGAGAAGATCACGCTGCCGGGCGAGACGATCACCGCCGGCGCCACGCTCCATCGCCTCAAGCTCAAGGACGAGTACGGGAAGTTCAAGGTCTCCATCCCGGCCGCCGGCCGCTACCTGCTCTTCACCGGGCATGACGTGCCGACGCATCTCTACCGCCCTGGAGGCGGGGTGCCCTCACCCCGCATGGAATTGCTCAAATACTCCTGGGACCGGACCTTCCGCCACGAGCACGCGCACGACGAGGAGGTCTCCTCGGTCGGCATCAGCACCGAGGGCGAGCTCGACGGCAAGCGGCTGAACGACTGGATCTCGAAGCTGCTCCAGACGAAAGGCGGCGACATCTACCGCATGAAGGGCGTGCTGGTCGTCCGCGGCACAAAGAAGCGGCTCGTCTTCCAAGGCGTGCACATGTTCTTCGATGCGAAGTTCGACCGCGAATGGCAGGACGGCGAGAACCGCACCAACCTGCTCGTCTTCATCGGCAAGAACCTCGATCGCGCCGCGCTGACCGAGGGCTTCAAGGCGTGCCTGGCGTGAGGCGGTCGAAACGACCGGGCTCCTTGCGGGTGAAACGTGGCTGCCCCAACGCGGTGTTTCACGATGCCACACACCCCGCCCTGTCGGGCACCCCTCTTGCTGGAGGGGACCTCCCGCGGGCTGAAACCTGGGTCCCCTCCAGCAAGAGGGGTAGCGCAAAGCGCCGGGGTGTGTGTCATTGATTGGCAGCGCTTCAGTAAGACCGGATTTCTAGTCGCCAGCCGGCGGCCCCAACGCCAAGCCTTCCTCGTTTGCGGCCCCCTTCGCATCTCCACCCCGTTCCCGTCATGCTAAAATCCATCCGCCGCCTCCTGCCCATGCTTTGCCTGTCCCTCGGCCTCACGATCGCCGGCCGCGCCGCCCCCGCGCACAAGCTCCTGCTCGTGACCGGCCAGTCCAACAAGTACCACGACTGGTCCAAGAGCAGCCCGCTGGTGAAGAAATACCTCGAGGAAACGGGGCTGTTCACCGTCGAGGTCGCGACGACGCCACCACACGGCGCGGACATGTCGTCGTTCCATCCCGACTTCAAACCCTATGCCGCCGTGGTCGTCGTGTACGAGGGCGACGACTGGCCGGCCGCGACCAGGCAGGCCCTCGTCGATTACGTGAAGGGCGGCGGCGGGCTCGTTTCAGTCCACGACACCGATAACGCCTTCCCGTACTGGCCCGAATGGAACGAGATGATCGGGGTCGGCGGCTGGGGGCTGAAGGCCGACGGCAATCTCGGCGCGCGTGACGAGAAATGGGGCCCGATGCTCAAGTGGCGCGATGGCCGCCAAGTGCTCGACGACACCCCGGGCAAGGCCGGGACGCATCCCGCCGCCCACGATTTCGTGGTGACCACCCGCGCGCCCGAGCATCCCATCATGCGCGGCTTGCCCGCCGCGTGGCTGCACCCGCACGATGAAATCTACAGCAACCTGCGCGGCCCGGCGAAGAACGTGACGATCCTCGCCACCGCCTTCCCCGACCCGGCGAAGTACAAGGGCGCCACGGGCGAGAATGAACCGATGCTGATGACGATCACCTACGGCCAGGGCCGGGTGTTTCACACCACGCTTGGCCATGTCGGCCCGAAGGACACCCCGCCGATCCGCTCGGTCTCGTGCGTCGGCTTCATCGTGACCCTGCAGCGCGGCACCGAGTGGGCCGCGACGGGCGCGGTCACCCAGGCCGTTCCGGCCGACTTCCCGACGGCGGAAAAGGTCTCGGTGCGCGAGTGAACGTCCGCCGCTCAGCCCGCTGCCGGCGGGCGGGAACCGTCCTCGAGTTCGTCGATCGTCCGCGGCCAGTCTGATTTCAGCAAACGCGAGAGCGAACGGTCCGCGAGCAGCCGGCCGCCGGTCTGGCAGCGCGGGCAGTAGTTCACCTCGTTCTCGGCGTAGCGGATCCGCTGCACCTTTGTGCCGCACCGCGGGCATGGCTGGCCAAACTTCCCGTGCACGGCCATCTCCGGCCGGAAGGCGGTCACCTTCGCGGGGAATTTCCCCGCCGCCTCGGCCCGCAGCCGCGTCGCCCAGGCGACCAGCGTGGATTTCGCGGCCGCATGCAACCGGGCGATCTCGTCCGCCGCCAGTTTCGACGTGAGCATGACCGGCGAAAGCCGGGCCATGTGCAGGATTTCGTCCGAGTACGCGTTGCCGATCCCGTCGAAAAGCCGCGGGTCGGTCAGCGCCCGTTTGAGCGTGTGGTTTTCACGCGTGAGCGCGGCGGCAAACTCCGCCGCCGTCGCGGCGAACACGTCGAGCCCGCCGCGCCGGTGTTCCGCGAGCCCGGCCTCGCCGGCCACGACGTGCAGCGCCGCGCGGCGCTTCGAGCCGGCCTCGGTGAGCGTGAGCGTGCCGGTCGGAAAGACGAGATGCACCAGCGCGTTGGCGGCCTTCGGCTGCAGGCCGGGGTCGACCCATTGCAGCCGGCCGGCGATCATCAGGTGCAGGACGAGCCACGGGCCGCTGTCGAAGCCGAGCGCGATTCGCTTGCCCACGCGCCGGACGGCCGTCACGCGCCGGCCCGCGAGCGACTCCAGCGGCGGGGTGAAGGTGCGCAACACGAACATGTCCTCGAGCCGGATCCTTTCCAGGACCTGCCCGAGCACGCGCCGCTCCAGTGCCTCGACGTAGACGGTGATGTCGGGCCATTCGGGCATGGCGCCCATTGCGGGGACCGGCCCGGCCCGGGCAAGCCCCGAGTGCGCCGACTCACCGCTTGACCCGCCCGCCGGCCGCCCCTGAATGGCGCGGTCGGTCATGGCGCAACCCACCATCTTCATCAGCTACGCCTCGGAGGACCGGGAAGCGGCGCGGCGGCTGCGCGACACGCTGCAAGCCGCGGGTCTCGATGTGTGGTACGACGAGAACGAACTCGGCGGCGGCGATGCCTGGGACCAGAAGATCCGGCGGCAGATCCGCGAATGCGACTACTTCATGCCCGTGATCTCCGCCACCACGGAGCGGCGCAAGGAAGGCTATTTCCGGCGCGAGTGGCGCCTCGCCGCCGAGCGCACGCTCGACATGGCCGACGACGTCATGTTCCTGCTGCCCGTGGCGATCGACGGCACCACCGAGGCGAACGCCCGCGTGCCGGAGAAGTTTGTCACGGTGCAATGGCTGCGCGCTCCGGGCGGCCAGCCGACCCCGGCGTTCGAGTCCCTCGTGCGCCGGATTGCGGCCGGCGACCACCACGTTTCGCCCGCGCCGGAACCGTCGGCGAAAGCCCCGCGGCTGTCCCAGGCGGCGGCCGCCCACCACGACGGCCCGCCGCCCATGCCGCCGTTTCCCCCGGTGCCGGAAAAGGGTCACCTCGGCCACGGGCTGAAGTTCATCGCGGAAGTCGCGTGGTGGACGATCACCGCCGGCTGGCTCCTGCTGAAACGCTCGCCGCGCTGGGTGCGGATCCTCGTTTCCCTCTGGTTCATTTCGTGGGGCGTCGCCCATTGCAGCCGCAGCAGCAGCAACCGCGAGACGGCCGGCAACACCCCGGCGGTGCATACCCTCAGCGAAGCCGACAAGGAGGCGGCCAAGAAGGCGGCGATCATCGCCACGACCAAGCTGGCCGGGATGGCCCAGGCGTCGGGAAAAACCGAAACCGTCGACGCCTTGAAACAAATCGCCCGCGAGGTCGCCAGCAGCCTCAAGGACAGCGACCTGTCCGACAAGCGCGTGCTGGCCGTGCCGTTCGCCCTCGGCGTGACGGAGCCCGCGGACGCGACCTTTCTCGGCAACGTGTTCACGCCCCTGTACGGCCGGCTCGCCGTGGCCTTGGGCGACAACACCGGCGCCGTGACGCAACCGCTCCCGGGCGCCTCGAACGACTCGCTTCGCGCCCTCGGGGAGCGGCTCGACGCCAGGTTCGTCCTCGGGGCATGGATGACGCACCAGGATGGCGTCGCCACGCTGCAGGTGCGCCTGATGCAGGTGGACCCGGCGGGCGTCGCGTGGAGCGGCGATTATCCGGTGGCGGGCAGCGACCCGGCCGCCCTCGCCGGGCAGATCGCCGACGGGGTGCTGGCGGTGGCGAATAAGTAGGCCGGGCTGGCGCGATTGCAGGGCGGGGTCCATTTCCCGCTTTGCGTCCGAAGGCCTTTGCGCGAAATTGTGCCGGCATGAATTTTTCCAAGCACTGGGCCGGCACCCTCGACGACTATGTGATCGATCTCGCGTGGTCGCCGGACGGCAACCTGCTGGCCGCGGCCTCGGCCAGCGGCGGCATCACGCTGTTTGATGCCACCACCGGCGCGGTGGCGCGGCGGTTGCGCGGCCATGAGGACGGCGCCAATTGCCTCGGCTGGTCCAACCCGGGTTCCTTGCTGGCCACCGGCGGCCAGGATGGATTCGTGCGGCTCTGGGACCCAGCCACCGGGGAGATGCGGGTCGAACACCAGCTCGGCGCGGGCTGGGTCGAACATCTCGCCTGGTCGCCCCCGGGGACCTCGCCGCATCCCGGCCACCTGGCGGTCGCCGCCGGGCGCAAGCTGGTCTTCCTTACGGCCCAGGGCAGCACCGCGCACCAATGCCCCGACGCCCCCAAGACCGTCTCCGCCCTCGCGTGGCGGCCCGACGGCGGCGCCTGCGCCGCCGCCTGCTTCGGGCACGTGACCATCTGGGACGCGGCCACGTTTGCCGTGCACAAGGAATTTCCGTACGCCAATGCGATCCTCGCCCTCACCTGGTCGCCCGACGGCCGCTGGCTGGTCGCCGGGTGCCACGACAACGCCGTGCACCTCTGGGTGCCGGCGGAGGACCTCGAGCTGCAGATGAGCGGCTATGAGAGCAAGCTGAAGGAACTCTCCTTCAGCAGCGATTCCCGCTGGCTCGCCACCGGCGGCGGCCGCGATGCCTGCGTGTGGGATTGCGCGGGCGCCGGGCCCGAGGGCCGCGAGCCGCTGCTCCTGCCCCAGGCGGCGCGGACGACGGCCGTGGCCTTCCAGCAGGCGCACGGCCTGCTGGCGACCGGCGATGCCGGCGGCGTGTTCACCTTGTGGAGCCCGACGCGGAAAAACCCGATGGTCGCGGAGGTCCGCATGCCCGCACCCGCGACGAAGTTCGCGTGGCGGCCCGACGATTCGCTCCTCGCGGTCGGCACGGAACAGGGCGCCGTGTTTGTGTTCAAGACGGCGTGAGGGGTTGCTGAATGATGGTTGGAGGGTCGGCCTCCCGGCCGACCGCCATGCGCAGATCCGGCCGGGCGGGAGACCGGCCCTCCAGATGCCCGGATCCAGGTCCTGCCCGTCGCCGCGCTGGAGCGAAGCGACAACGTGACCATCTTCGCCCAGCGCGCCCTAGAAATCCACGCCGAGGAGCAGCTTCAGCCGCGTGTAGTCCTGGGCGCGGCCGTCGGGGCTGTTCTGCCGCGTCTCGTGCCGGATCGCGGTGCTGAGCGTCTCGGTGAACTTCTTGGTCAGCTCGACGCGGTTTTCCCAGCCGTCGGTGCCACTGGCGATCGAGTAATAGTAGACGCCGCGCTCGGTCAGCTGCAGGCTCCATGGCAGCTTCACCTCCGTTTCGACGAAGCCGGATTCGACCGCGCGGGCCTTGTGCGACGCCGGCGGCGACGTGTTCCAGACGTCGAACAGGTTCTCCGACACCCCGACCCGGACCTTGTGCGCCGGGCTGGAGACCAGCGTGATGCCGCCGCCGATTTCCTGCTGCAGCAACACATAGTCGGCGGGCAGGGTCGTGCTGGGCGCGACAAAATTGGCCCGGTTCCACTCCACCGAGGGCCGGTACTGCGTGAAGATCTTCTTGGAAAAATCGTGCCGCCACAGGCCGTCCGCCTTGAGCAGGTCGGTCGTCGTGAGGCTGTTGGTCTGGTTGAAGTCGTACCGGCCGTTGAGCTGGACTTCATCGGCCGACCATTTCCGCTTGAGATGCGCCTCGACGGACTGGTTGCTGCGGTCGGCGGTGTCCGCCACCGCCTCGGTGGAAAAGGCCAGCCGCCCATGCCACGAGCCGAAGAACTCCCGCAGGTCCGCCGCGAGCTTCGCCGCCGACAGGTGCTCCCAGAAGGTCACCTGCTCCTCGTCGGCCCGCTCGTTCGGGTTCACCGGTTGCACCCCGGGCCGCGCCGCCGGCGCGGCCACCGCCGCCGGCGCCTCGGGGGCGGAGCCCTTGATGACGACCACGTCGCGCGTGGGAACGTGCAGTTCGCCAAAACGGTCCGACTTGAACACGATGAAATTCTCATCCTGCGCGGTCACATGGCCGTGCACCCGGTCGCCATCCTTGAAGACCAGCGTGTCGGCGGCCGGCGCCACCGGCTTGTCGTCCGCCCGGACCGGGGCCAGCGCGGCCGCGCCGAGGCCCGTGAGAAGCACCCAAACCTTGAATCCTGCAAATCGCATGCGCTCCGAGTAATCCATGACGACGCAGTTGCCAGTCTTTTGATGCGCCGATCGATGAAATAAAATCGGGAACTTTCCCCTTGTCGCCCGCCGGCTTTCCGGAAACGTCTCCCGCGTGCGCCGCAAGGTCTCCGTCGCCTGCCTCCTGCTCGCCTGGCTCTGTGCCAACGGCGCGATCTGGAACGTCGTGCAGGTCGTCGCCTGGACGCGCATGTTCGAGCAAAACGTGACGACCATGCCCCTGACCCGCGCCCTGCAGGTCACCTTCGACGGCAGCGCCCCCTGCGACTTGTGCCACTTGGCGCAAAAGGGAAAGAATGCCGCCCGCGACCAGCTGCCCCGCGACGCCGCGCTCGGTGACGCCATGGACAAGCTGCTTTTGCTGGCCGACAGCGCCCCGGTCATGGTGCTGGCGCCGCCCGCCGACGCCTGGCCGGAGGCCGCGGAAACGAAAGGATCGAGCCGGGCCGACGAGGTGCCCGTGCCGCCGCCGCGGGCCTGAGCCCCGCACCCGCTCCCCGCTGCCGCGCCTCCCGGCCGATCGCCGGATGTCGCCCGGCGTTTGTTCGCCTCCACGCCCTGATCCGGGCCGCGTTTGCGCGCACGCGTCTCCCGCGCGCCATCCATCATTCCGTCCTTCATGAAATTTCCCGCCTTTTCCCGCCTTGCCGCCGCAACCTTGGTCGTGGCCGCCGCACCCCACGCACCCGCCTGCTCCGTCTGCGGCTGCTCCCTGAGCTCCGACTGGGGTCCCGAGGGCTACCTCGAATCCCGCGGCGTCCTCCTGAACCTGCGCTACGAGTATTTCGAGCAGGACCAGCTCCGCTCCGGTGCCGACGCCGTCGACCGCCATGACTACCCTCTGCCCCACGACGAGGAGCTGCAGGTCAGCACATCCAACCGGAATCTCGTGCTGCAGCTCGACGACGTGATCGACCGCCGCTGGGCCCTCTCGCTCCAGCTGCCGTACCATGACCGTGACCACCGTACGATCGCCGAGGACACCACGGCAGTGTCGTCCTCCCACGCCCGCGGCCTGGGCGACGCGCGCGTGCTGGCGCGCTACCAGCTCAAGGACACGCTGGCCGACCGCTGGGTCCTGCAGTTTGGACTGAAGCTGCCGACCGGCCGCTTCGACCAGGACTTCGCCACGGGACCCGTCGCGGGCGAGCGGCTCGACCGCGGCCTGCAGCTCGGCACCGGCACGACCGACCTCCTGGCCGGCGTGGCGTGGTTCGGCCGGCCGGCGACCAGCT
>DASZXO010000032.1:0-32652 GCA_035545835.1 Lacunisphaera sp.
CGGCTTGTAGATGTCCCACTGGTCCCAGGTGAAAATATCGGAGGTATGTTCCGCCGTGAACCGGATCCGGTGGTCGGCGAGCACCAGCGTGAGCAACACCACGGCCCCGAGCGCCGCCTTGCGCCAGGGAAACGGACGGGAAGGAGGCGGGGAGGGCGGCATGGGAGGGAGCCGGCTAGGATTCGGGGAAAGGGTCGGGGTTGTCGAATCTTCTGTCGGGGTGGGGACGGGGTCGCAGAACTCGGTAGGGGCCGTTGCCCCCAACGGCCCGGAAGACAGGGCGCTTGAGGGCAAGCGCCCCTACCTCGGAATGAAGAAGCCCGCACGGAGTGCGGGCACCACCTACTCAACCCAGCGGCGGCACACGCGGCGGGTAGGCGAGGCCGAAGTCCTCGGCGTCGAGGGTGAGGTTCGGGTTGTAGGCCGGGTCGTTTTCCAACCGGGCGGCGCCCCAGCGCGAACGCAGGATGGCGACCTCGCCCTGCGCGCGGACGATCTTGGCGGGCGTGTCCTCGGCGCCGCGGCTGGCCGACTCGTGGTGGATCAGCTCCGCGAAGGGCGTGAAGAGATTGCGGTAGCCGGCGGCCTGCACCTTCAGGCAGAAGTCGACGTCGTTGAACGACACCGGCAGGAACTCCTCATCGAGCCCGCCGACCTGCTCGTACACCGCCTTGCGGATGACGAGGCAGGCGGCGGTGACGGCCGAAAGGTTTTGCACCATGTGCGGCCGCAACGCCGGTGCGACCATCTCGTCGCGCACGTAGCCCTTGTAGGCGTGGCCGGCGGCGCCGCCGAGGCCGGTGATGACGCCCGCGTGCTGGATGTGGCCGTCGGGATAGTAGAGCTTGGCGCCGACGCAGCCGATTTCCGGCCGGACGGCCTGGGCCACCATCTCGTCGAGCCAGCCGCCGTCGATGGCCTCGAGGTCGTTGTTGAGCAACCCGACAACCTCGCCGCGCGCGTGGTGGACGGCGCGGTTGTTGATGGCGGAGTAGTTGAACTTGCCGGGGCAGGACAGCACCTCGAAGCGCCCGGCGGCCTTCATCTGCTCGTAGAAGGCCAGCAGCTCGGGATCGTCGGATTCATTGTCGGCAATGAGGATCTCGTAGTTTGGATAATCCGTCTTCGCCCGGATGCTCGTGACACACGAAATCAGCAGGTCGCGACGATTGCGCGTCGGGATGACGAGCGTGACGAGCGGGGCTGGCTCGGGCCGGAGGCGCCGCGCGCGCCAGAACTTCCGGACCGACGGTTCCAACACGGCCTTCTCGCCGCGGCGCGCGAGGTGCTCCTCGATCGCGCGCCGCGTCGCGATGCTCGTGTAGTCTTTTTCCTGGAATTGCATCGCGGTCGACCCCTCGATGGCGCGCCAGTGGTAGAGCACGCGCGGGATGTGGTGGATCTGGCCGGGCTGCACGCGCTCGGTGATGCGGAACGCGAGATCCCAGTCCTGCGCGCCCTCGAAGCCCTCGCGGAAACCGCCGACGGTCCGCAGCGTGGCCGTGCGGTACACGGTGAGGTGCGACAGGTAATTTTGGCTGGTGAGAAAGTCGGGGTTCCAGTCGGGCTTGAAGTGGGGGTCGAAGCGGTGGCCGGTCTCGTCGATCTTGTCCTCGTCCGAATAGACGACCTCGGCGTCGGGGTGCAGGAGCAGCTGCTCCGCGACACAGAACAGCGCCGCCGGCGCGAGTTCGTCATCGTGGTCGAACAGGGCGCTGAACACGCCGGTGGCCGCCTGCAGCGCCGAGTTCGAGGCGGCCGAGATGTGGCCGTTTTGTCCGCGAAAGACGGGCTTGATGCGCGGATCCTGCGCGGCGTAGCGCTCGAGCACGGCCCGCACGTGCGGCTGGGTCGAGGCATCGTCGGCGACGCAAAGTTCCCAATGCGGGTAGACCTGGGCCCGGACCGACTCGATGGCGCGGACGAGCCATTTCTCCGGCGTGTTGTAGACCGGCATCAGGACGGAGATGAGCGGCGGGTTGGCCAGGGTCGCGGCACGCTGGCGCAGCGCCTCGAGCGCCTCGGGCCGCAGCGTGTCGAACTCCTGGAGCCAGTGGTCATAGGTGCCGCGCAGCGCCGGCTGGGCGTTCTGGCCGAGGCGCTGGCTGTAGAAAACGTGCCAGTGCCCGCCGTCGTCCTGCGCCTCGAGGTCGATGGTCTCGTCGGTCGCGGCGATGGAAACCGTGAGCCGGAAGCCCGAGTGGCCGGCCTTGGCGACATGCGCGAAATTCTGCGCGACGTCCGGGCGACCCAGGCCGCATTCGCCGGGGAAGATCCTCTCGCCGATCCGCGCGCGGATGCCGTGGATCACGCCGGTCCTGGCCACCACCCAACCCCGCACCGGCAGGTCCGTGGCCTCGAGCGGCCAGCGGTGGGGGGTGTCGAGATGCGACGAAAACGCCGGCGACGGCGGACTCAGCTCGATCGCGCCCGGCGGCGGCGCGAGCGGGTTCGGCGGCAGGGGCGGCGGGGGCGGCTGTGCGGCCGGCCCGAGCAGCGGGTTGAGCAGCTTGCGCAGGGAGCGAAAGGCCGACGTCACGCGCCACGAGAGTGTCGAGCGCATCCGCAGCACCCGGTATTCGCTCTGGTAGAGCTCGTCGTGCAGCTTCACCACCGCCTGCTCGGCCCGTTGGAATTCCTTCTGGCCCTTGGCGATCTCCTCCTGCAACTGACGGGCGTGCTCGGCGGCGTGGGCGCGCACCTCGCGGAACTGGGCGGAGAGCTTGTCGCGGGTTTCCTCGAGTCCGGCGGCGTGGCGGCGGAGATCGCGAATGGTGATGGCGCGTTCGGCCAGGTCGGTGTCGAGCTGGCGGACGGCGCGGGTCGCGTCGGCGAGGGCCGCGAGCAGTTCGCTGCGCTCGGCCGACGGAGCCAGCGGCGCCGCGGCGAGCTGCGCGGACAACTGCGCGAGCACGGCGGGCAGTTCGGTTTCCCGCGTACCCTCGAGCGCGCGCCAGGCTGGATTGGGCGGGGCGGCCAGCGTTTTCTCGTAGAACGCGAGCAGGCCGGCGGAATTGGCGGCGAGGTCGAAATGCTCCTGCGCAAAGGCGCGGCCGCCGGCGCCGAGGCGTGCAGCGAGCGCGGCGTCAGCGAACACGCGCCGGCAGGCGGTGGCGATGGCCTCCGCCTCGCCGTGCGCCAGCACCAGGGCCTCGCGGCCGTCGGCGATCTCGAGGCCGATGTTGGTGGCGGGCAGCACGACGGGGCGCCCGCTGGCCAGGTACTCGGGCAGCTTCGAGGGCAGCCGGTAATCGTTGAACGGACCGGGCCGGCCCGGCTGCACGAGGACATCGGCCAGCGCGAGCAGGGCCGGGAGCCGCTCTTTCTGGAGAAAGCCGAGTTCGACCAGCCACGGGGTGTCGAAGCCGAGCGACGCGGTGAAGCCTGGCAGCGTGAAGCCGGTGCGGACGAGGCGAACGGGCGTGCCGCCGTCATGCAACCGCCGGACGGCGCCGTAGAGTTCCCGCATCTCAGCGGCGTTGGCGTAGGTGACGCTGCCGATGAAAACGACGACCTTCTCGCCAGGCTGCAGGCCGAGTTCGCCGCGCAGACCGGCATCGGGCGGCTGCGGCCGGAAGAAATTGAAATCCACGCCCGGACGCAGCCGGTGGACGGGCTTGCCCGGCGGCGCGAACTCGCGCAGGCGGTCGTTGATGACGGTGATGCCGTCGGCGAGCCGCAGCAGGTGGTGGTAGCGGACGGGATGCGACAGCCCGTCGACCATCGGGTAGGGGAATTTCTGTTCCGGCAGTTCCCGCAATTCCGCCAGGGGCCGGCCGCCAAAGGCCTCGAGGAGATAGTCCTCGTTGTCCTCCAGATGGACCAGCACGCGCGTGCCCGGCCGGAGACGTTGGTAGGCGGCGACGAACTTGCGCACGCCTTCGCGCGGCGTCCACGCGTGGATGACATCGGCCGGCCGGTGGTTGGGGAAGCAGGCCGGCCGGGCGAGGACCTCGGCGTACGTGGCGGCGGTGAAGGCTGGCTGGCTGACGACCGACACCGTTTCCTTCTCGCCCGGCACGGCCACGACGCACGCGTGGCCCTGCGCGGCCAGCCAGCGGGCGAAGCCCGCGATATGGTTCAGGCTGTTGGTCGTGAAGTTGCCGTAATTGACGAAAAGAACATTCACGAGCGGAAGCGGCGGCGGTCAGCGACCGGCGGCCTCGACCTTCTTCCTGTCCTTCGGCGGAGGCAAATTCTCAAAACCGGGCGCGAACTTGTAGACGATGGCGTCCCACGGCGCGGCGCCGCGCAGCGCGCGATTGGGCGTGAGGCTCCAGATGCAGACCAGGCGGCCGACCAGGTTGGGATCGTCCAGCGGCAGGTCGGCGAAGCTGTGCTCGTGGATGACGAGATGTTTTTCGGTGGAGCTGACGGCGCCCCGGAAGCGGCGGAACTCGCCCTCGGCGGCGAGCCGGGCCGGGAGCCGGGCCTGCACGGCCGCGGTGTCCTGGTCGGGGCCCCAGGCGGCGAGCTGCTCGAGCAGCGCCAGGCGAAATTCGTCGGTCTGCGCGGCATCCAACCCCAACGTCGCCGGCAGCTTCTCCGCCGCTTCAAAGTCACCGACGGCGACCAGGTGCGAGGCATAGCTGTCGGCCAGGGCCGCGGCGGGCGCCAGCTGTCGGGCTTCATCGAGGCGGCCGAGCGCGGCGAGGTAGCGGGCGTAGACCAGGTTGGCCCGGTCGCGGTCCGGCCCGGCGGGAATCGCCTTGAGCCAGGCGGCCAGGTCAACCGGGGCCTGCTCGGGGTTCTGGATCCCGTCGACGCCGCTGTAGAGGCCCTTGAGCGGGCGATTGGCGGCCTTGGCGCGTTGGATCGGCAGTTCGCGACGCGTGAGTCCGGCCAGGACCGCGGCGCGCAACGCCGGCGTGTCGCCCTGCCTGGCGAGGAAGCTGGTGAGATCCGCCGCCGTTTCGCCCCGGAAGCCCAGCCCCGCGGCGACGGTGGCGAGCAGCTCCGGCTTGTGGTCGGCCGTGATGTTGGTCAGCAGCTCGTCGGTCAGCTTGTCGTTACGGTAGATCGTGGTCTGCCGGATCACCTCGTTCCAGAGCCACGGGCGCTCCTGGTCGAGGATGGGAAAGGCGAGCGCCTCGCCCCACCGGATCTGGCGGCAGAGCGTCGCGATGATGTCCCCGAGGAGCAGCCGGCGGGCGGCCTCGTCCCGGTTCGATTCCAAGCCATAGAGGAAGATCGCGCAATTGACCGCGTCGAACGAGGCGACCTTCTTTTCCTCGAGGCGGGGCAGGACCCGCTCCTTGAAGTAAACCGGCGCGAACGACCCGAGCATCAGCTTGCCGTCGCGGAGTTCCGCGGCGGTGGGGGACGACGGGTAGGCCCGGAGGACGCGGTCGATGTTCGAGCTCGCGCGTTTCCAGTGGAACTGGATGTACGAGTACGAGTACTGCCCCTCGGTGACGTGGCGCACGAAGGCATTCGCCCGGGAGTAGAGGCGGGCCGCCTCGGCATCCGCCTCGGGCCCGGTGAACGGACCGATTTCCCCGGCCCGGAGCAGGACGGGCGACAGGCAAACGACCAGGTGCGTCAGGACGGAAGGCAGGCGGCGGAGCGACGGCATGATGGCGGACCGGGAAGGGAAAAGGCGGCGGTCGCCGGCTCAGAGCTTGAACCCGGCGGCGGCGGCGTCCTTGGCGAACATCTTCACCGTGTCGAGCGAGAGCGCGGTCAGGTCCATGCCGAGCAGCTTGGCGGCCTTGCCGAGGATGTCGTGGGGCACCGTGACGATCTTGCAGCCGCATTCCTCGGCCTGGAGGATGTTGAGCACCTCGCGCACGCTGGCCCAGAGCAGCTCGGCCTTGGGCTGGCCCTCGAGCAGGGCGCCGCACGCGCGCATCAGGGGCATCGGGTCGACGCCGGTGTCGGCGATGCGGCCGGCGAAAACGGAGACTACCGACGGCACCGCGGGATTGAGGGCGGCGGCGACGTCGCGGACCTGCGCGAGCGTGAGCAGCGCGGTGATATTGAGCTTCACGCCCTCGGCGGCGAGTTCCTTGACCAGCGGGATGCAGGAGGTGCCGACGGAGTTGGTGATCGGGATCTTGACGTAAACATTCCTGCCCCAGGAGGCGATCTTGAGGGCCTGGCGCTTCATGTCCGCCAGGTCGTCCGTGAAGACCTCGAGCGAGATCGGCTTGGCCGTGACGGTCTGGAGGATGTCCTTGGAAAAAGCCTCGTAGTCCTTGATCCCGGCCTTGTTCATCAGGGTGGGATTGGTGGTCAGGCCCTTGATGTAGGGCTTGGCATAGAGGTCCAGGATGCCGGCCTTGTCCGCGCCATCGGCGTAGATCTGTATCTTGAGGTCGTTAAGGGATTTCATGGATGTGCTTTGAAGGGTCAGTGAATGGGTCCCGCGAGGGGGTGGGCAAGGATAATTCCGACGGCGGCCGAGAGGCTTTTCACCGTGAATTCCGGGGCCTGGGCCGGGGCTCGTTCCGCGTAGCCGTGGTCGATCAAAATGGTCCGGCAGCCGGCGGCGTGGCCGGCATCGATGTCGCCCCAGCGGTCGCCCACCATCCAGCTCCGGGCGAGGTCGAGCCCGAGGTCGCGGGCGGCGTCGACAAGCATGCCGGGCTTGGGTTTGCGGCAGGCGCAGGGCTGGCCGTGGTTTTCGCCGGCATGGTAGCAGACCTGGATGGCATCGAGCGCCGGGACGAGCTGGCGCAGGCGGGCGTGCATGGCTTCGACGACGGCGCGGTCCTGCGCGCCGCGGCCGACGTCGGGCTGGTTGGTGGCGACCACGAGGACAAAACCGGCGGCCTTCAAGCGCGCGCAATCCTCGGCCACGCCCGGGAAGAGCCGGAAATCCTCCAGCGTCGCGGGCGGGTAGGGCTTGCCGCCGCGGACGACCTGGACGTTGAGGGTGCCGTCGCGATCCAGAAAAATCGCTTCTCGAAGGTGTGAGGTGTGAGGGGTGAGGGGTGAGGCCACGGCAGGTTATTTCCGGCGATGGTTGATGAGGCCACGGATCATGGCAGCGATTTCTTCACATTCGCGAGTCAGCTCGTCGACCCTATCACGCGCGAGCGCGTGCACCTCGGCGGCGATCTCAAGTTGTGCCGACAACTCTGCGAGGGATCCTTTGGCAACGAAGAAGAAGTGTACCGCTTCCTTGTTGGACTGCCGGGCGTCACCTTCGGCAAGATTGCTGCACACACTGACTGCGGCCCGGCGCATCTGGTCACGGAGACCGAAATCGCGTCCCAGCGATCCGCTTTCTGTGAACCGGTATAGCGCCACCGCCAGCGCTTTGGCCCGTTGCCAGCAGGCGAGATTGCGAAATCCCTGACTCATTCGGGGAGCTCGGGATGACTCAAACCCCAGACCTCAGATCTCAGACCTTCCGTCAGCGCGCGGGCGCGCTGACGCTCTCCCACTTTGTCTGGTTCACCTTGAGGTCCGGATGCGAGACGAACAGATGCCAGACGACGGCCTGGAAGGCCTCGGAGTGCGGGGTGATGTTGTTCGGGTTCACCGTGGGCACGATGACGCGGGCGTCGGCCTGCTGGCCGGTGTAGCCGCCGTCCTTGCCGAGGATGCCGATGACGCGCGCGCCGACCTGCTTCGCGAGCTGGATGGCGGAGATGAACCCCGGCGAGACGTTCTTCTCGAGGTTCCCGCCGCCGACGGAGAGGATGAGGAGGCAGTCCTTGGCGTTCAGCTTCGAGCCGCGGAGCCATTCGACGAACACCGAGGCCCAGCCCTCGTCGTTGGTGCGGGCGGTGAGCTCGGAGACGTTGTCCGTCGGCGCGTAGCACTCGATGCCGGCGATCTTGCGGAAGTCGTTCACGGCATGCGACGCGTTGGCCGCGCTGCCCCCGACGCCGAGGATGAACAGGCGGCCCCCGCGGGCGCGCACGCCCGCGAGCTCCTTGACGCATTTCTCGCAATCGTCGGGATTGAGCTTGGAAACGATCTCGGCCGTTTCCTTCAGGTGTTGGATCGAATAGGACATGTCGGGTTCAGGGGGGTTGAATTCAGGCGGGAGGTTGGGAAGCGCGCAGTAATTGGTCCAGCTCGTTCAGGCCGGCGTGGGATCCGATCTCGTAAAACCGCTGGTGCATCTCCCAGGCGGCGAGCTGCTGCTTTTGGAGTAATTGCTGGTAGACGGCGGCGAGATCGACGACTTCGTCGCGCGGCCAGCCGTCGAACGCGGCGGCGCGCATCAACCCGAGGCCATAGTCGATGTGGCGCATCTGGGGCAACTTGGTCTTCTTGTCGTAGGCGCGGATCGCCCCGGCCTCGAACCAGACGTTGCTGGCATCGTAGAGCTCGCGATTCTCGTAGACGGTCATGAGGCCGAGCCGGCCGGAGCGCAGGAAGAAATCGCCGATGCCGAGATAGTCGACCGGGAGGTAGGAGTCGCCGTAGAGGATGTAGAAGGCATCGCCGAGCTTCGGCAGCGCGCGGATGAGCGCCCCGCCGGTGCCGAGCAGTTTCGGCCCGTCGAACGAGTAGTCGATCTGGACGCCCCACTTCGCGCCGTCGCCGTACTGGTCGACGATCATCTCGCCCAGGTAGCCGACGCACAGGACGATGCGGGTCAGGCCCTGGCGTTTCAGCAGGCGGAGCTGGTGCGAGAAGAACGGCTCGCCCGCCACCTCGACCAGCAGCTTCGGGATCTTCTCGGTGATCGGCCGGAGCCGCGTGGCCATGCCGCCGGCGAGGATGGCGACGGGGAGTTGGGCGGAGGCGGGAGCAGCGGGAGTCGGCATGCCGGGATCGAATCAAGGCGGGCCCAGCAGGGGAAGGATTTCCTCCGGCCGGACCTGGGCAAGTTCGAGGATCTCGGCCTGGAGCTCGGCCGAGCAGGTCGAGGCGCCGACCGGGTTGCGGCCGAATTTTCGCGTGGCGGCATCCGCGAGGTTGGACGGCACCGGCTCATTCAAGAGGACCTGGTCGCCGGCCTTGACGAGGATTCGGTCCTTGAACGGCGCCCACTCCGGGTGCCGCTGAAACCGCGCGTCATCCGCCGGGGGAAACAACGCGCTCATGGCGATCGTCACCTCGAAGGTGCCGTCCGCGGCGGGCGCGACCGGTGCCGACAGCAGGCCGTGCCAGCCCCAGTGATCATAGCCGAAGCGGGCCCGCCCGCCCGCATCGTAACGCACGAAGACGAGGTCCGCCGCGCCGGGAAGGCCGGAGCAGACGAGGGGTTCCGCCCGGCCCGGCCCGACCGGGCCCAGCGGGCGGAACTTGAGGCGCACGACCCCGGGATAGGGGATGAATTCGACGGGAAACGGCCCGAGGGGAAGCTTCTCCACCTGCAGGATCTGCGCGGACAGGCGCCCCGCGGCCGAGGTCATGCCGGCGGGGTTCTCGCCGAACCGGACATCCTCCGGGCGGGTGGGATGAAACTCCGCCCGCCGGTCGAACAGGACGCGCCCGTTGCAGCTCACGAAAAGTTCGTGGCGCGCCAGCGCGCGGCTTGCCGGCGGCATCAGGGAGGCGAGGCCCACGACGAGGTCGACCGGCGTGGCCCGGTCGAGGGCGATGGAGTCGGAGAGCTGCGCGCCGCCGCCCAGGTGATCGTAGCCGATGCGGTACCGCCCCCCGCCGTCGCTCACCAGGTAAAGCAGGTCGAACTGCGGCGGGGTGCCGGACAGGACGAGGGGTTCGGCGTAGGGGCCCGCGCGGTCCGCGAGTTGCAGCTGCAGGCGGAAATAGCCCGGCAGGCCCGCGGCCATCAGCGCTGGTCCCGGCGCCGGCTGGCGCTCGAGGCCGATGATCTCCGCGGAGAGCTGGGTGACCGCCGCGCTCGAGCGAATGAAATTGTGCCCGATGTCGATCCGGTCGGGGGTGGTCGGCGAGAAGCCGGCGTCGCCCAGCAGCGCGACCGTATCGTCCCATTTCACGAAGAGGCGCGACGACAACGCCGACCCGGCGGGGAAAAACGAGCCCATGCCGATCTGCACGCGGTGCGGCTGGCGGCGATCCAGCGGCAGCACCGGGGCGTAGATGGCGCCGGCGGAAGGATGATCGTAGCCCAGGCGGATGTGGTCGGGGCCGACAAATTCCATGAAGACGAGGTCGCCGGCCTCGTGCGTGCCGGTGCCGACCAACGGCTCGGGGAGGAGGCCGAACGGCTCTTCCGGGAAGCGCAGCGTCAGCGCCAGCGTCCCCGCCGGGTAACCATGGAAGGGCGGCCCGCCGACGGCCAGCCGGACCAGCCGCATCGTCAGGTCGCGCTGGAGGTAGCGCGACCGGAGCACCGTCGAGTAGCCTTCATAGAGGTAGGGAAGGAAGGCGAACGGGTGGGGACGGCGGAGCAGGAGCGTGCCGCGATCGGGCGTCGCCGACACGAGTTCGGGGTTGTGCAGGAAGAAGGCGTTGACGATGCGGTAGGGCCCGAGGTCGTGGCGCCGCTCGCGGGCGATCCGCTTTTCCGCCATCGCCTCGAACTCCAGCGGAAACACCTGCGCGAGCGGCGCGGCGAAATTCCAGGCGGCCTGGCCGGCCACCAGCGCCAGGCCCGCGCCGATCAGGAGGCGGCGCCCGCCGCCCGGCGCGAGGCGGCAGAGCACGGCCGCGGTCGCGAGGGAGAAGAACGGCGCGACGACGCGGATGTGGCGGGCGGAGATGGCAAAACGCTGGAAGCAGTCCGAGGGGACGATGAGCAGGGCGCAGAGGGCGAGGGCGATCCCCGGCCAGATCAAGAGGCGGGGCTCGCGCCGCCCGGCGGCGAGGACGACGCCGGCGACGGCGGCCAGCGCCCACAGCGCGGCGAGGCCATGTTCGGTGTGCCAAAGACAGGCGACGAGGAAATGGCGCGCATCGCCCAGGTCGCCCTGGTTGACGGTGCCGGCGAACTCGACCGACCGCGCGAGAAGATTGTGCCCGAGGGCGGCGCCGATCGCCAGCACGAGGGCGAGGGGCAGCAGGAAACCCGCCCCGGCCAGGGCGGCCCGCGCCAGCCGCGTCCGCAGGCCGGGCCCGGCCCGAAGGACCGGAACGACCAGCCCCACCGCCGCCAGCGTCCAGTAGCCGTTGTAGGTCAGGAATCCCAGCCCGGCCCAGGCGCCGGCCCACAGCGCGTCGCGGCCGCCGGGCGCGGGCCGCAACCCGCGGAGCAAGGCCAGCAGGAGCAGCCCGAGCGAAAGGTCGTACGGGAAGAAGTGCCGCGCGTAGTAGAAAAGCGAGGTGGCCGCGGCCGCCAGGATGAGCGCGACCAGCGCCTCGCGGTCGTCGCCCCCGGCGGCGCGCGCCGCCCGAGCGATGAGCAGCAGCACCCAGGTCGACACGGCCGCAAAGAACAGGCCCGGCACCCAGGGCGGCGCCGCGGTCGCCACCTCCACGAGCGCGGGCAGGACGCCGGCCACCTTGAACAGGAGGTGGTCCGGCGATTGGAAAAGATCGTCGGCGGCCGCGCGCCCGTGGCCGGCCAGCAGGTGCCGCGCGGCGAAGCGCGAGAAATCATAACGGTCCTCGTCGGGCCAGAACATCTGGCCGCCGCGGACGACGAGCACGATGCGCAGCGCCAGCGCCAGGACGAGCACGGCCCCCATCGCCACGCGGACCGACTTTCGCGCCGCGGGCGGTGCTGGGCTGCTGGGCTGGTCGCTCACCTGTCCGTCCCGATCTTGCCGGCGCGGTGCGTCCCGGCTCAGTTCTGGGCGACCACCTTCGTGCCCTCGAAGTCGAAGCGGAAGCGGACCTCCTGCAGTCCCTTTTCGCGCATGGCGTGGCGGAGCTTCCGCTTGTCCCCGGCGTAGAACATCAGGAAGCCGCCGCCGCCGGCGCCGATCAGCTTGCCGCCGAGCGCGCCGTTGGCCATGGCATGGTCGTACCATTCGTTGATGCGCGGGTTGCTCATGCCGGAGCTGCGCGCCTTCTTGCGCTGCCAGTGGACGTCCATCAGCCGCGCGAACTCCTCGAGGTTGTCGGTCTCGAGGCACTCGAGGGACTTGTAGCCGAGTTCCTTCGTGAAATGCAGGTTGTCGAGCATGGCCTGGTCGCTGGCCTTCGACTTTTCATTCTGGTCCTTGAGGATCGCCGAGGCGCTGCGCGAGTAGCCGGTGAAGAACAGCAGCAGGTTGTCCTCGAGGTTGAACAGCGTCTCCTCGGAGATGCGGCACGGGCGGTATTCGACGCGCCCGTCGGGGCGGAACGTGAACGCCGTGATGCCGCCGATGGCCGCGATGTACTGGTCCTGCTTGCCGATGGGCTCGCCGAGCTTGTTGAGCTCGATGTCGCAGGCCTGCTCGGCCAGCTCGGCGGGTGCCACGATGCTCTTCTTGTACGCGTGCAGCGCCTTCAGGAGCGCCGTCGTGAAGCTGCCCGACGAGCCGAGGCCGGTGCCCCCGGGGATGTCGGCCATCGACGTGAGCTCGAGGTGCGGGTCGGTGACGCCGGTGAGCTTCAGCGCCTCGCGCACGATCGGGTGCTCGATCTGATCGACGGCCTGCACGCGCTCGAGCTTGGAGTACTTGACGATGATCTCCGACTGGAACGTCCGGTGCTGCGTGATGTAGACGTACTTGTCGATCGCGGCGGCCACGAGAAACCCGGTGTGGTCGCGGTAGTAGGACGGCAGGTCGGTGCCGCCGCCGCCGAGTGAGATCCGCAGGGGGGAACGGGTGATGATCATGCTGCGTGCTATGGAGTTTGCCGGGGCGCGGGAAGGGGAAAATCGGGCGGACGCCCGCTAGTAAAGACACTACGAGCGCGGATAACCGCTACTGCGATAGATCGTTTCGACGATCTCCAGCGTCCGGATGCCCTCCCGCAGGCCGGGCTGCGGCTCGCGGCCGGAGCGGATGTCCTCCAGGAAATCATTCATCTCGAGCTCCCACGAGGCGTCCCCGGCGGGAAACTCGAACGTCGTGGTCTCCGGCGGGCCCATCTGCGGCAGCATCTTGTAGTACACGAGGCGCTCCGGCCCGTAACTGCCGCCCAGCCCGTCGAGGGCGAGTTTCCCGACGCGGCCGTAGATCTCGAGGGAGAACAGGTTCTTCCACTCCGTGCAGCTCACGTGGAGCCAGGCCGTCTGGCCGGCGGCCGTGCGCAGCGAGAGGAAGGCGTTGTCGTCGACCTTCATGTCCCAGAACGAGGTCGTGGCGTGGCCCTCGATGGTGGTGAAGTCGCCGAAAAACCAGCCGGCGAGGTCGATGAGGTGCACGCCCTGGTCGATGAGTTCGCCGCCGCCCGACAGCTTCGGGTCCGCGCGCCACTCCCGGTCATAGCCGGTGCGGCCGCCGTGGCCGTAGCGACCGCGCATGAACATCAGCGGGCCGAGCACGCCCGAGTCGATGATCTCGCGCGCCTTCTGCAGGGCGGGGTGGTAGCGATGGTTGTAGCCGATGCGCACCCTGGCGCCGGTTGGCGCGGCTGCGGCCTGGACCTCGCGCAATTCCCCGGCGTTGAGCGCGCCGGGTTTCTCGACCAGCACGTGCTTGCCGGCCTGCACGGCCGCGAGCGTGAGCGGCGCGAGCGAGGCATTCAGCGTCGAGACCGTGACGAGGCTGACCGCCGGGTCGGACAGGATCGGCCGGAAGTCGGTGACGGCCCGGCACCCGGGGGCGGTCTTGGCGAGCTCCGCCGCGCGGGTGGCGTCGAGGTCGCACGCGTACGCCAGCGCGCCGGCCGGCAGGCGGGCCGCGCGTTTGCGGCCGATGAGCCCGCAGCCGATGATGGCGACGCGCAACGGGTTTTGCAGCTTGTCAGGCATGGACGCGCAGCCTTTCGCTTGCGGGAATGACGCTCAAGCCAGAACTCGTCCGGCGCCTGCTGCGCTTCGCCATCGTCGGCGCCACGGTCATGGTTTTCTTCATGGCCCTGAACTGGCTCTTCGGCCGGGCGGTCGGCCCGACGGCCGCCTTCCTGCTCGCCTATCCGCCGGCCCTGGCGCTGCACTACAGCCTGAACAAGTGGTGGACCTTCGGCTCGGCGCGCACGGACACGGCGCGCCAGGTGTCGGAATACCTGGTGATGGTCCTCGTGACCTTCGTCGTGCAGTATGTCATTTTCTGGCTGTCGAACCGCCAGCTCGGGCTGCCCGGATGGATCGCGGCGGGCATCGCCAACGCGGCGCAGATGGCCCTGACCTTCCTGTTCATGCAGTGGCGGGTCTTCGCCCGCTGACCGGCGCGCCGGGAGCGGGCGGGTTCCCGGCTCCGCTCCTGCGCCGGCCGGAGTGATGCGGGTTGACGTGGCGGGATGAACTCCTTGGCTTCGCCGGAACCATGATGTCGATTGAAGTTCGGCGGCCCGGTGGGTCCGCGGGCCGGCGCCTTACCCCGGGACGGCCGGCGTGAGCGGGGCGCCTGCAGGCTTGCGCATGCGTCCGTGGGACGCGGCCGTGGATTTCGCAGCGGAGTTGCTGCTGGCCGCGGGGTTCCTCTACGGCATGGATGCCTTTGCCCACCTGAAGCTCACGCCGGCGGGATTCGCCCTGCTGCTGGCCGGCTGGGCGGTGGCGCGCGCGGCGGCGAGCTCGGCGCGCGCCCGCACGCGGCTGCCGCCGGTTGCGACGGAGGCGCTGGAAGTGGGCGGGATGCTGGCGTGGGTGGCGGCCGCCAACGGCGGGTTGAAACAACCCTGGACCGCCCCGCAGGCGCTCTACGCGACCGCCTTCCTCTATGTCCTCTGGCGGGTCTGGCGCTGGCTCGTCGCCCGGGCGGAAGCGGCCGGCGCGAACCGGGGCGCGGAGCAGCTGCGCCTGCTGCTCGTCGGCGCGGCGGCCGGCGCGGTGATGCTGCCGTTCATCAGCGACCTGCAGTTCGGCGGTGGGGACAGCCGCTGGTACACGAGCGTCTTCATCGACTTTCTGCAGCAGCTCCGCCACGGAGTGTTCCCGGTGTTCCTGGGGCAGGGCGAGCTGTCCTTCAACGGCTCGGCGAACCTGTTCCGGTCCGCGCCGCTCTGCCTGTGGATCGGCGGAGCCTGGGACGTGGCGACCGCCCAGGCGCTTTCGCCGGTCGCGGTCCGCAACCTGGCCGTCCTGACGGCGGCGCTGGCGGCGGGGTTGGGGATGTATGCGGTCCTGCTCGGGCTCCGGCGGTTGGTGGACGTGACCGCGGGGCACGACGAATGGGGGCGCTGGCTCGCGATGGGCGGGGCCGTGCTGTATGTCCTGTGTCCCGGGGTGCTCCTGCCGCTCTACTATTACGAGCTGCAGATGACCTTCACGGCCCTGCTGGCGCTGCCGTGGATCTTCTACGGCAACCTCCGGACGATGCTGGATGACGGCGGCGGCGGCTACGTGGAGCTGGCCGTCGGCCTGACGCTCGCCTGGCTGGCCCACGCGCCCCTGGCCATCATCGCGATGCTCTGCACGGCCGCGCTCCAGCTCGGTCGTTTCATGTTCGAGCCGGAGGCGATCCGCCGGCAGTGGCGGCCGGCGGCGGGTGGCGCCGTGCTCTTCGCGCTGTTGAGCGCCTATTATTTCCTCGGGATGAGCGAGCTCGACACGGGCGCGCGCCAGAGCCTGCGGAACAACAGCCTGTTTTTTGCCGGCTTCATCGTCCTCCTGGGTTCAGGGGTGCAAGTGATCTACTTCCGCCGGTGGCCCTGGGCCGCCGGGCTGGCGGCAGGGGCGGCGCTCGTCACGTGGGCCAACCCGGCGTGGTGGCCGCTGGTCGCCACCTGGCTCGTGCTGTGGGCGGGCCTGGTCATCGGGGCCCGGCTCGCGGGCATCGAACCGGATCGGGCGCAGGCGGCGCTGCTCGCCACGGCCGCCTTGATGATCGCGTCCGCGGTGGCGCAGGTCTGGATCGCCTCGCACCCACGCCCGGCCAACCTCCTGCTGGTGCGGGAGCTCGCCCGGGTGGCGGCGGCGCGGCGGGAACTGTTCCAGCCGGTCAGCCCCAAGCTGGGCAACTACGGGGACTGCCAGCCCGGCTACGCCCTGTGGGCGCTGGCCGCGGTCCTGCTGGCGACGGCCTGGCGTGCCCGGAGCGTCGCGCTGGCCAATGCGGCGGCGGTCGCCGGCCTGCTCGTCCTGTTCATCCTGGCGGTGCCGCGGGCGAGCGATTTTCTCGCCGGCTACGGCCCGGGGGAAATCGGCAACCTGGTGAACCTGCCGATGCTCTACCGGCTGGTGCCGCCGCTGGCGGCGCTTCTCGTGGTGGCCGGGTTCATGGCGCTGGTGCTCGGGTGCGCCCGCGGCCGCTGGCGGCGCCGGCTGGCCGTGGCCGGCATGCTGGCCGCCCTGGTGTGGAGCGGGGCGCAAGCCCGGCGCATCGTCGGCCCGATGGGGGAGCGGGTGGCCTCGCGCGCCTCGACGGAGCAGGAATTTTCTCCCGATTATTTCGCGCTGGGACGCTACCCGTACCTCATGCTCTACGTCCCGTCGCATTTCATGGACGGGATCCATTTTGCCTGGATGGACTCGCGGCTGCTCACGCGGCATTTTGACCTGATCACGGGGCCGGATGAGATTGCGCGCCAGATGGAGGGCGCCGGGGAGGAGGTCCTGCCGCTGACGAGCCGCCAGGACGACTCGTACCCGGAATGGCTGCGTTTCAATGCCGAGTGGGACGTGCAACCGGGCGAGACGCGGCTGCTGCGGTTTGAGTTCGCGCCGGACCTGAATTGCTCCGGCTGGCTGATCATGAGCAGCGAACGGATCTACCAGGAACACTACATCAACCCGTCCGACCTGGGGTACGGCTTCGGGGCCGGCCCGCACTCGACGCACACCCTTGCGGTGGCGAACCATGGGGCGCACCGGGAGCATTTCACGCTGCGGATGAAGATGGACACCGGCAATACGCTGCCGCGGGACGGCGGCCGGTGGGGCACGCTGCACCTTTCCCGTTACGTTGACGCGGCGGCGCCGGTGCAGATCAAGTCGCTGGTGCCGTACCAGGCGCAGGTCGCGATGCCGGAGGACGGTTACTTTGAATCGCCCCGCCAGTGGATTGAAGGGTACCGCCTGTGGGTGGACGGGAAGGAGGTGCCGCCGGTGCGCCTGAAGAGCGGCATGCTCGGCACGCCGTTGAAGGCGGGGGACCACGAGCTCGTGCTGAAGTTCACCGGCTCGTTCCGCCTCTGGCTCGGGCTGTGGATCAGTGCAACAACCCTGCTGGGTCTCGTCATTGGGTCGCTGGTGCGCGACCGGCGGCGCCGGCAGGAAACCTGGGAGGAATATCTCGCATGGCAGCGGGCGAACCAGGGCTGACGCCGACCTCGCGCTGGCGCGACCCGTGGTGGTGGCTGCTGCCCGCCATCCTGGCGGTGTCCTTCGGCCTGCGGCTGCAGCTCGTGGCGGGCGGCGGCCGCCTGCTCTGGTCGGATGAGACGAGATACTACCAGTCCCAGGAGGCGGTGGCGCGCTGGGCCGCCGGCGATTTTGCGGCCGGGGTCCGGGCCATCCTCGGGGGAGCCGACCACCTGTTCTTCAAGGTGCTGGGGCTGGCGCCGGCGGCCTGGGAGCAAATGGCCGGCCCGAGCCCGCTGGTGGTCGGGAGCTATTTTGCGGGATTCTCGGTGCTGAACATCCTGCTGGTCTGGGCCATCGCGCGCGCGGCCGGCGCGGTCCGGCGGGAAGCCGCGATCGCCGCGCTCCTGCAGGCCGGCGCGGCGACGCACTTCTACTATGCGCGGCACTATTTTCCCTACGACGCCGGGCTGACGTTCGGCCTGCTGGCCCTGTGGGTCGGCTGGCGCCGGGAGGCGGGCGCGGGGCGGTCCGGCCTGTGCGGCGTGCTCGCGGGCACGGGTTTCCTGACCTACAACGGCGCCTGGCTGTTTGGCGCCATGGTCCTGGTCGGGCACGTGCTCCACGCGGGCCCGGCGCTGCGGCGGATGGCGGCGCGGGCGGCCTGGGCGGCCGCGGGGCTGCTGGCGCCGATCGTGCTGGCCATCGGGTTGGCGCGTATCGCCGCCCAGGTCGACCTGCTGGCTTCGTTCCTGCACTTCGCCCGCACCATCGACCAGGGCGACTTTGGCGGCGGGCGCAGGTTGCTGGTCGATTACTTCTGGTCGGCGGAGGGCCTCAACCTGGTGCTCGGCGGCGCGGGGCTCCTGCTGGTGGTGGCGGGCGCACTGGCGGCCCGGGCCGCCAACTACGCCCTGCCGTGGGTGGCCGGCGCGGTCTTCCTGGTCGCGGGCCTCGTCGCCCTGTCCGACGGCTGGCATGTCTTCGTGGTCTACGGCCGGACGGCACGCGTGGTCGTTCCGCTCGTGTGCCTGGCGTCGGCGTTTGCGCTCGAGCGATTGTGGCGGGCCGGCGGCCGGCCGGCCGCGCTGGCCAGCCTGGCTGCGGGCGTGGCGATGTTCCAGTCGGCCGCGAATTTTTCCGTCCCGCTGCACCAGGTGTTCCCGCCCGAGTTCCAGCACCGCGTCGCGGTCCTGAAGGACCAGCTCCGCCGCCAGGGCGAGCGTCGCCAGCTGGTGGTCTTGTACGGGGACATGCTCACGGGCCGCGCGTCGCTGATCGACGGGCTCCCGGACCACGATGTCCTGTTCGCGGAGCCGCATCCCATGCAATACCGCCCTTATCTGTTCGAGGGCTTCAAGGAGGACGTGCGGGATCTGTTCGCCCGGACCGACATCCGGATGCAGCTCATTGCGGTCAACCACGCGCGCTTCGACCATCCCGCCGCCTTGCTCCATCCCTATCCCGGCGTGGTGCGCATGACGCTCGAGATGCCCGACGTCCGGCCGCCCGGGGTGCCCGAACCGATCCTGGTCACCGGGGAGACGGGCCGGGGCGATTTCATTTATCTCGTCTACCAGGCCGATTCGTCCCTGCGCATCGGCTTCGATCACTGGGGCGTCGCCGGCCTGCTGTCGGATCCGACGCCGGTCGACTTCACCAAGCCCGTCACGATCACGCTTTCGACCGGGCCGCTTCACGACGACTCGCACGCGGCGCTGAATGAGACCCAGGCCATCGATCCGCGGCGCTGGCTCTACGTGGAGATCAACGGCCAGGTGATCTGGTCGCGTCCGGCGGAATTCCACGCCGCCCCGCCCGACTCGATTTCATTTCTGAACAATTACATCGGCGGCTCCACCGCCGGCCGGAAGTTCACCGGGCGGGTGGTCAAGATCCAGTCGCTGCTGCTGCCCCATTTCGCCGCGGAGCACGGCGCGGGACCATGACCGGGCCCGGCGGCGGGGCGTTCAGAGGTTGATCCGCTCCTCGACCAGGTAGCGCGGCCGGTGGCGGGATTCCTCGTAGGTGCGCCAGAGGTACTCGCCGAGCACGCCGAGGATCAGGAGCTGCACGCCGGCCGTGATCAGGACGACGCACATGAGCGCGGGCCAGCCGAGGACCGGGCTGCCCCACCAGATCGCGCGCACGGCGATGACCAGGGCGTAGAGAAAACCGCTCGTGCCGAACAGCACGCCCATGAGCGAGGCGAGTCGGATCGGGGCGTAGGAAAACCCCGCGAGCGAGTCGATCGCGAGCTTGAGTTTCTTGGAGAACGTCCACTTCGACCGGCCGCTGTGCCGGGCCGCCTTCGTGTAGCTGATGAAGTCCTGCGGGAAGCCCATCCACTGGATCAGGAGCAGCACCGAGGTGTTCTTCTCGGGCGTGGCGCGGAGCTCGTCCAGCACGCAGCGGTCCACCAGCAGGAAGTCCGCGCCCTCGCGCGGCGGCTGCACGTCGGCGAACCGCCGCATCAGC
Organism: Lacunisphaera sp.; assembly: GCA_035545835.1. Lineage (GTDB taxonomy): Bacteria > Verrucomicrobiota > Verrucomicrobiia > Opitutales > Opitutaceae > Lacunisphaera. The sequence goes on from DASZXO010000032.1 coordinate 19,592, forward strand.
CAGTAGTAGAACCGGGCGAAGAGCTTGTCGGCCAGGGCCACGCCCTCGCGTTCGGCCCGGACGGCCCAGACGACCCGGGCGCCGGCGCGCCACTTGGCGACGAGCTGCGGGATGGTTTCGGGCGGGTCCTGGAGATCGGCGGCGAGGATGACGGCGGCGTCGCCGGTGCAATGTTCCAGCCCGGCCGTGAAGGCCTTGTGGCTGCCGAAGTTCTTGGAAAACCGCAGGACCTTCACGCGCGGGTCCTTCGCCGCCAGCTCGCGCAGCAGGCGCGGCGTGCCATCGCGCGAATGGTCGTCGACGAAGACGAACTCCACCTCGAGGCCGAGGGCGGCCCAATCGAGCGCGGACACCCGCTGGTAGAGCAGCGGCAGGTTGCCCTCCTCGTTGAAGGCGGCGACGACGACGGACAGCCTAGGCATGGCCGGGCTGGCTCCAGGTTGCGATCTCATGCTCCAGGCTGCGCACCACGCGCGCCGGTACGCCCACGACGAGCGAGTACGGCGGGATCACCGCGTCCTCGAGCACGACGGCCCCGGCGCCGATCACCGAGTGGTGGCCGATCTTCGCGCCCATCTGCACGACGGCGTTGGCGCCGACAAAAACGCAGTCGCCGACCTCGGTCGGCTTGCGGTCGACCTCGGGAAACCTGCGCCCGGTCACACAGCGGCGGACGGTGGAGTGGCTGAGGACCTGCGCGCCGGAGCTGATGTTGCAGCCGCGGCCGATCTTCAGCCCGCCCAGGCCGTCGATGAGGGTGAAGGCGCCGATCCACGTGCCCTCGCCGATCTCCGGGGTGCCCGCGACCCAGCAGAACGGGTTGTAGGGATTGGGCGGGAGCGGCTGGGCGACGGGGGTTTCCATGCGGGTCAGCGCGGGGCGTGGCGGCGCACCGCGTCGATGACGCGGTTGATTTCATCGTCCGTCATCTGGGTGTAAAGCGGCAAACAGACGCACTCGTCGCTCGCGGCCTCGCTCTCCGGGAAGTGCTGGACGCCGAAGCGCGAGGTGTAGACCGGCTCGCGGTGCATGGACATGATGCCGCGGCGCGAGGCGATGCCGGCGTCGAGCAGCTTCTGCATGAACGCATCGCGTTCGGCCGCCGGCCGGCCGGCCAGGCGGATGAGGTAGGTCTGCTGGTTCCAGCGCGCATGGGCGGGTTCGCGAAAGAGCGTGATCCCGGGCGCGCCGGCGAACGCCGCGTCGTAGCGCGCGGCGATCTCGCGCCGCCGGGCCACGATCGCCGGCACCCGGCGCAACTGCGCCAGCCCGAGCGCGGCCTGCACATCGGTCAGCCGGTAGTTGTAGCCGAGGATCGGGTATTCCTCCGTGACGACCGTTTTCGCCCCGTGGCGCTGCAGGTCGTTCACCGACATGCCGTGCTGCCGCAGGAGCCGGAGCTTCGCGGCGAAATCGGGCTGGTCCGTCGTGATCATGCCGCCGTCGCCGGTGCTGATGATCTTGCGGGGATGGAAGCTGAAGCACACGAGCGACGACCACTGGTTGCCGCCGATGGGCTGGCCGTGATACGCGCTGCCGGCGGCGCAGGCGGCGTCCTCGAAGAGCGCGACGCCGGCCTGGCGGGCGAGGGCGGCGAGCTCGGCCAGCTCCGCGGGCCGGCCGACCTGGTGCACCGCCATGATCGCCTTGGTGCGCGGGCCCAACGCCTCGGCCACCCGCCGCGGGTCGAGGTTGAGTGTCGCCGGGTCGATGTCGACGAAGACCGGCCGCGCGCCACAGTACAGGATCGCGTTGCCCGTCGCGATGTAGCTGTGCGGCGGGACGATCACCTCGTCGCCGGGGCCGACGCCGAGCACCAGCAGCGCCAGGTGCAGCGCGGTGGTGCAATTCGAGACCGCGACCGCGTGGGCGGTGCGGCAGCCGGCGGCGAATTCCTTCTCGAGTTCGAGCACCCGCGGGCCCTGCGTGATCCAGCCGCTGCGGATGGTCTCGGTCACGAGCGCGATTTCCTCGTCGCCCATCTCCGGGCGCATGAGCGGAATGAAGGCGGGTTTCATCATTCCCAGTTGCGCGCGGTGATCTGGTCCAGGCAGCGCGGGTTCGCCGCCAGCAATTCGCGGTAGTGGGCGAGCGTGCTGCGCAAGCCCTCGGCCAGCGGGGTGCGCGGGCGCCAGGCGACCGCCTGCCGCAGCCGGGTCGCGTCGACCCAGAGCCGCGGCACATCGCCCGGGCGGTCGGCCTCGTGCACCACCGTGAGATCGGCGCGGCCGACCGCCGCGAGCACGAGGCGGGCGAGCTCGTCGATGCGGACCTCGGCGCCGTAGCCGAGGTTGACGAGGCCGCCGACAAGCGCGTCGCAGGTGGCGATCTGCACCAGCGCCTCGGCGCAGTCCTTGACGAACAGGAAATCGCGCGTGTGGGAGCCGTCGCCAAAGACCACCGGCGGCTGCCCGGCCAGCGCGCGCAGCATGAAGCGCGGGATGACCTCGCCCGAGTCGCCCTCGAAATGCGCGCGCGGGCCGTAATTGTTGAACGGCCGCACGCGGATCACGGGCAGGCCGTAGCACTCGTGGTAGGCGGCGGCGTAATGCTCGCCCGCCAGCTTGGAGCCGCCGTAGACGGTGGTGGGCCAGGTCGCGGCCGCCTCGGTGAGCGGGAAGGTGAGCGCCTTGCCGTAGACTTCGCTGGTGGAGATGTAGAGGAAGCGCTTCGGGCCGGCCTGGCGGGCGGCCTGCAGCAGGTTCAGGGTGCCGAGGGCGTTGACCTGGTGGTTGCTGAACGGGTCGTGCAACGAGGCGCGCACGCCGAGGCAGGCGAGGTGGAACACCACGTCCTGGCCGGCGACGGCGCGGGCGCAGGTGGCGGCGTCGGTGATGTCGCCGCGGAGGACCTCGACGCGGCCCGTGGCCAGCGCCGCCGTGAGGTTCTCCATCCGCCCGTTGACGAAATTGTCGAGCACGGTCACGCGGGCGCCGAGCGCCGCGAGGTGGTCGACGAGGTGCGAGCCGATGAACCCGGCGCCCCCGGTGACCAGCACGCGGGTATGGTGGTTTACGGTCAACATCAGCCGACAGGAAGGCATTCGCGAGCCGGGCAATCAAGCTAGCAAACGTCGCGCAGATGCGCCTTGCCAAATCCACGGGCGGCCCGTGATTTCTCCCCTTGTCCCGGGGACCCGGCGGTTGCCGCCGCCGTGGCCGGGGCGTGTTTCGATGGCCCGCCACCCATGAATCTTCGCCGCTTCCTGCCCGGGATCGCCACGCTGGCGATCTTTGTCGCGGTGGCCTGGTTTTTTCACTGGACGGTCGGTTCGCCCCGGGCATCCGGCGATCCGCAGCGGGATTACTACAATCTGCTGGTGGACGGATTCCAGCACGGGCAGCTGGCGATGGACGTGAAACCCGATCCGTGGCTGGGCGTGGACAACACCCGGGTGAAATCGTACCTGCTCGATGCGAGTTTCCACCACGGCAGGTATTATCTCTATTTCGGCGTGACGCCGGCCCTGGTGCTGTTCTGGCCGTGGACCGCGGTCACGGGGCATGACCTGCCCGAGCCGCTCGCGGCCATGCTGCTGGCGTCCGCCGCCTTTGCGTTGAGCCTCGGCTGGCTGCGGACGCTGCGGCGGGAATTTTTTCCCGCCGCGGGTTGGCCGGTCCGGCTGGTCGCGGTGCTGCTGCTGGGCCTCGGCTCCGGCTACGCCGTGGTGTTGCGGCGGCCGATGTTCTACGAGATCGCGATCTTCTCGGGGGTCGCGGCGACGATGGGCTGCCTTTGGTGCCTCACGCTGGCGGTGCGGCGAACCGAACGAACAGTCCGGTGGCTCGGCGCGGCGAGCCTGTGCGCCGGGCTGGCGGCGGGCTCACGGCCGACCCTCATCCCGGGAGCCGTGCTCGCCGTCGGCCTCGTGGCGGTTGTCCTGTGGCGCCGGGGCCCGGCCGGGGCGGGGCGCCGCGGGCTCGTGGCCGCGGCGGTGCCGCTGGGCCTGGTCCTGGCGGGACTCGCCTGGTACAACTGGGCGCGTTTCGACAATCCGTTCGAGTTCGGGCTGCACTACCAGGTGGGTTCGAACGGCAACGGATTTCCTTTCACGCTCGGAGCGATGGGAGAGAACCTGCGGGAGTATTACTTCAATCCGCCGGGATTCAGCTGGTTCTTTCCGTTCTTTTCGCCCGGGCCGCGCCCGGCGGGCAGCTATCCCGAGGAAGTGCACGGGCAGTTCTTCTGGCTGCCGGTCCTGGGGCTGGCGCTGGTGTTCGCGGTGCGCGCGGCGCGGCTGCGGAACGCCGCACGCGATCTCCCGCTGCTGGTGGCCGCCGCCGGAGTCTGGGCGGGCACCGCGCTGCTGGTGGTCACGATGGCGCCGCCGCACAGCAATCGTTACCAGCTCGATTTTCATCCCGTGTTCGCCGTGCTCGGATTGACCGGCCTCTTCGCGGCGGCCACGGCGCCGCGCTGGCGCTGGTGGGTGCGCGCGGCCCTGCTGTGGAGCCTGGTGGTCATGTTCTTCAACGTCTGCGTCAGCTTCCAGGTGCACGACTTCTTCCACCTGGCACACCCGCGGCAATTCGAGGCGCTGGCCCGGGTGGCCGACCGGGTGGTCTGGCCGCTGCACCGGCTGGCCGGCCCGCGGTTCGGCGGCGTGGAGATCGTGGCCCGTTTTCCCGCGGCTGCGCCGGGCACGATTGAGCACCTGCTCGATGCCGGCGGCGGGCAGGACGTCGATTCGTTGCTGGTCCGGTACACGGCTCCCGGTCGCGGGCGGCTGATGTTCCGGCATACCCGCTACGGCGAGGTCGAGGGCGAGGAATTCGACCTGCAACCCGGCCGGGCCCGCTGGCTGAACATCCAGCTGGGCACGATGTATCCGCCGGCCTGGCATCCGTGGTATGGGGACCTGCCGCCGGACCTGGCGCGGGCCCGCCACCGGGTGGCGGTGTCGGTCGACGGGACCGGGGTGCTGGATCGCGACGTCAATTGCTACCTGGCGTCGTCCAACCAGGTGGTGCTCGGCGGGCGGGAGGACCCGCCGCCCGGGGAGTTCCGGTTTTCCGGCGAGGTGGCGCGCGTCGCGGGCCTGAAGGCCGACGAGGGGTGGTTGCGGACCTTGACGACACGGACCGGGCCGCGGGCCCTGCGCATCGTCCTGCCGCGCGACCGGTTCGGCGCGACCGAGCCGCTCGTCGTTTCCGGGGAGCAGGACCGCGGTGACGTCCTGGCCATTGACTATGTGAAGGACGGAGTCGTGCGCTTCTCGATCCTCCATGCCGGCTGGAGCGAACCGGTGCGTTCGGACGAGATTGCCTGGGACTACCGGCAGCCGATGGAGCTCGCGGTGGCCCTCGGCGCTTCCGGGGCCGGCTCGCCGCCCGGGGTGCGCGTCGAGCTGGACGGGCTGCCGGTGTTTGCCCGGGCCTTCGAACCTTATCCCGCGCGCCCGGCCCAAAGCTACCTCGGCTGCCTGCCGTGGGCGGTGAACGGCTGCCGCTCGATGTTTGGCGGTGAGATCGCGATCCTCCCGCTGGAATCCGCGGCGACCGTGGCGCTGCGCCACGCCCGGCTGGCGCTCCTGGCGGGCCGGGCGGTCGAGCTGCGATTCACGATTCCGGGCGAACCGGCCAACGCGCCCCTGCTCACAACCGGCCGGCCCGGCATCGGCGACGGGATCTTCCTGGAACGCGTGGCCCCGGGCCTGATGCGCCTGGGCTTCGATCATTGGGGATCGCAGCCGATCTGGTCCGCTCCGTTTCCCGCGGTCCCCGGCCAGGAACATCGCCTGAGGCTGTCCTTCGGGGTGCGGGTGCCGGAGCAGGGGGTCGTGTCCGGCCGCCTGCAGGCCACGTGCGACGGCCAGGTGGTGTTCGATTCGCCGGTCGACCTGTTCCCGGCGGACCCCGACCACGTTTTCTACGGGGCCAATCCGACGGGCATGAGCACGAGCCGGCCGGAATTTCCCGGCGGCGTCACGGCCCGGGAGCTCGCGGGGCCGCCTTGACCGGCGCGGGTCACCACGCCTGGAACCGGCGGATGCTGGCCGCGACGTGGTCCACCTGCTCGTCCGTCAGCTCGGGATAGATGGGCAGGCTGAGGCACTCGCGGGCGGCGCGCTCGGCGACGGGGAAATCGCCCGCCTTGTGACCGAGCTGGGCAAAGCATTTCTGGAGGTGCAGCGGCACCGGATAATGCAGCGCGGTGCCCACGCCGCATTGCTCGAGATGTTCCTTGAGGCGGTCGCGCGCCGGATGGCGAACGACGTAGAGATGGTAGACGCTCTCGCACCCGGGCGCCTCGCGCGGCAGGCGGAGCGGCGTGTCCCGCAGCAGCTCATGGTAGCGGTGGGCGATGGCGCGGCGGCGCGCGTTCCAGGTTGCAAGGTGCGGGAGCTGCACGCCCAGCACGGCGCCCTGCAGGCCCTCCATGCGGTAATTGTAGCCGACCTCGTCGTGGTAATAGCGGACGCTCGCGCCGTGCTCGCGGACGGAGCGGGCATGCTTCGCCCGCGCCGCGTCGTTCGTGACGAGTGCGCCGCCCTCGCCGCAGGCGCCGATGTTCTTGCCGGGATAGAAGCTGTAGCCGGACATGACGCCGAAGGTGCCGACGGGCGCGCCGCGGTAGCGGGCCCCGTGGGCCTGGGCGGCGTCCTCGACCAGCGGGACCTGCCGCCGACGGCAGGCGGCCAGGATGGGATCGACGTCAAACGGGTGGCCGTACAGGTGCACCGGCATCACGGCCTTGGTCCTCGCCGTGAAGGCGCGCTCGATCAACGCCGGGTCGAGGTTCATCGTCGGCTCCGCGATGTCGACGAACACCGGCCGGGCGCCGGTGTAGACGATGGCCCAGCTCGTGGCGATGAAGGTGAACGGGGTCGTGATCACCTCGTCGCCCGGCCCGACGCCGAGCAGTTGCATGGCCACGTGCAGGGCGGAGGTGCCGCTGTTGAAGCCGACCGCGTGCCGGGCGCCGCACCAGGCGGCGAAGTCGGTCTCGAATTGCGCCACATCCGGGCCAAGGCAGAACGAGCAGTGGTCCAGCGTGCGCGCGATGGCGGCGTCAAGTTGCGGGCGCAGCGGGCGCAGGCGCGCCGGCAGGTCGAAATAGGGGACTTTCATCGTTGAATCGTGCAGCCTGGCCGGCGGGGCGGCGCGATTCAAGCCTCGCGAAGGCGGCCCGGCGCGGCGATCAGCCCCACGCCAGCGGCACCTCCGCCCCGGCGCTCTTCACCGAGCGCTGGGCGGCTTCCAAGATCCTCACGGTATCGGCCCCGAAGCGGCCGTCCGACTCCGTCCGGCCGCCGTCGCGGACAGCGCGGATGAAATCGGCGACGAGGTTGGCCAGCGCCTCGCGGGGCGGGATGCGCGGCGAGTAAACGTCGCCGGCGCGGTACTCGTAGAGCAGGCGGTTGCGCTCCTCATCCGTGCGGGCCACCACGCCGGAGTCATAGATCTTGACCGGCTCGTTGGCATCGAGGTCGTCGTAGACGATCATCTTCCGGTCGCCGCCGATGAGCATGTGGCGGAGCTTCACCGGCGAGACCCACGAGCAGTTGACGTGGACAAACAGCCCGGAGGCGTAGCGCAGCACGAGCACGCCGATGTTCTCGATGTGCTGCGACAGGTGGGCCGCGCCGATGGCCTGCACGGTGGCGGGGCGCTCGTCGGTCAGCGAGTTGATGATCGCGAGGTCGTGCACGGCGAGGTCCCAGAGGACGTTCACATCGTGCTGGAACAGGCCGAGGTTGATCCGGCTGGAATCGATGTAGGCCAGGCGGCCGAGTTCGCCGGCGCGCACCAGCTCCCGGATGCGCCGGACGGCCGGATGATAGACATAGGTGTGGTCGACGGCGAGCACCAGCCGGCGGGCCGCGGCCAGCGCGACGAGCTCCTCGGCGGCGGCGGCGGTCGTCGCGAGCGGCTTCTCGACCAGCACATGCCGGCCCGCCTCGAGCGCCTGGCGGGCGAGCGGATGGTGCGTCGCCACCGGGGTGGCGAGGGCCACGGCGGCCACGTCGGGCCGGTCCAGGGCCGCGGCGAGCGTGGCCGCGCCCAAGGCGCCCGGGTTGTCGCGCAGGCCGCGCGCGAGGCGCTCCGGGTTTTCCTCGACGATGACGACGGGCGCCAGGCCGCCGTGCTGGAGGAAATTCCGGACGAGCTTGGGGCCCCAGTATCCATATCCCACGATGGCGATGCCAGGCATGGCGCGTAGGATGCGCGTCAGGGGTGGGGGCTAGTCAAGCTGGTTTGCCCGGGGCCGGCGCCGCGGGTCCGCTCACTCCCCGGATGCGGACCGGTTCCGCTCCGCGACGAGGATGCGGCCGGTGAAAGCGGCCTCGCATGTCGAAGCGCCGATCGCATTGGTCCCGACGGCGACCTCGTCCGGGCGGGCCGCGTAGGCTTCGGCCCGGTGTTCCAGCACCGTCTGGCCGTCGACCTTGACGCTGATGGTCCCGGCCAGGCGCCGGCGCACCGCGACCGCGAGGCCCTGCCAGCCGGCCTCGTCCCCGGCCGGCGGCCACAGGCTGCCCATGGACACCTCGAGGCGATGCGGGACGTGATAGTCCACGCGGACGGGAGCCGACACGGGACCGCCGGCGCCCCAATGGTCGTAGCCGATGAGGATCGTGTCCTCGCCGGCGTAGACGACATAGATGATGTCAGCCGCCCCGGTCCGGCCGCTGACGACCAGCGGTTCGTGCGCGTGGGTGCGGCCGAGGGGGAACTCGACGGTGCACTCGAGCCGGCCGAATTCCTCCGACGGCCGGGCCAGTCCGGCGAGGGGCGTGATGGACGCGATGTGCCCGGTGAAGAGCGGGTACGTGGCGGTTGATTCGTTCCCGTTGTAGCCGAAGGCCAGCTCCACCGCGTCGCCGGCGTGGTACGGACGCTGGGCGACGAAGACGGTCCGGCCGTCGAGCTGGACGCGGAGCAGGCTTTCTCCCGCGGTGCCGGCCGGGTGGGGATGGAGCGAACCCATGTCGACCTCGAGCGCGTAGGTGCGGCCGGCTTCGTAGCTGACGACCGGCGACTCGACGCTGCCGGCGCCCCACGAGTCGTGCGCGAACCGGAGCTGCCCGGGCCCGACGTAGGTCACGTAGAGGAGGTCGCCCGCGCCGCGATGGCCGGTGCTGACCAGCGGCTCGCGCTTGTAATGCACGAAGGGCGGGAACGTGAGTTCCAGGCGGACCGGTTGGAGCGGGTGCTCGGCGACGATGGGGCCGGCGGGAAGGCCGGTGCGCTGCGCGGTGAACGCGGTGCGGGCGAGGCGGGCACGGCCGGTGACGAGCCCGCCCGGATTCTCGCCGATCCGCACGTCCCAGGGATGCGACGGATAGAAATCTCCCGCCGTCTCGAGGGCCGCATGCCCGTCGACGCGCACCCGGACGCGATGCTTGAGCAACCGGATATCCCGCTCCGACCGCCCGGCAAACAGCGGGTGCTCGGGCGGCGGGTAGAGCGAGCCGAGGTCGATGTCCAGGACGTGTTCCCGGGCGGGATCGAGGGCAACCGGCGCGGACTCCGGACCACCGGCGCCCGTATGGAAGAAGCCGAACTGGCATTCCTGGCCGGCGCCCCGGCGCAGGTAGAGCACGTCCTGCCCGCGGCCGGTGACCACCAGCGGCAGGAGGCTGCCGGGCGGACCCGGCGGCAGGCGGACCTGCAGCCGGACCGGCCCATACCGATAGCCCAGGGCCGATTCGATCCAGTGCGTGGGATAATCCAGCCAGCGGCTGAGGAGCGGATGGCGCTGCGGCCAGTCGAGAAACGCGACGTTGGCGGCGAACCCGTGAAAGAGGGTGAGGGCCAGCGCGAGGGCGAGCGCCGCGCGGCCCGCGCGGGCCGGGAGCACGGACGCGGACGCAAGCGTCGGCAGCAGCGACCAGGCCGCCCACAAGGCCAGGAGCACCGCGGCCGGGAGGAAATCAATGTTGTAACGGTATTCCTGGGTCTGCAGCAGGCAGACGCCCGCGAGATTCCCCGCCATCGCGGCGAGCAGGGCGGTTCCGGGTGTTCGCCAGAAGGCGCGGTGGTCCGGCGGCGACCTGAACCACAGCCAGGGCAGAGCCAGGGCCGCGAGCAGAATCGGGCTGGTCGGCACCGCGCCCTTGCCCAGCGGTTCGGCGAAGGGGAAATACGGGCTGTAGTCGACCGAACGCAGGAGGGTGTTTTTCAACCCGGCCAGCACATGGCCCGAGAAGAGCGAGACCTGGCGCTGGTCGCCGGCCATGAGCATGTAGCTGCTCCCAAACTCGGTGATGCGGTGGAACCGGGCCCAGTTGTAGGCGGCCATGCCGGCTCCGATGAGCGCGATCGGCGCGCCGGCGGCGACAAGCGTCAGCGCAGCGCTCCGCCGCCCCGCCGCCCCGGTCGCCGCTGATCGCTTGATCGTCCCGGCGAGGAACACCGCCAGGCCTCCGAGGCTGAACAGGTAATTCGGTCGCGAGGCAATGGCCAGGCCCCACATCAGGCCGCCCAGCATGGCCCAGCGTCGCTGCGCGGGCTCCTCCCAGGCCCGGATGCAGAACAGGAAGGCCGCCATCAGGCAGGCAAACGCGCAGTTGATCGGCACCGGGTAGACGACATCCGTGTGCGCCAGCAATTGCGCCTGGGCGGCCAGACACCAGGCCGCCAACCCGGCGATCGTCCAGCCCTCGCCGAGGGACGGACAATACCGCGCGCGCCATCGCAGCAGGAGCCAGGCGCCCAGGGCGAAGCCGGCCAATCCGAAAAAAGTCGTGCCCGCGCCGTCGGGCAGATACCAGCCCGTGAGGAGACGGAACGGCGCGAACAGCAGGAAGACCGGCGGCGTGCCGAAGTAGAGATAGAAATGCCCCTGGTAGTAGGTCATGTCCCAGGGCCGCGGCACGCCCTGCTCGCCGGCATAGGGATTCGCGAGGGCCACGAGGCGGGGATCCGGCTTCGCCTTGAGGTGGAGCTGGCCGGCGAGGAAGGCCTCGGTCAGCTGGGCGTAGTAGCCGGTCGCCTCCCGGCCCACGCGGCTGGGACCGGAGCGCCACTGTGCCCAGGGAAAGGATGCGCCGAGCAGCACCAGCGCGAGAAGGATGCGCCAGGAAACGGTGCCGGGTTTCGTTGCGGTCATCGGTTCGGCCCGACGGCATCCACCCCGCGCCCCGTCAGAGGCTCAGGCCGCGCTCCCCGGGCAGGATGCGGCGCAGGGTGTAGACGTCGGACTGGGCGAGGGCCTCGCGGTGGGCGGCGAGCCGGTCCCAGGGATCCCACGGCGCCGCGAGCAGTCGCCCGCTGATGCCGTCGGATTTTTCCGACAGGAGAAACTCGATGAGCCCGAGGGCGCGCGGCAGCGACGCGCCGCCGGTGGCCTTCTGCTTCACCGCGGCGGCGTGTTCCGCCGGCCCGACCACGTCCGGCCCGAGGGCGATGACCTCGTCCGTCAGCCGGGTGTTGATCGCGCCGGGTGCGATGGCGTTGATGTCAAACGGCCGGCCCCGGGTTTCCTCGGCGATCGTCTCGACGAGGCGGACCACGCCGGTCTTGGCGGCGGCGTAGGCCGAGAAGTTGGGCCGGGCCTTCGTGCCGCCGCCGCCGGAGAGGCACACGACCTTGGCGCGCCGCGGCGCGCGGGCGAGCAGGCCGTGAAAGGCGCGAATGGCGAAATAGGTGCCGTCGAGGTTGACGCGGATGGTGGCGCTCCAGCGCGCCGGGTCGGCGGAGAGCGCGGGGCCCAGTTCGCCCTGGACACCGGCGCAGCACACGAGGCCGTCGACATGGTCGGTGTCGCGCGCGACCGCGGCCGCGGCGGCCTCGACCTGCGGCCAGTCGCTCACGTCACACGTCACGGCCTGGAACCGGCCCGGGTGCCGGGCGGCGAAGGCCGCCTGGTCGGAGCGGGCGACGCCCCAGACCGCGTGGCCCGCGGCCAGGAGTTGTTCCACCAGGGCCCGGCCGATCCCCGTGCTGGATCCCGTGACCACGATGCGCAGGGGCGCGGTCATCGTTTGATCCACGGCACGGCCACCGTCTCGTCAATCCTCGGCGCGTCGCCCGGCCGCGCCACGGGGAGCTGGATCGGGCGGATGTCAACCCGCTGGAAAGGATGGACCAGGTCGTCGAGCAGCGTGATCTCGTAGCTGATGAACACGCCGGTGCGGCGGTTCTCCTCGCGGCGGACGGAGAGGATGCGGAAGCGGGTGCCCTTGGGCACGACGTCCATGATGCGCACCAGCGGGAAGGTCCGGCCGATGTTGGCCCGGTCGACCTTCTCGGGCAGGGCAGTCACGCGCGTCGGCACGTCCGGGGCGTTCACGCCCAGCAGCGGGTGGGCCGTGTCGATGTGCTTGTGCCACGCGAACAGGTAGCAGTCGCGCTCCAGCACAAACTCCCGGTTGGGCCATTCCACGTAGGGCTCGAGGCCGTTGACGTAGGAGATCTTCGTCGTGTTCAACTGCCACCACAGACCCGCGGCGACGAGGATCACCAGGACGGCGGATAGGAGCCATTGCTTCATGCGGCCAGAAAAACACCGCGGCGGGAATTGGCGATGCGATTCAGCGGCCGGGGCCGGGCCGCGGCAGGCGCTCGATGCCGAGGATGCGGCCGGAGAAGGCCGGCTCGCACGTCGAACCGCCGATGCGGTTCAACCCGACGGTGACGTCGGCGCGCGCGGACGGGTAGGTGTCGAGCGCGCGGTCGAACACCGGCTGGCCGTCGAACACCAGGCGGAGGTGCGGTCGGGCGGACGGGTCACCCGGCGGGTAGAGCGCGCCGGAGTCGACGACGAGCTCGTGCGCGGAGAAGTAGTCCACCCGGAGCGATTCCGTCTCGAAATGGAACCGGCCCCAGACGTCGACCCCGAGCCGGATCCGGTCGGGCCCGGCGTACACGACGTAGACAAAGGTCCCGGCATTGGGCCGGCCGGTGACGAGCAGCGGTTGCTGGCGATTGGTCTGGCCGCGCGGGAGAACGAACCGGAGGCGAACCGGTCCCACAGAGTGCCGGGCCTGGTCCCATTGCCGCCAGCCCCAGCCCGCCGCGGCGAGCAACAGCACCGTCGCGGCGCCAAGCGCCCAACCGCGGGGCGGTAGCCGCGGCCACGCGGCGCCGGCGCGCTGCCCGGCGTGCGTCGCGGCC
>DASZXO010000033.1:0-65251 GCA_035545835.1 Lacunisphaera sp.
ACGTCGAGCGCGCCGGTGGGTTCGTCGCAGAGGAGCACCTCGGGCCGCTTGGCGATGGCCCGCGCGATGGCGACGCGCTGCTGCTCGCCGCCGGAAAGCTGGGCCGGGAAATGATCCAGCCGCGGCGTGAGGCCGACAAGCTCGAGCGCCGCCTCGGCAGGCATCGGGTCGCGCGCGATCTCCGCGATCAGGCCGACGTTTTCGCGGGCCGTGAGGCTGGGGATGAGGTTGTAGAACTGGAAGATGAAGCCGACGGAATCGCGCCGGTACTGCGTCAGCCGGTCCTCGTCGGCGTGCGTGAGGTCCAGGTCGCGATAGCGGATCTCGCCGGCGGTCGGGATGTCGAGCCCGCCGAGCTGGTTGAGCAGCGTGGTCTTGCCGCTGCCGGAGGGACCGAGCAGGACGACGAGCTCGCCGGCGGGAAGGTCGAGGTCCACGCCGGCCAGCGCGCGCACCTGGGTGGCGCCTTCACCGTACACCTTGGTCAGGCCCCGGACGCAAAACACGGGTGGCGGGCCGGCAGCCGATCCGCGGGCGGGGGGAGGCGTGGAGGTGGCGTGATGCACGAGGCCGCCGGCCAACGCCGGCACGGCCACGCTAGGCGGCCGGCCGGCCCGTGCAATCAAAAGCCCGGCGCCGGCCGGCGGTGTGAGTCGGGCTGATGACCGGCAGAAGTCCCGAAGCGGCCGCCGGGCGGACGGCCCGCGGCCTGCGTCAAAATGCCCGTTGGTGCGGCGGGAGGAACGGGTGTAGAATAACGCCACCTGCGGGAGCCCGTTTCCACCATGAGCCAGGTATTTCCGAATCGCACCGCCGCCGGCCACCTGCTGGCCGAGAAGCTCGCCAGCCATGCGGGCGAGGAAGGCTTGATCGTGCTCGCCCTGCCGCGCGGCGGCGTGCCGGTGGCCGCCGAGATTGCGCACGCGCTGGGTGCGCCGCTCGACGTCCTCGTCGTCCGGAAGATCGGCGCGCCCGGCAACCCGGAGTTCGGCGTCGGCGCGGTGGCCTCGGGCGGCCTGAGGTTCTACAACCCGCAGGCCATGGCGATGGCCGGGGTTTCGCGGGAAACCATGGACGAACGCGCGGAGATCGAGCGCGCCGAGGTGGAGCGCCGCGAGCATGCCTACCGGCGCGACCGGCCCTCGCCGGCGCTGCGCGGCCGGCCCGTCATCCTGGTCGACGACGGCATCGCGACCGGCTCGACCATGCGCGCCGCCGTGTCGGCCCTGCATGAGGCCTGGGCCGGCCCGATCACGGTGGCGGCGCCGGTCGCCGCCCGCGAGACCTACTTCGAGCTGCGCGACCTCGTGCGCCATGTCGTGGTGCTCGCCCTGCCGCGCGATTTCGCGTGCGTGGCGGATTACTACGACGACTTTTCCCAGACGTCCGATGCGGAGGTGCGGCACCTGCTCGACGAGGCGTGGCAGGGAAGATTTGCGGTGACGTCCGGACCCAACCCGTCCTAATCGGGCGGGATGAACCGAACCGACCGGCTGGTGGCGATGGTCCTCTTCCTGCAGGGCCGGCGCGTCGTGCGCGCGAGCGAGCTGGCGCGGCATTTCGAGGTCACCGAACGGACCGTCTACCGTGACATCGCCGCGCTCGGCGAGGCGGGCGTGCCGATCTCGGGCGAGGCGGGCGTGGGCTACTGCCTGATGAAGGGCTACCAGCTGCCGCCGGTCATGTTCACGGCCGAGGAGGCGACATCGCTGTTCGTCGGCGGTGAGCTCGTGAAGCAGTTCACCGATGCGTCGCTGCACGCCCCGATGGTCTCGGCGCTGGAGAAGCTGCGCGCGGTGCTGCCGAAGGACCGGCAGGACCACATCGAGCGGCTCGCGCAACGCACGCTGGTGCTCGGCCTCGGTTCACGGCGCGCCGCACCCGAGGCGATTGCGCAGCGCTGGCTGCTGCCGGTCCAGCAGGGCCTCGTGCAGCGGCGCGTGCTCCGCCTCGACTACCGCCGCGGCGGGCAGGAGAGCGACACGACCCGCGATGTGGAGCCGCAGGGCGTGGTGTTTTATGGCGGCGCCTGGTACCTCGTCGCCTGGTGCCGCCTGCGGCAGGACTACCGCCATTTCCGCATCGACCGCATCCGCCGGCTGGAACTGACCCCGCTGGTCTTCTCGCCCCGGCCGGATTTCTCGCTCGCGAAGCACATGGAGGAGTCGGTGAAGCGGGAGGACACGATCCCGGTGCGCGTGTGGTTCGCCGCGGCGGCCCAGGAGCGCGCGCGGCGCGACAGCCTGGCCACGTTGATCGAGGAGCGCCCGCGCGACGGCGGCGCGGAGTTTTCGCTCTATGCGTGGTCGCTGGAATGGATGGCCCGGTGGCTGCTTTCGTTTGGCGGCGACGCCGAGGCGCTGGAACCCGCGAAACTGCGCCAGCTGGTCCGCGCCGGCGGCGAGGAGATCGCCCGGCGCCACGCCGGCAAAGCCTCCTGACATAGGGCTGTCACCGGCCCGTGTTAGGGTGGTGGCATGCAAAGACCACCCGTTTCAGGATTGCCTTGCGTCGGGGCGCGCCTTGTGCGCGCCCGCGAACACGGCGGGAAGTTCGAACCGGCGCGGACGAGCCGCGACCCCACAGGCATGAGGCACCTGCGTCCGTGGTGCGCCCTGGCTGCGATGTTCCTCGTTGCCGTCCCATTCGTGCGGGCGTCCGCCGCCGACGATGCCGCGGCCGTCGCGGCGCTCGACACCGAGTTCCAGGCGGCGGTCAAACACAACGATGCCACCGTCATCGCGCGCATCCAGGCCGGGGACATGATCCTCGTGACCGGCCGCGGCTCGGTGTTCACCCGCGCCGACCACGTCAAGGCCGCGCAGGATCGCGCGCGCACGTACGAGGTCCAGGACGAGGTCCCGGGCACCCAGAAGGTCCGCGTGTGGGGCGACACGGCCGTCGTCACCGCCCTGCTGTGGATCAAGGGCACGGCGCGCGACGGCCAGGCCTTCGATTACAAGCTCTGGTTCAGCGACACCTACGCGCGCACGCCGGCGGGCTGGAAATACGTCTTCGGCCAGGCCTCGCTGCCCTTGCCCCCCTCGTGACCCAGCCTGCCATGCCGCTGCTCAAGGGACTTCGCACCGTCACCTATCGCGCCGCCGACCTTGCCGCCGGCAAGGCCTGGTATGCCCGCGCGTTCGGCATCACGCCGTATTTCGACGAGCCGTTCTACGTCGGCTACAATGTCGGCGGCTTCGAGCTGGGCCTCAGCCCGGACGGCCCGCCGAACGAGCAGCCCGCCGGGGTGCTCGCGTACTGGGGCGTCGATGACATCGGCGCGGCCTTTGCCCACCTGCTCGCGCTCGGCGCGACCACCCATGAGCCGCCAAAGGAGGTCGGCGACGGCATCACGGTGGCGTCGGTCGTCGATCCCTTCGGCAACATCATCGGCCTGATCGAAAACCCGCAGTTCGACCCGCGGGCGGTCAAGTGACCGGCGGGTCCCTTTCACTCCGCAGCCCCATGCACATCCGCACCGTCTCCATCTCCGTGGCCGTCCCGCGCGACCCCGTTTTCAACTACCTCGCCAACGTCGAAAACCTGCCGGACTGGTCGACCGAGTTCTGCGAACGCCTCGAACTGCGCTCGGGCCGCTGGTGGGCGTACACCCCGCGCGGCGAGGTGCTGGTCGAGCTCGAGGTCGCCGCCGCGGCCGGTCTCCTCGATTTTCATGTCGGCCCGGCGCCCGACCGGATGGCGCTCTTCCCGCTCCGCGTGCTCCCGCTCGGGCCGCGGCGGACGCTCGTCAGCTACACCTTCATCCAGCAGGGCGACGTTTCCGACGAAGCCTATGAGGCGCAGTACCAGTCGTTGCTCATCGTGATGCGCGGGCTCATCCGACGCTTCGGCGGCGGCGAGCTGCATGCCTTCGCGCCGGAGCCGGTCGCACTCGCCGGCCGGAACTGAGCGGCGGGCCCGGCGCATGCGCAAGCTGGTCTATTACATCGCCGCGAGCCTCGACGGCTACATCGCGCGGCCGGATGGCGCCATCGACTGGCTGCCGGTGCCGACGAAGAAGCAGGATTATGGCACGGCGAGGTTCTTCGCGCGGGTCGACGAGCTGATCATCGGCCGCAAGACCTACGAGCACGCGCTGACGCTCGGGCCGTGGCCCTTCGGCGACCGTCCCTGCCACGTGCTCAGCCGGAAGTGGGCCGGCCATCGCGACGTGCACGCGGAGTTCACGGACGCCGGTGTGGCCACGCTGCTCCGGCGGCTGCGGAAGCGTCCGGGCCGCGACATCTGGCTCGTCGGCGGCGGAGAATGCGCGCAAGCGTGCTTCGCCGCCGGCGTGGTCGACGAGATCATCCTGACGATCGTGCCGCGCCTGCTGGGCGAAGGCCGGCCGTTGTTCTTGCCCAACGCGACGGAAGCGGCGCTGCGGCTGCGGGACAGCCGCGTGTTTCCCGACGGCCTGGTGCAGTTGCACTACCAGGTGGTGCCGCCGCGACCGTGAGGTGAAGCGCACGCTCCGTGCGGGCTGAAAGTTGCCGGATGGAGGCGGGACGCCCTCGTCCCGTGGGTTGCCATTTGGGCTGGCGCCTCGCGGGGTGAGGGCACCCCGTCTCCATCGGGAGACTCGTGCCTTGTTGGAGGGTCGGTCTCCTGACCGACCGCGGCCGGCCGGGAGGCCGGCCCTCCAACCTGGCCGCGTCAGCTGTTCCGATCTCACGCGTCGACGGCGTCCTCGGGCAGCCACCACGCCCAGACGGCCGCGGCGAGCGCGAGCAGGCTGGAGTAGAGCAGGGCGACGCGGAAGTCGCCCACCGGCGCGAGCCAGCCGAAGATGACCGACGCGAACGCCGCGGCCAGCCGCCCGATGTTGTAGCAGAACCCCGCGCCCGTCGTGCGCAGCAGCACCGGGAACAGCGGCGGCATGTACATGGTGAACAGGCCGAACACGCCGGAGAAGAAGCCGACCAGCGGCACCCAGAACCAGGCCAGCTCGGCGAAGCTGCGCGGCACGATGAACGCGCCCGCCATGCTCAGGAACAGGGCCCAGAACATGGCGGCGATGGCGCGGCGGTTGCCCATGAGCCGGGCGAGCCAGCCGGCGAAATAATTGCCGACGATCGACACCGCGATCATCACGAAGAAGGCGGCGGTGACGAGCCGCGTGACGTCGTTGCCCGGCGTGCCGGCGTCGACCAGCACCTTGCGCACATGCTGCGCCTGCCAGAAGATGAACAACCACCACGCCGAGAGGCTCAGCGCACAGACGATCATCGTGGGCCAGGTGATGCGCGCCACGGCGCCGCGGAACAGCTCGCCGACGCCGGGGTTGTGGTGGTGGGCCTGCTCCTCGGCCTGCTGCCAGACCTCCGGCTCGGGCACGTTCCGCCGGATCCAGTAGACGATCAGCGCGGGCAGGACGCCGATGAGGAACACCCAGCGCTCCGAGTGCGGCGGCAGGAAGACGGACATCAGCCACACCAGGGCGGCGGCGAACAGGATGCCGAGGTTCACCCCGCTTTGCAGCACGGCCGCGATCCACGGGCGCCAGGCGCGCGGCCAGGTCTCGGCGAGCAGCGAGGCGCCGACGGCCCATTCGCCGCCGATGCCGAGCGAGGCGATGAACCGGAAGACCAGCAGTTGCGGCCAGGTCCGCGCGAAGGCGCAAAGCCCGGTGCACAGGGCGTAGGTCAGCACCGTGAGCGCGAGCGTGCGGCTGCGCCCGAAGCGGTCGCCGAGCCGCCCGAAGAACGCGCCGCCCAGGGCCCAGCCAATCAGGAAGGCCGCCTGGATGTAGGCGCTGACCTCCTTCACCTGCGGATCGTCCGCCGTCGTGGCCAGCAGCTGCAGCACCAGCGGCGCCGCCACCAGCGTGTAGAGGTGCAGCTCCAGGCCGTCGAAGAACCAGCCCAGCCACGCCGCGAGGCCCGACTTCCATTGCCACGGTGTGATTTCGCTCAGGCGGGTCGCCTCGCGACCGGATGCTTGCGGGGTGGGCATGGGGCGCAGATTAGCAAGCCGCCCGCTCCCGGCTTGTCGAGCGAATCCCCGGGTTATGTCCCGCCGGCCGGGCGGCCCGCGCCGCACCGGGAAATGGACAATCGCTGCGCAACGGTCTGTTCCGCCGGGCGGCAATACATGCGGAGCCAATCACCGCGGCGTTTGCTAGCCTTGGCCCATGAAAACCCTGGCGCGCCTGGCGGGCCTCGGCCTCGTGCTGTATGCGGCCAATCTGCAGGCCCAGAATATAAGCGGCACCGATGACTTCAGCACCGTCACCGGCAACTGGACCGACGGCACGACCGCCAACGGCGGCGCGTTTTCGGTCAGCGGCGGGCTCCTGAATTTCACTGACGGCGGCGTCACCACGGGCGTGACCAGTTCCGCCCAGCGGGCTTGGACGCTCAATGCCGGCAGCTCCGTGGCCGACTGGCAGGTGCAACTCGACCTCGGGCTCAACTTCACCCAGGTGGCCGGGCAGGTGTCGACCTGGACGCTGGTCTTCGCGAACAGCGCCAACAACACCGATTACTTCCAGGTCGATTTCCTGCGGTCCTACATGCAGCTGAATCCGTTCGTGCGCGGGACGCTGTACACCAACGGGAGCATGGGCACGCAGCAGCAATCCGACGTGACCGCCGCGGCCACGGTGCGCATCGATTACATCGCCTCGTCGCAGTACCTGGTGCTGGCCTATGATGCGGACGGCGCGGCGGGCGGCTACAGCTTCACCGACCTGTACGGCGGCTCGGTGGCCGGGTGGGGCATGGGCTCGACCGACACCTTTGCGCTGGGCCTCCAGGCCTCGAATGCCGCCATGTCCGGTCCGGCCAGTGGGATCCTCCCCGGGACCTTCTACGCCGACAATTTTGTCGCCACGTCCACACCCATCCCGGAACCGGCGTCGTACGCAGCGATGGCGGGTCTGATCGCGATGGTGGGGGCCGGGCTATGGCGCCGGCTCCGCCAGCAGTGATTGAAGGTCGAGGCGGTGCGTGACCATGGCGAGCCCCCCGTCCGGCGTGCGCGGCCATTCCGCGACCGGCCGGTCGCGGTAGAGCTCGATGCCGTTCTGGTCGGGGTCGCGCAGGTAGAGGGCCTCGCTCACGCCGTGGTCCGAGGCGCCGTCGAGCGGGATGCCGGCGCGGACGAGCCGGCGCAGGGCATCCGCCAGCGTGGCGCGCGTCGGATAGAGGATCGCCACATGGTAGAGGCCGGTGCTCCCGGCCGGCGGGGGCGAGCCGCCGGCGCTTTCCCAGGTGTTGAGCCCGATGTGGTGGTGGTAGCCGCCGGCCGACACGAACGCCGCCTGCGTGCCGTACCGCTGCGTCAGTTCGAAGCCGAGCACGCCGCAATAGAAGTCGAGGGCGCGCGACAGGTCGGCGACCTTGAGGTGGACATGGCCGATGCGGACACCGGCGTCGATGGGAGGGTGGTTGGCGGGCATGTCGCCATACTGTCCGCAAACGAAAGATTGGCAAACGCGCGGGCACGGCCTCATGGGCACCAACAGGCGCCGGCCCCTGTCTAACCTTTTGCACCCCCCCATGACCGCGTCCAATCCAGTCCTTTCCCGCCAGCTCACCACGATCCGCAAGATCTTCGCGGATGAGACTTGGCTGGAGGGCGAGCGGCGCGGGTGCTTCGTGCCCCCCGACGACCCGGTCGTGCGGGAAAAGGTCTGCGGCGTGATCCTGCGCATCGGGCGCGAGCTGCGGGAGAACATCGAGGCCCAGGCCGCCGCCGAGGTCGGTTTGCCGGACGCCCCGCACCGCGACGAAGCGGCCTGACGGCGGACCGCGCGCGGAGGTCCTTCTGAATTCGGTCCCCTCTATCAAGAGGGGCTTGTCGAGCCGTAGGCTCGGCGAAGGCTGATGGTGCACCGCGCCGGGGTGTGACGACCACCACGGATTTCCCGGATCGCGCGGATGCCCGATCCTGGAGCGGCGATCTGCGACCGCCGGCGTCCGGAACGATCCACTGGCCGCGCCAATTCCAAGGTTGCCGTCGAAGGACTTGCCGCGCTTGATCCACGCCGCGGGCCGCAAACCAGAAGACTTGTCTCAAGTCCCAATCACGCTGTTAGCCGATGAGAGTCTCCCTTCGATTCGTTGCCCTGCTACTCGTGGCCGGCATCACGAACGCGAAGGACCCGATCTCTGATGTGCTGCCGGCTGCCCATGGCGAGGTGGTATTCGTGCGCCAAGAAAGCAACGGCAGCCTGAATATTCTTCAGTCGACCATTGTGTGCGATGACTGGCCGCGGGTGATTTTAGTCGGTGGCGAGGCTGGCAGTGTCTATCTCCCCGAAGGAGACCATTCATTTCAGATTTTTTCGCCCGAGCCTTACGCGCCGGATTCGCCTCCGCGGGCTTGCCAGTCATCCATTCTGCGTTTGAAGGTTAGCAAAGGGAAGAAAGTCTATCTCGAGGTCATTCCTGAGTCAGGTGATGAAAAGACAAAGAGCAGATTCTATTGGTCACTCACAGAAAAGACGGGCTAACCATCAGCCAGAGCCAATGCGGGCCAGCGCTCCGCGCCGGCCCGCCTGGCTCATCTGAAACGTTCGGCAGAATTTGGGCGCGTATTACCCAATGAAACGCGCTGGGTCGGCGTGTTCCACCTGATCGGAATCTAAAAGGTCCGTGTCCGGAATCCGTGTGGTCATCCGTTGAAGGAGTGATCAACCCTCCACGCCCATGAACCAGACATTCTTCATCACGTTGCCCGTCATCGATGTGGCCAAGTCCTCGGACTTTTTCCAAGCCCTCGGTTTTTCGCTCAACCCGCAGTTCACGGGCAACGGCGCCGCCTGCGTCGTCATCAACGGCGCGGTTTCCATCATGCTGCTCCCGCGGGAGCGGTTCACCGAGTTCTCGCCGAAGCCGCTCTGCGACCCGGCCCACGCCGAGGCCTTGTTCAACATCGGGTGCGACAGCCGCGCGCAGGTCGACGACATCGTCGCCCGCGCCGAAAAGGCCGGCGGCAAGATCCACGAACGCTCGGTGGACTACGGCTTCATGTACCACGGCAGCTTCGCCGATATCGACGGCCACCTCTGGGGCCTCAATTGCATCAGCGGCACGCCGCCGCAGGGCTGAGGGAACATGAAGTTGAGCCGGGTTCAACTTTGAGGCGGTCGTCGAATTCCCGGCGGTGGCGGCGAGAAGCAAGTGGAGGGCCGGTCTCCTGACCGGCCGGTTTGGTGCGATACGGTCGGCCGGGAGGCCGACCCTCCAACGATTGGTCAATGAGCACTGCGGGCCAGGGCATACCGTCCGGCCCGGGTGCGCACGAGGCACGCCCCTACATGGGAACCCGAGGCAATTACTCCGCCCGCAGGGCTTCAACGGGGTTGACCGCGGTGGCGCGACGCGCGGGCACGAGGCACGCGAGCAGCCCGATGCCGCCCAGCAGGGCCGCGCTCGCGGCCAGCACCGCGGCGTCGAGCGGCGTCATGCCGGTCAGCAGGGAGGCAATCAACCGGCTCGTGGCGAAGGTCAGGACGGATCCTACCACCAGGCCCGTCCCGATCGCCAAGCCGCCGTGGCCCAGGATCCAGCGCAGGATCGTGGCTGCATCGGCGCCGAGCGTCATGCGGACACCAATCTCCTTGCGGCGCTGGGTGACGGTGTAGCTCATGACGCCGAAGATGCCCAAGGCTGACAGCAGGACGGCGGTCGTGGCAAAGGTCCCGGTCAGGATCAGCGTGACGCGCCGCGGCGCGGTCTGTTTGGCGAGCTGGTCGGCGAGCGTGGATGGATTGTCCATCGCCAGGTCGGCGTCGAGCTTGCGGGTGGCCTGCGTGATGGCGAGGGCCAGTGGCCCGGCGTCACCCGCGAATTGCAGCACGGCCGACAGGCGGGCGGCCGGTTGCTGTTCCATCGGGAAGTAGGCCATCGGCTGCGCGACACTGTCGAAGCCCCGCGGGCGAATATCGGCCACGACGCCGACGACGGCCGCGGTCGGGGGCGGACCGTCGCCGTGCCCGCCGCCGGGCGCCGTGATTTCGGCGCCGAGCGTGAAGCCCTTCGGATAGAACTGCCGGATGAAGGCCTCGTTCACGATCGCGACCTTGGGAGCGTCGGCACCGTCCTGCGCGGTGAAGAACCGCCCTTGCTGCAGGGCGATGCCGGTGGCGCGGAAGAACTCCGGGGTCACGCTCGCGACCGCCATGGCCGACTGCGAGGCGTTGACCGACGCGTTGGCATTGCCCGAGCTGCCCTGCGCGGTGGCGACGAGGACCATCTGGGCGTAGGGCGAAAGCGGTGGGATGTCGGCGAGCGACGCGGCCTTCACGCCCGGCAGCGCGGCCAGCGACTCCAGCCAGCGTCGGGCGAAGTCGCGCTGCTGGACGGCGCTGCCGTAGCGGCGTGGCAGCGACAGGTTGGCGGTCATCACGTCGGCGGTCCGGTAGCCGAGGTCGGTGGCGTAAAGCTGGTAGATGCCTTTGACCAGCAGGCCGGCGTTGACGGCGAGGACGAGGGCGAGCGCCACCTCGAGGGCGACAAGGGCCTGGCGCCAGCGCTGGCCGCCGACAGAGGCGTGCTGGCCACCTTCCTTGAGGGTGTCGAGCAGGTCGATGCGGCAGCCCTGCCAGGCCGGCGCCACGCCGAAGCCGAGTCCGGCAATGGTTGCGAGCAACAGGGCGAATCCGAGGACGGAGCCGTCGAGACCCACGGGATTGATGCGCGGCAGGTAGTCGGCCAGCCAGGCCGTCAGCGCGTGCGTGCACCACCAGGCGAGCACCACGCCGAGCGCGCCGCCGGCAAGCGCCAGCAGGAGGTTTTCGAGCAGCAGCTCGAGTGCGAGCCGGGCGGGCGAGGCGCCGAGCGCGGCGCGGATGGCAGTCTCGCGGTTGCGGGCGGCGGTGCGCGCGAGCTGGAGATTGGCGATGTTGGCGCAGGCGATGAGAAGCACGAATCCGACCGCGCCGAGCAGCAGCCAGAGCGTGGCGCGGGATTGCTTCACGAGCTGTTCCTGGAGTGGGACGAGCTGGGCCGTCGCGTCCATGAACGGCAGCCGCGGGCCGCGCAGCATGCGCTGGGGGCCGGCGGCGCCTTGCGAGCGCGGGCCGCCAAACCCGGCGGCGAGGTTGTCCCAGAAGCGCGCGGAGATCTCGTCGAGCTCCCGCTGGGCGGTGGCGAGGCTGGTGCCGGGCAGCAGGCGCCCGAAGACGCGGATCATCTGGATGCGCAACTGGCCTGGCGCGGCGGGCGGGATCTGCAGCGGGCGCCAGAACTGGACCGGCTCGGTGAACTCGAACGCCGCCGGCAGCACACCGATGACGGTGTGCGGCACGTCGTCGATCTTCACGACGCGGCCGAGCACGCCTTCGTCGCCATTGAAACGCGACTGCCACGCGGAGTAGCTCAGGACGGTGGTCGGCGGCGCGTTTGGCTGCAGGTCGGCTGCGGCGAAGAGCCGGCCGCGCCAGGCCGACACGCCGAGCATGGGGAAGAACGAGGCGGTGACGGCCGCGGCGGGCGCGCGCACCGCGCCGTCGCCGAGCTGCACGGTGGCGGGGTTGTTACGGTAGCCGGCGAGCGTGCGGAAGGTCTTGGGCTGCGCCTCGACCCAGGCGAGGAATTCGTTGTCGGGCATCATGTCGCCGCCGCCGGGCAGCTTGAGCGCGGGATCGCGCGGCGGCTTGCGGGCGAGGACGAGCTCGCCCGACGCCGGGTACGGCAGGGGTTTCAACAGGACGGCGTCGACGACGCTGAAGATCGCGGTGTTGGCGCCGATGCCGAGGGCGAGCAGGGAAATGATGAGCAGGCTGAACGCGGCGTGCGCGCGCAGCGAACGGAAGGCGGAGATCAACAGGTCCATGGGGGTGGGGTGCGCGGCGGGAGCCGCGCCTGCCAAAGAGCGTCGCGACGGGCCGGATTTGTCTGGCCGGAGCGAATTTTTAGCAGCCGGGTATGGGTGAGGCACACACCCCGCCCTGACGGGCACCCCTCTTGTTAGAGGGGACCTTTGTGGGCGTTGGTTTGGGTCCCCTCTAGCAAGAGGGGTAGCGCGAAGCGCCGGGGTGTGTGTCAGAAATAACGGGTCAGATCATCGCCGGGAGCTTTGGGTTGCACCCGGCGGCCGGGAACGTACGTTCGCCCGTTTTCATGGCGCTTTTCAGCCTCCTCAATGTCTCCCATGCCTTCGGCGGCCCCGCGGTGCTCGACCACGTCAACTTCCAGGTCGACGCTGGCGAACGCCTCTGCCTGCTCGGGCGCAATGGGGCGGGGAAGTCGACGCTGATGAAGCTGATTGCCGGCGACATCCTGCCGGACAGCGGCCAGGTTTTCCGGCAGCCCGGGGCGCATTTCGCCCGGCTGGTGCAGGAGGTGCCGGCGGACGTTACCGGGACCGTGCACGACGTGGTCGCGGCCGGGCTGCGCCCGGCGCACGCCCACGAGGAGGATTGGGAACGCGAGGTGCGGCTCGAGGACCTGATCCAGCACGTTGGCCTGGACCCGCGGGCGGAGTTCGCGGCGCTCTCCGGCGGGCTCAAGCGGCGGGCGCTGCTGGCGCAGGCGCTCGCGAGCAAGCCGGACCTGCTCCTGCTCGACGAGCCAACCAACCACCTCGACTTGGCGTCGATCCTCTGGCTCGAGGAGTTCCTGCTCGCGGAGAAGATCGCGCTGTTCTTCGTCACCCACGACCGCGCCTTCCTCAAGCGTCTCGCGACCCGCATTGTCGAACTCGACCGGGGCGTCATCACGAATTGGGACTGCGACTACGAGACCTTCCTGGTGCGCCGGCAGGAGCGGCTCGAGGCGGAGGAGCGGCAGCAGGCGCTCGCCGACAAGAAGCTCGCGCAGGAGGAGGAGTGGATCCGCCGCGGCGTGAAGGCGCAGCGTTCGCGCGCCACGGCCCGCATCAACCAGCTGCAGGCGCTCCGCGCCGAACGACGGGCGCGCCGGGCGAAGGTGGGCAATGTGCGCCTGAACCTGGCCGAGGCGACGCCCAGCGGCATGAAGGTGATCGACGTCGAGAACCTGTCGTTCGCCTGGCCGGACGGGCGCATGCTGGTGAAGGATTTCACGACCACGATCATCCGCGGCGACAAGATCGGGCTCATCGGCCCGAACGGCGCGGGCAAGACGACGCTGATCAAGCTGCTGCTCGGGCAGATCGCGCCGACGGCCGGGACTGTCCGCCACGGGACCAACCTCGAGGTTGTCTACTACGACCAGCTCCGCGCGCAAATCGACGACGCCAAAACGGTCGCGGACAACATCGCCGGCGGCAACACGCACGTGACGATCGACGGCCGCACGCGGCATGTCATCAGCTACCTGCAGGATTTCCTGTTCACCCCGGATCGCGCGCGCACGCCGGCGCGCGTGCTCTCGGGCGGCGAGCGCAACCGGCTGCTGCTGGCGCGGCTCTTCACCAAGCCGGCCAACGTGCTCGTGCTCGACGAGCCGACGAACGACCTCGATGTCGAGACGCTCGACCTGCTTGAGGACCTGCTGGTGGAGTTTCCCGGCACCGTTCTCCTGGTGAGCCACGACCGCGAATTCCTCGACGAGGTGGTGACGAGCTCGTTCGTCTTCGAGGGCGAGGGTGTGATCGGCGATTACGTCGGCGGCTACACCGACTGGCAGCACGAGCGGCAGAAGCAGGCGGCGGCGAAGGCGGGTGAGGGCACCCGCCCTCCAATGAAAGAGAATGGAGGCGGGACGCCCCCGTCCCGCGGGACATCAGCCGCGAACGCAAGAAAACTCTCCAACAAGGAGCGCCAGGAGCTGGAGGCGCTGCCGGCGCGGATCGAGGCGCTCGAGCGGGAGCAGGCGCAGTTGTCGGCGAAGCTCGCCGACCCGGCGTTCTACAAATCGCAGGCGGCGCAGTCGGCGCAGGTGCGCGCGCGCCTCGATGCGCTGGAGCAGGAGCACGCGATCGCCTTCACGCGCTGGGAGGAGCTGGAAGCGCGGCGGGAGGCTTGAGGGATGGAGGGCCAGTCTCCTGACCGGCCGGAATTGCACTATACGGTCGGCCGGGAGGCCGACCCTCCTGCCGAGCCGGATACGCCTTACCGCATCTTGGCGAAGGTGGCCTGCAGGAGCTGGAGGTCGCTGGCGCCCTTGGTCTTCTCGCGGGTCTTCGCGATGAGGTTCTGCTCCAACTTGTTCTTCGTCGGGCGGGTCTTGTTCTCGTAGAAGATGCCGAACTTGCCGGGCCAGGCCTCGAGCGCGAGGCGAAAGGCGGCAAGCTCGTCGGCCGGGTCGTGCCGGGCGGCGTCCTCGGGGGAGCCGTCGTTCTTCCTGAGCTCGATCGTCTGCCAGGTGCCGCCCTTGCGGGGATTGGCGCCGTCGAAGGCGCCATCGAAGAACTCGACGCACTCGGACAGCACCTCGACGACGGAGAAGCCGTCGTGTTTCGCGGCGGCGAGCATCATGTCGGTCATGTGGCCGACCTGCGCGGCATGCGTGCGGGCGACGAACGTGGCGCCGCTGTTGATGAGCGTGCGCATCGGGTTGATGGGCTGGTCGAAGGCGCCCCAGGGGTCGGTCTTGGACTTGAAGCCGATCGGCGAGGTGGGCGAGGTCTGCTTCTTGGTCAGGCCGTAGACGGAGTTGTCCATGATCACGTAGGTGATCCGCGGGTTCTTGCGCGCGGTGTGGACGAGGTGATTGCCGCCGATGGAGAAGCCGTCGCCGTCACCGCCGAAGACGAAGACGTGGAGGTCGTCGTTGCCGAGGCTGATGCCGGCGGCAAAGGGCAGGGCGCGGCCGTGGATGAAGTGGCCGCCGTGGGTGTTGACGAAATACGGGAAGCGCGAGGAGCAGCCGATGCCGGCGAAGGTGACGATCTTCTCCTGCGGGTAGTTGAGCTTCTCGAGCACGCGGTAGAACGCGGCCAGGACGGCGAAGTCGCCGCAGCCGGGGCACCAGGTCGGGTGGTCGGCGACGAGGACCTTCTTGTTGAGCGGGGCGCGGTCGGCGCCGCCGACGGGAGCGACGGGGGCCGGGGCGGCGGGAGCGGGAGCGGACATGGCGGGAAAACGGGTTGGGGGTTGAAGGGGTTTCAGCTGCGGGCGAAAGGCGCGGTCGTCTCGGTGGCGGTGAGCGCGGCGAGGGCGCTCGTCGTCTTCGCGCCGAAGGTGCTTTCCGGCAGGTCGAGGTGGCGGGCGACGCCCTCGACGATCTCGCGCACCTTGAAGACGAGGCCGTCGGTCTTGGTCACGCTGCGGATCTTCGGGTCGACGTGGCGCGCGCGCAGGAGCGTCGCGAGCTGGCCGTAACCGTAGAGGCCCTCGTCGTTCATCTCGACCACCAGGACGTGCTTGAAGCGCGCGAAGATCGGCGCGAGGTCGTTGGGCAGCGGGTGGAGGTGGCGCAGGTGCGCCTGGCCGGCCTTGAGGCCCGCCCGGCGCAGGCGGCCGACGGCCTCGCGCGCCGGGCCCCAGGTGCAGCCCCAGGTGACGAGGAGGACGTCGCCGGACTCGTCGCCGAACACCTCGGTCGGGCCGAGGTCGGCGGCCACGAGCTTGATCTTCTCGCGGCGCTTGGCCGTCATCTTGGCGTGCACGGCCGGGCTGCCCGAGGGATGGCCCGCCTCGTCGTGCTCGAGGCCGGAAACCGTCGGGTACTTGCCGGAGAGCATGCGCGTGCCGGGCGGCGCGTGCCGCGTGAGCTGGTCGATCGGGTACGGCTTGAAGTTGACCGGCCGCTCGGAGAAGTCGGGCTTCGGGTCCACCATCAGCTTGGGCAGGTCGGGCTCGTCGAACGCCTCGATGCGCGTCGCGAGCGCCTGGTCGGTGAGGATGATGACGGGCGTGCTGAACTTGCGGGCGATGCGGGCGGCCTCGAGCGCGATGTAGAAGCAGTCCTCGACGTTCTTCGGCGACAGCACGACGCGCGGCGTGTCGCCGTGGCTGCCATAGACGGCCTGCAGGAGGTCGCTCTGCTCGATGTTGGTGGGCAGGCCGGTGGACGGGCCGCCGCGCTGGACGTTGACGACGACGAGCGGGATCTCGGCCATCGTGCCCCAGCCGAGAGCCTCCATCTTGAGCGAGAGGCCCGGGCCGGAGCTGCCGGTGATGGCGAGATGGCCGGTGTAGGAGAAACCGAGGGCCGTCGACACGGCGGCGATCTCGTCCTCGCACTGCACGAAGATGCCGCCGTATTTCGGCAGCTCGGTGCGGAGCACCTCCATGACGGAGGACCACGGGGTGATCGGGTAGCCCGCGCCGTGGCGGATGCCGGCGGCGATGAGCCCGTAGGTCAGCGCGGTGTTGCCGTCCATCGTGATCTGCGGGCGGCCGGACGAGACGCGGGTCGGCGCGTCGAACTTGAAGAAGCAGTCGCGGATGTTGTCGCCCGGATAGGCGTAGCCCGCGTCGAAGGCCACCATGGCGTTGCGAACGATGTCCTCGGACTTGCCGCCGAAGCGCTCCTTGATGAGCTGCGTGAGCTTCGGGACATCGAGGTCAAAGATGCGGGCGAGCAGGCCCAGCACGTAGATGTTCTTGCCCTTTTCCTTCACGGAGCCGCCGAGGGCCTCGATCGTGGCGGCGGTGATGGGCACGCCGATCGCGGTGAAGCGCTTGTCGTCCGGGTCGACCTTGACGTGGGTCGAGTCGTAGATGAGCACGCCGCCCGGCCGCAGGGCGCCGATGTGCGCCTCGTAGCTGTGCTGATAGAAGGCCACCAGCATGTCGGCACGGTCGCCGGCCGACAGGATGTCGCCGGAGCCCATGCGCACCTGGAAGATGGACGGGCCGCCGGAGATCGTCGCCGGGATCGTCATGTACGTCATGACGTCCTGGTCGGACCGGCCGGCCAGGCGGGCGAGGAAGCCGCCGACGGCCTGGATGCCGTCCTGTGAATCGCCGGCGAGGCGGATGACTACGTCGCTGAGCGAGCGCGCCTTGCCATTGGTGCCGGACGCGCCGCCCGCGGATTCAGGGGAAGAGGGACTGACCATGTGCTTTTGCGGGGTAGACGGCAAAACATGCGCAGCACCGGGGCATCGTCAATAGGCTATCCAGCCGCCCGCGGCGGCTGCGGCCCGGCGGCGCAACGGGTGATCCGACAAAGGCAGGAAATGCGCAGGTTTTCCGGGGCCGGACCCGGGCGGAACGGCTCAGGCTCGGGCGCTTGCGCCCGGCGGATTATGCCAGCTTATGCTGCAATCGACGGGGAAAACCGGGATGAATAACGGTGGTTGGGACAGCGTTCGGACCTCGATCGAACATTACGCAAAGCCGCACACACCCCGTCGCTTCGCGCCACCCCTCTTGCTAGAGGGGAGCCAAAGAAACGCCAACGGAGGTCCCCTCTAGAAAGAGGGGTGCCCGGGAGGGCGGGGTGTGTTGGTTGAGCCTTCGCAGCCGCGGCGGCGAACGGAGTCGCCGCCCTGCCGATGGAAGCTAACCCCGGCTTTTCTTCAGCGCCGCGGCGATGGTCGGCTCGGCGCCGAGCGTGTACGAAAGCTGCTTCACGTAGTCGGGCGACGCGGCGGTGCGGGCGGCGGCCAGGGCCTGGGCGAGGCGGCTCTTGACGTCCAGGCGCTCGGCCACGTCGGCGTAGTTGGCGAGGCTGAGGAATTTCTCGAGATAGCGCGCCTGGTTCTCGGCCAGCGTGGCGTCGACCTGGCGCTGGGCCTCGAGGCGGGCGCGGTACCAGTCGCTGGCCAGCACGCTTTCGCGCGTGAACAACGCCCGGAACGCCGGATCCTCGGCGCCGCGGCCCTCCCAGTGCCCGTCGCGCATGAGGTGCAGCAGCGCCTTCAGCGGCGGGCAGGCCATCTCGATCGATCCATCGGCGAAGTAGTGGTCGGCGGCATCGCGCATCGCGGTGACGATATTGTCGACGCCATCGACAAAGATCGCGAGGTCCTGCTTTTCCGGCTGCAGGAATTCCTCGTCGAACACGCTGCTCGGGTTGCCGAGCACGCGGCCGCAGTACGTCTGGACGAACCGGGCCGTCACGCGCCAGCCGAGCCGGCTGGCCAGCACGCGCTTGCCCTCGTGGTCGAAGTCGACGCAGCGCTCGAGGTGCCCCCCGGCGATGAGCGCCTCGGGCTCGCGCTCGGCGGGCGTCATGCGGCACCAGATCTCCGGCACGAGCAGGCTGATGTCGTGGTCGACGCGGTGGTGCGGGCCGACCCAGCCGGCGGCGGTCGAGAACACCGGCAGGCCCGTCAGCACGAACGACGTGAACGCGGCGTTCAGGTCGTAGATCGGCGGCAGCGCATTGAAGGGTCCCTTGGTCAGCGCGCCCTCGGAGCCGGCGCCGGTGGTCGAGGGCGACTTGCCCGTGAGGCTGCCGATGAGGTCCATGAACGCCTCCGGCAGCTCCTGGTAATGGATCGGGCCGAACACGCAAAGCGGGCGGACGCCGTGCTCGGGCGGGTTGAGCCGGCGGCCCATCAGGACGGAGCCGACGGGGAAGGGCGCGGGCGACTCGGCGCCGAGGCGGCGGTAGAGCCGCGCGCCGGTCTGCGCGAGGTAGGTGGCGCGGGGATCCTCGAGGTCGGGCCGGTTCTGCAGGTAGCGCGGGTTCTTCGAGGGCTTGCCGTCGACCACGCGCGGGAACGCGGGCGACACCATGAAGGCCGGCCGGTCCGCCGCGACGAATTCCCGGAACGTCCGCTGCATCGGCTCGGTGAACCGCTCGAAGCCGAGGACGTCCTCGACGACGCCGCGCGCGGTCTCGCGCGTGAGCGGCTCGTAGTTCGAGAAGAAGTGCCCGCCGCGGCTGAAGTCGTGCTCGGTGCGGTGGTCGTAACCGCGGACGACCGCGTCGTCGGGCCGCTGGAAGAGCCGGAACTCGCAATTGTGGACGAACTTCAACGCGGGCTGCGTGACCCAGGCCGGCAGGCCGGGCACGACGCCGCGCGGCGCCACGGCCGAGGCGGTGATGTCGTCCTCAACCTGGATCTTCTCCGCCGGGGCGAAGTCGGAGCGCAGCGTGAACGTGCGCCAGCCGCCCTCGCGCGTGTAGCCGACGCGGAGGTACAGCGTGAGGAGCTTCTCGGCGTTGAACTTGAGCTCGTTGCCCGGCCGGGTGTTGACCGTGTCGACGGTGAAGTGCTGGCGCCAGTCCTTGCCCCACTCGGGCTTGTAGAGGCGCTTGAGGTGGAGGACGAGGTCCCGGATCGAGCGCGGGATCGTCATCAGCCACTGGTTGTACTCGTCGGTGAAATCCGGGCTGACGCTCAGCAGCTTGATGACGGAGCCGAGCGAACGGTCCGGGCTGAGGATGGCGCGGGCGCGCACCTTCGTGCCGATCGGCTCGCGGAAGCGCTTCGTGTAATTCTTCTTCAGGATCGTCTCGACGGCATCGAGGTCGCGCGCGAGGTCGCTGACGAACACCGGGCCGGTGAACATCGCGTCGGCGATCGGCTTGGAGATCTCGGACTTGCCGCCGCCGGAAACGGTGCAGGGCTTGTGGCAGAGGAGGCCCTCGGCCGCGGTGCCGCGGAGGCTCCAGCGCCGGCTGGCGGGCGACTTCATCATCTCGACCTTGTAGCCCGACGGCAGCACGTACACCTGGCCCGGCAGCAGCTTGAGGGTGCGGGCCGTGCCGGTGGCGTCGCTCCACGTGATCCGCTGCGCGTGCAGGTCGAACCGCGCGTCGGCCGGGACATAATGGACGCTGGGGAAGAGCCGGTCGCGCGCCCAGCCGCCGGGCTGGACCTCGGCGTGGTCGCCGAGCAGCTTGACGGCCTCGGCGAACGTGTGCTGCACGTCGGGGAGGTTGCGGTTGAGCTGGAAATCGACGCCGTGGTCGTAGCTCGGGAAGACGATCGCGCCGCCCGCGTGCTCCTCCTCGGCGCGGCCGAGCAGGTTGGCGGCGAAGCTGATCTGGGTCTTCACCTCCTTCTTGCAGTAGCCAAAGTAGTTGTCGGAGATGAACGTCAGCACCACGCCCGCGGCGGTGCGGGCCGTAAGCTTGAACGGCGTGCCGTCGTTGTACTTCTCGTCGGGCGATTTCCAGCACATGCCGTCGCGGCGCTGGCGCGGGGTGGCGTCGGCAAAGGCGGGCAGGCCGACCTCCTTCTTTGTCAGCGCGTTGAGGTGCGGGGCGAGGATGATGCAGCCGGTGTGTCCGGTCCAGTGCGCCGGGTCGAGGGCGGCGTCGTTTTCCGGCAGGTGCGGGTCGCCGGCGTTGCCGAAGATGCTCTCGACGAAGTCGAGGTTGGCGACGAGCGCGCCGGGCACGAAGAAGCGCGTCTCCATCGCGCGCGCCGGGGTGAAGCCGGGCACGGCGGGCACGACGACCGGCCGCAGGTGCAGCGAGACGAAGCAGGCGGCGGGCTGCGCGGCGCCGGCGGCGAACGGCAGTTGCAGCAGCTCGCGCGGCGGGTTGAAGGCGGCGGCGAGGAGCCGGGCGAAGACCGGGCGCGGCACGGCCTTCTTGTCGTCCGGGATCGGCAGGCCGCCCTCGGCGACATGGAAGATGCCCTGGGTCGTGCGGCGGTCGCTCTTCGGGTTGTGCAGCACGCCCTGGCGGACGCGCACGGAGTTCAGGATGCTGCTGTGGTGCTCGTCGCGGTCCGGCGGCAGCGACAGCGCGCGCGCCAGCCCGGGCCGGTCCAGCACCAGCGTCGGCGCCGGCAGGCGCGGGGCCTCCGGCGAGCCGTCCAGGTAGTCATAGATGAAATTCTGGATGCGCTGGTCGACCGGGCAGAGGTGCCGCGACAACACCCGGTCCTTCTCCCGGCTGAGCGTCAGGAGATGGTCCACGAACGCCGACAGGCCGTTGTCCGCCGCCAGCTTGACGCCGGGCTGGCCGATTTCGCGCAATTTCAGGTTCAGGTACGCCAGCAATTGCGGGTCCGAGGGATCGGGAATGGGCGGAAGGGTCGGTGGACGCGTGGGCATAGGAGCGAACGGAAACGGGCAGGCAAGGACCTGCAAGTTCCAAGGCAATGAGTAAGCCGGTTCGGGACCAGCCGTGAATCAAATTATGTCACGGACCGTCCGGCGGGATCCAGGGCGGCGTTCAGGCGCCGGAGGTACCGGCGGGGTGGGGGGCGGCGGCGGGATGCACCAGCTCGGCGGGATTCCACGCGGGATGGGCGGTCGAAACCTGGCACAAGGCGTCGATCGTGCGGTGGAAAACCTCCTCGGGCGTCCCGTGGGCCGGGACATTCACCAGCAGCCCGTGCTCGCGATAGAAGCGGATGAGCGGCTGCGGGCTCATGGCATAGGTCCCCTGCATGAGGCGGATCGAGTCGATGCGGTCCTCGCGGCGTTGCACCAGCGCGGAGTCGCATTCGTCGCACCGGCCGGCGGTGCGCGGGGGCCGGTCCCGAACGTGGTAGATTTCCTGGCAGTTCGGGCAGATGCGCCGCCCAAGGAGCCGCGGGACGATCTCGGCGGCGGGCAGCTCATACCGGATCACGGCATCGAGCGCGAGGCCTTGTTCCGCCAGCAACAGATCCAGCGCCTCGGCATGGCGCAGCGTGCGGGGAAAGCCGTCGAGGATGAATCCGCCGGCGCAGCGCAGGCAGCGGCAGCGATCATTGACGATCCCGAGCAGCGCCTCCTCCGGCACCGATTCCCCGCGCCGCGCGTAGGTGAGGGCCAGGCGCAGGGCCGGCTGGGTGGCGCTGGCGCCGCTGGCGCGGGCCGTGCGGATGACCTCGGCGGTGGAGATGTAGCAGGCCCCCAGGGCCGCGCTGAGCAGCCGGGCCTGGGTTCCCTTGCCAATCCCCGGCGGCCCGAGCAGGACGATGCGCCGCGGATGCAGCGAGCGGAGCGGCGGGAGGCGGCAGGTGACGGTGCCTCCCAGCAGCCATGCAGTATGATCACGCGGCGGTTTCATGGCTTGTGGGGGTTGGTTTCCATTATCCCCCGGGGGCAAGCCGGCGGCACGGCGCTCGTTGCCAATTCCTGCGCATGGGTTGACCGCCGCGACGTTGCCGGGCCGCTCGCGCGGGGCATAGGCGCGACGACAACGATGCGCGCCGGCGGCGAAGCGACTCGTGAAGGGGCCGCCGCCGTCGCGGTGTTATGCGGGATGAATTCCTCCCGCGATGGTCCTCAACCTGCCTTGCCGACGCCGCGCCGGGATGCCGCTCCCAGGAGATTGAGGCCGTCCGCCGCGGAATGATCTTTGGGGCGAAAGGCCAGCCAGGGGTGTGATGTGCAGGGTGACGCCGGCCCGAATCGGGCCGGCGTCCTGCTCGCCCGGATGGGTTCGGCGACCCATGGTGGAGCCCGCACTCCGTGCGGGCTGAACCGCTCGGTGGAGGCGGGACGCCCTCGTCCCGCGGGTTGCCATGCAAGCTTGCGCCTCGCGGGGTGAGGGCACCCCGCCTCCAAATTCGGGCCCTGCGCGATGCGGGCTCAGTTCGCGCGCGTCGCCTTCCATTCGAGCGTGACCGGCATGTCGCCGTCGCGCCCGGGCCGCACGACGGTGCCGGTGATGGTGTCACCCGCGAGCTTGCCGTCGTACTTGATCACGAATTTCTCGCCGTTGAATTCACGCGTCACGGTGAAGGCGACATGGTCGTCCTTGAACGAGGCGTCGCCGATCGCCACTTCGCCCATCCGGCCCGAGACGGTGCCGGTCAGCGCGCCATCCTTGAACTGGAACCGGGCGGTGGTTTCGATCGTGTTGCCAGTGCGACCCTGGGAGGTCCATTTCCAGTTGCCGTTGATGTCGGCGGCGAAGGCGGTGATCGAGAGAAGGGAGACCGCGGCGAGAGCCGCGACGAGATGACGGAGCAGTTTCATGGGCAGGGAGCGGGTTGGGGTGAGAGGGGTGCGGAACGGGGATGGGCCCGGAGCAATATCAGCCCGGCCGGATGGCGCAAGCCGGCACGAATGCGGGTTTGTCAGCCGGCGACTTTTTCGCTGGCGTGGAGCCTCGCATGAAACTTCGCCTGATCCCGTTGGCTTCCGCCCTGGCCCTGGTTTCGGTGGTGGCCGCCGCCGCCGGCCCGCTGGGACTGCATTCGCCGGATGGCACGATCGCCCTCGACATCCGCGTGGGCGACCGCGTCCGCTTTGATGTGGCCGTGGACGGGGCCACCCTGGTCCGCGACGCCACGATGGCGCTGCACACTGAGGCGGGGGCGTTCGGCCTCGCACCGGCCGTCGCGAGCGCGACACCGGGCACGCACGACGGCGTCGTCCGCCCGGTCGTGCGGCAGAAGGCGGCCGAGTTCCGCGACCACTACAACGAGCTGCGCCTCGCCTTCGCCGATGGCAGCGCCCTCGTGTTTCGCGCCTATGACGAGGGCGTCGCCTACCGCTGGGAAACCGCGCTGCCCGGCGCCAGCGTGAAAGTGACCGGCGAGGAGGTGGCCTTGAACTTCGCCGGCAACTACGCGGTGTGGTATCCCGAGGAGGAATCGTTCTTCTCCCACCAGGAGCGGCTCTTCACCCCACGCCCGCTCGGTGCACTGGCCGCGAAGAACCTCGCCAGCCTGCCGGCGATCGTCGACACCGGCCGGGTCAAGCTCGCCCTCGCCGAGTCGGACGTGGTCGATTACCCGGGGCTCTGGTTCCGCGGCACCGGCGGCGCCGGGCTGGCGGGAACCTTCCCGCCTTACCCGCTCGAGGAAAAACTCGAGCGCGACCGCGACTTCCGCGTGGCCAGGGCGGCCGACTACATCGCGGTGACGGCCGGCACGCGCCCGTTCCCGTGGCGCGTCATCGCGGTGGCGCGGCGCGACGGCGAGCTCGTCACCAATCCCCTCATTTACCTGCTCGAGCGTCCCACCACGTTGACGGACACGGCCTGGATCAAGCCCGGCAAGGTCGCGTGGGACTGGTGGAACGCCAACAACCTGGCCGGCGTGGACTTCAGGGCCGGCGTCAACACGGCCACCTACGACTACTACATCGATTTCGCCGCGGCGCACGGTCTCGACTACATCATCCTCGACGAGGGGTGGTACGTGCTCGGCGACCTCCTGAAACCGGCGCCGGGCATGGACGTGCCGGCGATCATCGCGCACGGCCGCGAGAAGGGCGTGGGCGTGATCCTGTGGGTCGTGGCCAAGACCCTCGAGGACCAGTTCGAGCCGGCGCTGGACCAGTTCGCCCGGTGGGGCGTCGCGGGCATCAAGGTCGACTTCATGCAGCGCGACGACCAGCACATGATGCAGTTCTACACCCGCGTGTGCGCCGCGGCCGCCCAGCGGCACCTGCTGGTCGACTTCCACGGCTCGCTCCGGCCGGCGCTGCTCACCCGCACCTGGCCGAACCTGATCTCGACCGAGGGCGTCCGCGGCAACGAATGGAACAAGTGGAGCGCCGACATCACGCCCGCGCACACGGTCACGCTGCCGTTCACCCGGATGGTGCTCGGCCCGATGGATTTCACGCCCGGCGCGATGCGCAATGCCACGCAGAAGGGCTTCGCGGCGAACTTCGACCTGCCCATGAGCCAGGGCACGCGCTGCCGGCAGCTCGCGATGTATGCGATCTACGAAAGCCCGCTGCAGATGCTCTGCGACTCGCCGACGAACTACCTGAAGGAGCCCGACGCCCTCGCGTTCCTCTCGGCCGTGCCCACCGTCTGGGACGAATCGCGCGCGCTCGACGGCCGCATCGGCGAATACCTGGTCATGGCGCGCCGGAACGGCACGACGTGGTACTGCGGCGCCATGACCGACTGGACCGCGCGCGAGCTGGCCGTGGATCTTTCCTTCCTGCCGCCGGGCAACTTCAAGCTCGAGGAATGGCGGGACGGCGTGAATGCCGACCGGCGGGCCGACGATTACAAGCGCACGATGTGCACCGTGACCAGCGCCACGAAGCTCAACCTGAAACTCGCGCCCGGCGGCGGCTGGGCGGCGCGGCTCACGCCGGAGTGACCATGGACCCGACGGCCCCAGCGGCGACACCCGCGGAGGCGCCCGCGCCGCTCTCGGCCCTCGAGGCGCGCGTGCTCGGCTGCCTGATCGAGAAGGAACTCGCGACGCCCGACGCCTATCCGCTGACGCTCAATGCGCTGGTGAACGCCTGCAACCAGCGCAACAACCGCGATCCCGTGATGGAGGTCGGTGCGCGCGAGGTGGAGGCCGCCCTCGACCAGCTGCGCTACAAGCACCTGGCCGCGATTTTTTCCGGCGCGGATGCCCGCGTGCCCAAATTCAAGCAGAAGCTCGACGCCGTCCACCCGATGTCAGCCGCCGCGCGCGCTCTCCTCGGCGAGCTGCTGCTGCGCGGGCCGCAGACGCTCGCCGCGCTTCGCGCCAATGCGGAGCGCCTGCACGCGATGCCGCCGGCGCCGGAATTCGAGTCGTTGTTCGCCGAGTTGACGGACCGGCCGTCGGGCGCGCTGGTGCGCCAGCTGCCGCGCCAGCCGGGGCAGAAGGAGGCGCGCTGGGCGCAGTTGCTCACGGGCGAGCCGGCGGTGGCGATGGCCGCCGCGGGCCCGGCAGCGGAGCCCCTCAAGGTCGCGCTGGCACTCCCGCCAGAGGCCGAGCGGCGCCTGGGCGCGCTTGAGGCCGAGGTCGCGCAGCTCAAGGCCGAGCTGGCGCGGTTGCGCTCGTCGCTGGGCGAAGGGTAGGGCGGAACCGAAACGGTGGAGCCCGTCCTCCGTGCGGGCTGAATCCGCGTTGAGTGACTGCCTTGGATCCAATCGTATGTCGTGCGTGCCCGGCTGGAGGATCGGTCTCCTGACCGACCGCGGCCGGCCGGGAGGCCGGCCCTCCACCTATGTGAATCGGGCCAGAATCCAATGGGCATCCTCGCATCCGGGACCTTTGCTTCTGGCGGGCTGAACCTGCGCGGAGTGCAGGAGCCACCTCGTGACACGGCATCACGGCGGAAAACCTTGTCGTGCCGGCGGGCGGCGCGCATCAAGGAGGCTCCACGATGACAAGACTACCCCTGCTCCTGGGCGCCCTCTGGCTGGGCGCCGCCTTCGCGGGCGCCGAGGACAATGGCGGCCCGGCGCCGCGCCAACCCGGCGAATATTCCCTCACCGCCGATTCGCTGCCGCAAGCCGGCGTGACGCCGGGCCGGCTCGAAGGCCCGTTCGAGTGGCACAGCCACATCATCCGCGGCACGGTGCGCCAGTACTGGGTCTTCGTCCCGGCGGAATACACCGGCGCCAGGCCGGCGTGCCTGCTCGTGTTCCAGGACGGCCAGCGCGCGTTGAATCCGCAGGGCCCGCTGCGGGTCGACCGCGTGGTCGAGAACCTCGTCCACAAAAAGGACATTCCCGTCACGATCGGGCTGTTCATCACGCCGGGCAACCTGAGCGACCATTACCCGGACAACCTCGGCATGGGCAACCCGGACAACCGCGCCGAGGAGTACGATGTCCTGACCGATGCCTACGCGCGCCTGCTCGTCGACGAGCTGATTCCCGAGCTGAAGAAGAAGTACCGGATCACCGACGACCCGATGGGCCGGGTGATCGGTGGCACGAGCAGCGGTGCGATCTGCGCCTGGACCGTGGCCTGGGAACGGCCCGACCAGTTCGGGAAGGTCATCAGCATGATCGGCAGCTTCACCTCGATCGGCTACCGGCCCGCGCGCGGCAACGAGCCGATGCGGCCGGGCGGCGACCTGTACCCGACGCTGATCCGCCACAATCCGCCGAAGCCGATCCGGGTCTTCCTGCAGGACGGCGAGAACGACCTGGCAAACAACGCCCCGACGCCGGGCATGCCCGACCAATGGTCGATGAGCAATCAGTTCGGGAACTGGCACCTCGCGAACCTCCAGATGCTGTCGGCGCTCGAATTCGCCAACCGGTCGGCCGACAGCCGCAAGCTCGAAGGGCCGCGCTACGATATCGACCACGCCTGGGGCGATGGCTGGCACTCCGACGCGCACGGCGGCGCCCTCCTCCCCGACATCCTGCGCTGGATGTTCCGCGACTGGCCGAAGGAATGATGGCAGGCGCGACCCCGCGCCGCCGGGGTCGGGGCTGCAAGGGTCCGCGGGGCGGCAGGGCGGCCGGCGGCCGCCGGAGGGGCCCGGACGGAATTTCCGGGGTGGGTTCGGGCGGCTGCGCTTCCGCCCCTTCACGCCGTTCACCGGTTTACTTTGGCCGCGCGCGGGAGTACATTCCCGGTTGTCCAAGGGCGCGCCCCGGCGGACGTGGCCCGCGCCAGTTCAATCCTCAACCAGTGGAGGCGTTATGCCAGCGACCAAGGTCAAGGAGTACCTCGATAGCCACGGTGTGAAATACATCAGCATCAAACACTCGCCGGCGTACACGGCGGAGGAGGTGGCCGCCTCGGCCCACGTGGCCGGGCGGGATTTCGCCAAGACGATCGTCGTCCGGATCGAAGGCAGCTTTGCGATGGTCGTGCTGCCCGCGAGCCGCCGGCTCGTGCTGGCCGACCTGCGCGAGCTGCTGCAGACGCACGCGGTGCGCCTGGCGACCGAGGCGGAATTTCGCGACCTCTTCCCGGATTGCGAGCTGGGGGCGATGCCGCCGTTCGGCAACCTCTACGGCATGGCCGTCTACATCGCCGAATGCCTGGCGCAGGAGGAGCAGATCGCGTTCAACGCCGGCTCGCACACCGAGGTCATCAAAATGGACTTCTACGACTTCGACGAACTCGTGCACCCGGTCGTGCTCGATTTCATCACGACGTAGGACGCTCCAGCATATCTTGTAGGTCGGGGTTTATCCCCGACACGTCGGGCGTAAAGCCCGACCTACGGCTGGCTCACGTCTCGTAGAACGTCCGCAGCTCCTTGTCGGCCTGTCGCAGGCGATTCCGCAAGGGATGCGTAGCCAGCCCGGCGCGCTCGTGGCATCATGCGCGCGGTAGCCGCCGGGCTCGCTGCGGCGCACATTTGTCGGGGCGAGAACACGGCGGGTTGCCGAGAAGGAACCAAGGCACATGAAGTGCATGAAGAGGGCCGGGCTGCTGTTTGCGCTCGCCAGCCTCGCGGCCGCGGCGCCGGTGCAGAATCCCGGCGCCCCGCATGTGCTGGCTCGTGCCTTCGAACATCGGCTCGTGTCCGCCACGGTCGGCGATTCCTACCTCATCCAGGTCCGGCTCCCGGAGAAGTACGACCCAGCGAAGACCCGTTATCCCGTGCTCTACGTGCTCGACGCCGATTACTGGTTCGGCGCGGCGTCCGACATCGCCACCTACCTGGCGATGGTCCGGGAAAGTCCGGCGATGATCGTCGTGGGTGTCGCCTACGGCGGCACGCGGCACGACTGGTATCGGAAGCGGGCGCGCGACTTCACGCCGACGGCGAGGTTTCCGGAAAGCGTGAAGGAGGCGCCGCTCGGTGGCCACGCCGCGGAATTCCAGCGCTTCCTGGCCGGGGAGCTGATCCCCTTCGTCGAGCAGAACTATCCCGCCGATCCCGGTGACCGCATCCTGGCGGGGTTTTCCCTCGGCGGGCTCTTCACGCTGCACACGCTGTTTACCCAGCCCGGGTTGTTTCAGCGCTACATCGCCATCGCGCCGGCCGTGCAATGGGACCGCCGGCAGCTCTTCGAGACGGAGGCGGCCTTCCATGCGCGCGGCGCCCGCCTGGCAGCCACGGTCTTCACGACGCACGGCGACCGGGACGAGCTGCAGAACCCGGCGGACTGGCAGGAATTCGACCGCCTGGTTGCCAGCCGCGGCTACGAGGGTTTGTGCTGGACCTCGCATCTTTTCCCCGGGGAAACCCATGTTTCCGTCTACCCGGCCGGCCTGACCCGCGGACTGAAGGCGGTCCGTGCTGCCGCATCAACATCCGCGTTCCCGACCGCTGCGGGGAAAGCCACTGCAGAGGTCGGTGCGCCCGCGGCCTCGTCATCACCGCCCCCGGCGGTGGCCCGGACGCTCCCGCGTCCTGATCTGGTGCTGCATTACACCGACCACGGCCAGGGCGAGCCGGTACTGCTGCTCATGGGCGGCCCGGGGATTCCGGGTGCGGGGCTGGAGCCGGTGGCCCGGATGATCGCCAAGGTGGGACGGGCCATCGTTCCGGATCAACGAGGCTCGGGCCGGTCGATGCCCGCGGACCCGGCGGCGATCACGCTGGACGCCACGCTCGCGGACCTGGAGGCATTGCGGAAGGAACTGGGCTTGGAGAAGTGGACGGTATGGGGCTGCTCCTGGGGCGGCATGCTGGCCATGGACTATGCCGCCAAGTTTCCGCCGAGCGTCAAAGCGCTGGTGCTTGTCGACTCGGGTGGCGTGTCCTGGGCCTCCTTCAAGAAGGCGATGGCCGACAACATGAGTGCCCGGATGGATGCCGACGATCGGGCGGCCCTGCGCTACTGGTCCCAACCCGAGGTGGTGGCCCGCGATCCCGGGCAGGCGGCGGTCGAACGCATGCGCGCCGGATTGCCTTCCTCGTTCTACGACCGGACCAAGGCGTGGGAAGCCATCGCGCTCTTCCAGCCGGGGAAGGAACGCTTCAACCCCGAGGCCGGCGCGCAGCTGGAACCGGCCTATGACCAGGGTGCCGCCGCTCGCCGCGAGGCGCTGCAGAAACTCGAAATCCCCACGCTGATCATCCACGGCCGCCAGGATCCCGTGCCGGAGTCCGTGGCGTTGGCGAACCAGGCCCTGCTGAAGGGCAGCCGCCTGGTCTGGCTGGACCGCTGCGGCCACTGGCCGTGGATCGAGCAGCCCGCGGCGCTGGAGAAGGCCCTGCTCGAATTTCTTGCCCCGGGCGCCCCGGGGCCGCGCTAAAGCACCACGTGCCCCCTCGGCGCTCCAGTTCCCCCTGCATCCAACCATGAAGACACTATTCACCCTGTTCGCGGCGGCCGGCCTTGCCGGTGCCGCTTTGGCGGTACCGAAATGGACGAAACCCCAGCAGGAGGTGGCCGATATCTTCAAGGCCTGGGCGGACGCCGAGCTGGCCGGCAACATCGACCGCGAAATGAGCCTGTTCACGCCGTCCTTCACGATGTGGGATCTCTCCACGGCGGCCCCGATCGATTATGCCACGGTGCGCCAGCAAACCGCCGAAATCTTCAAGCAATCGAAGGTGACCGCATGTGTCATCGAGCCCGACAGCATCCACATCGAGGGCGCGGCAGCGGTCGTCCACGGCCATTACACCGAGTCCATGAAGGACAAGGCTGGCGTCTCCACCGACGTGGGCGGACCGTGGAGCGCCTTCCTGACGCGCAACAAGGGCGAATGGCGCGTGGCCGGGTTGAGTTACGTCAGTCAACCGCCGCCGGGCACTGCGCCCATACCGGCCGCCGCAAACACCGCGGCGGCAGAAAAGCAAAACGTCCTCGATCAGTTTGCCGCCTTGGATGCACAGGACTACAAACGCTACCGCGAGCTGATGCCGGAGGATGCGGTCATCCATATTGTCGGAGCGCCCGAGCCGTTCAAACGCGAGGCGCTGATCGCGTTCATCCAGGATTACTGGAAGGCCTTCCCGGACACCGCCCACACCATCCGGGAGGCGGTGGTTGAAGGCGACACGGTCGTGCTGCATGTGACCTGCCAGGGCACGCATCGGGGAACCTACGAAGGCGTCGCGCCGACGGGGAAAACCATCCACTACGACGGCGTGCACATCGTCCGCTTCCAGCAGGGTCGGGTTCACGATTGGTGGATCATGGACGATAGCCTCGGCCTGATGCAGCAGCTCGGCCTGCAACTCACGCCGGCGCCCGCCACCGTCCCGGCCCAGCCGGCCAACCCGGCCGACGCCGCGCCGGAGATGAAACGTCTCGACGTGTGGTACGGTGAATGGAACTACGCCGGGGAATACTACAAGACTCCGCTCGGCGACGCCGCGAAGTTCACCGGCACGATGAGCGGCCGCCCGACCCTCAAGGGCAATGTGGCCGAGTTCATCAACCGCGAGAAGAGTCCGGGGGAGACCGAGGCGCTGGAACTCTGCTGGTTTGATCCGGCCGCGAAGAAATTCGCCTACGTCTATCTCGGCAACGACGGCTACAGCGAGTCGGGCCCCTTCACCATGACCACGGACCTGTGCACTTGGGAAGGCACCGGCGTCGCTGGCGGCACCGCGTTCAGGATCCGGGGCACGGAGAAGGTGTCGCCCGACCAGCGAATGCTCACGCGGAAGACGGAACTCTCCGTGGACGGGAAGACCTGGCTGCCGTTCTTCGACTCGATATTCACCAAGGTCGCGGCGAAGCCTTGATGCGACCGCGCGCCGGGCTCACGTCTCGTAGAACGTCCGCAGCTCCGTGTCGGCATGCCGGAGGCGCAGCGCCAGCGTGCGGGCGATGCGGGCGAAGACCTTGAGCCCGACCAGCGGGTGGGCGTGCGAGATCGCGTCGAACTGCGGCCGGTCGATGACGTACAGGTCGGTCGGCACGGTGGCGACCGCCCGCGCCGAGCGCGCGGCGCCGGTGAGGAACGCCATCTCGCCGAAAAAGCTGCCGCGCCCGAACGAGGCGAGGTTGTGGTGGCTGCCGTCCTTGAGCGGGATCAT
Organism: Lacunisphaera sp.; assembly: GCA_035545835.1. Classification (GTDB taxonomy): domain Bacteria; phylum Verrucomicrobiota; class Verrucomicrobiia; order Opitutales; family Opitutaceae; genus Lacunisphaera. The sequence goes on from DASZXO010000033.1 coordinate 31,277, forward strand.
CACGCGCACCAGGCCGCGGCGGACGAGGAACAGCTCGCGGCCCGTGTCGCCGCTGCGGAAGATCTCGTCGCCGGCCGCGCAGCTGCGCTGGCCCACGGCGGGGGAGAAGGGCGCGAGGGTCTGGTCGCTTTCGAACTCCCGCAGGAGATCGAAGTCGGCAAGACCCAGCGGCGGCGCGTCGCCGCCGGCCCGGCCGGGCAGCCGCTCGCCGAGGATCCGATCCTGGACCGAGATGAGCGCATCGTCGAGCGTCGCGAACACCCGCGCCTTGCCGCCCTTCAACAGGCCGACGTGGGCGAAATAATCCTGGAAATCCTGCCGTGCCGGCAGACGGCTGAACAGGAGCGCGCCGTGGCGCTCGGCCAGCGTGGTCTCGAACTGCTCGAAGAGGTGCGCCGCGGTGTAGTCCATCGACTGCACCCGGCGGAGGTCGAGGATGAGCCAGCGGCAGGTGCGGAGGTCCGGCTCCAGCTCGGTCCGCAACTGGTCCGTGGTGCCGAAGAACAGGCTGCCCTGCAGCTCGCACACGACGGCCTCCGCGCCGTGTTCCTCCAGCACCGCCTGCTCGTCGGGCAGCCGCTGCTGCGTCGAGGAGATGCGGTTGCCGGGCACCTTGCGGCGGATGACCGAGCCGTGGATCTGCTCGCGGATGAAGAGCAGCATGGCGAGCCCGACGCCCGCCCCGGAGGCGGCCATGAGGTTGGTGCAGACCGCCACGATCACGACGGTGGCGATGACGGCGAAATCCAGCATCGTCGACCGCTGCCGCAGCAGCCGGAAACTCGGCCAGTCGACCATGCGCACGGCCACCACCAGGAGGATGCCCGCAAGGGCCGCGACCGGCACCCACGCGATCCAGTTGCCGAGCAGCAGCGCCGCCACCAGCACGAACCCGCCCTCGAGGATGCCGGACAGCCGCGTGCGGCCGCCGCTTTCGACGCTCACCAGCGTCGCGCCCATCATGCCGGCGCCCGGCATGCCGCCGACCAGGGCGGACACGAAGTTGCCCGCGCCCTGGCCGAGGAGGGTGCGGTTGGAGTCGTGCCGGCTGCGCGTGAGCGAGTCGACCACGACGCAGGTCTTGAGCGTGTCGATCGACAGCAGCACCGACAGCGTCAGGGCCGGCATGGCGAGCAGCTGCAGGTCCGAGACCTGCAGCCTGGCCAGGGCGGGCCAGACGTCGCCGATGCCGGCGAACACGCCCTGCGTGCCGCCGCCGAGCGGGCCGATGACGAGCGGGTTGTGGGCCACCTGCAGGAGTTCGGGCCGGAACCACGCCACCGCAAAGTAGCCGGCCAGGCCGGCGGCGAGGCCGAGGATCGTCGCGGGCACGGCCCGCGTGAGTTTCGGGCCCAGCAACACGCCCGCGATGGTGACCAGCCCGACGATGGCCGCGGGCCCCTGCCAGCGGCCCGGGTGGAGCACATCGGCCGCGGCGACGCCGAAGAACTTCGGCAGCTGGCTGAGGAAAATCAGGACGCCGACGGCGCTGAGGTAGCCGGAGACGACCGGGTACGGGATGAATTTGATCAGCCGGCCGCCGCCGACGAGCCCGTACGCCATCTGCAGGACGCCCGAGAGCAGCGCCAGCAGCAACAGGAGGGCCACGATGTGGGCGGGTGCGAGCGGTGCCTCGGTGCGGGCCAGCAAACCGCCGGCGAGCGACCCGAGCACGGCGCCGGCCGGGGCGCAGGGCGAGGAGATCAGCCGCGGCGCGCCGCCCAGCGCCGTCGCCACGATGCCCAGCACGACGGCGCCGACGATGCCGGTGCGCACGCCGGCGGCGGCGTACTCCGGCCCGAGGAGGGTGTAGACGGCCACGCCGTAGGCGATCGACGACGGCAGCGCGACCAGCATCGAGGCGAACCCGCCCCAGATTTCACCGGCAATATTGCGGGTGGCGGCAGGAGCGACCGTTGGGGGGGTGGTGGTCACGGGGTCACAACAGCCTGGGCAATGGGGGAATTTAATGCAGTCGGTCTGGCGATGTCAGCGTGATTGTTAGGATCCAAACGGGCGGCAACCTCGATGCGGGCTGATGCCAGGTAGGGGCGCTTGCCCTCAAGCGCCCGGGCCGTTGGGGGCAACGGCCCCTACCATTCAACCTGCACGGTGTGTCGGCTCCACCTTTCGTGATTCTCCTTCACAATTCCGCCTCGAGGCGGCGGACGAGCGTTTCGAGGATCTGGACGCGGGCGAACTTCTTGTCGTTGCCCGCGACGAGCGTCCACGGCGCCGCCCCGGTGCTGGTGCGCGCGACCATCTCGTCGACGGCGATGGCGTAGGCCGGCCACTTGTCGCGGTTGCGCCAGTCCTCGTCGGTGATCTTGTACTGCTTGTAGTCGATGCGCTGCCGCTCCTGGAACCGCTTCAGCTGTTCCTCCGGGCTGATGTGGACCCAGAACTTGTTCACGATGATGCCATGGTCCGCCATCTGCGCTTCGAACTCGTTGATCTCGTCGTAGGCGCGGCCCCAGTCGGCCGGCGGGGCGAAGCCCTCGACGCGCTCGACCAGCACGCGGCCGTACCACGAGCGGTCGAAGATGGTCGAGAAACCCGCGCGCGGCAGGTGCCGCCAGAACCGCCACAGGTAATGCTGGGCGCGCTCCTCGTCGGTCGGCGCGGCGATGCCGACCACGCGGTAGAGGCGCGGGTCGATCGCCTGCGTGACGCGCCGGATGGCGCTGCCCTTGCCGGCGGCGTCCCAGCCCTCGAACACCATGACCATCGAGCGCTGCTTCTGGTGCGCGGCCCAGGCCAGCTTGCTCAGCCGGCCCTGCCAGTTGTCGAGCGCCCGCGCGTAGTCCTCGGTGCCGAGGGCCTGCGCGAGGTCGACGCGCGCGAGCGCGGAGGGGGGCTGGCGGCGCGCCGGCACGGCGCGCGGCACCGTGGTCTTCACGGGCTTGGCCGTGTCCTCCTTCAGCCGCCGCGCGAGTTCGTCGAGCAGGATCCGGCCGACGGTGTAGTCCCGGTGCCGGCGATCCGTGGCGTCGACCACGTGCCAGGGGGCGGCCGGGCTGTCGGTGTGCCGCAGGGCGCGGTCGCTGATCTTGGTGAACCGGTTGTAGAGCCGGTAGTGCTTCCAGTCGTCGGGGGCGATGCGCCCGTCGCGCTCGAGTTTCTTGAGCCGTTTCTTCTGCGCCGCCTTGGGCAGGTGCAGCCACAGCTTGACGAAGAGCGCGCCGTCCGCCGCCAGCATCCGCTCGAAGGCGACGATCCGGTCGAGGTCGCGCTCGAAGCGCCGGCGTTTCAGGTGGCCCAGCACGCGGCGGATGATCGGCTCGGTGTACCACGAGCCGAAGAAGATGCCGATGCGGCCGCGGCCGGGCAGCGCGCGCCAGAAGCGCCAGTAGGACGGGCGTTCGCGCTCCTCGTCGCTCGGCGCCCAGAAGGCGTGCGTGGCGACGCCGCGGGGATCGAGCCACTCGTTGAGGCGGTGGACGAGGTCGCCCTTGCCGGCGCCGTCGGCGCCGGAGACGATCACGACCACGGGGAATTTCCGGCTGCGCAGCGCAAAATGCGCCTGCAACAGCCGCGCGCGCAGCTTGGGGACCAGCGAGTCGTAACGCTTCTGCGCGAGCGTGCGGCCCTGTTCAGCGGCAGCGAGCATGGCGGGGGACGGCGCGGGAAGCGCCGGGAGTTGAAAGGGGACTCAGGCCGGCACGACGAGCGCGGCCAGGGCGTCGAGCGTGCGCGCGAAGATTTCTTCCGGCCGCCGGCCGGCATCGATGCGCACGAGCAGGTTCCGGGCGGCGTAGTGCTGGATGAGCGGCTCGGTGTCGGCCGCGTAGGCCTTGAGGCGCACCTGCACGGCCTCGGGCCGGTCGTCGGCGCGCTGCACGAGCGCGGCGCCGCAGGTGTCGCACACGCCGTCGCGCTTCGGCGGGCGCGCGGTGACATGGAACACCGCCTTGCATTGCGGGCAGACCCGCCGGCCCGTGATGCGCGCGAGGATCTCCGCCGTCGGCAGCTCGTAGCTGACCACGGCATCGAGCCGGATGTGCTCGGTGGCGAGCAGCTCGTCGATCATCAGCGCCTGCGCCCGGGTGCGCGGGAAACCGTCGAGCATGAAGCCGCCGTTGCAATGCAGGCAGCGGCAGCGTTCGCGGATGAGGTCGACGACGATCGCATCCGGCACGAGCTCGCCGCGGACCATGTGCGCGCGGGCGCGCGCCATGGCCGAGCCGGGCTCGAGCTCGCGGTCCTTGGCGGCGCGGAACACGTCGCCGGTGGAAAGCGGGCAGGCGCCCAGGGCGCGCGACAGCAGCTCGGCCTGCGTGCCCTTGCCGACGCCCGGGGGACCCAACAGGACGAGGCGCCAGGTCCGGTGCACGAGGGGCGGGGGTTGCAGGCAAACGGCGTCGCCTCCTTGCAGCCACGCCGTGCGGTCGCGGACAGGGGTAGGGGTCATGCCTGCGACGATGCGCCTTTCCCCGGGAAGCGTCCCCGCCGATCTTGCCAAAGCCTGCGCTTCTATTGACCGGGGGGGGGAGGGCGGCGCGGAGCGGAGTCCGCGCCCTGCCCGTGGTGCGAGGCTGGCGAGGGCGCCGACCTTGCGGACTTAACCTGAAGCCGCGACACACCCCGGCGCTTCGCGCCACCCCTCTTGCTAGAGGGGACCCAAGCCCACATCGACGAAGCTCCCCTCTAACAAGAGGGGTGCCCGGCAGGGTGGGGTGTGTGCGCGGTGTCTTCGCCGAGCATGGGCTTCATCGCGGCTTGCGCGCCAGCCACGCCACGCAGGGCTGGCCGACCAGGGCGGCGGGCGGGGTGAGCGCGACGACGCGGCCGGCTTCGATGGTGTTGGCGGGCTTCGTGGTGCCGGTGCCCACGACCCACGTGACGGTGAACGCGCCGGTTTCCGCTGACAGATCGAGTTCGGCCGGCGCACCCGTCATGGCGTAAACGAGGTAAGCCTTGCCCTTCGCCGCCATGCACCACGACGATTCCGGGCGATTGCGCAGCAGTGGCGCCGGCCGCGTGGCGGCGCGCTCGGCGGCGGGAATCGCCTGTTCAATCGCGGCGGTGAGGGCGGGGAAGTCGTCAGGCTTGGGGAGAATGACGAGGTCGGGATGGCTGTCGCGGTACTCGCGCAGGGCCCGGTAGCGCATCGCGGGCGTGCCGCGGCGGATTTGCTGGCTGAGTTGCTGGAAGGCGGGCGAGTTGACCATGCCGCCGCCCGCCCAGGTCGGGTTGGTGTTGGCGGCGCGCAGCCGGGCGAGGTCGGCGTCCGAGACGATCGCGACCGACTGCTCGCGCGGGGCCAGGTTGAGGCCGCCCCGGATCGTGAAGAGCGAACCGTCGGGCCGGTAGAACCAGTGGTGGAAATCGATCGCGGTGATGAGCGGTCCGCGCACCGGGTCGTCGAGGATCGCGTCCATCTCGTCGCGCGGCACCTCGAGGCAGATCGTCACCTTGCGGCCGTGTTCGCGTTCCCACTCGGCGATCGTGTCGAGCCAGAACCGGACGAACGACAGCGGGCCGGAGTATTCGCGGTCGATCCCGAAGACGACGTTGGTGAAGCTCCCGAGCTCGTCGAGCGTGTGCCGGATGTAGCGCCGGTGCAGGTCGCGGCGCAGGGGGTTGCCGACGTCATAGAACGCGCTCGCCGCCGGGTTCTCATCCGGCAGGCCGGTGTCCTGGAGGCAGTTCACCGGCCGCCAGGGGAAGTCGACGTAGTGGGCGCGCGTTTCCTGCAGCGCGTGCTGGAAATAGAAGTGGTCGTAGAGGATCAGCCCGCGCGCCTCGCAGAGGCCGGCGAATTCCTTCAGGCGCGAGAAGTACCAGGGGTTGAACTGCGTCAGGTCGTACTTGCTCATCCCGTCCCAGTCCTTGCCCTGGCCGCTGCGCGCCCACGGCATTTCCATGAACGGGCCCCAGACGTTGCCATCCTTGTGCTCGGGCGCGCCGTAGAAGTTGTGGTTCACGCGCCGGCGCTCGTACCACAGGCCATAGTGCTGGTAGAAGGCCGAGCGTGGCGGCAGCGCGGCGGCGAGCTCGGCAAGATCGTCCGTCAGCCCGACGCCGGTTTCGCCTGGCGCGAAGCGCGTCAACGCGGGGCCGTAGCTGCGGGCGAGGGCGGGCGCCATCTGTCCTTGGAACCACGAGTAGCTGATCGCCTCGGTCCATGCCGGCTGGCCGTCGATCGTGAACTGGGCGTGCTCGACCTTGAGCGGATGCGAGCCGAGGGCGGCCCGGTGCGCGGCTTCGGCGGTGATGAACGCGGTCACGTCGGTGTCGGTCAGCTCGCGGGCCCCGGGGGCGTGGAGGTCGATCGCGGCAGGCTCGAGGGCGGCGAGCGCCGCGGCGCCCTTGCGGTCGGCGAGCTGGGCCCGGTACAGGCTGGCCGGCGAAACCGGGCCGCCGCGGCCGGTGTCGCGCAAGGCGGACACGTCGCCGTCGCGCGGCAGGAGGTCGTTGGTGACGTCGCCGCGGCAGCCAAAGGCCAGGTTGACGGCGCCGGGTGGCTGGTCGAGCTGCAGGTCCGTGGCCTCGCAATTCCACAGCACGCAATTGGCCGCAGCCCAGCCCGCACCCTGTCCGTCCACGCCGCGATTCACCAGGCGCAGGGCGTTGCCGCGGATCGCGACGCGGTCGTACAGCACCCCGGACGCCCAGCTCTCGGCCGGGCCGCTCCAGTCGATGGCCTCGCGCCCGGTGCAATCGAGGAAGACGTTGGGCCCGGTCGCGGCAAAGCCGGCCGTGAAGTCGCGCCGGCCCCAGATGCTGGTGCAGCGCTGCACCAGCGTGAGCTGGCCGCCGAGCGAAAAGATGCGCCGGCGGTAACTCGCCACCTCCGAAACGGGGTACTCCGCCGCGCAGTCCTCGATCGTCACCGCCCTGGCGCCGTCGTGGACGTCGACAATGTAACTCACGAAATGGCGGGCCACGAGGCGGCGGACCCAGGCGTCCTCGACGTTGTCGAGCGACACGCAGCACCAGGCGTGTTCCTCGTCCTGGACGCCCGGCCGATGCGGCGACACGCAACGGAGGTTCTCGATCCCGACATGGTCGATCCGGCCCGGGAATTCGTAACGCCAGACCGAGCCGCCGCCGTAGTGGGCGTCGAGCGCCGTCGTCAGGGCCGCGTCAATCGTGAGGCGGCGGCCTTCGATCGCGGTGATGACGCGGTCCCAGCGCAGGTCGCGCGAGCCGGGTTTCCAGTGGAGACGACCGTCCGCGCGCCACCCCGGAAACAAATCCATGCCCAGCAGCGAGACCCATTCGGCCGGGCAGGGCCGCTCGACGACAATCCGGTCGCCGACGGACAGGCCGGTTGCATGCTCCACGTTGAAGCTCGTCGCGCCGACGGGCACATAGGCGTCGGCCACGGCCCGGCGGGTGCCGGGGACTTCCTGGAGGGGGCCGGTGCCGCCGATCTCGATCAGGGTCCGGCGTGACGTGCCGGCGGCGACGAGCACGGTGCCGTCCTCGCCATCGCCCGAGCCGCGCAGGACGATGCCGCTCGCGGCGACCTTGATTTGGGTGTCGATGAGCCACTGACCGGGCTTCAGCAGGACTGCGCCGCGGAAGCCGTCGGGCCCGCGCGGCATCGCCGCCACGAGGTCGAGCGCGGCCTGGATGCGTTCGCGGTCGTGTTTGCCGTCAGGCGCGACGACGATCTTCACCGGGACGTCGGGGATCGGCACGCCGCCGCCGCCATAGCCGGCTGAGGAAAAATCGACCACGCGGTTGCCGAGGTGGTCGGCGGTGTAGGCAAGCCTGCCGTCGGGCCCGGGTTTGACGGAGGGCTGGGTAAGGGCCGTCAACGGGCAAAGAAGGAAAGCCAGCACGGAGAGAGCCTGGGAGGGCTGGCGTCCCCGCCAGCCGCGGCCGGCCAGGAGGCCGGCCCTCCACCAAGATGACATCGTCGTCCTCACAGCTCCTCCAGCCACACGTTGCGGAACTCGATCGGGAAGCCCTCCAGCTGCAGCGCGACGGCGCCGGCGCTGGCGGGCAGGTGGTCGACGCGGTTCTGCCGGACGCCGTTGACGAAGCATTCGATCGAATCGCCGCGGCAGAGGATCTCGTACGTGTTCCATTCGCCCGGTGGCTTCTCGGAAGGGTCGGCGAGCCGCGGCGCGCGCTTGCGGTTGGCCTCCAGGGGCGCGTCGGGGATGTCGAGGCCCAGGCCGACGATCTGCCCGGCATTGCCGTTCTTCAACTGGCACTCGAAGCACAGCGGCCAGATGGTGTCGGGACCGTGCACGTGGACGAGCACGCCGCTGTTGCTGTTGGCGGGGAAGGCGGGGTTCGTCCCCTCGGCGTTGCGCGGGGCCGGCCCCGCGACCGGGCTCGGGACGGGCCAGCGCCATTCGACATGGAGGTGGTAATTCGAGAATTCACGCTCGGTGCGCAGGTAACCCTTCTCGGTCGAGTCGAGCCGCAGCACGCCATCCTGCGCGCTCCAGGTGGAGGAGGGCAGGACCACGGGGTTGTCGAGATACAGGTGCCAGCCGTCGAGGGTCCGGCCGTTCCACAGGACGACGCGCTCCTTGTAGGCGGTCGCCTGCTCGAGGCCGGTGCCGGTGACATTGCGGGTGGCGACCAACGGGCCCTCGAGGCCCGTGACGTGGATGTCCGCCAGGGAAACGTTGATCATGTTCGCCAGCCCGATGCCGCGCGTGGCGGTGCCGGCGATGTGCGCGAGCTCGAGGCCGTCGAGGGGTTTGTCGCCCGGGATCGAGGCGGCATCGACAAGCGTGCCGCAATCGACCTTCACGTTGGTGAAGTGAAAATTCCTCGCAGCCGGGATGCCGGCGGCGCCGGGGACAGGTTCGTCATCCTGCAGCCCGCTGTTGAGGAGATTGATGCGGAGGAAGCCGCCGGGCGCGGTGTGCACGTCGAGGCCGTCGGCGGCGATGTCCTCGATGAAGGCGCCGCGGCCGGGACGGCTCTTGATGTAGATCGCATGGGTCCGGGCGTAACGGAAGCGGCAGTTCTCGATGTGCACGCCGCGAATCCCGCCGGAGGTCTCGCTGCCGATGCCGATGCAGGCGAAGTTGTCGTCGGCGAAACCGCAGTCGCGGATGAGCACGTCCTCGGATGGCCGGGCCAGGCGTTGCCCCTCCAGGCCGCGGCCGGACTTGAGGGCGATGCAATCGTCGCCCGACTCGATGTCGCAGCCCTCGATGCGGACATGGCGGCACGAATCGACGTCGATGCCGTCGCTGTTGGCCCCGGTGCTGCGAATCGTGATGTTCCTGACCAGGATCTCGTCCGAGAACGTCGGGTGGATCGTCCACATGCGCGCCTGGGTGACCGTGATGTCCTCGAGGTGCACGCCGGTGCACTCGATCGTCTCGATCACGCACGGCCGGCGCGGCCTCTGCCGGCCGCCCAGCGAGGGTTCGCCGGCAATGCGCCCGAGGCCGAGGATGGCGATGTTGGTCGCGTTGGTGGCGGAAACCAGCGCGCGATGGGCCGGCACCATGCGGCCTTCCCAGCGGGCCTGGATGAGCGGGTAATCCTCGAGATCCGGGCTGCCGCGGAGCGTGGCCTCGCGGTCCAGGCGCAGCGTGACATAGGATTTCAGGTCGAGGCTGCCGCTCAGGTAGTCGCCCGCCGGGAAAAACACCTCGCCGCCCCCCGCGCCCGCGCACGCATCGATGGCCCGCTGGATCGCGATGGTGTCCTTGTTGAGGCCATTCCCCTGCGCGCCGTAGTCGCGGACGTTGTAGGGTTCATGGCCGGCGTTGACGGACGCCGCGAGCGGGACCCGGGCCTCAGTGGCGGCTATCGTCGCCACCGCGGACAAGGGCCGGGCGTTCGCACTGAAATCGGCTGCGGCTTGCGCCTGCGCGAGATTCATGGCCGAGGCGATCTCGTGGGCCGCCGCCTCGGCGGCAGCCTTGTCCGGGGACGCCGGGTTGTCGATCGCGCCGAACGCGACCAGCGGCAGGCAGAGGAGCGAAAGGAATCTTTTCATTGGGATTAGGGTCGGTCCGACGGGAACCGGTCGAAGCGGCGATCGACCTTGCGGCCGCGAAACTGCTGGTCGGTGAAGTCGAGCAGGGCGGCCCAATCGTCGGCGGTCAGGACATGGCCGTGGTCGGCATAGTTGACGCCAACCCGGCCCGGCACGCCGAGCAGGGCGAACACCGGCTGCGCACCCGCGACCGACGCCTGCACTGCCTGTTCGAGCGAAACGGGATCGGACGTGCCCTCGAGCGCGAGGAAGCCGCGCGGGGCGATGAGGGCGAGGAACCAGTGCTCGTCGAACGGCAGCCGGTCGGTGTGGCCGCCGAATTCCCGCAGGTGCGGCGAGAACCAGTTCGGGTACTTCTTCACCATCACGTCGAGGCCCTCCTTGCCGCCGCGGCCCTCGCCGCTGAACCGATAGGCGCCGACCCCGCCACCGCCGCTGACCACCGGCGCGGTCACCGCGATGCGGTCGTCGAAGGCGCCGGCGACGAGCGCCGCCTTGCCTGTGCGCGACACACCCGAGATGACGAGGCATCGGGCGTCGAGGGACGAATCGGTTTCGAGATAATCGATGATGCGCGACGCGCCCCAGGCCCAGAGGCCGAGCAGGCCGCAGTCGCAGTCGGGGTAGGCGGGCGCGAAGCGCGTCGTGCGATACGCCCAGCTCCCATCCGGGTTGCGCAGCGTGGTGTCCTCGCCGCAGTCGTTGTGGTTGAACATCACGTAGGCATAGCCGCGCGCGAGCGCGAAGCGCGCCCGCTCCGCGGCGTTGGCCGCGTATTCCGGCGTGGACGGGTCGACGGGAAACGATGGCGGGATCCCGCCGGCGGCGTTGACCGCGGCGTCCGGGGAAATGCCCGGCGCCGGGCCGGGTCCGACCGTGAGCAGCGCGTCGACGCCATGACCCTGGCCGGGGCCGGGCGGCAGCCGTGGCAGCGCCGGGGCGCCGGGTGGCGTGCCCGAGGGCATGATCACCGCCGGGAAAGGTCCGCCGCTGGCCGGCGTGTAGATGCCGATGTTGAGAAACAGCTTCTCCCCCGGGCCGAAGGTCAGGTGCACGAGCCGGTAGCTGGCCGTGCCGCCCAGGATCGTCTGCGCGCTGACGACACGACCCTTGACGTTGCCGGGCGCCGGCGGCATCGCGCCGACGGCGTAATACTCGAGGATTTGCCGGATTTCATTGCGGCGTCGCGACCACTGCTGCGACGTGGTGACGCGGGTGCCGTCGTTCATCGCGAGCGGATCGGGCAGCGCCGGGCGATCGGGCAGGGCGGCGACCCCAGGCCGCGCGCCCAGCCGCGTCACGATCGGCGGCACCGGAATTTCACGTGGGGCGGCGGTGGGGACCTGCGCCCGGCCGGCGAGACCGGCGCCGGCAAAAACCACCAGGCACGCGAGGGACAGGCGAAAGCGTTTCACGGGGGACGTGGGATGGGAGGGGTCATCGGAATCAACCCCGCGGGCGCACCCCGCGCAAGCCGAAGGTCCGCCGTATCGTTCACGGATGAATTTTGAGGTAGGGACGGACCGCCGGGCCGTCCGTTAGTTGCGGCGGGCCCAGCGGTCCCGCCCTACCCGTGGCCGGAAAAATTTCCTGTCACGTCGGCGGGCTTGCCGGCCACTGGTTGGGTGACCATGAGTACATTCCTGAATCCTTCCCCCCTCGACGATGTCCGGCTGGTCGAGCGCCACCTGGCGGGCGACGCGGCGGCCTTTCGCCAGATTGTCGAGCGCCACCAAGGCATGGTGTGCGCCCTGGCCTACAGCGCCTGCGGTGATGTCGCGCGCAGCGAGGATCTTGCCCAGGAGGTTTTCGTCGCCGCCTGGAAACAGCTCGCGCAACTCCGCGAGCCCGCGAAGCTGCGCGGCTGGCTCGCCGGCATCGCGCGGAACACGATTGCCAGCTCACGGCGCACCGCCGCGCGCACGCCGACGGCGCGGGCCGAACCGCTCCCGCCCGAAATGCCGGGCGCCGGGCCCGGCCCGCGGGAGGAGGCGATCCGGGCCGACGAAGCCGCGCTCATGTGGAGCGCGCTCGAACACCTGCCGGAAGCCTATCGCGAGCCGATGGTGCTGTTCTATCGCGAGGGCCGGTCCGCGGCGGCGGTGGCGGAGACGCTGGGGATCTCGGAGGAGTCAGCGCGCCAGCGGCTCGCGCGCGGCCGCGCGATGCTGACGGAACGGATGGCGAAGCTCGTCGAGGAGACGCTCACGCGCAGCGCGCCGACGCCGGCATTTGCGGGCATGGTCATGCTGTCGCTGCCGGTGCTCGTGCCGACCGTGGCCGAGACCACGCTCGGGGCGGGCGGTGGCGCCGCCGCCAAGGCGCTCACCACCGCGGGAGCGATCGGCAGCGCGGTCGCGAAGGGAGGGGCGGTGTTCAAGTTTTTCTCGGCCCTGGCCTTCCTGCCGGCGTTGCTGCAGGGGGTGGAGGATTTCATCAAGTTCAGCGAACGCAATGCCGCCCAAGCCGACGCCTCGGCGCGGCGCGAGGCGGCGAAATCCTACCTGATGATGCACGCGGGCATCGGGTTGTTCGTGGTCGGCTTCCTCGTCGTGCCGAACCTGGGCTCCGGGTCGTTCCACACATTCATGGTGCCGCTCGTCGTGGCCTTGTGCGGCGTGGTGGGAATTTGGGTTTCGGTGAGGGCAAATTGCCGGATGAAACGAATGCAGGGGCAGCTGCCGGACGAGGTGGTCGAACACCGCGGATTCGAGCGGCGGAGCAGCGTCCGGTTTCTCGGGCTGCCGCTCTATCATATCCGGCTGGGCACGAAGCCGACGCGACGGGCCCCGGCGGTGACCGGCTGGATCGCAATCAGCGATCGCCGGGCTTTCGGCGGACTGTTCGCTTTTGGGCCGGTCGCGCTGGCGCCGGTGAGCATGGGCATCGTTGGAGTCGGAGTGATCAGCGTGAGCGTGGCGGCGGTTGGCGCGGCCGCGCTCGGCGTCGCGGCGGCGGGCCTGTGGAGTGAAGGCATGGCAACGGCCGGGCTCCTGGCCGCGAAGGGGATCATGGCGAGCGCCCCGTTCGCCGCGGCGCTGAGCGCGAAATATGCATCGGGGGCCGGCGACGCGGCCGCCCGGGCCTTCTTCGCGGCGAACTGGTTCTACCGGTTCACGAAGGCGTCGGCTTGGTGCCTGCTCTGGGCCGGCCTGCTCGGCTGGGTGATGCCCGTGATCCTGACCGGCTGGCAGCTGTGGCGGACGCGGGAGATCAAATAAACTAGCGAACGCGGCGGATCGCGGTGCCAGGAATGTGCAGGGCGGGGTTTCCAGGCCCCGCCTTGTCCATCGGCGGCTGGGTGACGCATTCGCGGCGGGATGCGGTGATCCCGCCCTATAACCTGGGGTCGGGCCAAGGCACGACCCTACACCAACAAAGCTGGCCCGACGCAAAAAAGAGCCCGCCGTTTCAGGCGGGCTCGAGAGCAACAAGGATTTCGAGAACCGATTACTTCTTCAAATCGGCAATCGCCGCCTGCGCCGCCGCCAAGCGGGCCACCGGGACCCGATACGGGCTGCACGAGACGTACGTCAGGCCGATCTTGTGGCAGAACTTGACGGAATCCGGGTCGCCGCCGTGCTCGCCGCAGATGCCGAGCTTGATGCCGGGGCGGGTCTGCGAGCCCTTCTCGATCGCGATCTTCATGAGCTGGCCCGTGCCGGTCTGGTCGACCGAGGCGAACGGGTTCTTCTTGAAGATCTCGGCCTCCTGGTAGGCGCCGAGGAACGAGCCGGAGTCGTCGCGCGACATGCCGAGGCAGGTCTGCGTGAGGTCGTTGGTGCCGAAGCTGAAGAACTCGGCGGTCTGCGCGATCTCGTCGGCGGTCAGCGCGCCGCGCGGGATCTCGATCATGGTGCCGACCGAGTAGTCGACCTTCGTCTTCTTCTCGGCGAACACCTTGGCGGCGACGTCGTGGACGATCGCGACCTGCAGATCGAGCTCCTTCTTGAAGCCGACGAGCGGGATCATGATCTCGGGCTTGGCCTTGATGCCGGCCTGCTTCGCCTCGACGGCGGCCTCGATGACGGCGCGGGCCTGCATGGCGGTGATCTCGGGATACTTGATGCCGAGGCGGCAGCCGCGGAAGCCGAGCATGGGGTTGAACTCATGCAGCTCGTGCACGCGGTGCTCGATCTTCTCGACCGGGATGTTGAGCTTCTTCGCCAGGTCGGCCTGCTGCTCCTTCGTGTTCGGCAGGAACTCGTGGAGCGGCGGGTCGAGGAAGCGGATCGTCGCCGGGTAGCCCTTCAAGGCCTTGAAGATCCCGAGGAAGTCGCCGCGCTGGTAGGGCAGCAGCTTCGCCAGGGCGGCCTCGCGGGCCGCGACGGTGTCGGCGAGGATCATTTCGCGCATCGAGTCGATGCGGTCGCCCTCGAAGAACATGTGCTCGGTGCGGGTGAGGCCGATGCCGACGGCGCCGAAGGCGACCGCGATGCGGGCCTGCTCGGGGGTGTCGGCGTTGGTGCGGACGGAGAGGCGGGTGGCCTGCGCGCACCACTTCATGAGCTGGGTGAAGCTCTTGAACTTCTCGGTCTGCTTCGCGGCCGCGTCGTTGTTGACCAGGCCGGCGATGATCTCGGATGGCGCGGTCTTGAGCTGGCCGGCGTAGACGGCGCCGGCGGTGCCGTCGATCGACATCCAGTCGCCTTCCTTGAAGGTCCGGCCGCCGACCGCCACGGTCTTGGCGGCGTAGTCGACGTTGATGGCGGCGGCGCCGCAGACGCAGACCTTGCCCATCTGGCGGGCGACGAGCGCGGCGTGCGAGGAGACGCCGCCGCGGGCGGTGAGGATGCCCTCGGCCGCGATCATGCCGCGGAGATCCTCGGGCGAGGTCTCGATGCGGACGAGCAGGACCTTCTGGCCTTTCTCGGCGGCGGCGACGGCGCGGTCGGCGTTGAGGTAGATCTGGCCGGAGGCGGCGCCGGGGCCGGCGGGCAGGCCGGTGGCGATGACGGCGGCCTTCTTCACCTCGGCGAGGTCGAAGATCGGGGCGAGGAGCTGCTCGAGCTGGTCGGCCGGGTTGCGCAGCACGGCGGTCTTCCAGTCGATGAGGCCTTCCTTGACCATGTCGATGGAGAACTTGAGCGCGGCGGCGGCGGTGCGCTTGCCGTTGCGGGTCTGCAGCATGTAGACCTTGCCGTCCTCGATGGTGAACTCGAAATCCTGCACGTCCTTGAAGTGCTTCTCGAGCACGGCGCGGATGCGCTCGAGCTCGTGGAAGGCGGGCGCGAGGTGCTTCTTGAGCTCGGCCACGGGCTCGGGCGTGCGGACGCCGGCGACGACGTCCTCACCCTGCGCGTTGATCAGGAACTCGCCGTAGAACTCCTTCACGCCGTTGGCCGGGTTGCGCGTGAACGCGACGCCGGAGCCGGAGTTGTCGCCCGTGTTGCCGTAGACCATGGCCTGGACGTTGACGGCGGTGCCCCACTCGGTGGGGATGTTGTACTTGCGGCGGTAGACGATGGCGCGGTCGTTCATCCACGAGCCGAACACGGCGCCGGCCGCGCCGACGAGCTGGTCCCAGGGGGACGACGGGAAATCCTTGCCGGCGCGCTCCTTCACGAGCGCCTTGAAGCGGACGACGAGCTCCTTCAGGTCGGCGACGTTGAGCTTGGTGTCCTCGATCTCGTGGTTGCCATAGCGCTCGTCCTTGAGGTGACCGATGACGGTCTCGAACGGCTCGTGGTCCTCGTCGGGGCGCTTCTGCACGCCGAGCACGACGTCGCCGTACATCTGGACGAAGCGGCGGTAGCAGTCCCAGGCGAAGCGCGGGTTCTGCGTCTTGGCGGCGAGGGCCTCGACCGTCTGGTCGTTGAGGCCGAGGTTGAGGATGGTGTCCATCATGCCCGGCATCGAGTCGCGCGCGCCGGAGCGGACGGACACGAGGAGCGGGTTGGCGAGGTCGCCGAACTTCTTGCCGGTCTGCGCCTCGATGCTGGCGATGCCGGCCTCCATCTGGGCGCGGAGGGCGGCGGGGTAGGTGCGCTTGTTGGCGTAGTAATAGGTGCAGACCTCGGTCGTGATCGTGAAGCCGGGGGGCACCGGCAGGCCGATGCGGCACATCTCGGCGAGGTTGGCGCCCTTGCCGCCGAGCAACGGCTTCATCGTCCCGTTGCCGTCGGTCTTCTTGCCGAAGAGATAGACGTATTGCGGGGCCTTCGCGGCGGATTTGCGGGCCGCCTTGCGGGCGGGTTTCTTGGCAGTGGATTTCTTGGCCATGGGAGTAGGGAGGAAATGAACGATAGGAGGGGTCAGCGCACTACAGGCGCGTTTTTGTGTCAACGGCGGAGGCCGTCACACCCGCCATATTTCCAGAAAATTTCCACCCTGACTGTGCATAATTTGCCGAAAGCGGACCATGGCGTGGCGCGGCAAACCGGCGGTGCCCCGCGGGTTGCCGCGGCCGGCGGGAGGGACAAGACGGGGATTGCCCGCGCCGGGGAAAGTTGTTTCTACCTCGGGCCTTGAGCGATCCGTCCACCACCTCCTCCCCGCGCGCCGGGGCCGATACTCCCGAGTCCGGCCGGAAGGTCATGGGCTTCCTCGAGCACCTGGAGGACCTGCGCTGGACGTTGATCAAGAGCGCCGCGGCGTTCGCCCTCTGCGTGACGGTCATCGCCTATTACGTGGACGACTTCGGCGCCCTGCTCAGCCGGCCGCTGCTGCAGGTGAAGGCGCAGTACCCGGCGATGAACACCGACCTGATCACCAACAGCCCGATGGGGGTGTTCAGCGTGATCATCGACATCTGCCTCATCGGCGGCCTGGTGATGTCGCTGCCGTTCATCCTCTTCTTCTTCGGGCAGTTCATCGCGCCGGCGCTGACGAAGCGGGAGCTGAAGGTCCTGCTGCCGACGTGCGTCGCGACCTTCGTGCTGTTCCTGGCCGGCGCCTCGTTCGGCTATTTCCTGCTGACGCCGAGCACGATCAAGGTGGCCTTCGAGCTGAACCAGATGATGCACTACACGGTGCTGTGGACGGCCGACAAGTACTACAGCCTGCTCATCTGGCTCGTGCTGGGCATGGGCGGCGCCTTCGAGTTCCCGCTGCTGGTGGTGCTGCTGGTCTACCTCGGCATCCTCGAGGTGGCGACGCTGCGCAAGTACCGCCGCCACGCCATCGTCATCATCTTCGTGATCGCCGCCGTCGTCACGCCGACGCCGGACCCGATCAACCAGACCCTCTTCGCCGCGCCGCTGATCGTGCTGTACGAGGTGGCGATCATCGTGGCGGCGCAGCTCCGGCGCCGCCGCAAGGACGACGTGCTGGCGGCATAACGGGCTGGCGCCTCAGCGCGCGGGCGGCCGGGCGGCGGCCATGGCCCGGGCCACGATGGCCGGGTTGCGCTCGAGGTGGCGGGTGAGCGCCTCGATGGCGCGGAACGTCTCCGGGCTGATGTGGTGCTCCATGCCCTCGACGTCGTCGTAGATGATCCTCTCGTCGGCCACGCCGAGCACGCGGAGGAAATCGGTCAGCAGCTGGTGCCGGTGGGCGATGCGCCGCGCGACCTCGAGCCCGCTGCTCGTGAGCACCATGCCGCGGTACTTCTCGTACTTGATGAAGCCCTCGGCATCGAGGCGCTGCACCATCGCCGTCACGCTGGCCTGCGAGATCCGGAGGCCCGCGGCGATGTCGACGACGCGCGCATAGCCCTTGCGGGCGATGAGCTGCTCGATCGTCTCGAGGTAGTCCTCGACGGCGACGGACGTCCGGGCGCGGGTGACACCCGGCGAGCTGCGGGCGGAGGGGGAGGCGGCCATGGGAATTCGGCGGCGCGCGGTCCGCGGCGGTTCACGGGCGCGTGTCGCGCTGGAAGCGATACACGACCTTCAGCATCTGCAGCGCCAGCCAGAACACGCCCGTCATGCACGCGGCGCCGGCCCCGCCCCACACCTTGATCATGCGCGGGTCGTTCGACGGCACATGCTCGTGCACCAGCCAGTAGAACAGGGCGAACGCCAGCGCGGTGAGCACCAGGTCAACGAGAAGTTCGACAACGGAATACGGCTTTTTCGCAGGCGTGGCCATGCGGGAAAAGGAACCGCGCCCCACGGCTTTGTCGATGGAAAACTTGGCCCGCGGGACGACGGCCGGGGCGCCAACAGAAAAGCAGATAAGCCGCATTAACTAACCCTCTATCCGCCGCCGGGAAGCGCCGGCGGGCGCGCCGCGGCGCTTTATCAATTGCGCGGCGGAGGCGCCCATGGCATTCCTGCCGGCATGATGAACAGCGCCGGCAGCCACGCTACGCCGTCCCGAAAACTGGTCGAGCACCTCAAGAAGTCCGACATTTTCCGGGACTACCAGCGCGCGTTCAACGAGACCACCGGCCTGCCGCTGGCGCTGCGCGCGCTCGACACGCTGGACCTGCCGCTGCACGGCGCGAAGAACGAGAATCCCTTCTGCGCGCTGATGGCCGCGAGCAACAAGTCGTGTGCCGCCTGCCTCGAGTTCCAGAAGCGCGTCGAGGTCGAGGCGCAGCTCGAACCCAAGACGCTGCGGTGCTTCGCCGGGCTGTGCGACTCGGCCGTGCCGGTGCGCGTCGGCGAGAACGTCGTCGCGTTTCTCCAGACCGGCCAGGTGCTGATGCACGCCCCGAACAAGGAGCAGTTCACCAAGCTCACCGCGCAGCTGCTCAAGTTCGGCGCGGAGGTCGACGTGACCCAGCTCGAGGAGGCGTACTTCCAGACCCGCGTGCTGGAGAAGCGCCAGTACGAGGCCGTGGTGCGGCTGCTGACGATCTTCGCGCAGCACCTCTCGACCCTGAGCAACCAGCTCGTGGTCGCGGGCGGCAAGGTCGACTCCCCGATGGTGGCGAAGGCCAAGCTCTACATCAGCGAGCACCAGGGCGAGGAGATCTCGCTCCGCCAGGTGTCCTCGGCGGTCAACACGAGCGCCTTCTACTTCTGCAAGATCTTCAAGCAGGCCACCGGCCTGACGTTCACCGACTACCTGGCGCGCGTCCGCATCGAGAAGGTGAAGAACCTGCTGCAGAACCCGCACAAGCGCATCAGCGAGGCCGCGTTCGAGGCCGGGTTCCAGTCGCTGTCGCAGTTCAACCGTGTCTTCCGCAAGATCGAGGGCGAGTCGCCCACCACCTGGCGCGACAAGCGCATGAGCAAGCTCGGCGTGGCCTGAGCCGGGGCGCGGCAACGCGGGGCCCGCCCCCCGGGCGGGCGGGAGGCTGTCTTGGGGGAGCAAGCTCGCTCCCCCCTTCAGCCACCGATCGCCACCCGCTGCTTCAGCGCCGGCCGGCCGGCTCCGCCGCCGCGAGCGCCGCGTGGATCGGGCACGCATCGGTGCCGCGCGAGCAGCACGCACCGCACAACGCCTCGATCTCGCTCTGCGCGAGGCCGTGGTAGGTGACCAGCGTCTCCGCCAGCATCCCGCCCAGCAGCGGGCCGGCGACCTCGCGGATCGCGCGGTCCCCGGTGTGGCAGTAGGCGAGGAGCGGGTTGGACCGGCAGTGGCAGATGTCGCGCAGCGGCATCACGGTCACCGGGTGCTGCTTCAGCCAGGTGCGGAACGAGCGCGTGCGCAGCGCCGCGACCAGCTCGTCGAGCGTGTCGTCCATGTGGAAGACGAGCGTGTCGGGATTGGCCAGGGCGGAAACCGCGGTCTCCGCCCGCAGCAATTCCTCCCAGCGCCGCTTGATGAGCGGACGCAGCTGCTGCAGCAAACTGATCGCGCCTTCTTGCACAGCGCGACTATGACCGACGGCCGGGGCCGCCGCTCGGCATGGCTTGCCCAACCTTGGGCATATCTTGCAGGACAAGAAGTGACTAAGGAACGCCAAGGCGCGGGAGGCGCGGCGGCGCGCCCGGTGGTAGCGTGGAGGCCGGACCGCCGCCCCCATGATCCGCCACCCCCTGCCGCCCCCGCCGCCCGTGCTGCCGCCGGATGAAATCCGGGTCCGCGCCTACCACCTGTGGCTCGATGCCGGCCGGCCCGAGGGGCGCGACTGGGAGTTCTGGTTCCGGGCGCGCGGGCAGCTGCTGCGCCGGGCCGCTGCGGGCGTTTTTTGCTGCCGCCAAAATGTGCGCACAACTGGCCAAGATGCGCGGAGATACGGCGGGGCGGGGCGGCTATGCTGAACCCAGTACTTTCCACGCCTATGTCCGTCATTCCTGTCACGGTATTCTGCAGCCTCGGGCTCGTCTTTGTCTTCGTCGCCCTGTTCTGGCGCGAACACCGCCGCCACCACTTCGCCAGCCCGGAGCGCGATTCGCTGCTGCCGCTGGCAGAGGAAACCCCGCGCCTCGTGGCGCCCGCCGCGCGCCCGCCGGCCGCGGCCGTCCCGCCCGCGGGCACCCCGCCCCTTTGATCCCGCCACGCCCATGATCCTCTCCGGCAAGAAGACCACCATCGAGTTCAACGACCGCATCGTGCGGCTGTTCATGATCGCCGCCATCGGCTGGGCCCTCGTGGGCATGCTGGTCGGCGCGCTCATCGCCACGCAGCTGAACTTCTGGCAGGCGAACTTCGCCACGTCGTTCCTCACCTTCGGCCGGCTGCGGCCGCTGCACACGAACGCCGTCATCTTCGCCTTCGTCGGCAACATGATGTTCGCCGGCATCTATTACAGCACCCAGCGGCTGGTGAAGGCGCGGCTCGCGAGCGATTTCCTGTCCCACCTCCACTTCTGGGGCTGGCAGCTGATCATCGTCGCCGCGGCCATCACGCTCCCGCTCGGCCTCACCCGCGGCAAGGAGTACGCCGAGCTCATCTGGCCCATCAACATCGCGGTCGCCTTCATCTGGGTCGTCTTCGCGGTGAACTTCTTCTGGACGCTCGGGCGCCGCAACGAGAAGTCCCTCTACGTCGCGATCTGGTTCTACATCGCGACGATCATCACGGTGGCGATGCTCTACATCGTCAACCACCTGTCGATCCCGACGAGCCTGCTCCACAGCTACCCGATCTTCGGCGGCGTGCAGGACGGCCTCGTCCAGTGGTGGTACGGGCACAACGCCGTGGCGTTCTTCCTCACCACGCCGATCCTCGGCATCATGTACTACTTCCTGCCGAAGGCGGCGGAGCGGCCGGTGTACTCGTACCGGCTGTCGGTGATCCACTTCTGGTCGCTCGTGTTCGTGTACATCTGGGCCGGCCCGCACCACCTCCTGAACACCGCCCTGCCGCGCTGGCTGCAGCTGCTCGGCATGACCTTCTCGCTCATGCTCTGGGCGCCGTCGTGGGGCGGCATGCTCAACGGCCTGCTCACGCTCCGCGGCGCGTGGGACAAGCTCCGCACCGACCCCGTGATCAAGTTCTTCGCCGCCGGCGTCACGTTCTACGGCATGGCGACCTTCGAGGGCCCGCTCCTCTCGATCCGCGCGGTCAACGCCCTGGCGCACTACACCGACTGGATCATCGCCCATGTGCACGCCGGCGCGCTCGGCTGGAACGGCTTCATGGCCGCGGGCATGTTCTACTGGCTCGCCCCGCGCCTCTGGAACAAGCCGCTGCACTCGAAGTCGCTCGCGAACCTCCACTTCTGGCTCGGGATGACCGGCATCCTGCTCTACGTCGGCGCGATGTGGGCCTCCGGCATCACCCAGGGCCTGATGCTCAACGCCACCTCCGAGGGCGGCACGATCCTGACCTACCCGAACTTCCTCGACACGCTCAACGCCATCCGCCCGCTCATGCTCCTGCGCGTCGCCGGCGGCGTGCTCTACCTCTCCGGCTTCGTCCTCCTCGCCTACAACGTCTGGCGCACGGTGCGCGGCGCCACCGCGGTCAACGGCACCATCGAGGTCTACGTCGAGGCGCCCGACCCCGCCGCGGCGCTCGGCGCCCGCGGCACGTTCTTCAACGCCCCGGTCGTGTTCTCGGTCCTCGGCCTCCTGCTCGCCTGCGTGTGGCTCTTCACCAGCGGCTGGCTCAACCTGCTCGGCTTCCTCGCGCTTGCGCTCTGCGTGCTCCTGGCCATCGGCCACTTCGAGTCGCGCGGCACCGCCTGGAGCGCGTGGTACGACCGGCTCCTGGTCAACGCGATGCCGTTCACCGTGCTCGTGTTCCTCTCGGTCGCCGCCGGCGGCCTGATCCAGATCATCCCGATGATCACGATCGACCGCCGCCTCCAGACGGAGGACCGCGTCGCCGCCGTCTACACGCCGCTCGAGCTCGCCGGCCGCGACCTCTACGTCCGCGAGGGCTGCTACAACTGCCATTCGCAGATGATCCGCACGCTCGTGCCCGATGTCATGCGCTACGGCGAGTACTCGCGCCTGGGCGAGTCCATCTGGGACCACCCGTACCAGTGGGGCTCCAAGCGCACCGGCCCCGACCTGGCGCGCGTCGGCGGCAAATACAACGATGCCTGGCACTACGACCACCTGCAGAACCCGCGGCAGATTTCCGTCGGCTCCAACATGCCGACATACCCCTGGCTCTTCACCGGCACCACCGACTACGCCGCGCTCCCGGCGAAGATCCGCGTGCAAAAGATGATCGGCGTCCCGTTCCCGAACTGGTCGCCCGCCCTCATCGACACGCTCGCCCGGGAGCAGGCGAAACAGGTCGCCCGCGACCTGCGCGACCAGGGCCGGTACGTCGATCCCGACAAGGAGATCGTCGCCCTCATCGCCTACCTCCAGTGCCTCGGCAAGAAATGGCAGCCGGCCACGGCCACCACCGTCGGCTCGCCCTGAATTCCTCGTCCCAGATCCCAGACCCGAGACCCAAGATCCCACCTTCAACCCAAGTCCACCCATGTTCCAACGCATCGTTTACGAAGACTGGCAGCTCATCTTTCCCATCGTCGCGCTCATCGTGGCGACCCTCGTCTATGGCTGCGCCGCGCTGCGCAGCTCGACCATGAAGCCCGACCAGGCCAAGCGCCTCGCCCGCCTGCCGCTCGAGGACAAATGAACCACCCTTCGCCTGTGGGTCGGGGGTTATCCCCGACGCGCCGGGCCTGAAGCCCGACCTACGGTCCCACCCATGAATTCATCCCCCCCGCAACCGCCCCGCCCGGACGAACCCGTGCTGCGCGAGCACACCTACGACGGCATCCAGGAGTTCGACCAGCGCCTGCCCAACTGGTGGCTCAACACCCTCTACGGCGCCATCGTGTTCTCGATCGTGTGGTGGTTCATCCACGAGATCGCCCACGTGCGCCCCACCGACGGCGAGCGCGTCGCGGCGGCCATGGCCCGGATCGAGGCGGCGAAGCTGGCCTCCACCCTGGAGATCTCCGACCCGAGCCTCTGGCAGATGAGCCGCAACAAGGTCTTCACCGACGCCGGCCAGCAGACCTTCACCTCGCTGTGCGTCGCCTGCCACGGCGCCAACCTCCAGGGCGGCGTCGGCCCCAACCTCACCGACCACGCCTGGCTGCACGGCGGCCGGCCGACCGAGATCATCGCGACCGTCATGAACGGCGTCCCGGCCAAGGGCATGCCGACCTGGGGCCCGGTCATCGGCCAGAAGAAGGCGGCCGAGGTCGTGGCGTTCATCCTCAGCCACCACACCGAGGGCGAACCGATCGAGGTCCAGACCAGCTTCACTCCCACCGCTCCCGCGCCCCCCGGTACCTGACCGGCCGGCGCCGCTACGCTCCCCACATGGATGAGCGAAACGAAAAACATCTACACCTTTCCCTCGCCCAACCACCCGCGGCCTCCCGCGGCGGGCCGGCACGTGCCGAACCTTGATTCGGTCACGACCATCAACGAGGACGGTTCGCGCTATTTCCTGCACCCGGCCGATGCGCGCGGCCGCTTCACCGTCGCCCGCCGGCTCAGCGCGTGGGCGCTGATCCTCCTCTACCTCGTGCTGCCGTGGGTGCCGGTCAACGGCTACCCGGCCGTGTTCCTCGACGTCGCCCACCGCCGTTTCCATCTCCTCGGCTGGACCATGGCCGCCCAGGACATGTGGCTCCTGTTCTTCCTCGTCACCGGGCTCGGCTTCTCGCTGTTCTTCGTCACCGCGCTCTTCGGCCGGATCTGGTGCGGCTGGGCCTGCCCGCAGACCGTCTTTCTCGAGCACGTCTACCGCGGGATCGAGCGCTGGCTCGAGGGCGATGCGCATGACCGGCGCGCGCTCGATGCCGCGCCCTGGCACCGCCGCAAGGTCCTCCGCCGCGGCCTGAAGCACCTGCTGTTCGCCCTCGTGTCGCTGGCCATCACCCACCTGTTCCTCGCGTACTTCGTGTCGATCCCGGAGCTGTGGGGCTTCATGCACGACGCGCCGGTGGAACACTGGACGGCCTTCCTCTTCGTCTTCTCCGCGGCCGGCGTCCTGTATTTCAACTTCGCCTGGTTCCGCGAGCAGCTCTGCATCGTCATCTGCCCGTACGGCCGCCTGCAGTCGGCCCTGACCGACGACCACTCGCTGGTCATCGGCTACGATGCGACACGCGGCGAGCCGCGCGGCAAGCTGCAGCGGGGCGCCGATCAAGGCCGGGCGGCAGCTCCGCCTGCCGCCTCGCTCGCGGCGGGGTTCGGAGACCCCGCCCCACAACGCCAGGGCGACTGCATCGCCTGCAACCGCTGCGTCCAGGTCTGCCCGACGGGCATCGACATCCGCCTCGGGCTGCAGCTCGAGTGCATCGGCTGCGCCGCCTGCATCGACGCCTGCGACGAGGTGATGACCCGCGTGAAGCGGCCCACCGGGTTGATCCGCTACGATTCGCTCGCGGCCTTCGGCGGCGGGGTCACGCGCTGGGTCCGGCCGCGCACCGTCGTGTACGGCATCCTCCTCGCCGTCGGCGCGGCCGTGGCGATGTTCGCGTTTTCCACCGTCAAGCCGGCCAGCTTCAGCGTCGTGCGCATGGGCGGCGCGGCCTACTTCGTCGACCGCGACACGGTGCGGGACCAGTTCATGGTGCGCGTCCTCAACAAGCGCAACGCCGCGGAGAAGTTCACCGTCGCGGTGGAGCGGCTGGCCGCGGGCGTCTCGGTCGCGGGGCTCGACGCCCCGATCACGGTCGAGCCGATGGGCGAGCAGATGCACCCGCTCGTGCTGACCGCCAGCCGGGCGCACTATCCCGGGCCGTTCCGGTTCCGCGTGCGCGTGCGCGACGCCTCCGGCAACTTTGACGCCGGCCGCGACGTGGAATTCCTCGGCCCCGAGGCGCGGCTGCTCGAGCAGGAGGACCGGGAAAAGGGCGTCGTGCGGACCGGCGCGACCGCGGGAGGGAAACCATGAGCGCGACCATGACTGATCGCCCCGGCAACTCCTCCGTGGGAGCGACCTTGGTCGCGAGTTCGCCAGAATCGCGCGCCGGCGCGCTCCCACCGGGTGGCGCCCGGGTGCTCTGGTTGTGGGTGGCGGCGGGCTTTCTCCTGCTGGCCGCCGGATGGACCGTCCTGTTCACCGTGGCCCACCGGGCGCAGGTGCAATCCGTGCCGCTGGCCGGGACGCAGGGAGGAACCAGGCCATGATGGACCTCGCGGGCATCACCGGACCGGGCACGGCGTTCGTCGCCGGGCTTGTCACCAGCCTGCATTGTGCCGGCATGTGCGGCCCGCTGGCCTGCGCCGTCCTGCCCGCGCCGGGCGAGCGCGCCGACGCGCACACGGCCGGCACCGTCTACCACCTTTCGCGCCTCACGGGCTACGCCGCCCTCGGCGCCCTGGCCGGCGGGCTCGGCCGGCTGCCGCTGTCGTGGATGAACGAAACCTGGCTCCGCTACCTGCCGTGGCTGCTGGTGCTCTTCTTTGTCGCCGTGGCCGTGCGCTTCGATCGCCGGCTGCCGAAGATTCCGGTGCTCGGCCGCGCCTACCACTGGCTGGCGTGGCGGCTGCGGAATCGCTCGCGCCTGGAAGCGGCCGCGACGCTCGGCCTTGCGACGCCGCTGCTGCCGTGCGGCCCGCTCTATTTTCTCATCAGCCTCGCGCTCCTGTCGGGCACGGCCGCCCGCGGCGCCGAGACCCTGCTCGCCTTCGGCCTTGGCACGGTGCCGCTGCTGTGGTTCGCGCAGGTCAACTACCACTGGCTGCGGCTGCGGCTCGGGCCGGGGTGGCTCGCGCGGGCCCAGACCGCGCTCGCGGTCGCCGCGGCGCTCGTCCTCTCGTGGCGGCTGCGCGGCACGTTCGGCCTCGGCGGGCCCGGGCCGGAGAACTTTGTGTGCCACTGACATGAGCGCGCGCGGCACAGACATTTTGGTGAATGCAGGTACGGCCCATGTCGACGCGAGTGCGTGGACTGCGCGTCCCGGGGCCGGCTTGTGTTCACCAATCCTTTCCTCCCGGCGGCGGACGGTTTCCGGACCGGCGCCGGGGAATTTGGCGAACGGTGTCAGGAGTGCTGACGGCGCGAGTGCGTGGACTGCGCGCCGCCGCGCCCGGTGCTGTTCGCCATTCCTTTTCAACCGGCCGGACCCGCTTCGCGGGGCCCGGTCGGCGGACTTGGCGAACGGTGAGATCATAATGGACCGGACAAGTGCGTGGACTGTGCCCGGCTGTGTGGATCGCTGTTCGCCATTCCCCTTTCCCCGGTCGGGCCCGACGCACGGGCCGCGGCCGGAAAATTTGGCGAACGGTGCAAGGAGTGCGGGCGGTACAAGTGCGTGGACTGTGCGCCGCCGGCTCCGGAACTGTTCGCCATTTTCCTTTCACCGGCCGGGCCCGCCCCACGGCGCCCGGCCGGCGGATTTGGCGAATGTTGAGAGGACGACAACCCGGGCAAGTGCGTGGACTGTGCCCGGCTGCGTCCATCGCTGTTCGCCATTCCCTTTGGCCCGGTCGCAGCCGCCCGCCGCGGCGCGCCCGGTTCCTTGGGTGGGCGGGGGTCGGGGTCACAAGGCGCAAGTGCGTGGACTGTGCGCCAGGGGCTCCGCTCCCGTTCACCTTGGATTTTCCCCGCGGAGACCGGTGCCATGAGCGCACCGGCCCCGTTCGACTTGGTGAACGGGGGTGAGAGCCAGCCGGGACAAGTGCGTGGACTGTGCCCCGGTGAGCCCGCCCCCGTTCACCGTTGCCGCCACTGCGGCGTGCCGCTGACGACCGCGGCCATGCGCGCCTCGGGCTTCTGCTGCGCCGGCTGCGCCTATGTGTTCCGGCTCGTGCACGAGCACGGGCTCGAGGGCTACTACCGGATCAAGGACGCCGTGCTGCCGCCGGTGGACCCGTCCGTGTTCCAGCCGCGCGACTACGCCTGGCTGCGCGAACTCCAGGCCGCGGCGGAAAAGGCGCCGGGCACGCCGGAACTGACGCTCGAGGTGCAGGGCATCTCGTGCGCCGGCTGCGTCTGGCTCATCGAGAAGATCTGCCTCCAGCAACCCGGGGCGCTCGCGATCGAGACCGATGCCCCGCTCGGGCGCGTGCGGATCCGCTGGGAGCGCGGCCGCTTCGACGCGCCCGGCTTCGCGCGGACGCTGCAGTCGTTCAACTACCTCCTCGGCCCGCCGGGCGGGGAGCCGCCCGTACCCGAGAGCCGGCGGCTGGTGCGGCGCATCGGCCTGTGCACGGCCTTCGCGATGAACGTGATGCTGTTCACGCTGCCGGTGTATTTCGGCATGGCGGAGGATTTCGCCTACGCGCACCTGTTCAGCACGCTGGCGCTGGTGTTCGCCACGCTGAGCCTGCTGACGGGCGGGAGCTTCTTCCTCGGCCGCGCCGTGCGCGCACTGCGCGACGGCGTCATGCACATCGACCTGCCGATCGCCGTCGGCATCGTCGGCGCCTACGGCGGCTCGCTCTACGGCTGGCTGTCCGGCCGCGGCGGCTTCGTGTACTTCGACTTTGTCGCCTCGTTCATCCTGCTGATGCTCGTCGGCCGCTGGGCCCAGGTAGCCGCGGTGGAGCGCAACCGCCGCCGCTTGCTGAGCGCCTCGGCCCGCCCGCAAAAGGTTGGCGTCGTCGAGGGCGATGCCATTGCCGACCGGCCCGTGGAGCTGCTCCAGGCCGGCGAGGTCTTCGTCGTCCGCTCCGGCCAGGTCGTGCCGGTCGAGGCGCAGCTCGAATCCGCGGCCGCGACGGTCGGCACGGCCTGGATCACGGGCGAGTCCGATCCGCGCGCCTGCCGCGCCGGGGCCCGGGTGCCGGGCGGCGCGATCAACCTCGGCCGGGGCGAGATCCGGTTGCGCGCGGTGCAGGGGTGGAACGGCTCGCTGCTGGCGCAGCTGCTGCGCCCGGGTGAGCGCGAGGGCCACCGCCACCGTTTTCTCGAGCGGATCATCGCCGGTTACCTCTACGCGATCTTCGCGATCGCGCTCGCCACCGGCCTCGCCTGGTGGCTCCGCTCACACGACGCGGCCGCGACCTGGTCCGCCGTGACCGCCGTGCTGGTCGTGTCCTGCCCCTGCGCCATCGGCCTGGCGTTCCCGCTGGCCGACGAGATGGCGACGGTCGCGCTGCGGCGGTTTGGCGTGTTCGTGCGCGAAAGCGATGTCTGGGGCCGGCTGGGCGACATCCGCAAGGTCATCTTCGACAAGACCGGCACGCTGACCTTCGAGACGCCGGTGCTGGCCAATCCCGCCGCCGTGGCGGTGCTCCCGCCCGAGGCGCGGGCCGCGCTTTTCACGCTCGTGCGGGACAACCCGCACCCGATCGGCCAGAGCCTCTACGAAAACCTGCTGGCGGGCGGCTTCGCCGGCGACGGCCTGCCGGGCGCGCTGGCCGAGGAGCCCGGCTTCGGCATTGCGCTCGATGCCGAGTCCGGCCGCTGGTCGCTCGGCCGCCCGGGCTGGCGCGGCGCCAGCGTGCCGGCCTTTCTCTCCGAGGATCACGACACCGAATTCGCCCACAACGGCGTGGTCGTGGCCCGGCTGCTGTTTCACGACGCGGTTCGCGCCGATGCGCGCGAGGAGATCGCGGCCCTGCGGGCGCGCGGCCTCGGCGTCTACATCCTCAGCGGCGACCGCCGCGACAAGGTCGAGAAGATAACCGCGGCCCTCGGGCTCCCGCCGGAATTCGGCCTGGGCGAAGTGACGCCCGACGGCAAATCCGCCTGGGTGCGGCAGCTCGACCGGCGCGACACGCTGATGCTCGGCGACGGGGCCAACGACAGCCTCGCCTTCGACGCGGCGCTCGTGCGCGGCACGCCGGTCATCCACCGCGGGGTGCTCGCGGGCAAGGCCGACTTCTATTACCTCGGCCACGGGCTCGCGGGCATCCGACGGCTCTTCGAGGTGAATGCGGCCCGCCGGCGGACGCAGGCCTGGCTGCTCGCCTTTTCGGTGGCCTACAACTGCCTGGCAGTCGGGCTCGCGGCGGCCGGCCGGATGAACCCGCTGCTGGCCGCTGTGCTCATGCCCGCCAGTTCGCTCGCGACGCTCGCCATCGTGATCGCCGGGTTGCGCGGGTGGTTCCAGGCCCCGGGTGGGCGCAAATAATCCTTTCCCCGGGGCGGGCGGGCGCGTAGGCATAGCCGGGTCGTTCCGACTCGATGCAATTTGGTCGCCTCCGCTTCTTCCTGATCGTCGCCCTGTTGGTTTCCAACCTGATGGTCGGGTTGGGCAGCCTCTGGTTCCTGCGCTCGATGGATCGCCGCTACGCCGCCCTCTACGACCGCAGCGTGCCGGTCCTGAACCACCTGCGCACGCTGACCCGGGAGTTGAGCACCGTGCAGCGCCTGGCGCGACGCGTGTCGGATCCGCGCAACGAGCCCGAATGGGCCGCGTTGGTGACACAGCTGTCGGAGGGCAGCGATGCCGCGAGGGCGCACGGCGAGCGCATCGGCGGCATGGAGCTCCTGAAAAATTCGCCCCACTATGCGAACCTCCGCAATGCGGGCCGGGAATACGACAATCGCGTTGACGAGTTTCTCGCGCTGGTGAGGGCCGACAAGCTTTCCGAGGCCAGCCAGTTCAACATCGCGATGCTGCGCCCGACCTATGATCGCTACATGGATCTCCTCGATGACGTCGCCGTCTACGTCGACCGGGAAGGGAACAACCTGCGGGCCCGTTATGCCGAGGAGTCGAAGCGCTTTGGCGGCCTGCTCCTTGCGTTCGCGGGCTGGCCGCTCCTCGCCGCCGGCGTCGTCATCGTGATCGTGACGCTGCTGGTCCTCGGCCTCTTTGTCGCGGTGTTTTTCCCGCGGCTGTTTGCCGACCGGTCGAACCCTACTTGAGTTCCTTCGGGATCGCGGCGGTCAGGTTCTCGGGCGCGCCGGCGGTGACATGGACGTTGTCCTCGATGCGCACGCCGCCGAGGCCGAGGTGCTTCTCCGCCAGCTCCCAGTTCACGCAGTCGCGGTATTTCTCGCGCCGCGCGGGATCGTTCAACAGCGCCGGGATGAAATACAGCCCCGGCTCGACCGTCACGATGTAGCCGGGCCGGAGGATGAGGTCCATGCGCAGGTTCCGCAGGCAGGGGCGGGGATCCTTCGTGCGGCCGGGCTCCAGCCCGCCGGCATCGCGCACGCCGAGGCCGAGCATGTGGCCGAGGCCGTGCGGGAAGAAAAGCATGTGCGCTTCCTGCTCGACCAGCGACTCCGGCCGGCCGCGCATCACGCCCATCGCGACGAGCCCGCCGATCATCTCGGTCGCGGCCTGGAAATGCAGGTCCTTCCACTCGGCACCGGGGCGGCAGCGGTCGATCGTGCGGACCTGCGCCGCGAGCACCACCTGGTACAGGTCGCGCTGGAACGCGCCCGGCTGGCCGGCCACGTAGGTCCGCGTGACATCGATGACGTACCGGTCGAGCTGCGCGCCGGAGTCGATGAGGATGAACTCGCCTTCCTGCACGACGCGCGCGGACGGCGATCCGTGGAAGATGGCGGCGTTGGGTCCCGTGCCGACGATGGTATCGTAGCCGGTCGTCTGTGCGCCGTGGCGAAAGTATTCGGCCTCGAGCTCGATTTGCATCCGGCGCTCGGTGACACCGGGCCGGAGGAACGGTTGCACGGCGGCATAGCCGGCGGCGGTCGCCGCGGCACAGGCGCGCATCAACGCCAGTTCGCCCGGTTCCTTCGGCCGCCGGGCGTGCTTGTAGGCCTCGCGCACCGCGGCGGTGCGGGTTTCGTCCGGCGTCACGCCGGGCACGGGCGCGCCGAGCGCCACCACCGGCCGGCCCGCGCGCGCCGCCAGCCAGCCCGGGAGCGCGGCGAGAAGTTCGCCCGGCTGCTGCGCGCGGCCTTCCCAGACGCGCTCGGCCTCGGTGACCTCGGGCACGAAGGACGTCCAGCCTCCGTCGCCGGGGCTTCGGAGGCCCGGGCCGGCCTTCGGGTCGTAGGCGATCACGGCGCCGGGGGCGTCGGCGATGCCGGTGAGGTAATAGTATTCCTGGTGCGCGATGTAAGGCAGCATCGCGTCGCTGATTTCGGGCTTCGGCAGCGCGACGCCGGCGCCGACCACGAGGATCTCGTTCGTCAGGCCGAGGGCGCGCGCGATGCGGTCGCGGCGGGCGGAGTAATCGATGGTCATGGGGATGTGGGCGCCAACATAGGTGCCGCCGCCGCGCCCGCCAGCGCGAATCGCCGGCCGCCGTCCGATGCGCTCACCGGCGGCGGACCTGGGGTGGAACCCGCACTCCGGGCGGGCTGAACTGCACGGAGTGCAGGTTCCGCCTTCAACCGCAGGTTCCGGGCCTAGACCAGGCCGAGTTCGCGGGCCTTGAGCGCGGCCTGGGTGCGGTCGAGCGCGCCGAGTTTGCCGAGGACGTTCGTCATGTGGTTCTTCACCGTCCCCTCGGTGATGTTGAGCCGCGCGCCGATCTCCTTGTTGCTGCAACCCTCGGCGAGGAGCTTCAGCACGCCCAGCTCGCGGTCCGAAAGCGGGTCGGCCGGCGTCAGCGCGACCTTGCGGCCCTCGCGGGCGCTCAGCCGGTTGAGCTCGGCCATCATCTTCGCGGCGACCGACGGCTCGAGCACGGACGTGCCCTTGGCCGCGGCGCGCACCGCCTCGCAGAGTTTCTCGGAGGAGCAGGCCTTCAACAGGTAACCGACGGCGCCGGCGCGCAGGGCCTCGAAGATCTCCTCGTCCTCCTCAAATGTCGTGAGCACCACGACCCGCGTCGCGGGCACCGCCGCCAGCACGCGGCGCGTGGCCTCGACGCCGTCCATCACCGGCATGCGCAGGTCCATGAGGATGACATCGGGCTGGTGCGCGCGGGCGAGCGCGACGGCCCGTTCGCCGTCGGCGGCCTCGGCCACGATCGCGAAATCCGGCTGGAGCGCGAGCAGCGTGCGGAGCGCCTCGCGGAAGAGGGACTGGTCGTCGACCAGCATGAGGCGGAGGCGTTTCATGACAAAACTGCAGGGCGGGATCGCGCCAAGTGCGCAAGCCTTGGCGGCTGATCCCGCCTCAACCGCGGCGGGGTCAGCGACCCCGCCCTACAACAAGGCATGTTGCTCACGCCGGCACCTCGATCGTCAGGGCGAAGCCGCCGCCGGGCCGGCCGCCGGATTCGACGTGCCCGCCGAGCACCTCGATGCGTTCGCGCACACCGCGCAGGCCGAAGCCGGTCGACCCGGAGCCGGTGGCGCCGCGGCCGTCGTCAGTGACGGACAGCCGCACGCGGTCGGGCTGGCGGAAATCGAGCGCGAGTTCGGCCGAGGTCGCGGCGGCGTGTTTGCGGACATTCGTCAGGCCCTCCTGTGCCGAGCGGAACAACGCATGCTCGATGCCGGGTGGCAGCGGCCGCGCCGCGCCCTCGAGGCGGACGGCGACCGGCAGGCCGGTTTCCTGGGTGAGCTGCCGGAGCGCCTCGGGCAGCGGCGGCCGCGCCGCGTCGGTCCGTAACGAGCCGACGGAGCGGCGGACGTCGTCGAGCGCCTCGCCGGCGAGCTGGGCCGCCTTGGTCACCGAATCGCGCGCCCGCCCCGGGTCCGCCGGAAGGAGGGCCGCGGCCGCGTCGAGCTGGGTCTTCACCACGGTGAGATAGTGGCCGAGGCCGTCGTGGATCTCGCGCGCCAGGCGGTTGCGCTCGCGCGTCGTGGCGAGGTCGGCGGACTGGGCGGCGTGCTCGCGGAGCTGCGCATTGGCCGCCTCGAGTTCGCGGCGGAGTCGTTCCTCGCGCCGCTGGTAGTCCAACGCCCGCCGCGTGATGAGCGTAAAGGCGACGGTAAAGGCGTACGCCGCCGCATAGTCGAGAAACGCCTCCATGCCGGCCCGCCAGCCGTGGGGAATGGCCCAGAGCGAGATGTTGAGCGCGTAAAGATAGGCGGTGACCAGCAGGGCGTTCCGGCGCCGGAGGACGAAGACGGCCTGGCTCGCGGTCGGCAGGACGATGATCCCGAAAAAACCGCGGATCGGGCTCGTCCAAAGCATGGCGGTGAGCAGGGCGCATTGTCCGAGGAAATAGGCCGCGCGGTAACGCGGGTCCCGGTCCGTGGGCATGAAATCCAGGATGCCGCAGGCCACATGCACCGCGCCAAGGGCGAAGGCCAGCCCCACCATCCACGCCGGCCGGTAGAATTGGGTGGTGAACCAGTACCCCGCGTAACAGGTCAGCGTGACGCTCGCGAACGCGAACGCGCCATAGTAGGGTCCCTCGTCGCGCGGCAGGATCTTCATGCCCGGGCAAACTAGCACGCCGGGGCGGCCTGGCGATATAGGAAGAAAGTCATGCCGGGGTCATGCCAGCGCCGCGTGCAGGATTTCGACCGGGTGCAGGGCGGTGCGGCCGGTGCCATCGTGGATCTGGTGCCGGCAGCTCGTGCCCGGGGCGGCGATGATCGTGTCGGCCGGGGCGGCGCGCACCGCGGGGAAGAGGACGAGTTCGCCGATCTGCTGGGAGAGCTCGAAGTGCTCCTCTTCATAGCCAAACGAGCCGGCCATGCCGCAGCAGCCCGAGGGGATGACCGAGACCCGGTAGTTGGCCGGCAGCCCGAGCATGCGCACGGTGGGCTGGAGCGACGACAGCGCCTTCTGGTGGCAGTGACCGTGCAGCTTGATCGTCGCGGGCCGGGCGGTGAAGGCCTCGCGCTTGATCCGGCCCGCATCGGCCTCGCGGGCGATGAACTCATCGATGAGCAGCGCATGCTTCGCCAGCTCGCGGGCGGCGGCCACCAGGTGATCCGGCATGAGATCCGGGTACTCGTCGCGGAAGGACAGGATCGCGGAAGGCTCGATCCCGATTAGGGGCGATTGCGCACTAACGACTTCGCGGAGCATCTCGACGTTGCGGATCGCGAGCCGCCGGGCCTCC
>DASZXO010000034.1:0-1787 GCA_035545835.1 Lacunisphaera sp.
ATCGACCTGCGGCGTGTAGTTCATCGCCAGCACGATGCCGGTGGCGATCTGCGCCGCGAGCATGAAGACGAGGATGGCGCCGAAGTTCCACCAGTAGTTCAGGTTCTTCGGCGTCGGGTAGACGATGAAGGAAGAATGCACGAGCCCGAGGATCGGCAGCCGCGATTCGAACCACTTCGCGATACCGCTCTTGGGTTCGTAGGTGGAGTGTCCCGCCATAAGGTGTCGCCCGCCCGTCTCAGCCGATCAGGATCGTGGTGTCGGTAGTGAAGTTGTACTTCGGCACCTGCAGATTTTCCGGCGCCGGCCCCTGACGGATACGGCCCGCGGTGTCGTACTGCGAGCCGTGGCACGGGCAGAACCAGCCGCCGTAGAGGCCCTGCTGGCCGAGCGGCACGCAGCCGAGGTGCGTGCACACGCCCAGCATGATCAGCCAGTTTTCCTTGCCGGGCGTCGCGCGGTTTTCGTCGGTCGCCTGCGCGCCCGCCGGGAGGTTGTCGTTGCGCGCCACCGGATCCTTGAGGTCGCCGAGCGCGACGGCCTTGGCGTCGGCGATCTCCTTGGCCGTACGGTTGCGGATGAATACCGGCTTGCCACGCCACTTCACGGTGACCGACTGACCCTCGCCGATGGCGGCAATGTCTACCTCGATGGTCGCCAGCGCGAGCGCGGCTTTATCGGGGTTCATCTGGTCAACCAGCGGCCAGGCAACGAGCGCCGCGCCAACCACGCCTACCGCACCGGTGGCGATGTAGAGAAAGTCGCGACGGGACGGCTCGGGCTGGTCGCCATGCGGGGCCGCGCCCATGGTGGTTTCGGTCGCCAAGTCAGCTCCTAAGCCGCGAATCCATAGGCCGAAACGGCCCGGAAGGTCGCGAAAGGTTTAGCCAGCCGCCTTAGGACTTGTCCAGAGTAGCCGGGCCCTATGCGCACATTGTCGCGGGTTTGGCGGGATAGAAGGGTTTGCAGGGGCGGGCGGTGCGACCCCCACCCACCGCCTTCGGCGGTCCCCCTCCCCGCAAGGGGGAGGGATGGTGCCTCATCCTGCTCGCTTCGGTTTTATTCCGCCGCCGTCTCCATGTAGGTCGACGCGGCTACCGCCTCGGCCCGTTCCGGCGCGGGGTCAAGGAAGCCGCCCGACTGCCGCGACCACAACGACGCGTAGAGGCCGCCCTGGCGCACGAGGTCGGCGTGCTTGCCCATTTCCACGATCTGCCCGTGGTCCAGCACCACCAGCCGGTCCATCGCGGCGATGGTGGAGAGGCGGTGGGCGATGGCGATGACCGTCTTTCCGACCATGAGGCGGTAGAAGCTTTCCTGGATAGCCGCTTCGACCTCGGAATCGAGCGCGGACGTCGCCTCGTCCAGCACCAGGATCGGCGCGTCCTTGAGCAGGACCCGGGCGATGGCCACGCGCTGGCGCTGACCGCCGGACAGCTTCGCCCCGCGCTCGCCGACGTGCGCATCGAAACCGCGCCGGCCCCAGTGGTCCGACAGGCCCGGCACGAAACCTTCCGCGTGCGCCTGCCGCGCCGCCTCGATCATCGCGTCGTCGCCGGCTTCCGGCTTGCCATAGAGGATGTTGTCGCGGATCGAGCGGTGGAGCAGCGAGGTGTCCTGCGTGATGAGGCCGATCTGCGAGCGCAGCGAATCCTGCGACACCTGCGCGATATCCTGACCGTCGATGAGGATGCGGCCACCCTCGATGTCGTAGAAGCGGAGCAGCAGGTTGGCGATCGTCGACTTGCCCGCGCCCGAGCGGCCGACCAGCCCGACCTTCTCGCCGG
>DASZXO010000035.1:0-20611 GCA_035545835.1 Lacunisphaera sp.
CCGCTGCCGTCGGTCATGAGGATCTTGTCGCACAGGACCGGGAGGTAGGCGCCGCCGGCGACACAGTTGCCCATGATGGCGGCGAATTGGGGAATGCCCGCGGCGGAGAGCACCGAGTTGTGCCGGAAGATGCGCCCGAAGTCGTCCTCGTCCGGAAAGATCTCGTCCTGCATGGGCAGGAAGACACCGGCCGAGTCGACGAGATAGATGACGGGCAGGTTGCACTCGAAGGCGATGCGCTGCGCGCGGAGCACCTTCTTGCAGGACATCGGGACGAACGCGCCGGCCTTCACGGTGGCGTCGTTCGCGACGATCATGCACGGCCGGCCGGCGATGTTGGCGATGCCGGTCACCACGCCGGCGCCGGGGAATTTGCCCCACTCCCGGTACATGTCGTGCGCCGCCCACAGGCCGAGCTCGAGAAAACCCTTGGCGCGGTCGTCGGCGAGCAACTCGAGGCGCTCGCGGACAAACAGGCGGCCGAGCTTGTGCTGGCGCGCGAGGCCGTCGGGCCCGCCGCCTTCGCGGAGCGCGGCCTCCTCGCGGGCGAGGACGACGGCGTGGTCGGCGAGCGTAGTGGGCGACGGCACGGGGGGAGCGGCGTGGTTGGGGTTCAGCCCAAGGTCGCGGAAAACCGTCATCCGCGCAAATCGCATCAGCCGCCAAACCTCATCCTAAAAGCGTATTCCGGGCCCCGGTCGACGCCGCGGGCTGGTTTTCCCGCCGCGGAAGGCTTTGTTACGTCGCAACCCCAACTCGGCGCCTCGCGGCGAATCCCCTCCATGTCCCTAGCCTCAACTCTCTCGCCGGCCCATGCCAGCCTTCCCGCCCTGTGGGCGGAGCATCTCGGTGACGACGACCACGCGTTCCTCCACGAAGTCGAGGAATTCGCCCGGCGGGAGCTCGCGCCGCATGCGGCGGCGTGGGAGGAAAACGAGGAAATCCCGCGCGAAGCGTTCACCCGGGCGGGCGCCATCGGATTGCTCGGCATGACCACGCCGCGCGCACTGGGCGGCAAGGAACTCGGCTTCGTGACCTCGGCGCTGGCGGTGCGCGAGCTGGCGCGTCATCAGGCGGCCTTCGCCCTCGACGTCGCCGCGCACAACGCGCTCGGCACCGGCCATCTTCGCGCCGCCGCCAGCCCGGCGCAGTTGCAGAAGCACTTTCCCCAGCTCGCCGACGGCACGTGGCTGGCCGCGTGGGCCTTGACCGAACCGGAGGCCGGCAGCGACAGCAGCGGCCTCCAGACCGTCGCCGCCGAAACCGCGCCTGGACGCTGGGAGCTCACGGGCACCAAGCGGTACATCACGCTCGGGCGGCAGGCCGACGTCCTGGTCATCATGGCCGTCTCGGGCCGGAACGAAGACGGCCGGAAGGAAATCAGCGCTTTCCTCGTGCGCCAGCAGGACATCGTGCCGGTGCGCAAGGTGCCGACCTGCGGCATGCGTGCGTCCGACACGGCCGAGTTTCGACTCGAGCGTACGCCGGCGGAACTCGTCGGCCCGCGGGGCACCGGCCAGGCCACGGCCCTCGCCTGTCTCGACAAGGGCCGCATTGGCGTGGCCGCAGTCTCGCTCGGGCTCGCGCGCGCGGCGCTCGACGCCGGCTTGCAGCACGCCTGCCAACGCCGCCAGTTCGGCCGCCGCCTGGCGGATTTCCAGGCACTGCAGTTCATGCTCGCCGATTGCGAGGTGGAACTCCGCGCCGCCGAGGCGCTGGTGCTGCAGGCCGCGATTCGCGCCAGCCGCGGCGAGCGTCACACTGTCGAGTCGTCCGTGGCCAAGCTTTTCGCCACCGAGGCCGCCACCCGCATCTGCGACCGCATGCTCCAGATCCACGGCGGGTATGGTTACACCCGGGACATCCCGATCGAGCGCCTCTGGCGCGACGCCCGCCTGGGTGAGATCGGCGAAGGCTCCTCCGAGGTCCAGCGCATCGTCATCAGCCGCGCCCTCCTCAAGGACGCCGAAGCCCTACTTCGCTAAAGCTTCGAAGGGCCAGCCGCGCTGTCTGGCGCGATAGGGCCGAACAAATTGTAGGGCGGGATCGCCGAATCTCCAGAATTTCCCGTAAGCTGCCGCCGGCGGTGCATCAGGCAACAGGCTGCCCCATCGGGGTCGCCACCCAACGTCAACTTACTCGTGTGCGACCGCCAGAGGCAGGTCGAAAGTCACGAGCAGTCCGCACCCCTCGGCCCCGGAACCGAAGAGCAAGCTTCCCCCGGCCAACCGGGCCAGGGAACGGGCAATCGCCAGCCCCAAGCCCAAGCCTTGCTGTTCCCGAATCCGGCGGTCGAACTGCGTAAAGGCTCCCACCCTGGAACTCTGTTCCGCGGTCATGCCGGGTCCGTGATCCAGCACCTCAATCCGGTATCGGCCAACTCGGGCCAGCCCGGTCACCCGGACCGGGTCTCCCGCCTTCGAAAATCCAAATGCGTTTGCCACCACCTCCCCGACCGCCGCCCGGAGCAATTCGTCCGGCACCTTCACCTCGCCGGGTTCAAACGACACCGAAAGATCGCCCGCCCTTTTTGCCTCGTGCGCTGCCTGCCGGGCCGCTTGTTCACCGACCGTGTTCACGGCGCACGGTCGCGGTGATTCGGACGGCGGCGCATGAAGCAGTTGTTCCAGTTGGAAATAACAGATGAGTTTCCGGGCCAATCGCTCCTGGCGCTCGGCCCCTTCGCGCAGCACAGCAAGCAGTTCCTTGAGTTCCGCCGGCTTGATCGTGTCCGCCTCGCTCTCGATCAACGCCAGCATGCCCAGCACCGCATTCAGTGGCGTCAGCAATTCGTGCGACCATTGGGCATTGATTTCCTGCCGGTGGCGTCGGGCCAGGTCCTGAATGCGTTCCCGCAAGGTGTGCTGGTGTTTCGTGCGCGCGGCGACAGCGTCCAGGATTTCCGCGGCCGTGAACGGCTTGCTGATGAAGTCATCCGCTCCCAAGGTCATGGCCTCACGTTGGTCCCGCCGGTCCGACCGCGCCGTAAGAAAGACGAGGGGTACCTCGGCCAGCTCTGGCATCCCCCGGATGGCCGCCAGCACTCCGTGGCCGTCCAGTTTCGGCATATCAATATCGCAAATGACGAACTCCGGCTGTTCCGCCGCCCGCTTCACGCCCTCCTCGCCGTCCGCCGCCAGGAGCACTTCGTGGCCTTGCGACACGAGGATGTCCCGCAACAACTCACGGACGTCGAGCTGGTCGTCGATCACCAGGATCTTCATCGCAGTAGGCGGCTACGGGGCGGCGCCGGCTGGGGCGGCGGGCAATTCGAACCAGAAGCGGCTGCCCGCGCCGGGCTGGCTTTCGACGCCGGCCGTGCCGCCGAGTTTCTCGGTTATGCGCAGCACGATGGAGAGCCCTAGGCCGTGGCCCTTGACGCGGGTTTGGGTCACGCGGGAGAATTGCTGGAACAGCTGTCCCTGCTGTTCCGGCGTGAGGCCCGGGCCATTGTCCTGCACCCAGAAGCGGACGCAACCGCGCGCGGGCACGGCCTCCGCGCCGAGTTGGAGCTGCGGCGGAGTGCCGCCGTACTTGAGCGCGTTGCTCAGGTAGTTGGCCCAGACTTCGGCGACCCATGGGCCGTGGGCCAGCACCGCGGGCCACTGCCGCGGACGCTCGATCTGCGCCTTCGCCTGCTGCACGAGATTCTCCACGCGGCTGAGCGCCTCGTTGACGATGGCCTCCATGTCGATGACCTGCGGGTGCACCGCCTGCCGGCGGACGCCCGCCAGCAACAACAACTCGTCCACGATGGTGTTGAGGCGCACCGCGCTCGATTCCAGGGCGTCGATGCTCTTGAGCATGGTTTCCTCGTCCGCCTTTTTCCACATCATCTTCAGCAGGCCGGCGCGGCCCATGAGCACGGCAATGGGATTCTTCAGGTCGTGCGCGACCGTGTGGGCAAAGGCGTCCAGCTCGTCGAGCAGCGCCTTCTTCTCGAGCCGCGCCTCGATCGAGCGGGTCACCTGGGCCTCGGTGAACGGCTTGACGATGAAATCCTCGGCGCCGAGATCCATCCCCATGCGCATCTGTTCCGGCTCGACGGAGGCGGAAACGATGATCACCGGGATGGCGCGCGTCTGCTCGTCGTTGTGCAGGGCCTTCACCAACTCGAAGCCCGTCATGCCCGGCATCTTCACGTCGGTCATCACGACATCGGGATGGTGGCGTCGCGCCAGGGCGAGCCCGTCGAGGCCGTTGTCGGCGTGCATGGTGGCGTAGCCGTTCAGTTCGAGGATATCGAGCATCGTGGCGCGGATGGCTTCGTCGTCCTCGACGACCAGGATGCGAACGCTGGTGTTGGTGTTCATGTCAGGAGGAGGGTTGCGTGAAGGGAATGCGGACGCGGAAAGTCGCGCCGGCCGCAACGGGCAGCACTTCGATGCGGCCACCCATCATCTCGGTGTAACGCTTGACGATGTTGAGGCCCAGACCGGTGCCGCCGATGTTGCCCACGTTGCTGCCGCGCACGAAGGGTTCGAAGATGTGTTCGCGCTCGGCTTCGGGGATGCCGATGCCTTCGTCCGCGACCAACAGCGTGAAATCCTGCCCGGCGACCTCCAGCGTCACCTTGACCGTCGTGCCCGCCGGCGAATAGCGGACGGCGTTGCCGATGAGATTCGACGCGATGTGGTGCACGAGGTTGGTGTCGATCGGCCGTGCACCCACGCCCTCCGCATGCTCGAGAACAAACCGGTGCTGCTGGCGGTCGCCGGTCTCGACCTCCTGGATGATGTCGCGCACGAACCGGACGAGATCGACTTGCATGCGCTGCACCTTGATGCGCCCGGAATCGGCCCGGCTGAGCTTCAGGACGTCGTTCATGATGCTCGTCAATCGCTCGAGCGAACCACGGATGCGCGCGAGCAATTCCACGCGCTTCGCCTCCGTCACGCGCGTCCAATGCCGCTCCAGCAGCTCCATGCTGCCGACCGCCGCCGCGAGCGGGGTCCGGAACTCGTGCGATGCGACGGAGAGGAACTGCGACTTCAGCCCGGAGAGCTGCTTTTCCCGCTCGAGGTTCGCCAGCACGCCGCGCTCGAGCCGTTTGCGGGTGGAGATGTCCCGGAGCAGCACGAGCAGGCGGTCGTCGCCGGCGGGCGTGGCCCGGGCTTCGATCGACACCTCCCGGGCGCCGACGGTGCGATCGAATTCCATCACCACCGGCTGGCGGCTGGCCCAGGCAAAGGTGTGCATTTCCCGCGCGATTTCCTCGACGATGGGATTATAGCCTTCCAACTCATGGGTGTCCCCGATTTCGGCGAAGGGTGACGCCGTGCTGCGTTTCTGCGGAAAGTGCGAGGCGACGATCGCGCCGGTGCCGTCGCACACCACCACGGTATCCGGGATGGAATGGATCAACGCCTCGGTCTCGCGGTTGCGCGCGGCGAGTTCCGCCGTGCGCGTTTCGACCTTGTCTTCCAGCTCGAGGTTGAACCGTTCGAGCGCCTCCTGCGCCTTTTTTCGCTCGGTGATGTCCCGGGTGACACCGAGCATCAAGGTGGCTTGTCCGGACGCGTCGGTCAGGATGGTCGAGAGGACTTCAGCCGATAGCATGCTGCCGTCCTTGCGCACGAATTCCGTATCGTAGCGATTGTGGCGCTTGGACACATCGCCGGCGCGGAAAGCGGCTATTCTCGTTTCGATATCGGCCTGGAGGCGCTGCGAGCCCTCGCTTCTGAAATCCCCGAGGTTGCGACCAACCACTTCTTCGGAACGCCACCCGAGCGCACGTTCGACCGATGGGCTCACATAGACGTAGGCGCGTGTCTGCAAATCGACCAGCCAGATGACATCGGAGGTGTTTTCCGCGATCAGCCGGTAGCGCTCCTCGCTTTCGCGCAATGCGGCCTCGGCGCGTTTGCGCTCGGTGACGTCGCGACTGACGCCGAGCAAGATCGCCGCGCGCCCGGTCGGATCCCGGAGGATGGTGGTTTGAATCTCCGCTTGTCGCAGGCTCCCGTCTTTGTGGCGCAACTCCCATTGGTAGAGGTGCACGCTGCGGGACATGTCGCCGGCGTCGAACGCCGCCATCCGGGCCTCCAGGTCTTTCTTGTAGAAGTCTTCCGATTGGGTAAAGCCGCCGAGCGGCTTGCCTACAACCTCGTCCGGGCGCCACCCCAGCGCGTTCTGGACCGAAGCGCTTACATAGGTGTAGGTCCGGCTCCGGAGGTCGGCGAGCCAGATGATGTCCGAGGTATTCTCCGCAATGAGCCGGTAGAGTTCCTCGCTCTTGCGCAAGGCCGCCTCGGCGCGCTTGCGCTCCGAAATATCGCGGATGATCGCGAGCCATTGGACCCGCCCGTCGACTTCGACGCGCCGTGAACTCACCTCCACGGGCAACGTGGAACCATCCTTGCGGCGATGGATGGTTTCGTACGTGGTGCCCTCGGCCGAGCTCGCGCGGGCGGCCGCTTCAAACTGCCGGACGGAATCCACCGTCCGCAGGTCACGGGCGCCCATGGCCAGCATCTCCTCCTTGCTCCAACCGTAGGAGTCGACGGCCTGCTGGTTGGCTTCAATGATGCGAAACTGATCGTCCAGCACCAGGATGATGTCGTGCGCATTTTGCATCACCGTGCCGAGTCGCGCCGCCAGGCGTTTTTGTGCCAGTTCCGCCGTCATCCGCGCCGCCAGGAGGTTCTTCTGCCGCTGGCGCCACAACCCGCCGGTCGCCAACCCGGTCAGGGCCAGGAGCCCGAGCACGCTGCCGATCATGATCAGCGCTGAACGCCGCAGGGGCGCGTAAACCTCGCTGGCGTCGATCCGGCTCGACAGGATCCATGACGAATTGGGCACGGTCCGTGCGAGGCCGAGCACCACCATGCCGCGATGGTCGATATCCTCCCCGGCGGTGCGCTCGCCCCGGAGCACCCGTGCGAGGAAGAATTGTGTGCCCAGGTCCGCGAGGTTGCGCGTCATGCCCAGTG
This sequence comes from Lacunisphaera sp., assembly GCA_035545835.1. Classification (GTDB taxonomy): domain Bacteria; phylum Verrucomicrobiota; class Verrucomicrobiia; order Opitutales; family Opitutaceae; genus Lacunisphaera. The sequence goes on from DASZXO010000035.1 coordinate 6,933, forward strand.
GCCGAAGTTCCGCCGGATCCGTGTCGGGGAGCGACCGGTAGCCGCCGAGCGAGACGAGGCGATCGTCGTCGCGGTACCACAGCATGGACTGGCCGGTCCGGTTGGATATCGGCCAGGCGCGCACGATCGGCAGGAGATAGCGGCCGGGATTGGTCTGCAGGATGATCGCGCCAAAGGGTATCGCGTCCGCCCGCCGGCGCAACGGCACGAGCAGGTCCCAGCGCAACTCTCCGGCGGTGTCGACGTACGGCGGCAGCTCAACCACGTCGGCTTCGTCGCGAAAATAGGAGAGTGGAAACCGCCGCGCGCCCTCGGAAATATGGGTATCGACGGGGTCCGCCAACGCCGGCTGCAGGGCGCCGTCGACCAGGACGATCGCCGCATAACCGTAGCTGAGTTCCAGCCGCTGAAACCACTCCCTGAGGTCCTCTCGCGCCGCGTCGGAGGCATGGCCCGTCGCAATGGTGTGCAGCATTTCCGCCAGCAGCGGCGTTTGCAGGATGGCGCGGGCATCGCCGAGCCGCTGGCGCCGCCATTCGGCGACTTGCTGGACTTTCACCCCGGCGAGGCTTTCCAGTTGCTCCAAGGCCTGCGCCCGCTGCTGTCGGGCCTGCCGCGTGAGGAGCAGCACCCCGCCGACCGTCAACACCCCGCCGGCGACGACCACCATCAGGATCACGAAGCGCTCGTCGCGGGAAAAGCGCGCGGTCTCGTCGATGTCGCCGAAGACCCTCAGCCGGACCCATCGTGCGCTCGTTGAATTCAGGAACAGCGCAACATTGAACAGCAGGATGCCGATGACGGTCGAGGGCGTGACGATCGCGGAGCCGCCGCCGGCTACGAGCGGATTGCCGGTCGCATACGACAGCGTCAGGAACAGCGCGACCACGGTGCCGACCGACGTGACCGCCACGGAAAGGTTGGAGACCCACGACCGGGCGAAATTCGGGACAAAAAGGGCGGCAAAACAGCAGACACAAACCATGAGGAGCGCGGCCGAATACACCACCATGTGGGCGAACTGGACGCCGTGCACCGTCATGTCGACCGGCCCCAGCCATGACTCCCATCGCGGATGCGTACCGCGCGCGGCAGCGGCGAGCACCTGCGCGGCCCCCAGCACCACCAGCCCGCTTAGGCCCAGGGCCGCTCGCCGGCCCCACGCTGTTTGTCCAAACCATTCCCGCATGCCCACCGCCAGGCCGAGGAGAAGCAGGCATATCGAGGTGAGCGGGGCCGCTGGCACCAGCAGGTCGGGCAGGTATCGCCGCGTCGCGATCGTCCACCACCAGACCAGATTGCCCACGGCCAGCCCGATGATGAGAAGGGCGCAGCACGACTGGATCCAGCGCTCGGTCCGGCCGCTCGGCCTGTCGGAAGCGTTCGGCAATGCCGACGGGGGGTTCATTGCAGGAGTGATCCCTGGGCGGGAGGCGGTGTCGAGGGAACCGGGTTCAGTGGGAAAAGGCAACCTCCGGTCCATTCGCCCGGATCTGGAGGGCCAGGGTCCGCCTGCGCGCGATCATTTTTCATCTGTCTGGGCGCTCGCGACGGCCTTCGGCCTCAACCAGGGATCGCCGGCGATATTCGGGTACTGTGCAAGAATTGAAAACTGGCCGTCTGGGCGCGTCTCGCCGATAAAAACCGTCTTCGTGAGGTGCATGTTTCGCTGAGTCGTCACCCGCCCGCCCGGTCCCGCGAAGGTAATGCCCGACTGCCAGGCCTCGCGCACGCGATCCACCGCGAACGAGCCGGCCTTTTCGACACATGCCTTCCACAGGTACACGGAGTCATAACTCAGGACCATGGGCGATTCGACGACCCAAGGTCCCTGCGTGATGTCCGCCCTGGAACTTGTCCGCCGCCAGTTGCCGTAGTTTTCCAGGAATCGTGCGTTCGCCCCCCCGAGCGATTGGAAATATGCCCAACAGCCAAACTGGCCCGCAAGCACTCGCGCCGGCAGGAGCCGGAGTTCGTTTTCCGCGATCGAAAAAGACATGACCGGGCAATTGGTCGCGGTGAGGCCCGCCGCGGCGTATTCCTTGAAGAAGGCGGAGTTGGTGTCGCCGTTGAGCGTGTTGATGACGCAAGCCTGGCCCTGGGCTGCGAACCGTTTGATCTCGCCGACGATCCGTTGGTAATCCGCATGGCCCAGCGGCGTATAGCGGCCAGCCGAACGGATCCCGCCGGTCTCGTCCCGCCGGATTCCCCCGCCGATCTGCTCGGGCGCTATGCCCTTGCCGAGCAGATATTCCGTGACGACCAGGTTGGTCGTGTGGGGGTAGACATAATCCGAACCGAGCAAATAGAAGCGCCGGCAGCCCTTTCCCAGAAGGTAGTCGATGGCGGGAATCACCTGCTGATTCAACGTCTCGCCGGCATAGCAGACGTTCCGGCTTTCCTCTTCGCCCTCGTATTGCACGGAGTAAAATAGCAGGCCGTTGTGTTCCTCGACTATCGGCACCACGGCCTTCCGGCTCGCCGAGGTCCAGCACCCGAAAACGGCGGCCACCTTGTCCCGCTCAAGGAGACGTTTCGCTTTTTCCGCAAACAGGCCGACGTTTGACCCGCCGTCGAGCACGACGGGCTCGATGCGCCGGCCGAGGACGCCACCGGAAGAGTTGATTTCGTCGAAGGCGAAAAACAGGACATCGCGGAGCGGCGTTTCGCTGGCGGCCATCGTGCCCGAAAGCGAGTGAAGCACGCCAACCTTCACGGGGGCGTCCGCGGCGCGGACGCCCGGGATCGAGGCGGCGACCATCGCCACCCCGAGGCCAAGGGCTTTGCTGATCATCGAGGCCATGCGCAGCCGGCGTCGCGGGAGGCGAGGAGGTTGCGCCGGCATGTCATGGCGGATGGCCGCCGTTGGCAACGCTGTTTGCGGTTTCGAAGTTGCGTTGCGGATGTTCACCGGGACAATCGGCCCGGCACCGACTTCGACCCGGCCCGCGACTCCGTCCGATGAAACTCCGGCTTGTCCTCGTTCTCGGATTCTCCGCGCTCGGCGTGCTCCGTGCGCAAAATCTTCCGATCGGCGGTCATTTCATTCCGGGCACTACCGGCCTGAACGCCACGGCCGAGGTCCCGCGCGGCTTCTATGTCCGCGATTTCAACCTGTTCTATCGCGCCGATCAGGTCGCCGGGCTGCCGCTGGCCGTGCAGGCGGTGTTTTTCGGCCAGGCCCCGCGGTTCATTTGGGTTTCACCCGGCAAGTTCGCCGGCGCCACCTGGGTCGCGCACGTCACGGTGCCACTGATCTACAAGGAACTGAAGACGCCCTTGGGGAGCGAGCACCAGGCCGGCCTTGGCGACATCCAGATTGAACCCCTGCTGCTGCTGTGGCACCGGCCGAATGTCAGCGTGGGTGCCGGCTATGCGTTGTTCGCCCCATCCGGGCGTTTCACCGCGGCCACCGCGTTGCGCCGCCTCACCAGCCCCGGCAAGGGATTCTGGTCCCACATGTTCGTTCTCGGCGGGGACTGGCGGTGTGGGAACGGCAACGCCTGGGTATTTTCGCTCACCGGCCATTTCGAAGTGGCCGGGACGCAAGCGCAGACGCACGTGACGCCCGGCAACAACCTCACGATCGAGGGTGGCATCTCGCGGCGAATCCGGCCGGGATTGGACGCGGGCATCCTGTTTTATGATCAACGCCAGACCACTGCGGATAGCGGACTCCACGCCGCGCCCGGGCGCGCCTGTGTCAGCGGACTCGGCCCCGAAATCCGGTTTGTCTGGCCTTCGCGGCGCGTCGCGCTGTCGTTTTCCTTTGCGACCGAGTTTGGTGCCCGAGCGCACACCAAAGGCCGTTTCGTGCTGTTGAGCCTCACGCGACGATTCTGAAGGTCACCTGAGAAAGGTACGAGTACTGCGACCGCATGCTCCAGATCCACGGCGGGTATGGTTACACCCGGGACATCCCGATCGAGCGCTTCTGGCGCGACGCCCGCCTGGGTGAGATCGGCGAAGGCTCCTCCGAGGTCCAGCGGATCGTCATCAGCCGCGCGCTCCTCAAGGACGCCGAGACCCTCCTTCGCTGAAGCTCCGGAGGGCAAGCCGCCCTCGCCGGGGCGAGGCAGGTGTCACTCACCCAACACACCCCGCCCGTTCGGGCACCCCTCTTTCTAGAGGGGATCTTCGTCAGCTTTGGTTTGGGTCCCCTCTACCAAGAGGGGTGGCGCTCGCCGCGCCGAAGCTTCGCGCAGGCGGGCGAAGCGACGGGGTGTGTCACTTTGCGAGGTAACAATCATCTTTCCGGTTGGATTGGCCCCAAACGCCGGAAATGAAATTCGCGTCCGACCCGTCAGCCCATTCGCCGGCGGACCGCGCGGGCGTAGAAGACCGCGGGCACCAGCGAGAGCACGATCATGACCGTGATGAAAGCCATCTGGTAATGCGGCGAGCCGGGATTCGCCACGATGGCGTGGGCGGTCGCGTCGTTGGCGTGCGCGGCGATCGCCACCGGCGCCAGGGCCGCCTGCCCGGCCACGCCAAAGCCGCTTCCTTGGGCCGCGTGCCAGCCGAGGGCGGAAAGCCAGCCATAGGCGTCGAAACCGATTGAAGCGCATCCGAGGGCAATCCAGCCGAGCGCCACGGTGCCGAAACTGAACAATCCCAGGCTGAGGTTGCCGATCGCCACGAGTCCCACCGAGACCGCGCCGATGCTGACCGGCGCCACGGCGTAGCCGCCCCACGCGCAGAGCAGGCCATAGGCGCGATCGCCGCCCGCGAACCAGCCGAATACCGGCGGCTGGCCCTCATCCGGCGTCGCAAATCGGCAGTGCACCAGCGGCACGCCCAACAGCGCCAGCCGGCTGCGGTGTTCCCCCGCCGCCGATCCCACCTGGTCGCGCGCGGCGCGAAAGAGCTCGGGATGCGCCCGGCGCTCGGCGGAACGCAGGACCCGCATGGCCCGCATCACGCGCCACAGGCTCACGGGCCACACCACGACAAAGCCGAGGACCAGCGCCTGCGTCACGCCGGCCAGCACCACGCGCTGGTCCCACCAGCGCCACGAGGCGGCCCGCAACAGCCACAAGGCCCCGAGGAACGCCAGCGCGCCGAAGAAATAGGCGAGCGTGATCTTCACTACCGCGCGTCGTTCCCGCGGTGTGCGGGACTGGTCGAGGTTGGAACGCAGCGCCAGCACCGCGCTGATGATGCCGCTGCATGAGGCGAGGAGACCCGCCAGCATCGTGGCCTTGGCCAGGGTGCCGCCCTTGGCGGCCAGCCCGGCGCCGCTTCCGACCACCGCCGCATGCGCGGGCGTCGGCGCCACCCAGGCCGGCAACGCCGCGAGCGTGGCGATCGTGAAAAGCTTGCCCGGCGTGCTGCGGGCCAGGGCGCCCTCGACGAAGGCCAGCACCTGTTCCTGCAGGACCTTCCGGCCGCGCGCCAGGCGCTGCTTCACGGTGTCTTCCGTGAGGTCGAGCGCTGCCGCGACGTGCTCCACCGACTTGTGCTCGCGGTAATAGAGCACCAGCGGCTCGCGATAAATCTCCGGCACGCGCTCGAGTGCGCTCCACATCAGCGCCTGCTCCTCCTCCTGGACGGCCCGGTCCGGGATGGCCTGGTCGTCGGATGGAACGTCGGCCGCCTCGGCCAGCGGATCCGCCCGACGCACGGGTTCGCGCCCGTCGGCCCGCCGGTGCCGGCTGACCTTGAAGCGGAGGATCCCGCACAGCCAGGGCCGCAACTTCTCCGCCTCGCGGAGGTCCGCCATCCGGCGCCAGGCCTCGATGAAGGTCTCCTGCGCGAGATCCTCGCTTTGCGCGATGCTGCCGGTCGCCGAGAAGGCCAGCGAGCAGAGCAGCCGCTGGTAGCGCTCGACGATCCACCCGAACGCCCGGCGATCGCCGGCCAGGGTGGCCGCGACCAAATCGGCGTCGCTGCTGAGAACATCGAGGACGGGCATGGCGGCGGGTTCGGTACGCATAGTTTGGCTCACCGATGGGTGCCAGAAAAACCCCGGCCGGTGACAAGGTTTTTTCAAAAAACGCCTTTATTTCGCGCCGCGCAAAAAACCTGTCACCGCACGCGCCCCTTCGGGCACCCATGGGCGAACCTTCGCATCAACCCTCCCATACCAAACTCCCATGCATTCGTTTCTCCGTTGTTTTCCGCTCGCGCCCATCGTCCTCCTCGTGCTCGCCACCGGCGGCCCGGCGCTCCGGGCCGCCACGCCGGCGCTGATCGACGATTTCTCCAACCCCGCCCAGACCGCGCGCGGCGCCGCCCGGCTGCTGATCACCGACAAGGATGCCGGCAGCCAGTCCAGCGCCACGCAGCGATGCGAACGCGGCATCCTCATCGTGGAAGGCCAGCTGAAACCGGGACGCGGCGCGCCGGCGTTCATCTCGATTCCGCTGCTGCTCACACCCGACGGTAAGCCCGTGGACGTCGGCGCCTTCACGGGCGTGCGGCTCCGCGTGAAGCTGGTGCAGGGCGCCCTGAGTGTGCAGGTGTCGAGCGCCGACATCGACAACTTCGACTTCCACAGCGCCCCGGTCGCGGCCACCTGCGGGGAGTTCACGGAGGTGCGCCTGCCGTTCGCGGACATGAAGCGCGCGTGGTCGGCGCAGACCGCGCTCAATACCAAGCTCGCGACCAGCGTGAACCTCGTGGCCTTCGCGATGGCCCCGGCCGCCTTCGGCTTCGAGGTCGACGAAATCGGGTTCTACTGAGGCCTCGCCATGACCAGCGCCTCACCCGCCCTGCCCTCCGTTGGCCTCGCGCCGCGCGTCGTTCCCGCCGGCGCGCCCTCCGCGGCCGCGCCCGTCGGGCGGCTCGACTACCTCGATGCCACCCGCGCCTTCGCGCTGCTGCTGGGCGTTGTCTTCCACGCGAGCCTTTCGTTCAGCCCGTACTTCATGGGCTGGGCGGTGCAGGATGTCGCCACGAGCCCGCTCGTCCCGGACTTCATCCTCGTCAGCCATTCGTTTCGCATGGAGCTGTTTTTCCTGCTGGCGGGATTCTTCAGCGAGGGCCTGCTGCGCCGCCAGGGGCCCGGCGGCTTCCTGCGGTCGCGCGCGGTGCGACTTGGCGTGCCGTTGGTCGCGGGATGGTTTCTCCTGCGGCCCTTGCTGGTGTCCGGCTGGATCATGGGCGCGGCCAGCATGCGCGGTGACTATCATTTCTGGGCGGGCATCCGCGCAGGGTTCGCCGGCCTCCGCGAGCTCCCGGCGGGGCTGTTCACCGGGTCGCATCTCTGGTTTCTGTATTATCTCTTGCTCGCGACCGGATTGCTGCTCGTGGCGCGGCTGGCGGTGCGGGCCGCGATCCGGGCGTGGGGCGGCGAACCGGCAGTGATCGGCTTCCGTTCGGGACTCGACCGGGCGGCCGGCTGGCTGGTCCACTCCGGCTGGGGCCTGCCCCTGCTGATCCTGCCGACCGCGGCGGCCCTGTGGAGCATGCGCTTCTGGGGCATGGAAACGCCGGATCAGTCACTGCAGCCGAATCTGCCGGTGCTGGCGATCTACGGCGGCGGCTTCGCGCTCGGCTGGATGATCGGGCGGCAGGCGCCGGGGACAATGGCGAAGTTTGGCCGCATCACCGCGTCGCGCGTGCTGCTGCTGGCCGCCGGCCTGGTGGCGTCGTTGAAACTCAACCCCATCCAGGCCGATCCGGGCCATCCGCACTTCGTCCTCGCGCATGCGGGCTTCGTACTCGGTTACGCCACGCTGATGTGGACCCTGGTTGCATTGACGACGGGCATGTTCCGACTGCTCTGTTCCCGTCCGCGACCGCTGGTCCGTTACCTCGCCGACTCATCCTACTGGGTTTATCTGGTCCACCTGCCGGTGGTCGTGTGGCTGCAAGTGGCCGTGGCGGAGGTCCAACTGCCCTGGTCGCTCAAGCTCGCCATCGTCGTCGCGGCGACGCTCGCGATCGCGCTGCTGACCTACGACCTCTTCGTGCGTTCGACGTGGCTCGGCCAGATCCTGAACGGCCGCCGGCGCGGCCGCGTGCTGGGCGAGCTGGCGCAACACGCAACGGGCTGACCCTGTCGGGTCGGCTACCAAAGCCTCTTCTTGGCAAAGGCGTGACCGGATCCTGACTTCAAATATCGCTCGAAGGCCAGCGCTTGGTCTTTGCTCTCAAACGCGACGTAGCCTCGGATTCGCCAGGGCGTGAAGGGAGCCGTCGCGGGGTTGCTGCCTTCATTGTGATCGAGGAGTCGTTGGCGAAGGTCTTCGGAGTATCCAACGTACCGGCGGTCAGGCGCTGCTTCCGAGATCAGGCAGTAGACGTAATTCATTCACGTACTCTGGCCGAGTAGGCTGGAAAAACCGGGCCGCCGTTTAGCCCAAATTGCTGGGCATATGCGGCTTGATTTCGGATCGCCCTCCTTCGCCAAGGCCCCGGAGGGCGCCATCCTTCGCTCCCTTTTCCGCTTCTTGATGGCTGTGCCATCCGAAGCTCCAAAGGGAGCGAAGGATGGCGGGATGGACGAGACTCGAACTCGCGACCTTCTGCGTGACAGGCAGACGCTCTAACCAACTGAGCTACCACCCCGTGAGTGGGAAAAGAGGCCGCAACGTAGATTCGGGGTCAGGTGTGTCAAGCGTGCTTTGGACAAGATTGTTCAACCCCTCGTGCGGAAGTATTCCCGGGCGGTGTCGACGTCCTGCTTGATCTGCATCCGCAGTTCTTCCACGGAGTTAAACCGGGCCTCCGGGCGGAGGAATTTCAGCCAGTTCACCGTGATCGCGTCGCCGTAGGTCAGGCGCGAATCGGCGAGCAGGTGCACTTCCAGCAGCGGGTGGTGCGTGTCCTCCACGGTCGGTCGCAAACCGTAATTGGCGACGCCCGGCACGGCCGCCCGGCCATGGCCCGAAACCTCCACAGCGTAGACGCCGTAGGCCGGCGCCGCGTCGGGCTCCCACGGCAGGTTGAGCGTCGGAAACCCGAGCTGGTGACCGAGGCGGCGGCCGCGCTGGACCACGCCCGAGGCGAAATAGGTGTACCCCAGCAACGCGTTGGCCTCGGCGATCTCACCCTTCGCCAGCAGGTCGCGGATGCGCGAACTGCTGATCGGCGCGCCGTTGTAGTTGATCCGCTCGGCACTGAAAACCTCCAGCCCGTGGTTGCGGGCCTCCGCCACCAAGACCGATACATCGCCCTCGCGGCCGCGGCCGAAACGCCAGTTCTCGCCGACGTAGACCGCGGCCAGGTGCGACAGGCTGCGCCGCAACAGCGCCACGAACTCGCGGGCGTCGGTCTGCGCGAAGGCGCGGGTAAATTCCTGCTCGATGACGAAGTCGAGGCCAAGCCGGGAGAGGACCGTGTGCTTCATCGCCGGGGTCATCATCAGCCGCGTGGGCTGGTCCGGGCGGAACAGCGCGCTCGGGTGCGGCCAGAACGTCAGCACGCCCGCCACCCCGCCGCTGCGGCGCGCGGAATGCACGGCCGACTCGATCACCGACTGGTGGCCGAGATGCACGCCGTCGAACATGCCGATGGCGAGGTGGGCCGGCCGTTCGGGCAGCTTCGCGGCGGCGATGGCGTTGAACTGCAGCAGCGCCTTCACAGCATCACCCGCGGCGCGGCGGCGTGCACCGGGATGAGGCGTTTCTCGATCTCGGGCAGGCTGAGCTTCTCGATCTCATCCAGCGGCAGGCACTCGCTGAGCTTGAACTGGCCGCTGCCGGTCCGGCGCAGCGCCGACAGGTGCGCCCCGCAGCCGAGCTTCTGGCCCAGGTCGTGGGCGATCGTCCGCACGTACGTGCCCTTCGTGCACTCGAGGCGGAACGTGAGCTTCGGCAGGGCGAACGACAGCAGCTCAAAGGCGGCGACGCGGATGAACCGGGGCTCGCGCTCGACCTCCTCGCCCTGGCGCGCGAGCTGGTAGAGCTTCACGCCGTCGACCTTGATGGCCGAGTGCATCGGCGGCGTCTGGTACTGGTCACCGAGGAAGGTCTTCATCGCGGTTCGCACCTCCGCTTCGGACAGCGGCGGCACCGGGCGGGTTTCCATGACCTCGCCCTCGGCGTCCTGCGAGTCGGTGACCACGCCCAGCGTGATCTCGCCCTCGTAGGCCTTGTCGACGCTCATCAAATACTGCGAGATGCGCGTCGCCTTGCCGATGAGCATGACGAGGAGACCGGTGGCCATCGGGTCGAGCGTGCCGGCGTGGCCGATCTTCTTCATCGCCAGCTTGCGGCGCAGGCGGTGGACGACGTCGTGCGACGTCAGCCCCGGCGGCTTGTCGACGAGCAACACGCCCTCGATCTCCTTCGCCGGCTGCAGGCTCATGGCTTGGCGGTGTCCACCTCGGTGAGGCGGCGCGACAGGGCGGCGACGAGCTTGGGGTAGAACGATTCCAGCGTGTCCGGATAGTTCAGCCCCGCGGCGCTGGCGTGGCCGCCGCCGTTGAATTGCGCGGCCACCGAATCCATGCGATAATTGGAACTCTTCGCGCGCAGGCTCGCCTTGACCGTGCCCTCGCGCTCCTCGATGAGCACGCCGACCTCGACCCCCTCGATGGAGCGCGCGTAGTCGACGAGGCCCTCGGTGTCCTCCACGGTCGCGCTGACCTTCTCGAAGATGCCGTGGGGCAGGATGCCGATGCACACGCGCCCCCCGCACTCGAACTTCAGCGAGCTGATGTAGTGCTGCAGCAGCTTCAGCTTGCCGGACGACTCGCGCTCGAAGAGCTCGAGGCCGGCCTGCGCCGGGTTGGCGCCGCGGCCGACGAGCTCCGCGCAGAGCCGGAACACGCGGTACGACGTCGAGGGAAAGCGGAACTGCCCGGTGTCGGTCATGATGCCGGTGTAGAGCGCCTGGGCCGTCGTGGCGTCGAAGGTGATGTCGGCGTCGAGGAACAGGCCCGCGAGCACCTCGGCCGTCGCGGCCGAGCCGGTGTCGACGAAGTTGTGCTTGGCGAACCCGACGTTGGACACGTGGTGGTCGAAGCAGGCCAGCGGCGCCGGGTACTGCAGGCGCACCTTGTCGCCCGCGCGGCCGTGGTCGGCGCAGTCCGTGAAGATGGCAAGGCGCTCGCCCGCCGGCAGGTCCTCGCGGCGGTAGAACGGCGTGTCCCCGAGCAGGAACTTGATGCGCCGCGGCACCGGGTCGGGGTTCATGCAGACGGCGTCGATGCCCTGCGCGCGCAGCACGCGGCAGAGGGCGACCTGCGAGCCGATGCAGTCGCCGTCCGGCCGCTGGTGGCCGATGACCACCGCCTGCTGGCCCTCGAGCTTGTGCAGGAGGACGGCGAAGCGGCCGGCGAATTTGGTGTAATGGTTCACGTCGACGGCTTCTCCCGGTCGATCTCGCCCAGCAGCTGCTCGATCCGCAGGGTGCGCGGCGCGTGGTTGTCGTGGACGAACGCCAGCGTCGGCACGTGCCGGATGATGACGTTCTTCGCCACGGCGCCCCGGAGCTCGGAGCGGCGGCGCAGCAGCCAGCGCCCGGCGCGGGCGGCGGCGTCCTCTTCGCCGAGCACGGAATAGTAAACCTTAGCCTCGCGGAGGTCGCCGGTGATCTCGACGCCCGTGATGGTGATGCCCACGGCCTCGCTGCTGTAGTGCGAGTGCAGGTAGCCGCTGATTTCGCGCTGCATCAGCTCGTTGACGCGGAGTAGGCGGTTCGACATCGGATTTCGGATTTTCGATTTTGGATCTTCGATTTACGAAGCGCGGAAGCGTGGCGGGCCGGGCGACAAACCGCGGTTAGCGGGGCATCCATCCCAATCCGTAAATCCCCGATCGTAAATCGCAAATCAGAGCGCGGCCCGCACCTTCTGGATCTCGTAACACTCGATGCGGTCGCCCGCCTGGTAACCGTCGAAGCCGTCGAGGCGGATGCCGCACTCGAGGCCGGCCCGGACCTCGTTGGCGTCGTCCTTGAACCGGCGCAGCGTGCCGATCTTGCCCTCGAACACGACCTCCTTGCCGCGGCGGACGCGCGCGGCCGAGCCGCGGTTGATCTTGCCCTCGGTGACGAGGCAGCCGGCGACGAAGCCCTTGGCGACCGGGAAGACCTGGCGCACCTCGGCGCCGCCGGTCTTGTTCTCCTTGAGCTCGGGGTCGAGCAGGTCGGCCATCAGGTCGCGGACCCGGTCGCCCAGCTCGTAGATGATCTCGAAGTTCTCGATCGTGACGGCGTGGTGCTTGGCCAGCGCCACGACGCCGTTCTCCTGCTTGGTGTTGAAGCCGATGATGAGCGCCTTCGACGCGCTGGCCATCAGGACGTCGTTCTTCGTGATGATGCCGACGTCGGCGGCCACGATGTCGAGCGAGACCTTCGTGCTCTTGATGCCCTCGAGCACGTTGCGGACCGCCTCGAGCGAGCCGAAGACGTCCGACTTGAGGACGACGCGCAGGACCTTGCCCTGGGTGGCGGCGATGTTGGCGAAGAGGGCGTCGAGCGAGGTGTCCTTGGGCGCGGCATCCGCGGCGGCCGTCTCCTTGCGCAGCAGGTCGGCGGCCTCCTCGGCGAGCTTCTCGGCCTCGCGGGCGTTCTTGACGGTGATGAACTTCGCGCCGGAGTCGGGCGCGCCCGACCAGCCGATCACGCGCACGGGCATGGCCGGCGGGGCTTCCTTCACGTTGTTGCCCTGGTCGTCGAACATCGCCCGCACGCGGGCGAAATGCGGCCCGGAGACGAGGGCGTCGCCCACGCGCAGCGTGCCGCGCTGGACGATGACGGTCGCGAGCGGGCCGCGGCCGACGTCGACCTGCGACTCGATCACGACGCCGCTGGCCTCGGCCTTCGGGTTGGCCTTGAGCTCGAGGACGTCGGCCTGGAGGAGGATCATCTCGAGCAGCTCGGTGATCCCCTGCCCCTTCAGCGCGGCCACCGGCACGGTGACGATCTCGCCGCCCCAGTCCTCGGGGGCGATCGAGCGCTCCTGCATCTGCGTCTTCACGCGGTCGAGGTTGGCGCCCTTCACGTCCATCTTGTTGACGGCGACCATGAGCGCGACCTTGGCGTCGAGCGCGTGCTTCAGCGCCTCGTCGGTCTGCGGCATGAAGCCGTCGTCGGCGGCGACCACGAGCACCGCGATGTCGGTGACCGAGGCGCCGCGCGCGCGCATCTTGGTGAAGGCGGCGTGGCCGGGGGTGTCGAGGAAGGTGATCTTGCGGCCGTTGTGCTCGACCTGGTAGGCGCCGATGTGCTGGGTGATGCCGCCGGCCTCGCCCTCGGCGACGTGGGCCTTGCGGATCGCGTCGAGCAGGGTCGTCTTGCCGTGGTCGACGTGGCCCATGATGACGACGACGGGCGGGCGCGGCGCGAGGTTCTTCAGGTCCTCCTCGCGCGCCTTCTCCTCCTTCGTCTGCTTGGCCTGTTCGGGCGTGGCCACCGGCGCGGTGCCCTCGCCGCGATGCTTGATGTCGAGGAGGAAGCCGTGCTTCTCGGCCAGCTTGGTGGCCACCGGCTCGTCGATGGCCTGGTTCATCGACGCGAAGATGCTCATCTCCATGAGCTCGGAGATGAGCTTGAAAGGCTTGAGGCCCAGCGCGACGGCGAAGTCGCGGACGATGATCGGCGGCTTCAGGTGGATGATCTTGACGCCGCCCTCCTCGGTGACGGTCACCGACGACGGCGCCGGCGGCGGCGGGTTGGCCGGCGCGGGCGCGAAGCGCGCGGGAGCCGGCGCGGGGGCGGAGCGAAAAGCGGGCGGGGGCGGCGGCGCGACCGGGGTCTTGGCGACCATCGGCGGGGCGCTCTTGGCT
>DASZXO010000036.1:0-30562 GCA_035545835.1 Lacunisphaera sp.
CTCGCAACTCAGCGGCGACCTCGACTGGATCGTGATGAAGGCCCTCGAGAAGAACCGCACCCGCCGCTACGAGACCGCCACCAGCCTCGCGCAGGACATCCAGCGCCATCTCCAGAACGAGCCCGTCACCGCCCGCCCACCGAGCACGGCATATCTTCTCCAGAAGCTCGTCCGGCGGCATCGCGTCGCCTGCGTCACCGCCGGCGCCATCCTGGTTTCGCTCATCGCCGCGCTGGCCGTTTCGGTTTGGGCCTACTACAACGAAAAAACCGCGCGAGAATTTGCCGTCGAGTCCAGCTTGAATCTGCGCAAGGCGAGCGAGTTCAACCAAAAGATCATGATCCGGGCTGCCGACAGCAAGCGGCGGGCCGACGCCAGTGACCGGCAGGCCGCAATCGATGGCGCCAGGGCCGCCTACGCGGCGGCGGCGATGCACGCGATGTTGTCCCATCCCGATGCGCTCGCCGGCGCCGGCGGGGCCGCGGCAATGGCCGCCGGCCTTGCCCCGACCATCGATCGCCTGCTCCAGGATGCCACGATCCCGCCGGAGGCAAAGTGGGACCTGTGCGAGCAGTTCGGCGACCTGTGTCGCGAAGCCCGCCAGCTCGCCCGCGCCGAGCAGCTCTTTCAGGCCGCGGTAAGCCTCCGGCGCCAAACCCAGGGGGCCGGTCATCCGGATCTGGCCCCCGTCACCCGGAAGTTGATCGAGACGCTCCGCCTGCAGGGAAAGGAGCCCGAGGCGCATCGGATCGAGATCGAATCGGCGCACGAGCAAAGCGCCTTTTTGCGGAGTGGCCAGTGGTACAAAAAACTGGTGGCTGATGCCACGGCCCTGCAGGCGACGGGCCATTTTGCCGAAGCCGAGGCCAAGCTCCAGGAGGCCACCAACGTCGCCCGGGTGAACCCACCCTCGCAGTACGATGCGGTCGACGACATCGGCCGGCTGGCGTGGCTGCGCTACGAGGCCGGCGACCTCGATGGGGCGCGGGAAATCGCCCTCCGCTGGATCGACATCGAAAAATCGCGACGCAGCTGGATTGAAGCCGGCCCGATGGGATTCCTGGTTTGGGCTCCCGTCCCGCGCTTCGCCGCACCTTACGATGCCCACACCCTGCTCGGGCTCGTGGCGCTGCAACGCGGCGACGTGGCCCAGGCCCGGAAGCACCTGCTCGCGTCGGCGGACGGGCTGCGACGACAGGCCGAGCTTGACTGGCGCAAGCTCCGACTGGCAACGGCGCTCGCGTCGGCCGGTGACTTTGCCTCGGTGCAACAATTCCTGAAGCGGATCCGATTCGCTTACGTCGACCAGCTGCTGGCGCGAAACTCCGACAACACTCTCTTCTATTCGGCCAACAGCCTTTTCTATTTTGCCTCCATCGGCCGCGACCACGCCGGCCAGCTCGCAACCTGGGAAATCGATTTGTCCGCAGGGCGGGTGCCGGGCGCCTGGACCGCCCTGCGGGACACCCAGCCGGCCGCGCCGCCTTTCGTCGGTCCGCCGCTTCGACCGGTGGCCACGCTTGCCTTGCCCCCGGCCAAAACGAGCACCGAGATGCTCGCGTCGCTCGGTCCCTTCGGGCTGTTGATGCTCGGTTGGGTGGTTACGGCCGCCGTCCCTCGTTTCAGACCGTCCGTGGCGCTAAGCCGTGCGGCCGGGTGGTGGCTCCTGGCCTTCTGCCTCCTGCGGACGGTCGAGTGCGTCCGGTTTTCCGCCATGCTGGGCGGCAATGGCTACGTGCCCGGGATGTTGACCGGCCCTTTCCTCTCCTACTTCAGCTGGATCCTGCTTTGGAAGTTCATCCAGGCCCTGATCCCGGCCGCGAGTTCGAAGAGGGAAGCCCGCTTCATGTACGCCTGCGCCGTCCTCGGGGTTTTCCTGTGGCTTGCATTCCAGGTTTCCGCCCTCGTGAACGGCGTCGTCGGCTTCGGAATCCTCGTCCTCGGCGTCTTGGGCCTGACGCTGGTTGCCTTCGGCCTTTCGCTGGCGGTCTGCCTTGCGGCCGGTCGACGGATCTGGCGCTGGTCGAGCTCCGCGCCCCTGTCCACCGGCCAGGTCATCTGTGTCCGGATGGCTGCTCCCTTGTTGATGGTCCATGGTTTCGTTTCGCTCTTCGTCGGCGAGATACACGCCAACTGGGGCCTGTTGGCCGCACCGGTGCTCTGGGCCAGCGCGCTGCTGCCCTGGTTCCTGGCCCTTGGTTTTTATCCGCTGAAAAACGATATCACGCCCGGCACAGCAGCGGCCGGTGCTTGAGCCGGCCGGCGTAAACGGCAGGCCCGGGCCACGTCCAGCCTTGCCGGGCACACCGGGCGGCGCACCATCCATGCAGAGGTGCCCCATGTTGATCGTCCATGTCCATGTCCGCGTGAAGCCTGAATGCGTCGATGCCTTCAAGGCGGCCACGCTCGCCAATGCCGCTGCCAGCGTCCGCGAGCCCGGCATCGCCCGCTTCGATGTCTGCCAGCAGGCCGATGACCCGACCCGCTTCGTGCTGGTCGAGGCCTATCGGTCCGCCGACGCGCCCGCGGCCCACAAAGCCACCGCGCACTACGCGACATGGCGCGATGCGGTCGAGCCGATGATGGCCGAGCCGCGCCGGAGCGTGAAGTTCGCCAACCTCTTCCCCGCCGATGCCGGCTGGTGAACGGTTCGGCTGGGACCGCTGATTCCGCCACCGCCCATGCGCTTCGAATTCGCCACCGCCGGCCGGATCATCTTTGGCTCCGGCACCCTGCGCGAAACCGGCCCCATCGCGAAAACCCTGGGCCGGCGCGCGTTCGTCGTGACCGGCCGGGATGCCGCGCGCGCCCGGCCCCTCCTCGACCGGCTCGCCGGCGAGGCCATCGCCGTCACGCCCTGCACCGTCGAGGGTGAACCGACCGTCGACGCCGTGAACGCCGCGACGTCGCGGGCCCGCGAGGCCGCGTGCGATTTCGTCGTCGGCTTCGGCGGCGGCAGCGCCCTGGACGCCGCGAAGGCGGTCGCCGCGTTGCTGGCCAATCCCGGCGATCCGCTCGAATTTCTCGAGGTCGTCGGCCGCGGCCGGCCGTTGCCGCATCCGGCCGCCCCCTGCCTCGCGATCCCCACGACGGCCGGCACCGGCTCGGAGGTCACCCGCAATGCCGTGCTCGCGGTGCCCGCGGCCGCGCAGAAGGTCAGCCTGCGTCACGCCTCGATGCTGCCGCGGGTCGCGTTGGTCGATCCCGAACTCTCCCGCGGTCTGCCGCCGGCCCTGACCGCCTCGACCGGCCTCGACGCCGTCACCCAATTGATCGAGCCCTACGTATCAAACCGGGCGAACCCGTTCACCGATGGGCTCTGCGCGGAGGGCCTGCGCCGCGCGGCCCGCGCGTTGCGGCGCGCCTTTTGCGACGGTCACGACCTGGCGGCGCGCGAAGACATGGCCGTCGCCAGCCTGTTCGGCGGCCTCGCCCTCGCCAACGCCGGCCTGGGCGCGGTGCACGGGTTTGCCGCGCCGATCGGCGGCATGTTTCCGGCGCCGCACGGCGCCGTCTGCGCGGCGCTGCTCCCGCACGTGATGCGCGCCAACATCGCCGCGGCGCGGAGCCGCGCGCCGGACACGGATGCGCTGCGCCGTTACGAGGATGTCGCCCGGTGGCTCACCGGGCGGGCCGCCGCCCGGCCCGAAGAGGGCGTGGCCTGGGTGGAGGCCCTCGTGGCCGAACTGCGCATCCCGCGCCTCGCCGCCCACGGCGTGCAGGCCTCGGATTTCGCTGCGATCGCCGCGAAGGCAACACAGGCCAGCAGCATGAAAGCCAACCCGGTGCCGCTGACCCCCGACGAGCTGCACGGAATCCTGGCCGCGGCGCTTTGACCTGCCGGCCTAACGGCGCACCCAGGCGAGCAGGATCGCCAGCAGCAGCGACGCCGCGATCAACCCGCGCGCCACGAGCATCCGCCGGCGTTCGTCCGGGATGAACCTGGTCTCGCGTTTCGAAAGCCACAGGAAAAACACGGCGGGCAGGATCAGCGCGTAGAGCCAGTGAACGCCGAGGCGGGCCAGCAGGTGGTTCGCCTGCGCCGAGAGCGGCCAGCCGAGCACGAAGGTGGCGAAGAGCAGCGCGAAGGTCACGCTGCGCCCCTTGAAGCCGCGCCAAAGCCATGAGATCGCGAACGGGTTCACCACCGCGCCACTCAAGCGCGCGACCGCGCGGCTGGCAAGCCGCCCGCCGGCTCGCTCAGCGTCCCACCCCGGCCAGTCGCCCGCCCTCAAGACGCCAGCCCCACTTGAGGGTGCTGAGTTGCGGCGGCCCGCCGAGGCTGCCGGGCGGCTCCGTTGAGAGCCGCATGCCCCCGGCGCGCCGGCCCAGGAGCAGGCGCAGGTCGGCCGGCTCGAGCGCCGTCAGGTAGTCCGCGTACTCCGCGAGCGGCCGGCCATCGAGCCGCAGCCTCGTCACGGCGGCGGCGGGCTCGCCGGCGAAATGCACCAGCAGGGGCCGGTGCGGCGGCAGGTTCCAGCCGGTCTCCCTTTCCGCGGGCAGCGGCGCTTCATCCAACTGCAGGCCGCTCGCGAGCAGGACCAGCCCCGCCGCGACCCCGAATCCGATCCGGGTTGGACGTTCCCGCCAGCCGTGCAGGACGGCCGCCGCGGCGAGCAGGAACAAAACGGGAAATGTCCACGCGAGGTAATGGATCAGGTTGAAGCGGTAGATGTCCGACGGGAGAAAATCGTTGTAGTTGACGTACAGCAGCCAGCTCGTCGCCATGGCGAGCAGCCCGGCAGCCGCCGCGGCCCCCTTGCGGCCCAACCAGTGGACAGCACCTGGCACGGCGAGACACAGCCACGGATAGCGAAACAGCAAGGCGGGCGCCGTTTCGCCAAAGAGCGGCCGGCCATCGACCAGCAGCCAATGCAGCTTGTAGCTGAACGGATAGCCAAGGAAACCGATGCGCTCCACTGAAAGCGCCTCGTACGGCGAGCGCCAGGCGCCGAACACGCGCAGGTTGAACCAGCCCTGCATCAGGTACGCGGCCACCAGGATCAACGACGCACCGAGGCCGGCACGCAGCCGATCGCGTCCCACCCGCAGCCGGGCCACGGCCAAAACCAACAGTGGCCCGAAAGCCAGGGCGTCGCCCGGCCGCGTCCAATACGTCACCGCCGCCAGCACCGCGAGCCAGAGCACCTGCCGCGGCCGCGCCTCATCCAGCACCAGGACCATGCCGGCCAGCAGCGCCGCCTGCGTCGGGATCGTGTTCCACGGCACGACCATGGTGTGACCAAGCAGCGTGGCGTGCGTGGCGACGAACACCGCCCCGACGGCCACCGCCCGGCGCCAATCCAGCAAACTCACGGCCAGTCGCCACCATGCGGCCGCAGCGAGCAGCACCAAAGCGAGGTTGGGCACGAAGAAAGGGTCGGCCGGCATGAGCCGCCAGCAAAGCGCACCCAGTGCCGCATATCCCGGCGGGTAATGGCACGAATCCGCCGCCAGCCTGCCGCCCGCCATCGCCGCCGCCGATTTCCAGTATTCAAACTGGTCCGACCAGCTCCACCATCCCGGGCGGCCCTCCGCCGCGCCCTGGCCCGGATAAAGCGGATAATGGAAATGGGCCCAGCCATAAATCACCGCGAGCGCGGCCAGCAGCAGCGGCCCGACCGCACGCGGGACGGGTCGGCTGGCGGCGGGGTTGGTCACGCCGGTCTTTAAGCGTGCGGCCGCCCGGCTTGCAAGCCGCCGCCGCCGCCGCATCGTGGCCTCCGTGACCCTCGCGGAAAAACACCGGCTCCTCGTGGAAAAATACTCGTTCATCGAGGATCCGCAGGAGCGGCTCGCCGCGGTGGTCGATGCCGCGCGCCGCCAGCCGCCGCTGGCCGCCAGCCATCGCACCGAGCGCAATCGCGTCGCGGGCTGCGTCTCGCAGACCTGGCTGGCCGGCGAAGTGCGCGACGGGCGCTGTTATTTCATGGCGGACGCCGACTCACCCTTGGTGCGTGGACTGGTGAAGCTGCTCTGCGATTTCTACAGTGGCGCGACGCCCGCCGAGGTCGCAGCCGTCGAGCCCAGCCTGCTGGAAGCGCTCGACCTGGCCCGCAATCTCTCTCCCACCCGGCTCAACGGGCTCCGCAGCGTCCGGGAAAAAATCCGTGAATTCGCGGTGGCCGCCACGGCCTGATCCCCTCCCGCGCGAAACTTTCCCCACCCGGCGCCGTCATCCCTCGCACGACCGTCTTGCCGATGCCCCCCGACCACGACCACCATTCCTGCTGCGGCATCTCGACGAATCCCGAGGACTATTTCCTGACGCGGCGCCAGTTTCTCGGCCGGGTGGGCCTCGGCTTCGGCGCGCTCAGCCTGGCCGCGCTGCTCGATCCGCTCGACCTCGTCGCCGCGCCCGCCGACGTCCCGCTGTCCAATCCGCTCGCGCCGCGCCCGCCGCCCTTCCCCGGCAAGGCCAAGGCGGTGATCCACATCTTCGCCCAGGGCGCGCCTTCGCACGTCGACACGTGGGATCCCAAGCCGATGCTCACGAAGATGAACAACCGCACGCTGGGGGACGGCGTCGCGATGGGCTCGCCGTTCAAGTTCCAGCCGTACGGCCAGTCCGGCATTCAGGTCAGCGAGCTCTTCGCGAAGACCGCCCAGCACGTCGACGACCTCGCCATCATCCGCTCGATGTACACCGACATCCCGGCGCACGAGGTCGCAACGGTGTTCATGAACACGGGCTCGATCCGGATCGCCAAGCCGAGCCTCGGCGCATGGACGGTCTACGGCCTCGGGACGGTCAACCAGAACCTGCCCGGTTTCATCTCACTGCGCAGCGGGCCCCTGCCCCCGGGCGGGGCCGCCAACTACGGCGCCGCCTTCCTGCCGGGCGTCTACCAGGGCGCGAGCATCAACACGCAGGCGGCCAGCGTGGCGCAGATGATCCAGAACATCCGCAATCCCTACGTCTCGCCGGCCGAGCAGCGCCGCCAGCTGGATTTCATCCACCGGCTCAACGAGCTCCACGCCCAGAACCTGCAGCGCGACGCCGCCCTCGAGACGCGCCTCGAGTCCTACGAGATCGCCTTCCGCATGCAGGCGGAGGCGACGGACGTGTTCGACCTCACGAAGGAACCGGCCGCCGTCCGCGCCGCCTATGGCAATTCCCAACCGGGCAAGCAGCTCCTGATCGCCCGCCGGCTCGTCGAGCGCGGCGTGCGCTTCGTCCAGGTCTGGCATGACGGCTGGGATCACCACCAGGACCTCGAGGAGCGCATCACGGCCAAGGCCGGCGAGATTGACCAGCCGCTCGCGGCCCTGCTCGCGGACCTCAAGCAGCGCGGCCTGCTCGACTCGACGCTGGTTCTGTGGGGCGGCGAATTCGGCCGCAAGCCCATCAAGGACAAGAACGGCGGTGACAAGCCCGGGCGCGATCACAACGCCAAGGCCTTCACCGTCTTCCTGGCGGGCGGCGGCGTGAAGGGCGGCATGGTCCACGGCGCGACCGACGAATTCGGCGGCGCCGCGGTCACCGACAAGGTCCACGTGCATGACCTCCACGCCACCATTCTCCGCTGCCTCGGCTTCGACCACACAAAGCTCACCTATCGTTTCAACGGCCGCGACTTCCGGCTCACCGACGTGGCCGGGAATGTCGTGCAGCCGATCCTGGCGTGATGAAGCCGTTCGTCGTTTGGAAGGCCCGTCTCCCGACAGGCCGCGGCCGGCCGGGGGGCCGGCCCTCCACGCTGCTGTTTGCGGTGGCCGGGTTGCTTGCGATTCCCGCCGCCGTCGCCGCCGCATCCTCCGCCGCCCTGACGAAGGAGGACCGCGACTTCTTCGAGCAGAAAATCCAGCCGATCCTGTCCGACAACTGCTACCAGTGCCACAGCCACCAGGCTGATCGGATCAAGGGCCACCTGCTGCTCGATTCCCGCGACGGCATCCTGCTGGGCGGCAACACCGGTCCCGCCGTCGTGCCCGGCAAACCCGACGACAGCCTGCTCATCGCGGCCGTGCGCTACACCGACGAGGACCTGCAGATGCCGCCGCCGAATCACGGCGGCAAGCTCACCACCGCGCAGATCGCGGACCTCACCGAGTGGGTGCGGCGCGGCGCGCCCGATCCGCGCGTGCCGGTCGTGGCGGAGAACGGCCAGGCCTACGGCGGCGTCGGGCAGAACCACTGGGCCTTCCAGCCGGTGCGCAAGCCGGCCGTGCCCGCGGTGCACGACACCTCCTGGGCGTCCTCGCCGATCGACCAGTTCGTCCTCGCCGCCCTCGAATCGCGCGGCCTGCATCCGAATGCCCCGGCCGACAAGCGCACACTGATCCGGCGCGCCACCTTTGACCTGACCGGCCTGCCGCCAACTGAGCCCGACATCCAGCGCTTCCTCGCCGACGACTCGCCCGACGCCTTCGCCAAGGTGGTCGACCGCCTGCTGGCCTCGCCCGCGTACGGCGAGCGCTGGGCACGCTACTGGCTCGATGTCGCCCGCTACTCCGACACCAAGGGCGATGCGCCCAAGCGCGACGACCCCCGCAACCCGTGGGCGTGGACCTATCGCGACTACGTGATCGACGCGTTCAATTCCGACAAGCCCTACGACCGCTTCATCGTCGAGCAGCTCGCCGCTGACCGCCTCCTCGCCGAGGCCGGCGCCCGGGACCGGCGTCGCCCGCCGGAGCCAGCCAACGATCACCGCATCCTCGCCGCGCTCGGCTTTCTCACCCTCGGCAACCAGTTCGACGGCCGCCGCGACGACGTCATCGCCGACCAGATCGACGTCACCTCGAAGGCTTTCCTTGGCCTGACGGTCGCGTGCGCCCGCTGCCACGACCACAAATTCGATCCGATCCCGACCAAGGACTACTATTCCCTCTATGGCGTGTTCGCCAACACCGTTGTGCCCACGCGCCCCTCGCTGCAGCCGACGCTGCTCGCCGAGGTGCCGTCGACCCCGGAGTATCGCGATTACCTCGCGAAGTCGGCAGATCTCGACCGCCAGCAGGACGCCCTCGAGGCGCGTTTCCTCGAATTCCGCCGCTCGCGCAATCGCGACCCGCAGGCGCGGCGCGAGCTCATCCGCGCGGAGTTGGGCCTGCAGCGCGACCTCGGCAATCTCGAGGCGAACCACCCCGGCGCCCCGGCCCGGGCCAACGCCGTCTTCGATGTGCCGCGGGCGCATGACTACCCGGTGCTCGTGCGCGGCGAGCCCCAGCACAAGGGCGACGTCGTGCCCCGCCGGTTCCTCGAATGCCTGTCGCCCGACCCGAAACACCGTCCCGTTTGGAACCATGGTTCCGGCCGCCTCGAACTTGCCCGCGCGATCGCCGACCCGAGGAATCCCCTGACGGCACGCGTGCTGGTCAACCGCGTCTGGCAGGAACTGTTCGGCGTCGGCTTTGTGCCGACGCCCGACGACCTCGGCAACATGTCGACGCCGCCGGTTCATCCCGAGTTGCTCGACTGGCTGGCGGCAACCTTCGTCGAGTCCGGCTGGTCCATCAAAAAGCTCCAGCGGACCATCCTGCTCAGCCGCACCTACCAGGAATCGGCCGAGGCCAACCCGAACGCGATCGCCCTCGATCCATCGAACCGGCTCCTCTGGCGCGCCAACCTCCGCCGCCTCGACTTTGAGGAGATCTACGACTCGCTGCTCGCCATCGCCGGCACGCTCGACCGCACGGTCGGCGGGCGGCCCATCGCCCCCGCTGACGACGGCTTCGGGACGCGCCGCGCGCTTTACACCTACATCGATCGCCGCAATCCGCCCGAGCTGCTCACGCAATTCGACTTCCCGAACCCGGACACGCCCACCGGCAGGCGATACGACACGACGGTTCCCCAGCAGGCGCTTTTCCTCATGAACAGCCCGCTGGTCGTGGAGACGGCGCGCAAGCTCACCCACCGGCCCGAGTTCGCCGACCTGGATCGCGACGAGGACCGCGTCACCTCGCTGTACCTCGCGATCTTCCAGCGACCGCCCACCGAGCAGGAGGTGAAGCTCGGCGTCGACTACATTCGCGCCAATCCCGGCGGCGAGGCCTTGAGCGTGCCCGAACCGCCCGCGCGCAAAGCGCGCCGCGAAAAGCTGGTCGAGCAACGCCGCGAGCAGATGGCGAAGATGAACCCCTTCGGCAAACGCGGCGACCCGCGGCCGGTCGGGGCCAATATCCTGCCCAGCGGTCCCGAGGATGCCTGGACCAAGCTCGCCCACGCCCTCTTCCAGGCCAACGAGGCCGTGTTCATCGATTGAGGTGTCCGTTGCTGCGCCCGGGCCAAGGTTGGGCGGCGGCTCCGTTCGCCGCCGCGGCGCGCAGGGGACTGCGCGCCCTACCCACATCCTCCTCACTCCGACCGCAGCAGGTGGCTGACGTCCACCTTCGCGGCCCGCCGCGCCGGCCAGAAACACGCCAGCACCGCCGCCGCGAGCAGGACGGCCGCGACGCCGCCCAGCACCCAGGGATCCAGCGGCGAGGTTTCGAACACCAGGCTCTGCAGAAATCGGCCCAGCGCGATCGCGCCACCGAGCCCGAAGGCCAATCCCACCACCATCAACGCCACGCCCCGGCCCATCACCAGCCGCACGAGATCGCCCGGCGTCGCCCCGAGCGCCATCCGCACCCCAAACTCGTTCATTCGCCGGTCGACTGCATACGCGAGCACGGAGAACACCCCGACCACCGCGAGCAACAGCGCAATCGCGGCCAGCACCTTGAGCACCGAGCTGGCCTTGTTCTCGGCCCAGAGCTGTTGATCTCGCGCTTCGTTCGCGGTCCAAATCCGTTGGACCATTATCTCGGGGTCATAGGCGTAGATTCTCCGTCGCAGGGCATCGGCAACGCCCGGACCATATTCGCCAGAAAGCCGCACTACGAATGTACACGCGCTACTGGCAAACTGGGCTTCCGGGAGATAGATGTAGTTGCCCGGCGCGTCCCGCATCGTGCTCCGGATATCCGCCACGACGCCGACCACCTCCTGCCCCTTCCATTCGGGATGGGCGATGGTCCCGGCGTTCTTCATCCGCACGAATTGGCCGACTGGGTTCTCCATTCCCGGCCAAAGGGCACGGGCCAGGCTCTCATTGACCATGATCTCAGTGCCTTGAGGCCGGTCGAGCCAGCGACCACGTTTCAACCTGATTCCGGTGGTCTCTTGATAGCCAATGTTGAAGGTGCCCACGGCGGACTTCACCGTCTTATCTCCCGGGCCAAACAGGTCGTTGCCGGGAAAATACCAGCCCGGGAGAATGACATCCTGGCCGAAGCCGACCGATTGCACGCCGGTCGCCTTCAATATCTCGGTCTTCAAATCGCGCCACCGGGCCGTGATCGTTTCGGGCTTCTTTCCCTGGATCTGGCCCGGCGGGATTGCCACTGCGATCTTCACCAACCCTTCGGGGTTGAAACCCAAGTCCACCTTCCGGAAATTCTCGAATGTGCGGATCATTAAGCCGGCGCCGGCGAGCAGGATGACCGCAAAAGCCGCCTGAAGTACGACGAGCGCGCCGCGCAGCCGCGCCAGCGCCCGGCTTTCGCCCAGGGCCGCGCCACCGTCCTTGAGCCCGGCGTTGATGTCAGTCCGCAACACCCGCAGCACTGGCACTATGCTGATGACCAGCCCCGTCACCACCGTCAGGCCGGCCATCACGGCCATGACCCGCCAGCCCAAGGTCCACTCGGTCCAGCTGCGGTTAACCAGATCCGTGCCCCCGATCGACACGAGCAGAAGGGGGAAAACCCAGTTGGCGATCAGCAGACCCGCCAACGCCGCCGTCGTCGCCAGGGTCGCGCTTTCCAGCAGCAAGAGACGCACGATGTGCCCGCGCCCGCCGCCGAGGGCGAGCCGGATGCCCAGCTCACGCCGCATGCCCAGCATCCGCACGAGCATGAGGTTCGACCCGTTGAGGCACGCGATCGCGTAGAGACA
The DNA here is from genome assembly GCA_035545835.1 of Lacunisphaera sp. GTDB lineage: Bacteria > Verrucomicrobiota > Verrucomicrobiia > Opitutales > Opitutaceae > Lacunisphaera. Next base: position 11,888 of record DASZXO010000036.1, read on the forward strand.
GCCCACGGCGCCGAGGAGCATCCAGTAGATTTCCGTCCGCGCATATTGGCTCAGCCGTTCGTTCAGTCCCGACAACACGACCCGATCCGCACCGAAAAATTCCCGCAACGAGGTCGGCAGATCGAGTTTGACAGCCTGGAGGGCCTCCTGGGCCTGCTCGCGGGTCATCCCGGCGGGCAGCCGGGCGAAGCAAAAATAGCTGTCACGCCATGGCTGCGCCGGGTCGGAATGAAAAACCAACGGCCGGTAGACCCCGCGATAAAGAAAAGGCGGAAATTCCTGACTCTCCCGGAGAATACCGATTACCACGCAAATGTCGTCGCCGACCCGGATTTTTCGTCCGAGAGCATCCTCGCGTCCGCCCAGATGCTCTTTCCAGAACTTGTACGACACCAAGACCGCTTGATCCGCGCCGGCGACGGCGTCACTGGGAACGAATTCGCGGCCTCGCCAAGGCGTGATGCCCAACATCGGGAAAAGACCCGGTGAAATCGCCAGCCAACCCGTGTCCACCGGCTGGCCTTCGATCACGACATTGCCGCTCTCGTTGCCAGCGAGTTCCAAGGCACTGATCCCCGACATCGCCGCACGGTAGGCTTGCACCATCACGCCAAGACGCGTGGGGTTGAACGCCTGCTGGTCGCGTTGGCCTCCCACCATGTAGACATTCTCCGGCATTTGGCTCCGCCGAAACAGGATCCAGTCCGTCGCGCTGAAGATCGCCCCGGCCGAGCCAATGCCCAAGGCGAGAGTCAGCACCGTGACCAGCGTGAAGCCGCGGTTGCGCAGCAGGCTGCGGACGACGTAGCGAAGATCGGCCAGCATGAAATGGCGGGGTATTGCTCGTACCACGTGTGGCCCGCACGTTTCTTAGCGTCTTTGAGCAAAAAAGTTCTCCCCGCCGCCGCAAGCCTATTGCCCCCGGCAGGGCGCCCGCGTTTTCGCCCTGGCTCCGACGCAGGCCCACCCCAAGCCTGGTTTTTTTCGCCGTGTCCCGGCCCCGCAATCCTGCTTGAAGGTCTGTGTCCGGATGAACCTCTACGACGCCCACCAGCACTTCCAGTTCGACTCGCTGGTGCCACACCACGCGACGATCGCCGCGGATCTGCGTGCCATCGGACTCCGCCGCGCCGTGGTCAATGCCACCAACGCCGAGGAATGGCCGGTCGTCGCCGGGCTTGCGCGGCGCCACGACTGGATCGTCCCGAGCCACGGCGTCCACCCGTGGGACAGCGGCAACCGCACCGCCGGCTGGCTCGAGGGACTCCGCGCCGCGCTCGCCGCCGATCCGACGGCGGGGATCGGGGAAATCGGTCTCGACCGCTTCATCCTCGGCCTGAAGCCCGGCGACCCGCGCATTGAGGGCATGCGTGTCGCACCGCTCGACGAACAGCTCGAGGTCTTCACCGCCCAGCTGGCGCTCGCGGCCGAACTCAACCGTGCCGCCTCGATCCATTGCGTCCGCGCCTGGGGCGCCTTGCTCGAAGCCCTGAACAAAACGCCGCGCCCGGCCCGCGGCTTCCTGCTCCACGGCTATGGCGGGCCGGCCGAGATGATTCGTTCATTCACCGACCTCGGCGCCTATTTTTCCTTCAACATCGAGCTCACACAACCGCAGCGCGAGGGTCGGCTGGAAAACTTCCGGATGATCCCGGATGACCGGCTGCTGGTCGAGACCGATGCGCCGACCAAGCCGCCGCCACCCGAACGCAACCGCTACCCGCTCGGCACCGGTCCCGACGGCACCGCGATCAACCATCCGGCCAACATCATCGTGGCGTACGAGGCGCTGGCGGAGCTTCGCGGCCTGCCGCTCGAGGCGCTAGCGGCACAGGTGGAGAAAAACTTCCACCGCCTGTTTTTGTAGCCTGGAACACACCCCGCCTTGGCAGGCACCCCTCTTGATAGAGGGGATCTTCGTCGCCTTGGATCCGGGTCCCCTCTTAGCAAGAGGGGTGGCGCGAAGCGCCGGGGTGTGTCGAGGAACGGCGAGGCCGCTTCAAAATCCGCCGGCAATCCGCCGCACGACCTCACCCGCCGCGACGAGGCCGAACACGCCGGTGACCGACACCACCGTGCCGAACCCGCTGGCGCAATCGAGGCGCAGGTTCGAGCCCGGTTCCGGTTCCAACGCGCACGTGCCGTCGGCCCGCGGGTAGACCGGTTGCTCCTGGGAGGACACGCAGGGAATGCCGTAATGATGGCCCTCGCCCTTGGCAAAGCCGTGGTCGCGGCGCAGCTTCTTGCGCACCTGCCGCAGGAGCTCGTCACCATGCCCGTCGCCGAGGTCGGTCACGACAATCCGCGTGGCGTCCCGCTTGCCCCCCGCCGAGCCGACCGTGAGCACGGGCTGGCCGCGCTTCGCACATTCGGCGATGAGCAACGCCTTGTTCGACATCAGGTCGATGCAATCGACGACCCAGGCAAAGCGGGTCGCCAGCAGCTCGCCGGCGGTCTTCGCCGTGAAGTACTCCGCGACGGCCGCGACGCGGCATTCCGGGTTGATCGTCCGGATGCGCTCGGCCAGCGCGACCACCTTCGGCCGGCCGATGTTGCCGTCGTGCGCCGGAACCTGGCGGTTGACGTTGGTCAGGCACACGTCGTCAAGGTCCACCAGCGTCAATGCGCCCACGCCCGAGCGGGCCAGGCCCTCGACCACCCACGAGCCGACGCCGCCGACGCCGACCACGCACACCTGCGCCGAGTGCAGCCGCGGCAGCGCCGCCGTGCCGTACAGCCGTCCCACCCCGCCAAAACGCTGGAGATAGTCTTCCGTCATTGGTAGCGGCGGTCTATGACCGCGGACCGACCGGCCAGTCAATCCTCGGGATGCCTCCCGACCGCGCAGCTTTCGCCCATTGCTGCGCATATCTTGGCCTCGGGGCGCTATTAGCTTCCGGCAAGCCGGCGCTGCGATTTCATCATGACTGCGCCGCGCGGCGTCATCAGCATTGGTTTGCCGCCGCCCCGACGCTAAGATTCCCCCCGTCAATCCACGCGCATGTCTCCTGATCCCCGACCCCATGAAAAGCTACCTTCTCGTCAAGCGCGGCGTGGACCTGCTGCATGACCCGCTGCTGAACAAGGGCACCGCCTTCACCGATGCCGAACGCGATGCGCTCGGCATCCGCGGGCTCCTTCCGCCCCGCGTCACCTCACAGGAAGCCCAGCTCACGCGGGTGCTCGACAGCTTCCGGCGCAAGACCACCGACCTCGAGAAATACATCTACCTCATCTCGCTGCAGGAGCGGAACGAGAGCCTGTTCTACCGCGTGGTGATGGACAACCTGGCGGAAACAATGCCGATCATCTACACGCCGACGGTCGGCCTCGCCTGCCAGCGTTGGGGCTACATCTTCCGGCGTTCGCGCGGCGTCTACATCACCGCCGCCGACCGCGGCCAGATCGCGAAAGTCCTCCGCAACTGGCCGTTCGCGGACGTCCGCATGATCGTCGTCACCGACGGCGAACGCATCCTCGGGCTCGGCGACCTGGGGGCCAACGGCATGGGCATCCCCGTCGGCAAGCTCTCGCTCTACACCGCCTGCGCCGGCGTCCACCCGGCCCAGTGCCTGCCGGTGATGCTCGACGTCGGCACCAACAACGACGAGCTGCGCGAGGATCCGCTCTACATCGGGACGCCGGTGCGACGCCTCCGCGGCCCGGCGTACGACGACCTCGTCGACGAGTTTGTGCAGGCGGTGCAGCACATGTTCCCGCAGGCCTGCCTCCAGTTCGAGGATTTCGGCAACGCCAACGCCTTTGCCCTGCTCCAGCGCTACCAGGATCGCGTGTGCACCTTCAACGACGACATCCAGGGCACGGCGGGCGTGACCCTTGCCGGCCTCACGTCCGCCGCGCGCCTGTGCGGGCGGAAGCTGCGCGACATGCGCATCCTGTTCTACGGCGCCGGCGAGGCTGGCATCGGCATCGGCGAGCTGATCGTCGGTGCGCTCAAGACCGAGGGAGTGCCCGAGGCCGCCGCGCGGCGCCAGTGCTGGTTTTTCGACTCGAAGGGCCTCGTCGTGCGCAGCCGCACCGACCTGGTCGAACACAAGCTCCGCTTCGCCCACGAGCACGCGGAGCAGAAGGATCTCGTCGCCGCCATCGAGGACCTCCAGCCGCATGCGCTCATTGGCGTGTCCGGCAAGGGCGGCGCCTTCGCCGAGCCGGTCGTCCGGGCCATGGCGCGGCTCAATCGCCGCCCCATCGTCTTTTCCCTCTCCAACCCCACCTCGAAGTCCGAGTGCACCGCCGCCCAGGCCTACGGCTGGACGGAAGGTCGCGCCATCTTTGCCAGTGGCAGCCCGTTCGCGCCGGTGACGCTCGATGGCCGGACCTATGTGCCGGGCCAGGGCAACAATGCCTACATCTTCCCCGGGGTCGGCCTGGGCGTCATCGCGAGCCAGTCCGCGCGCGTGACGAACGAGATGTTCTTCGCCGCGGCCCGCGCCCTCGCGGGACTCGTCACCGACGACGACCTTGCCGTCGGTCGCGTTTATCCCGACCTGGCGCGCATTCGCGAGGTGTCGGCCGCCATCGCCCTCGCCGTGGCCGAGACCGCGTTCGCCCTCGGGCTGGCCCGGATCGAAAGACCCGCCAACCTTGCCGCCCACATCCGGGCGCAGATGTACCAGCCCGAGTACACCGACTACGTCTAGATCACCCCCATGGCCGGATTCCCGGCTCGCACCGGCTGGTGCCGTGGGCGGGCCAGGCTAGCATTGCCGGTGGCGCGGAATTCGTTACCCCTTCCCGGCATGTCCCGCGCCGAGGCCCGCCCGATCGCCATCCGCCGCTGCGCCGCCGGCGACGAGTCCGTGCTCGCACTCGTCGCCCAGGCGGCCTTTCTCGAGGCCTTCGCCGGGGAAATCTCCGGCCAGGACCTCATCGCCCATTGCCAGCGGCAGCATGCGGTGGAAAAGTACGCCGCCTGGCTGCGGGACGGCCACACCGCGATCTGGATGGCGGAGGTTGAGCCCGGCCGCGCGCCGATCGGCTACCTGGTGCTGACCGCGCCCGACCTGCCGCTGCCCGACGTCGGCCCGCACGACCTCGAGGTGAAGCGCGTCTATCTCCTGCACCGCTTCCAAGGCGGCGGGGTCGGCGCGCGGCTGATGCACGAGGCCCGGGCCCATGCCGTTGCGCAGGGTGGCCGGCGGCTCCTGCTCGGGGTCTACAGCAAGAATGAGGCGGCCCTCGGCTTCTACGAACGCCTCGGTTACCGCCGCGTCGGCACGCGGCCGTTCCAGGTGGGTGCGAATACCTACCAGGATCTGATTCTCGGGCTGAGGCTCTGATCCGATATTCGAACGTTTCCCGAGATCGTCTGGAGGGCTGGTCTCCCGGCCAGCCGCGGCCGGCCAGTAGGCCGGCCCTCCATCAAATGCAGTTGTCCACCATGATGGCGGGCACCGGCCCTGCATCGGCTTCGGTTCAAAAAAGCCGACCTAAACCTAGCGCGCCATCAACTCCCTGACCGCCGCGATCGCCGCGCGCTCCCGCTCGGCCCAGTCCCCGCGAATCAACACGTAAGGCAGGTGTCGGCGTTCCAACGCGCCGCGCCAGATGCGCGCGCCCTTGTCGCGATCGCCCGGGTCGGGGAAGCACCGCTGGGGATCGGGCGCAAAGGGCACGTCGATGTCGAGCAGGAGATAGAGGGCGTAGTCCCGGCAGCGCTTCTCGGCGCCGCGGCGCACCTCGTCCGGCGTCGTCCCATAGAGCAGGTCGCTCCACAACATCGTCGTCAGCGCGTCCGTGTCGCAGATCACGAGCCGATCGGCCGTCGCAACCGCGGCATCCTCGCGCCGCCATTGTTCACGTGCGATCGGCACCATGTCCTCCAGCCCGAGCGCTCCCTGTTCGTCCCAGCGTTCGCGCGCGTACTCCGGCACCAGCGGGGCCCGGAAATGCCGGGCGAGCTGGCCCGCCAGCTCGGTCTTGCCGGTGGACTCGAACCCGTAGACGGCGATGCGCAGCGGTCCACTCATGCGGCGGGCATTGTTCGCCGCCAGGCGCGCCAGCCCCAGGCGGCCATGGCCCAAAACACGAGGTACAGGCCGCTCGTCAGCCGGAGGTCCTTCGCCCAATAGACGCCGATGGCGACGGTGTTCACCCCCAGCCAGCCGGTCCAGTTCTCGAGCTTCTTGCGCGCCTGCAGCCACTGGGCGATGAGGCTGAAGACCAGGATGAACGCGTCCCAGTACGGCAGGGCCGCGTCGGTCGTGCGGTGCATGAACGTGCCCCAGCCCGCCGCCGCCATCATGCCGCCGGCGACCCACCACGCCGCCGCGCCGGCGCTCAGCCGCGTCACCGGCAGCTCACTGTGGGTCGCCCGGTGCGGGCTGCGCAGCCAGTGCCACCAGCCGTAGGCCTGGATGGCGAAGAAGAAAGCCTGCAGGATCGCGTCGGAATACAACTTCGCGTCGAAGAACACCCAGCCGTACACGGCCACCTGCGCCAGCCCGACCGGCCAGCCCCAGATGTCCTGACGGATCATCAGCCAGACGCCGATGACGCCCAGCACCGTTCCGATGATCTCCCACGCGCTCATGCGAACCCGTCATTGCCCGGCCCGGCGCACGGTGGCAATCCCGGTGTTCCTCACGCCCCGCCCTGCTGCTTCAGCCGGTGCTCGATGAAGGCCTCCAGCGCTTCGCGCGTCACGACATAGTGCGCGGCGCAGCGCGGGCAGGACAGGCGCACGGATTCATCGTCGCCGAAAAGCCCCATCAGGTCGTCCTTCGCCGCCGCGGTCAGCGTGGCCAGGATGCGCTGGTGGTTGCACCCGCACCGCCACTCATAGGCCCGCTGCTCGATCCGCGCGAGCACCTCGCGCCCGACCGCGCCGAGCAGGTCGGCCGGGTCGAGGCCGGCGAGCCAGCGCTCGTCGCAATCCGGATGGCCGATGGCCAGGGCGAACCGATCCTCGCCGAGGTCGAAGTAGCGCGCCGGCCGCTGCTCGCTCTGCCGGTAGTATTCCTCGGCCATCGCGATCGCATCGGCGCCCCGGAACGGCACGATGCTCCGCCGCGGGCGCGCCCCCCGGATCGGCACGATGTCGCTGTAAAACACATTGTGATCCGACTCCTTGACGTGGTCCGTGAACACGCGGCCGGCGACGAGGCCGTCCTCATTGTCACCGGTGAGGAAGAGATTCAGCAGGGGCGCCTGGAAATTGGCGGTCCACGCGAGATGCTCCCCGCGGGGGCGCGAGGCGCAGTGCAGCGTGAACGCCGCCAGCGCGCCCTTGAAGAGGGCATCCTGCCCGGGCGTGCACCGCAGGTGATGGTCGGCCAGGTGCAGATAATAGTCGGTGAAGACCGGGCCCAGGTCGCCCTGCACGAGCAGCACGTTGCGGTGGCGGACAAAATCGACCGTCACGACGGCACCATTCGGTTCGGGCGCGGAATCGTCGGGCATGCCTGCAGTGTAGCCAGTTTTCCCGGATGTCCAGCGCCCTCAGGCACACATCAGGAAATCCCGCCCCTCGACGCGGCCGCGCCGGCCCAGGTCCGCGCGGATGAGCTCGCGCGCGCCCCGCGTACCCACGTAACCGAGCACGAACGCCGCCGCCGGCGGGGGCACCTGTCCCGGCCCGACCACCGGCACGCCGTCGATCCTCCGGCCAATCTTCGCCGGGTCGACATCGATGTACCCGGCGATACGGACGCCATGGGACTGCAGATGCGCCGCGCGCTTCCGCGTGGGCCGGCCCGCGCCCCACACCCAGACCGCCCGCCCGCCGCCGACCCGCTGCAGCTCGCGCGCGACGTATTCCGCCTTCACCGCGAAGAAGGCCTCCGGGGAGTACCGCGGATCGACGCGCGACAGGCGGCCGGGCGCATCGTGCCACGCCAGCAAGGCGCGCGGCACCTTGGCCATCGTGACGCCGGCATCGAGCCAGCGCAGCCACAACTCGTAATCCTCCGGGAAGGCGCCGGCGCGATACCCGCCAAGCCTGGCGACCAGTTCGCGCCGGAACATGACACTCGGGTGGGCCAGCGGCGACTCGATGAAACGGTTCAACGCGATCTGTTCGGGCGTCACGAGCGCATTGAGCCAGTCCACGTGCAGCGCGTAGCCGGACTGCGCCGCCCGGTCGCCCCCGAAGTCCACCAGGCACGACACCAGCCCGGTGCCCGGGTGCGTGGCGAGGTACGCCGCCTGCCCGGCCAGCCGCTCCGGATGACACTCGTCGTCGGCGTCCATCCGGGCGATGAACCCGCCCCGCGCCTGCGCCAGCCCGGCGTTCAGCGCCGGGACCAGGCCGTGCGCGGGCGGTTCGACCAGTCGGATCCGCCGGTCCCGGCCCGCCGCCGCTTGCAGCCACGCGCGGGTGCCGTCGGTTGATCCATCGTCGACCGCCAGCAATTCCCAATCGCCCGCAGTCTGGGCCTGCACGCTTGCGACCGCCCGGGCAATGGTCGCCGCGGCGTCGCGCACGGGCAGGACGATCGAGACGGCGGGCATCGCGCCCAGCCTAAAGGACCGGCCGCACTCGTCTCGTTCAAAATAGGAAAATAATCCATTTCCTCGTTTGCCATCGGATGCCGGCCCGTGATGCTCGCCCGCCATGGCCCTCCCTGCCCCTCGCTCCCACGTCGAGGAAGAACTTTCGTTGCCGCTGTTCTTCCTGACGGTCGCCGCCTCGCTCGCCGGATTCTGCCTGCTCCTGTGGTGGCTCGCGCCCGCCTCGATCTGGCTGGCACAGGTCAACGCCTCGGTCGGGCGCTTCGCCGCGGCGTTTCTCCTCCTGAAGCTGTTCAACTGCTTCGTCGAGTTCTTCTTTCACCGCTACGTGCTGCACAAGCCCGTGGTGCCCTTTCTCAGCCGCTTCTATCGCCAGCACACGCTGCACCACAACCTCACCCGCATTGCCCGGCGGCGCACGCCCGGCGGCCGGGAGGTGCCTTTCGTCGAGGAACTGCCGCGAGTGGAAAACCTCTATCCCATCACGACCACCGAGCAGGGCGAAGCCTCGTTCTTCCCGTGGTACACCCTGGCCGTCTTTGGTGTTCTCACGACCCCGCTGTACGCCCTCCTGCACTGGCTGGCCCCGACGTTCCCGTGGTTCCTGGCCGGCTACGCGGCCATCGCGACCTCCCTCGTGTTCTACGAGGTCTTCCACGCCATCGAACACTGGCCGTTCGAGACCTGGGGCCGGCTCATCGAACAGCCGCGCTGGGGCTGGTTCTGGCGCAAGGTCTACAGTTTCCACCTGCGCCATCATGCCGTCATCGACTGCAACGAGGCCATTTCCGGTTTTTTCACGCTGCCGGTCGCCGACCTCGCCTTCGGCACGTGGATCTTCCCGAAATCGCTCTACACCGACGGCGGCGAATGGAACCCCGCTGAATTCACCAGCCCGCGCCCGTGCCGCTTCATCCGTTGGTGCGACGAAGCGAGCAACAACATCGTGCGCAACCGGCGCCTCGCGGCGCAAGGGGCCCCGCTCCAGCCGGTCATCGCGCCTGATCCCGTCCGCCACTATTCCCGGCTCGAGCGCATCGCCCACGGCTTGACCCATGGCCTCGGGCTCGCCGCCAGCGCCGCCAGCCTCGTGCTGCTCGTGCTGTTCTCCGTCCTGCGCGGCGATGCCTCGCACATCACCACCTTCACGGTCTTCGGCGTCACGCTCGTCCTGCTCCACGCGACGTTTGCGCTTTATCACCGGCGGGAAGACATCGCCTGGAGACTCGGCGTGCGACAGTACGCGCACGCTGCCGTTTTCCTCGTCATCGCCGGCACGGCGACGCCGTTCCTGCTTGTCGCGCTGCGCGGCGCCTGGGGTTGGTCGCTCTTCGGCGTCGTCTGGGGCCTGTGCTCCGCCGGGATCGCCTTGCAATGGCTCTTCGGCGGCCGCTGGCGCGTCGCCACCGTGGTCGTCTACCTGCTCATTGGGGCCCTGGCGATGGTGGCGTTCAAGCCGCTGGTCGCCGGGCTCCCGCCCGGGGCGCTCCGGCTGGGGCTCGCCGGCGGGTTGTGCTACAGCGCGGGATTTGCGTTCTACCTCTGGCAGCTGCCGCGCTTCGACCTCGTGCCGCGGCAACTTTTCCTGCAGGCGGGCAGCGCCTGCCACCTGCTGGCGCTGCTGCTCTTCGTCCTGCCCGGCCCAGCCTGAAGCGGCGGGGCGGCTTGACGCCAGGTCGCGCCGGGAGGCGGCGCATATGACCGCCGCCGCACCACTCCGGCTTCAGTCCTTCGAGATCACGCCTTTCGACTGGAGCTTCTTCACCTTGGGCCGGATGACAAAGGTGCAATAGCCCTGGCCGGGATGCTGGTTGAAGTAATCCTGATGATAGGCCTCGGCGGGCCAGAACTTCTTCAGCGGCACGATCTCGGTCACGATTGGGTCGTCGTATTCCTTCTGCGCGGCCGCCTTGGCGCGCCGGGCGGCCTCATGCTGTTCCTGGCTCGTGTAGAAGATCACCGAGCGATATTGGTCCCCCTCGTCCGCTCCCTGGCGGTTCAACGTGGTGGGATCGTGGGCCTCGAAGAAGATCCCGAGCAGCTTGTCGTAGCTGATGACCGCGGGGTCATACTCCACCTGGATGACCTCCGCATGGCCGGTGCCGTGCTCGCAGACCTGCTCGTAGGTCGGGTTCTCGGTGGTGCCGCCGGAATAGCCGCTGGTGCTGTGGATGACGCCCGGCACGCGCTGGAACACGGCCTCCATGCACCAGAAGCAGCCGCCCCCGAAGGTGGCGAACTCATGTTTCGACGCGGGTTTGTCGGCGGCCTGCAGGGTCATGGCGGTGAAAAGCGAAAGGAATGCGAGGGCAAGACGGGCCTTCATGAACGTGGGAGGAGGAAAGCCACCTTTTATTCCGATGCAAACCCGGCGGAAGCCCGCCGGAAAGAACTCCCATGGCCAAAACGCCAAACGCCAAACAAACGGCCAAATCCCAATGCCTGATTTCTCCGACTGGGGATTCTTTGGGATTTGGAGTTTGGGGTTTGGAGTTTAGGCTGTTCCGAAAATGGACGACCCTAGGTTGGACAAATGGCTCTGGTCCGTGCGGGTCTTCAAGACCCGCCCGCTGGCGACCGCCGCCTGCCGCGCCGGCCACGTGAAGATCGGCGACCTCGAAGCCAAGCCCGGCCGCGACGTCCACGTGGGCGAGGTGGTCACGGTGCGGCTGGGGCTCGTCACGCGCACCCTGCGCGTCGTGGCGCTTCCCCGCTCCCGCGTCGCCGCCAGGCAGGTTCCGGAGTACCTGGCCGACCTCACGCCCGTGGCTGAATACGAACGAGCGAAGCAGGCCGGGATCGAGCACATGCTGGCGCGCGAGCGGGGCCTGGGCCGGCCGACGAAGAAGGACCGGCGCGACCTGGGCCGGCTCTTCGGCTTCGACTGAACCCGGTCCCGTGGCCGCGCTTGAGCCGCCGGCGAAAGGGCGGCCCGCTTCCGCGGTGTCGCTGCGCCCGCCGCGGCTCCCGGCCGGGCGGGCCTTACCGCGTGAGCTTCCGATACTTGATCCGGTGGGGCTGGTCGGCCTCCCGGCCCTTCCGCTTCTTGAAGTCCTCCAGGTACGCCGCGTAGTTGCCGTTGTAGACGTGGACGTGGCTGTCGCCCTCAAAGGCCATGATGTGCGTCGCCACCCGGTCGAGGAACCACCGGTCGTGCGAGATGATGACGGCGCAGCCGGCGAAGTTCTCCAGCGCCTCCTCCAGGGCGCGGATCGAGTTCACGTCGAGATCGTTGGTCGGCTCGTCGAGCAGGATGAGGTTGGCGCCGCTCTTGAGCACCCGCGCCAGCAGCACCCGGTTGCGCTCGCCGCCGGACAGCACCCCGACCTTTTTCTGCTGGTCGGCGCCGGTGAACCCAAACTGCGCGCAATAGGCGCGGCTGTTCACGGCGCGACCGCCCAGTTGCATCACCTCCTCGCCGCCGCTGATCACCTCCCAAATGGTCCGGTCGTCCTCGAGCGAATCGCGCGATTGCTCGACATAAGCCGTCTGCACGGTCGGACCGGTCTTGAACGTGCCGGCATCCGGCGTCTCCAAGCCGGTAATGAGCTTGAAGAGAGTCGTCTTGCCGGCGCCGTTCGGGCCGATGATCCCGACGATGCCACCCGGTGGCAGCGAAAATTCCAGGTGCTCGAACAGCAGTTTGTCGCCGTAGCCCTTGGCGACATCCTGCGCCTGCACCACCAGCGTGCCGAGCCGCGGGCCCGGCGGGATGATGATTTCGAACTTCTTCTCCTGCTCGGCCACATCCTGCTTCAGCATCGATTCGTAGGCGTTGATGCGCGCCTGCCCCTTGGCCTGCCGGGCCCGGGCCGACGACCGGATCCACTCCAGTTCGCGCGCCATGGCCTTCTGCCGTTTGCTCTCGGTCCGCTCCGCCACGGTGGCGAGCGCCTGCTTCTGCTCGAGCCACGAGGAATAATTGCCCTGCCACGGGATGCCATGGCCGCGGTCGAGCTCGAGGATCCAGCCGGCGACGTTGTCGAGGAAGTAGCGGTCGTGGGTCACCGCGATGACCGTGCCCTCGTAACGCGAGAGATGCTGCTCGAGCCAGTTGACCGAATCCGCGTCGAGGTGGTTGGTCGGCTCGTCGAGCAGGAGGATCGACGGCTTCTGCAGGAGCAGGCGCGCCAGCGCGACGCGCCGGCGCTCGCCGCCGGACAGCTGGTCCACCAGCTGCTCGCCGGGCGGGCAACGCAGCGCGTCCATGGCCTGCTCGACCAGCGGCGCCACATCCCAGGCGCCGAGGTGATCAATCTGCTCCTGCAGCTTCGCCTGCTTTTCGGTGATCGCGTCGCGCGCCGCGTCATCCGTCGCGGCGGCCAGATCGTCCCAGCTCGCGTCGTAGGCGGCGGTCAGGTCGGTCAGGTGCTTCACGCCCTCCTCGACGCAGGCGCGGACGGTTGCGCCGGCGGTGAGGCCGGGTTCCTGCGGCAGGAAGCCCACCGAATAGCCCGGCTCGAACGCCACCTGCCCGTCGAAGTCCCGGTCGAGGCCGGCGAGGATGCGCATGAGCGACGACTTGCCCGAGCCGTTCAGGCCGAGCACGCCGATCTTCGCGCCGTAGAAAAACGACAGCGAGATGTCGCGGAGGATTTCCTTGCGCTCGATCTTCTTCGAGACGCCGAGCATCGAGAAGATGATCTGGGGCGCGGAGTCGGGCGTGGGCATGGCGGAACGCAACGTGGCGGGCGCGACGCCCGCCGACAAGCAGAAGCGGGCGGCTTCAGGACCGCCTGAGGAGGAACCACGCCCCGACCAGGACCGCCAGCAGCACCACCGCGCCGATGATCACCTTGGCGCCCAGCGGGCCGCCCCGCCGGCCGCGCGACGGGGCGCGGTCACCGAGGGGGTCGACGAGGAAAATCCGCATCTTCTCGGGAATGTTCTTCAGCTTCTGCGGCGGCAGGTAGGTGCCCTTCAGGTCGAGCTGGTTCTCGATCTGCGAATAGATGAAGCTCGACATGGCGATGCCGCCCGGATCCGCCAGCGGCTGGATGCGCGCGGCCACGTTCACGGCGTTGCTGAAGATGTCGTCCGACCGGTCGACCAGTTCACCCAGGTGCAGCCCGATGCGAACCGAGTAGCGATTCTGGGCGGGAACCCAGGCATTGTTGGATTCGACCTCCTGCAACACGCTCTGGCTGCACCGGACCGCGGAAAGCGCGGTCGGAAATTCGGCCATCGAACCATCGCCCAGGAACTTGACGAGGCGGCCGCCGAACTTCGGCACCTCCGCCCGCAGGAGTTTCTCCAGCTCGCCCACGCAGGCGAGCGCCCGCTCCTCGTCCTTTGCCATCATGGCGCTGTAGCCGACCATATCGAGGAACATCACCGCGGCGAGGCGGCGGTTCGGTTGTCCCACCCCGGGGTTCGTCTGCCCGAAGCCCGGGCTGGTCTGCCCAAAGCCCGAGTTGATCTGGCCAAAACCCGAGTTCGACTGGCCGAAGCCGGGACTGGTCTGGCCGAAGGAGGGAGAGGTGTCTGCCATGGCGATGGTCCATTTCGATAACCGATCCGGCGGGTGGCACAAGGCGGAATCCTTCCGCGCCGGGGCGCGCCCGCGTCCGGTCACTCGCGCCGCTGATGGCGGGCGATCAGGCCGCCGGCGCCTGCGCCGCGCTCGTGTCCGACACGCGGGTCTGGGCGGCGGGCGCGCCTTCGACCAATTCCCGGAAGAACTCGGGATCGGCGTTCAAGCGGGCGCGCAGGATGCTGCCGTAAATCTGCGCCTTGGAGCTGGCCAGCTCCTGCTTGGTGAGGCCGAGGAGCTCGATCCGCTTCAGGGTCGCGGCCAGGGTCTTGACGTAGTTCAGGACCAGCGCGGCGTCGGGGCGCTTGCTGGCTTCCAGCCAGGCGCGGAAGTCGCGGGCCTCGAGGCTGGTCGACTCCGCCGTGAAGGCCTCGTAGGCGGACGCCAGCGCCGCCGCGGTCCCATCCAGGCGGTGCTGGTCCCCGCCGATCAGGCCCGCCGTCGTGGCCAGGCTCAGCACGTCGCGAATGGCGCGGTTCTCCACCCGGGCGTCGGCGACCTCGTAATCGGAGTCGCGGGGATGTTCCCGCTCCGGCACGGTGATGAACAAGCCCATGCGGCGATCGCGCGAGACCTGTTCCGCCGGCGTGAGCGAGCGCGCGTAGATGCCGAGCGCCTGCAACTGCTCGCGCACGGCCGCAGAGATGTTGATTTCCGGCGGCGTGCTCTGGGCCTCGCCGATGGGCACGCTGGGCGTGACGGTCGTGTCCAGCACCGTCCGCGGGGCGGCGTTGAGGGAAACCAGCGGTTTCAAGGGCACGAGGTCGGAGGGGACGAGTTGGTCCGTGTTGATGAACGGCTCGGTGTCGCTGACGAAGTGATCCACGCTGAAGCCGGGCGCCGTGCTGAGGTCCAGGTAGAGCAGGTTGGCCGGGCGCGGCCGGAACCGGTTGGTCACAACCAGGTCCGCGACATACACGTTGTGCGTCGCCCCGGCGCTGTCCGGCAGGACCGCGATGGTGATCGGGCCGTAGGCATTCCGGATGTTGCCCGTGTTGGTCTTGTAGTCGAAGGTCGCGTCGTGCGCGAACAGCGCCGGCGCGTACGCTTCGCGCGTCGGGAATGGTCCGCCCCTGGTGCCGGTATAGTTGACATTGAAGAAGAACACGGCGCCCGCGACCAGGTCCGTGCCCTGGTCGGTGGTCTGGCTGGTGTTGGTGCCCGCCGGGTCGAAGGTCGCCGGATCCCGGGAACGAATCCTGATGCCCGCCGTTTCCACGCTGTCCGAAGGTGTCGCGCTGGCCAGCACCAGGTAGTCGGCCGCGGCCGTGTTGCTCACGGTGATGCCGTCGTCCGCCGCCGTGCCGTCGGCGATCGCCACCAGCGAGCCATTGCGCACCAGCAGGCGCTCGTAAGGCTGGACCGTGATCTTGCGGGCGAACAGGTAAAGGTCACCCGCGTTGCTCTTGAAGATGGAGGACCGGACCGGCGCGCTCGTCTTCTCGGTGGTGCCGGTGACGGCGCCGCTGCCCAGGCGGATTTCACCGTCGGTCGAATCGATGGTCGTGTTGCGCTGGGCCGCACCGGTGAACTGCAGGAAGTCGTTGTCGCCGGTCGTGCCGGTGCCGATGGAGAGGGCAATGTCGTGGTTGGCCTTGATGTCACCGCCGACGACCAGGTAGCGGCCCGTCAGCGTCACGGAATCGAGGCGGGTATCGGTCGTCCCGACATCGCCGCCGAAGCCGATCGTCGCGCCGGGCGCCGTGATGGTCAGGACCCGGCCGGCGGCGTTCAATCCCTGGGCGAAATTGATGCCCGCAGGCGAGCTGGCCGAGGGATCGAACACCGCCGCCAGCGTGGAATTAAAGGTCAGGTTCGTGCCCAGGGTGACGGTGTTCGCATAGTCCTGCGAGCCGGTGGTGTCGACGGTCAGGTTCGTGCCCGCCTGGAAGGTGACCGGGTCGTTGGCGGTGAGGCTGGCAGCGTTGAAATTGGCATGGATTTCGGTGCTGCCGGCGGCATCGGTCGTGACGTCGCCGAGGCGGCCGTTCTGGCCCACCACCGCGTTGAAGACGGTCGCGCCCGAGACATTCGCCGTGAGGCCGCTGTCCGTCGAAGCCGCATGGAGCGAGGTGTTGCCGAAGCCGAGGGAGGCGAGCGAGACGTCGGTATCGAGCGTGTTGTTGAAGGTCAGCGCCGAGGCGGTCATCGTCGTCGAGGTCCCGAGCCGGACCACGTCGTTGTAGACCTGCGGTCCCGTGGTCAGCACCGCGCCGCCGAACAGGCGCGTGGTCCCCGCGGCGTCGGTCGTGACGCTGGCGAGGCCGTGGCCGGGCGTGCCGACCGCGCCGAGGAAGAAGGCGTCGCCCGCCACGTTGAAGGTGACGGCCTGGCCGCCATCGGTCGCGCCGATCAGCGCATTGTTGAAGCGGCCCGTCGGGGCGACGAAGGTCGTGCCGGTCTCGACCGTCACCGGGTCGCCAAAGAGGTAGCTGCCGGTCACATTGACCAGGCCGCCGGCCAGCACGGTCGTACCGGCCGCGTCGGTGACCAGGCTGTGCAATCCGCTGCTGTTGCCCACCGCCTCCGCGAAGCGGGTGACGCCGGAGCTGTTCAGCGTCAGGTCGCCCACCCCGCCGCTGCCGTTCACCGCGTGGTCGAACGTGATCCCGCCGGGGGCCGTCGTGGTGAACGTGCCGCTGACGACCAGCGGGCTGACAAAGTGCGCGCTGCCGCCGGCGGTGACCTGCACGGTGCCGCCGCCGGCGGCAATGGCCGCCAGCTGCGCATCGGTGCCGGCGGTGATCTGCACGCCACCGCTCGAGCTGAGGTCCGCCAGCTGGACGCCGCCGGTGGCGTCCACCTTCAGGCTTCCGCTGCCGGTATTCGTGGCGCCGGTTGTCACGACGCTGCCGCCCGCGGTGATCTGGGCGCTGCCGCTCGACAGGGTCGTCAGGTTGACGCTGCCGCCGGCGGTGACCTTGAGAGTTCCCGTGGTGGTGGCGCCCGTCGCCTGCACGCTCGAGCCTGCCGTGATCTCAGTGGCGCCGCCGCTGGTGGTCGCCAGGTTGACGCCGCCGCCGGCCTTGACCTCGATCGAGCCGCCCCCGGTGGAGACGGCCGCCAGCTGCGCGCCGCCGCCGGCCGTGGCCTTGAGGGCGCCGCCTGCGGTCGTGAGCGTCCCGCTCGTGCTGCTGGTGATGTTCGTCGCCGCCGACAGCGTCAGGGAGCCCGTGCCCGAATTCACCGGGGCATCGATGGTCAGGCCGCCGCCGGTCGAAGTGAGGGCGAGGGCCGAGCCGCTGTTGATCGCCGAGCTGATCGTCAGCGAGCCCGACGACTGGAAGGTGAACGAGCTCGAGGCCTGCACGCCGGCGAGCGTGATCGAGCTCACGTTGTAGAGCGTGATGGCCGCGCCCGCGAGGTTGACCGAGGAGAAATTGTTGCCCGGCTCGTCGAGCGTGATGTCAAAGCCGTTGGCATTCAGCGTGGCCAGCCCGCTGACCACGGACGGCCCGCTGTCGGTGATGGCACCGTGGGCGTTGATATCGAGCGTCCCCGCGGCCGTGATGCCGGGCAGGTCGATCGGGGCATTGTCGAAGATGAGCGTCAGGTTGCGCAGGTTGGTCAGGCCGGCCAGGTTGGTCGTGGCCGGGGAGATGACCGGGACCTTCGCCGCCGCGTTGGTGTTGCGGAGGCTGAGGTCGCGAATGTTTGCCACCGTGCCCGCGAGGACGGGGGCGTTCGCGCCGAGGTTGTTGGCCTGCGAGCCGAGGAGAATGTCCGAGCCGGCCGTGGTGACGTCGACAGTCGTCGTGCCGGTGATGTTGAGCACGCCGCTTTCGGTGATGTGGCTGCCGGCGGTGAGCGTGAACGTGCCGGAGATGGTGGAGGCGCCCAGGTTGACGGCGTTGGCGTCCTTCAACGTCACGTCGTTGCCGCTGGTGATGGCGACCGTGCCGAAGTTGTTCGCATTGCCGAGGGTGATATTGTTGCCGCTGCCCGCCGCCAGGGTCGTCGTGCCGGAGATGGTCAACACGTCCGTGGGGTTGGTCTGCTGGATCAAACCGGACGTAGTGACGTTCAGGTTCGTGGCGGTGGCGGTCGGGAGCGATACTCCGCCCGCCGTGTTGTTGATCGTCAGCGTGCCGAACGCTCCGCCGACGGCGCCGCCGATCACGCCGCCGAACGTCACGGCGCCCGAGCCGGTGTTGATGGTCAGGTTGTTCGCCTCGGCAGCCTGGCTGTCCAGGGTGTTGACGAACTTTATGAGGCTGTTGGTCGTCGCCAGCGTCAGGCTCGAGTCGATGCGGACCGGATCGTTGTAGGTCTGGGTACCGGTGGTGGTCAGGTTGCCGTTGATGGCCGTGGTGCCGCTGGCGTCGGTGGTGATGCTGGCGAGGGGCGTGCCGCCGCCGACAGCGGCGTTGAAGGTGGTCGTGCCGGTCGAGTTGACGGTCAGGCCGAAGCCGCCATCCAGCGTGCTGTTGAAGCCGAGGTTGCCCGACCCGTCGGCCAAGACTACGGCGCCGGTGAGGGTCGTGGGCGAGACGAAGGTGATGTTGTCGTTGGTCGTGGTGATGTCGCCCGCGGTGGAGATGCCGCCACCGGCGGTGATCGAGACGGCGCCGTCGGAGCTCATGTCGCCGGCGGCGGCGAAGCTCGCCGTGCCCGATTCGTTGATCGTCACCGGGCCCGAGCTGGTCGTCGTCAGCGTGTTGTTCACGGCC
>DASZXO010000037.1:0-76711 GCA_035545835.1 Lacunisphaera sp.
GGCTTGCGCAGCCAGGGCGAGGAACGCGAAAAGCGGGGCGAGCTTCATGGGGCGGGGAGTGCGAAGCTGGCAGTAACGCCGCGGGCTGACCGAGGCAAGCGGCGCGCCGGCCGATTTGCTCGGACTGTCAAGAACGGGCGGCGATGACGTGCCATGGGCCGCGGCTAGTTTGCCGTTCCCAGCCATCCCCACTCCGGGCTCCGACGCGCCGCACCTCTTCCAATGGCGCTTCGCCCCGACGCTGGCCGGACCACCCAGCTTTCGCCCCATGTCAGAAACCTCCGCCCTTCCGCGCATCGCGATCATCGGTGTGTCCGGTTACGGCAGCGTGCATCTGCAGCTGGCGCGGGAGAGCCGCGATCGCGGCGAGGTCCGGATCACCGCGGCGACGATCATCAACCCGGGCGAGGAGGCCGCGACGGTGGCCGAGCTGCGCGCCCACGATTGCGAGATTTTTCCCGACTACCGCGAGATGTTCCGGGCCCACGCCGGGCGGATCGACCTGTGCCTCATCCCGACCGGCATCCACTGGCACGCGCGGATGACCATCGCCGCGCTCGAGGCCGGCGCCAATGTGCTCGTGGAAAAGCCGCTCGCCAGCTCGATGACGGAGGTGGAGGCCGTCCGCCGGGCGGAGCAGCGCACCGGCCGGTTTGTCGCGGTGGGCTTCCAGGACCTCTACGAGCCGGGGACGCGCTGGCTCAAGGAGGAGCTGCAGCGCGGCGTGATCGGCGACCTTTGGTCGGTGCGGTTCCTCGGGGTCTGGCCGCGGCCCCGCAGCTACTTCACGCGGAACAACTGGGCCGGGCGGCTGCAGGTCGATGGCGTGCCGGTCATGGACTCGCCGCTGAACAACGCCTTCGCGCATTTCGTGATGCTGAGCCTCTTTTTCATCGGGGCGGACCGGACGGAAGGCCCGCCGGCGCTCGAGGGGGTCGAACTCCTGCGCGCGCACGCGATCGAGAGCTTCGACACGGCGGTGGTGCGGTTGCGCACGGCGGGCGGGGTCAAGCTGTGGTTCGGCGCCAGCCACGCGTGCCGCGAGACGATGGAGCCGGAGATTGTCATCACCGGCCGGCACGGCCAGGCCTGCTGGCGCTATGAATCGGAGGCCTGGTGGCGCGCGACGAACGGCGACACCACCCGCCACACAGTCCTCGATATCACCGGGGCCCGCCGCGCCATGTTCCGCGCCGCCCTGCAGCGGCTGCGCGATCCGTCCGCGGCCATCTGCACGACCGAACTGGCCGGCCGCCACACGGCGTTGATCGAGGCCATCCATCGCCACGCCCGGATCGGCACCGTCCCGCCGGAACAAGTCACCTGGTCGAGTGTAAACGGCGCCGGGATGCAGGTCCCCGAGATCGTCGGCATGTCCGAGGCGCTCCGCCGCTCCTACGTCACCGAGCAATCGCTGGCGGCCGCCGGCTTCACCGTGCCTCCCCCGGCCTGATGTCCTGGCAAACCCCGCATTCCCTCCTTGTGCCGCGCCCGCCCCGGGGCTCCGGCGGCCGGACAAGCCCCGATATCTCTGACTGTCTGAAAGCTGCGTCCGTTGTCTCCGTTTTCACCGTGGATTGTCGTTCTCCCGTAGTCACCCCCCGTCGCTACCCCCACGCCCTGAAACCACCCCCCAGCGCGCCTGCGCATATCCGTTCGCAGCCTGCGCACATTTCACACCGACCCCCAAACCTAACATGACCCCACATAATCCGATCACCCAGGATTCTGTCCGGCGTATCCTCACGCCGTTGCTGGCGTTGTCGTTGGCGCTGCCCGCGTTCGCGCAGGTGGCTCCCCAACCGGACCAGACCCTCAACAAAGAAACGAAGTCCACCCTGGTCCCGGTGGCCGCGAGCGAGGAGAAGAAGGAAAGCGAGGCACCGCTCGAGCTTTCGCCCTTCACGGTGACCACCGCGAAGGACAACGGCTATTTCGCGGCCAACACCCTCGCGGGCACACGCCTGAATACCAACGTCCAGGATCTCGCCTCCTCGATCACGGTCGTGACCAAGCAGCAGCTGGTCGACACCTCGTCGGTCGATATCAACGACGTGTTCATGTACGAGACCAGCACCGAGGGTGCGAACACGTACACGCAGACGGACGTCAGCCGCAACGGCGTGCCGCGCGACACCATCGCGGGCTACAGCTCGGATGCGGGCGACCCGTCGACCCGCGCCACGGCCAACCGGGTCCGCGGCCTCTCCGCCGCCGATCCGTCGCAAAACAACTACGCCGCGCTCGGCCGGGTGCCGTTCGACGCGTACAATACCAACTCGCTCGAGATCAGCCGCGGCCCGAACTCCCTGATCTTCGGCACCGGCAGTGCCGCCGGCATTGTCAACCAATCGACCGCCCAGGCGGTGCTCAACCAGCGGCAGACGCACCTCGAGGCCCGCTACGGCAGCTGGAACGACCGCCGGTTCACCTTCTCGCACAACCAGCCGCTGTTCAAGGACCGCGCCGCGATCTACGTCGCCGGCCTGTGGTCGGACACCGGCTTCCGCCGGAAGCCGTCGGACGACACGCGCCGCCGCCAGTACGTCGCCTTCACGGTCAAACCCCTCGACAAGACCGTGATCACCGCGAGCTACGAGCACTACGACGAATGGAACAACTCACCCAACGCCCAGACCCCGCGCGATTACGTCACGCCGTGGCTGCAAGCCGGCCGGCCGGGCTATGACCCGCTGACGCGCAGCATCACCATCATGGACACTGGCGCCGTGATCGGGCCGTACGTGACCAGCTCGCTCTCGCCCGGATACATCAACGCGACCGCCACCAACACCGGCACCACCGCGCTCACCAGCACGACGTCGCCCCAATACATCCCGGGCATCCAGTTTGGCATCACGGGCAGTACGCGCGCCACGCTTTACCAGGAGCCCAACGACATCCTCTATTTCCAGCCGGTGCAGGGCGTCCAGTCGACCTCGTACGTCGCGCCCTACACCGCGTACAACGCGCCCGCCACCGGCAGCCGCACGCCCGCCCAGTGGATGGTGGCCGATCGCCGCCTGACCTCCTCGACCGGCCCGCTGGCGCCCGCCGGCATCGGCACCTACATCCAGCCGTCCGTGACCAATCAGGCGATCTACGACTGGGAGCACATCAACCTGCTCCAGATGAACTATGGCATGTACGACGCCGGCACCTCCAACATCGAGATCCAGCAGCAGATCCTGCCCAACCTGTTTGCGTCCGCCGGCTGGTTCCGCCAGGCGCTCAAGGCCGACGAGAATTACACGGTGTCCAACGCGAACGCCATCACCACGCTCTACGTCGACACCAACCTGAAGACGATTGACGGCGCCCCGAACCCGCATTTCGGCAGCCCCTTCCTCGCCGACATCTCGCCGGACAAGTTCCTGACCCCGGAGGTCACGGAAACCTATCGCGCCATGCTCGCCTACGAGCTCGACCTGACCAAGCTGTCCGGCTGGAAGCACTGGCTGGGCCGGCACCGGATCCTCGGCCTGGTCAGCGACCAGACCAACGAGCGCAAGACCTTCCGTTATCGTTACACGATGGACGGCGGCGACACGCGCTGGCAGGCGGTCCCGACCGCCGCGAATTCCATCATCGCCTCGTCGAACTTCACCCGCCTGTTCTACGTCGGTTCCAACGACAAGGGCGTGGTCGACTATTCGCCGGGCCTGCTCCGCAACCCGAACGACGGCGGCCCGAACACGGCGATCGTCAAGGCCTACAACTGGACGACCGGCGCCTGGGACCAGTCCGATATCCACATGGACCAGCTGCTCTTCTACGCCGGCAAGTACGGCCTCGACCAGCGCGAGATCCTCGGCAAGAGCGCGGCGATTTCCAGCTACTTCTGGGATGACCGCGTGGTCACGACCTTCGGCGTGCGCAAGGACAACTACAAGGCCCGCACGACCAACACCGCCGGCAAGACCACGACCAACACCGGCCTGAGCACCGACCTGTACACGAACGGCATCGCGATCGATCCGGGCTGGACCCTGAACACGCTGACCGACTTCTACCGGCTCGACGGCACCACCCACACCTCCGGCATCGTCGCCCGGGTCTGGCGCTTCAATGGCGGCGAGGTGTCCCTGCACTTCAACAACTCGGACAACTTCAACCCGCCCGCCGGCATCCCGGTCGACTTCTTCGGCGTGCCCCTCCCCAAATCCACGGGCAAGGGCAAGGATTACGGCATCGGGGTGTCGATGTTCGACAACAAGCTCGTGGCGTCGCTCAACTGGTACGACAGCGACAACAAGAACGCCCCCGCCACGGCCGCGACCACGGCCATCGGCCGCGTCTCGCGCATGGATACGTCCAGCTTCCGTTCTTGGGCGGAATACGTGGTCCGCATCCACACCAACCTGAACGGCGAGGCCAACATGGACGCCAACCGCCAGCTCATCGACCCGAACTTCGCGAACAACAGCGCGGCCGGGCACGCGCTGACGCAGCAGATGAAGAACGAGATCGCCGCACTGATGGGCATTACGTCGATCGACAACTGGCCGCCGACCGGCATCAGCGGCACCCAGACCAACAAGTCGAAGGGCCTGGAGTTCCAGCTCACGTACAATCCCCTCCGCAACTGGAACATCAAGGTCACCGCGACCAAGGTGAAGGCCACCTACCAGGACGTGGCGCCGGAGATCGACGCCTGGCTGGGCGACGCCAACGGCTCCGGCCGCCTTGGCTTCTGGCAGAAGGCTGCCGTGAGCGACATCCCGGACTTCACTTTGCAGAACGGCACCCCGATCCGGTTGAGCAGCTTCTGGAACGGCTACGGCTTCAACGCCGACGCACGCCTGTCCAACGCCTCGACCGCCAACCCGGGCTGGACGAGCCCGGCGGGCTTCTACGAATCCGCGGTCGCCACGGAAATCAACACGGCCAAGGCGCTGCAGGGCAAGACGGTCCCGAACGAACGCGAATGGAGCTTCAACGTCCTGAGCAACTACACCTTCGTCAACAGCTGGCTGCGGGGCGTCAACGTCGGTGGGTCGCTCCGCTGGGCGGACCAGGCCATCGCCGGTTTCTACGGCGACCCGCACAACCTCGACTCGTCGGGCCTGATGAACGCCCCCGACCTCACCCGTCCGATTTACTCGCCGTCCGAGACGCACGTCGACTTCTGGGTCGGCTACAGCCGGAAGATCTTCTCGGACAAGGTGCGTTGGAAGCTGCAGCTCAACGTCCGCGACGCCTTCGAGGGCGGCAAGCTCCAGCCGATCGCGTACAACTTCGACGGCTCGGCGTTTGCCTATCGCATCGTCGACCCGCGCCAGTTCTACGTGACCTCGACGTTTGACTTCTAGTCCGACGGGCGGCCGTGGCACCCAAGGCCACCGCCCTGGCATCGATTCGTTCCCCCGCCGGCTGACGGCGGGGGAATTTTTTTGTCCCCGGCGGATTCGGAAAAGCGTGGCGCCGGGCCCCGGGCACGGTATTCGATAGCGCTCGTGACCCTGCCGACGGGATTGTCACCCGACACGACCGGCCGCGCTCCGCCGCTGGCGGGATGGCTGGCTCCCGTGCTGCTGGGATCGGCCGCGCTGCTCGCCTGGTGCACCGGCCTGGGCGGCGCGCTGGTATACGACGACGTTCCCGCCATCGAGGCGAATGCGTCGATCCGGTCGCTGTGGCCGCCCTGGGCCCCGTTCCTTCCGGGGCGCAATGACCTGACCGTGAGCGGGCGGCCCCTGGCGAACTGGACCCTCGCGCTCAACTACGCGGCGGGCGGCACGGCCCCAGGAGGGTATCACCTGTTCAACCTCGTCGTGCATGTGTCGGCGGCGTTCGCCCTGTTCGGGGTGCTGCGGCGGACGCTGCGGCAGCCGCCGTTGCGAGCCAGGTTCGGGCCGGCGGCGGATTACCTCGCCCTCGTCATCGCGGGGCTGTGGCTGCTGCATCCGCTGCAAACCGAAGCCGTGACCTACATCATCCAGCGCGTGGAGTCGCTGATGGGCCTGTGGTGCCTGCTGACGTTCTATTGTTTCCTGCGCGCGACCGAGACGCCCGGCCGGTGGACTTGGCCGATCGCAGCCGTCACCGCCTGCCTGGCGGGCATGGCCACGAAGGAAGTGATGGTGGCGGTGCCGCTGCTCGTGTTGCTGTATGACCGGACGTTTGTCGCCGGCACGTTTCACGCCGCGCTCGCGCAACGCCGCGGCCTGTACGCGGGCCTGGCCGCCACGTGGCTGCCGCTGGCGCTGCTCGTGCTGGCGACCGGCAACCGGGCCGGCTCCGCCGGCTTTGGTGGGCCGGTGACACCGTGGTCCTATGCGCAGGTGCAGTGCGGCGCCGTCGTGCACTACCTGCGCCTGGCCTTCTGGCCGCACCCGCTGGTCTTCGACTACGGCCTCGTGGAGCCGGGCCCGCTGGCGAGCATCCTCCTGCCGGCCATGGTCCTGGCGGGGCTCCTCGCGGGCACGGCCGTGGCGGTGGGCCGGAATCATCCCCTCGGCTTTGCCGGCGCATGGTTCTTCCTGATCCTCGCGCCCACCTCCAGCGTATTGCCCGTCGTCACGGAACCCGTGGCGGAGCACCGCATGTACCTCCCACTGGCCGCCGTGCTGGCCGCGCTGGTCCTGGGAGCCTGGCGCTGGTGCGGGGCGCGCAGCCTGGTGGTCTTCGCCGGCGCCGCCGTGGCCTGCGGCTGGATGACAGCCCAGCGCAACCGCGATTACCGCGACGCCATCACGCTCTGGACGGACACCGTGCAAAAGGCGCCCGAAAACGCGCGGGCCCACAACAACCTGGGCTCGCTCGCCCTGGCCGGTGGGGATGTCGCGGGCAGCTTGCGCGAATGCGAGCGGGCGGTGGCCTTGCAGCCCTATTATGCCTCCGCCCACTACAATCTCGGCTGCGCGCTCGTGCAGGCCGGACGGCCGGCGGAGGCGCTGCCGCATTTCGCGCAGGCCGTCGAGATTCAGGAGGATTTCGCCGACGCCCGCGTGAACTGGGGCAACGCCCTCCTGCAACTTGGCCGGCCGGCGGAGGCGGTGGCGCAGTATCGCGCCGTCCTCGGGCTCCAGCCCGGTTCGGCCGATGCCCATTACAACCTCGGCTGTGCGCTCGACCAGGTCGGCGCGGGGGAGGAGGCCAGGCGTGAGTTCGAGGCGGCGCTGCGGCTGGAGCCGGGGCTCACGGTGGCCCACATCGCCTGCGCCGCGCTCCTGGCCCGCACGGGTGACGTGCCCGGCGCCACGGAGCATTACCGGCTGGCGATCCGGCAGAAGCCAGGCGCCCCGGGCGTGCGTTTTGCCCTGGGCAACCTGTTGGCGCGCGCCGGCGACCTACCCGGGGCGATCGCGCAACTCAGCGAGGCCCGGCGCCTCGACCCGGCGAATCCGCGGGTCGCGAACAACCTGGGCAACGCCCTGCTCGTCGCTGGCCGCTACGACGACGCCATCGCCCAATACGAGGCGGTCCTCCAGCTCGATCCGGCCGACGCGAAGGTGCGCGACAACCTCGCGGTGGCTCGCGCGAAAAAGGCCCGGCAGCCATGAGCGAACCGACCCCGGCTGTCCGCCCGCCGGCGCGGCGTGCCCTTGCGGCAAACGAGGGGGCGCGGGCGTTCCTGTTTCTGTTCACGGTGCTGGCGGCCTACTGGCCTTCGCTGCGCGCACCCTTCGTCTTCGACGATTTTGGCGCCATCACGGACAACCCGACGATCACCCGCCTGACCGACGTGGCGCAGGTGCTGTCCCCGCCCGGGGGAGGCCGGGCCGTGAGCGGCCGGCCCGTCGTCAACCTGACGTTCGCAATCAACCGGGCGATCAGCGGCGAAGCCACCTGGAGTTACCACCTCGTCAATCTCGGCGTGCACCTGCTCGCCGGTTTCCTGCTTTGGCGCCTGCTGCGCCGGATCCTGCCCGACGCGACGCTCGCCTGGGCGGTGGCTCTCCTGTGGGCGTTGCACCCGCTGCAGACAGAAGCCGTGACGTGCATCGCGCAGCGGACCGAGTCGCTGGCCGGACTGTTCATCCTGGCGACCCTCTTGGCCTTCGTTCGCGGGGTCGAGTCGCCGCGGCGGGCGGCGGGTTGGTTGGTCCTGTCGTTCGGCGCCTGCCTCGCGGGCATGGCCACCAAGGAACTCGTGGCCGTGACCCCGCTTCTCGTCTTCCTCTACGACCGGACATTTCTGGCGGGAAGCTTTCGGGACGCCTGGGCGCGCCGCGGGCGCTGGCACGCGGCGCTCGCCCTGACTTGGGTCCTGCTTGGGTGGCTAGTCTGGCAGTCCGGCGGGGCGCGGGGAACGGCGGCGGGCTTCGCCTCGGGCGTTTCCGCCTGGGGTTACCTCAAATTGCAGGCCGCCGCGATCGTTCACTACCTCCGGCTCGTGTTCTGGCCGCACCCGCTGGTGCTTGACTATGGATCGGCTGCGCCCGTGGCGCTCGCCACGGTCTGTGGGCAGGGCGCCATCGTGGTGGCGCTCCTTGGCCTGACGATCCTGGCGTTGGCTCGCCGTCCAGCGGCCGGTTTTGCCGGTGCCTGGTTCTTCGTGATCTTGGCGCCGAGCTCGAGCTTCATCCCGTTGTCCGCGCAGCCCGTGGCGGAGCACCGGATGTACCTGCCGCTGGCCGCGGTCCTCGCCTTGGTGGCGGTGATGTCATGGCGGCGATTCGGGCGGCGAACCGTTGTCGCGATCACGGGCCTTGCCCTCCTTGCGGGCGGGGCGACGGCCCACCGCAACCGGACCTACCGCTCCGAATTGAACCTGTGGGCGGACAACGCCGAGCACGCGCCCGACAATCCGCGCGCGCTCGGCAACTTCGGAGCGCTGCTGCTCGAGGCCGGCCGCAATGACGAGGCGGCGGCGGTTCTCTCCCGCGCGCTCAAATTGACCCCGGACACACCGGAATTGCACTCCATGCTTTGCATGGCGGAGGCGCGCCTCGGCCGGCTCGCGCCGGCCATTGCGGAAGGGGAGCGTGCCGTGCAGCTGGCGCCGGAGCTGGCCAATGCCCGCCTCAACCTCGCGCAAGCGCTGTTCCTCGCGGGCAACGCGGCGATTGAGCGGCGCGATTTTCCCGCGGCCCTGGCCGCCTTCCAGCGGGCGACCGACCTGGCCCCGGCGGATGCCGCGATCCGGACCAATCTCGCGAATACCCTGCTGGTGACCGGCCGGATCGATGATGCCGTCAGGGAATATCGCGAGGTGTTGCGCCGGCATCCCGGGGAACATCCGGCGGAGGCCAATCTCCGGCGCGCCCTGGAAATGCAGGCAGCCCGTTGAGGGGGCCGCTGCTTCAGCGCAGGGCGGCCCGCAGCGGCGGTGGCAGCAGGCTGGGCGCTAGCTGTCGCAGGGCCGGGTCCGGCCAAGCGACGCCGGCGGCATCGCTGAGCTTCAGCAAGCCGGCCAGGCGCCCGGCATCGAGCCGGCGGATCCCGGTTTCAGTGGCCTTGGCCAGGCAGTCGGGAAGCTGCGCCCGCACGCCGGCCTCGTCGCCCGAGGCGAGGAGAACCTCGACCAGCCGCGCATGCTCCTCGAAGGGCAGGTCGCGCGCGGCGGGAAGCAGCGACCGGACGCGGGCGGCCGCTTCCCGCAAGGCGATGTCGTCGTGGCGCCGCCAGGCGATCTCCGCGACCATGATCTGGGCGGCGAGGTCGTCTGGTTGCGCTGCGAGGTAGGGCACCATCGCCTCGACTTCATCGAGACGGCCGGATTCGACGAAAAAGTCGGCCGCCCGCACGAGGGCAAGCACCGGCGGCTGGTCGGGTGTCACTTCGTAGATGCGCACCTGCTGCCCAGCCAGGGCCGGATGGGACGGCAGGGGGAACGCCAGGGCGCGCAGCCACAGCGGGGGTTCCGGCGCGGTGAGCAGCCGCGCGATGAAGGAGTCGGCCGGCAGCGCGGCGCTGCCCGGGAGCCCGCGGGCCATCCGCACATACACGCCCTCGAAACCGTCCCACGTGACCACGACGATGTGCGTGATGCCGTGCCGGCGCACGATGGCGCGCGCGGCGGCCTCGTCGCGGGCGGCATAGAGATCGGCCGCGGCCTTCAATCCCTCCCGGTTCTCCCAATACAACGTGCCCAGGCCCCGCAGGCCGCCATGGAAGATCAGCGCCGTGGTGATGGTCGGCGACCCGGCGACCACGACGTCGGCGGTCCCGGCCCGCTGGCGCAGCCAGTGGGCGACGTCGCGCGCGGCAAGGTCGCGGACATCGTCCTCGGTCAGCTCGGTGCTGTGCAGGGCGTGCTGCACCGCCGCCACCGCCCCCGGCAGGAACAGCAGCGCGGCGCCGGCCGCGATCCGCCCCGCGCGGCGCGGACGGGCCGGAGCGGTTCCGGGTGTCCGCAACCACACCGCGAGTGCGGGCAACAGCAGCGCCAGCTCGAGGCTCCACCAGCGAACCTGCGCCCAGGCAAAGGGCAGCGTGAACAGCGCCGGGATCGCCGCGAGCGCGAGGGGCGCGCGTTCCGCCGCGGGCACCGCCGTTCGCGTCAGCCGCCAGAGCGGCGGCCCGAGCAGCAACAGCGGCCAGCCATAGGCGAGGGCGCGCCAATCGTAGCCATTCGCCGCGAGGAAGCCGGGCAGGCTTTGGAACTCGGAGATGAAATCGCGGTGCAGCCGCCAGAGAAACGGGTCGGTCACGACAAAGCTGGTCGAGGCGGTCGCCAGGATGACGGCCGGGACGACGGCCACGCCGGCGACCGCGACCAGCAGCGCCGCCCCATCGGACAGCCGCCGGGCGGCCGCGGCCCGGTTCATGATCCGCGCCCACCGACACAGCGCTTCGCCCCCGGCCGCCCAGGCCAGGGCGTACAGCGGGTGATTCACCTCGAGGCGCAGGCCCATGTGCGCGGGGAAATATTCAATGAGGTAGGCGGCGACGCTCACGCCGGCGCCGGCGAGGCCCCAGAGGCGAAACGATTCGGGCCGTTGGAAGGCGCCGATGGCCCCCAGGGAGCCGCGCGCGATCCCAAGCGCCGCGGCGGCGGCAATCCCGAGGCCGGCCAGCACGATCACCTCGGTGGCGGCGCTGATCCAAAGACCGAGGCCCGCGGCGGCGGCGCCCGCGAGCAGCCAGCACCGCGCCCGCGCGTCCCCGGGACGCGGCACCAGCAGGCACAGCACGCCGAGCAGGGCGCAGGTGTTCACGAGGCCGTGGTGGTCCACGTAGCCGGCTTCGAAGTCCACATACAAGGGGAACGCTGCCACCACGGCCGGGGCAAACAGGGCGGCGGCGGCGGGCGAGAACCGGCGGGCCAGTAGGATGGTCACCACGACCAGCACGAGCGCCAGCAGGAGGGGGCCGGACCAGAGCGAACTGTGCTCGAGGGCGAGCGCCATTGACTCGCCGGTCGCGAGATGGGCGACGGAGGCCAGCACCACCAGGCACCAGCGGAACGGCCCGGCCCAGTGCACGTCACGGCCCGCCGGCGGATCATCATAACTGGCATGGCGGACGCGCCAGTCGCCCGCGGCGAGCATGGCCTGCGTCTGCATGATCCAGTGGTAACCGTCCATGCTGCGGTCGGGCAGGATGAGCGAACGCCGGCCCGCGCGATATCCGGTCGGCGACTGCGCATCGGGCACCGGGGCATCGACGGTGACGCCGTACGTGGCGCTGATCTCCCGGATATGCCGCACGCGCCGCACGGCATCCCAGCCCACGAACACCAGGGCGACGAGCAGGCAGGCCACCCATGGCGGGACGCGGCGGGGCATGGGTTCATAAGTCGCAACGGCGACACGCTGGCAAGCGCGCGCCAGGATTTTTGCGTGGACTGTCCGATGGCCCGGGGGAGGATTTGGGGTGCATCCCGGTCCAGTGGCCGGCACGTTCTGGCCTACCCCATGAGATTCGGCAGCCTGCATGTGATGGATATCCTCGTCGTGGTGGCCTACCTCGCGACGGTGGTTTGGATCGGGCGCCGGGCCTCGGCCGGCGCGAACAGCGAGGACGGCTTCTTTCTCGCGGGCCGCAAGCTGGGGAAGCTCTACCAATTCTTCCTCAATTTCGGCAACGCCACCGAACCGCAGGGCGCGGTCAGCACGGCGAGCTTCGTCTACCAGCAGGGTGCCCCCGGGACCTGGCTGTCGTTCCAGACCGTGTTCATGAATCCTTACTTCTGGTTCATGAACGTGTGGTTCCGGCGCGTGCGGCTGACCACGGTGTCCGACCTGTTCGAGGATCGGTACGCCAGCCGGGGTCTCAGTTTTTTCTACGCGACGTTCCAGATCCTCGTCGCGTGCGTCTTTCTCGGCTTCGGCAATGTCACGGCCTACAAGATCGCCTCCTCGCTGGTGGTGAAGACCGAGGCGCAGTGGACCGCGGAGGACCGGGCCGCCGTGGCCGGCTACCACGAGCTCAAGCAACTGGAAAAGCTGGCCGCCGCCGGCCCGCTCGATGCCGGACACCAGGCCCGGCTCGGCGCCCTGCGGGAACGGGACGCCCGCGGCGAGCTCCGGAGCTACGTGACGCTGCTCAATGACCTCACGTTCTACGCCGTCTTCACCCTCGTCGTCGGCACCTACATCGTGCTTGGCGGCATGGCGGCGGCGGCGGTCAACGAGGGCCTGCAGAGCGTGCTCATCATCGTGTTCTCGCTGCTGCTGATTCCGACCGGCCTGCACGCCATCGGCGGCTGGTCGGCGCTGGCGCACAAGGTGCCCGCGCGGATGTTCGACCTGTTTGGCTCGGGCGACACCGAGCAGTTCTCGGTGCTCAGCCTGGGCGCCATCCTGCTCGTGAGCGTCATCCAGAACGGCGGGCTCAGCCACAACATGGGGATCTGCGGTTCGGCGAAGAACGAGTTTGCCGCGCGTTCCGGCGTCTCCGGGACCTACCTGAAGCGGTTCATGATCATCCTGTGGGCGTTCGCCGGGCTGATCGCGGTGGCGATGTTCGGGCCGGGCGGCTTGTCGGATCCCGATGCCACCTGGGGCGCGATGTCGAACCGGCTCCTGGGCCCGGGCCTGGTCGGCCTGATGCTGGCCGGCGTGCTGGCGGGCACGATGTCGACCCTGGCGGCGAAGGCGCTGGCCATCTCGTCGCTGTTCGTGCGCAACGTCTATCGCCAGATCTGGCCGGACCTCGACCAGCGGCGCGGCGTCTTTTATGCGCGTTGCACCATCGTGGCGGTGCTCGTCCTCGGCACGCTCGCCGCCATGGTCATGGGGAGCTTTTTCGACATCGTGAACGTCGTGCTCACGGTGAACATACCGTTTGGCGCCGCCGTGCTCCTGACGTTCTGGTGGCGGCGCGCGACCACCCCGGCGGTGTGGTGCTGCGTGGTCCTGTCGGCCGTGACGATCCTGCTGGTCCCCTGGACGGCCTCGCACGTGCGGTCCCTGGCGACCGACCCGGCGCTGACCGCGATGAGCAGCAAGCCGGGCACGGGCGTGTATTTCGCCAAGGTGGTGCACCAGAATCCGGATGATCTCTCCAGCCCGCTCATGGCCAGTAGTGCGCGCACCAATCGCTTCAACTTCGAGGCCTGGCTGGTCGGCCAGCTCGGGACCAACGTGGCCGCGCTCACGCCGACGCAGCGCTTCACGCTGCAGTTCTTCTTCGACGCACTCTTCCCCTTCGCCGTCCTCATCGGGGTGAGCCTCGTGACCCGGCCCACCGACCCGGCCCGGGTGGCGCTGTTCTACGGCAAGATGAAAACGCCGGTTGGCGCCACCCCGGAACTCGAGGCGGCGGCCATGGAGGAGACCAGGAGCAATCCGACCCGCTTCGAGCACACCAAGCTCTTCGGGCCCGATTCCTGGTGGGAGTTCTGCAAGTGGGACCGGGTTGATGCCATCGGCTTCATCGTATGCTGCGCCTTCTCGGCCATCATCGTCGGCATCTTCCTGTTCCTGCTGAAGCTCGCGGCGGGCTGAAGCCGGCGCCGTGGCCTGGCCGGCGGTGATTGACCGGAGGGCGGCGACGCCCGCACGCTGACTGTCCAACGAAGGCGGGATTCGAAACCGTCGCGAAGCGGACAACGTCAAATCCCCATGGCCGCGACCACCCCGTCCCACGTCACCGGATTGTTGCTGGCCTGCGGCTTCGCCCTGGCCGGCGCGCACGCGGAGGTCGCGGCCCGTCATTTTTGCTTCGAATCCGGCGCGGGCGGCGAAGGCGTCCGGGTGGTGGCGGCGGACGAGGCCTATGCGCCGGAGCGCGGCTGCGGTTTCGAACCGGGCGAGACGGTCCACGCGGTGCCCGGGGGGGTCGCGGCGGCCACGGGGTTTCATTTCACGGCCGATGCCGCCGAGGGCAACTGGCGCGTGAGAGTGAAGCTGCTGGGCCCGCCCGGCGGCGCGACGGTGGCGGTCAAGGCCGAGCTGCGCCGCCTGATGGCGGGGCCGGTCCACCTCGCCGCGGGAGCACAACTCGAGCGCGAGTTCGTCGTGAATGTCCGCTCCGTGCGCATCACGCCCCGCGACGGCGTCGCCGCCGGG
The DNA here is from genome assembly GCA_035545835.1 of Lacunisphaera sp. Lineage (GTDB taxonomy): Bacteria > Verrucomicrobiota > Verrucomicrobiia > Opitutales > Opitutaceae > Lacunisphaera. Next base: position 14,403 of record DASZXO010000037.1, read on the forward strand.
CGCGTGAACCTGAAGGCGCCGCGCGAGTCGATCAAGGAGGCGTGGGCCTGGGACGACCGGTTGACCCTGGAAATCGACGGGGCGATCCTGTCCGCCGTCGATCTCGAGCCGGCCCGCGTGCCGACGGTGTTCCTGATCGGGGACTCGACGGTGTGCGACCAGTCCGCCGAACCTTACACCAGCTGGGGCCAGATGCTGCCGCGTCTGTTCAAGCCGGACATCGCGGTGGCCAACCACGCCGAATCCGGCGAGACCTACCGCGATTCGATCGGGCGGCGCCGGCTCGACAAGATCATCAGCGTGATGCAGCCGGGCGACTGGCTGCTGATGCAATTCGGGCACAACGACCAGAAGCAGATTGCGGCCGGCACGGGCGGCCCGTTCACCACCTACGAGCAGGAAATGAAGGCGCACATCGACGCGGTGCGGCGAGTTGGCGGCCGGCCGGTGGTCATTTCCCCGATGGAACGCCGGCAAATCGACGCCGCCGGCCGCTTCACACCCACGCTGGCGGATTATGCCGCGGCTTCGCGCGAGGTTGCCGCCGCCGAAGGGGTGCCGTTCATCGACCTGAATACGATGAGCCTCCGGTTCTACGCGGCGCTGGGGCCCGGGGCCTCGGCGCAGGCCTTTGCCGCGCCCGGCGGCAAGGTGGACAACACCCACCACGACAACTACGGCGCCTATGAGCTGGCGAAATGCGTGGCGCAGGGCCTGCGCGAAAAAGTGCCGGAGCTAGCGGCCCACCTGGCGGAGGATTTCACTGGCTTCGACCCGGCGCAGCCCGACCCGCCGGCCACGTTCGCCGTGCCACCGAGCCCGAATTTCACCAACCAGCGCCCGCTGGGCGACTAACGGCCGCCCGGGGAATCCATCGCCAGCGCATGCACCTCAAAATCGCTGATCTCGATCCAGCTGTGCACGGTGCGGAAACCGAACCAGCCCCGCTGCAGCGGCGCGGGATCGTGCCAGTCGAAGATGACCTCGCCGTCGCGCGCGAACTGCACGTGGCCGTCGGCGGTGGCGACCAGCGCAATGCGGTAGGCGTGATCCGGCTGCAGCAGAACGGGGCGCGCGGTCAGGTCGTGCTCCGGCAGCAACGGGCGCGCGCCGGTGCCATCATAGCGGCGAAAACGGGTGGTTGTGTTGTTGTTGCCGCCATAGCCGACGTAATAGAGGCGCAGGCCGTCGTAGCTCGCGAAGCTGCCATCGCGCTCGCGGCCGGGACCCAGGAGGGCGTCCGGCCGCGCCGGGTCGCTCGCCATCCAGAAACAATTGAGGTCCGACACACGGCTCGCCGCCGAAACCGTGGCCGTGTAGGTGATGATCACCGGCGCGTCGAGCGGGGCCCGGAACCAGACGGTGCAGCCGCCGGCGTCGTTGATGACCAGGTGCCCGTTTTCCGCCACGACCGAACCGCCGGGTTGCTGCTCGACACTCCACGCGGCGAGCCCATGGCGAAAATCGTCACGGTACAGCTGCGGTCCGGCCGGGCCCGCGAGTTCGGCGGCGGCGGCGGCGCCGGCGAGGATCAGGCACGGGAAAAACGCCTTCATGTCCATCAGCTCACCACGTAATTCCACCGAAAGACGACCGCAAAACCCTGCCCGCGAATCATGAACCTGCCCCCGCCCCGCATCCTGCTCGCCCTGTTCCTCGCCGCCCTCGCCGGTCGCGCCGCCACCCAGGAGGCGCCGACCGACCCGAAGGTGACTCCGCCCGCGGAGAAACACGCGCTGAATCCGGCGCTCCCGACGATCTGGATCGCCGGCGACTCGACCGCCGCCGCGGGGAACCCCGCCCCGATCGTGGGCTGGGGCGTGCCGTTCCCGGGCTATTTCGACCCGGCCAAGGTCAACGTGGCCAACCGGGCCCGCGGCGGGCGCAGCAGCCGGACCTTCATCACGGAAGGCCTGTGGGATGAACTCCTCGCGCAGGTGAAGGCGGGCGACCAGGTGCTGATCCAGTTCGGGCACAACGACGCCAGCCCGGTCAACGAAGACGCCTCCGTGCCGCGCGCCAAGATGCGTTCGCGGGGCTCGCTGCCCGGCCTGGGCGACGAGACGCAGGAGATCGACAATGTTGTCACGGGGAAACACGAGGTGGTGCACACGTTTGGCTGGTATGTGCGCAAGATGATCGCCGACGTGAAGGCGCGCGGCGCCACGCCCATCCTGCTGTCGCTGACCGTCCGCAATTACTGGAAGGACGGCCACATCGAGCGCGGCTCGGGCCATTATCGGGACTGGGACCGCTCGCTGGCTGCCGAAGCGGGCATCGCCTTCGTGGACCTGTCGCGGCAGCTCGCGGACGAGCTCGATTTTCGCGGCGAGCAAGAGGCGGCTGAACTCTTCGTTCCCGACCGGGTGCATCCGAACGCGGCCGGGGCAGAACTGTTCGCCGCGCAGGTTGTCGCCGGCCTCAAGGGGCTGCGAAAGGCGCCCTTCGGGGACTGGCTCTCCGCCCAGGGTCGCGCCGTGGCGGCGGACAAGATCGGCTGGTTGAACCTGCCGGAACCCGCCGACCCGAAGCTGCCGACGTTGATGCTCGTCGGTGATTCGACCGTGCGCAACGGCCGCGGCGATGGCGCCGGCGGGCAGTGGGGCTGGGGCGACTTTCTCGACGGCTTCTTTGACACCGGCAGGATCAACCTCGTGAACCGCGCCGTCGGCGGCACGACCGGCCGGACGTTCCTGACGCTCGGTTACTGGCCGCGCGCCCGGCTGCTGCTGAAACCCGGCGACTTCGTCGTCATCCAGTTCGGCACGAACGACGGCGGGCCGATCAACGAGGACGCGGCGGTGCCGCCGGCAAACCGGCGCGCGCGCGGCTCGCTGCCGGGGACCGGCGAGGAGACTCAGGACATCGTGAACATCATCACGGGCGAGCCCGAGGTGGTGCACACGAATGGCTGGTACCTGCGCAAGTTCGTGCGCGAGGCGCGCGCGGCCGGCGCCACGCCCATCCTCTGCTCGCTCGTGCCGCGCAAGATCTGGAAGGACGGGAAGATTGTCCGGTCGGAACACGGCTCCGCCGAAATCGCCCGCGAGGTCGCCGCGCAGGAGAAGGTGCCCTTCATCGACCTCAACAACCTCGTGGCGGAGCGTTACGAGGCGCTCGGGCCGGCGGCAGTCGACGCCTTGTTCGCCGACGAACACACGCACACCAGCCGCGCCGGGGCCGTGGCGATCGCCGGGATCGTTTCCCGGGCGCTGCGCACCGTACCCGGCGACCCGCTCGGGGCGTTCGTGCGGACGAGCGAACGGTGAGGCCGCGTTGAAAGGACCGGAAGGGGAGGACGGCGACTCCGCCCACCGCCGCGGTGCGCCAGGGACGGTGCGCCCGGCCGCAGCTGGCTTCGCCACATGCCGTCCTAGCCCGCCGCCGGCGCCCGCAGCGTCGGTCCCTCCACGAAGCGCGCCGGGATGGTTGTCAGCGACGGCTGGACCGGGATGCCCAGTTCATTGTGCAGGAGCTGGCCGATCACGAGTTCGGCCGCGCGGGCGCCGATTTGCGCCGGCTGGAAATCGAGGGCGGCGCACGGCTCGGTCGTGCGGAGCGAGTTGAGGCAGACAAAGCCGTGCGTCCGCGGCAGCTTGGCGCCGCAGCTCCGCATCCACTCGATGGCCTCCGGGCAGTGGCCCAGCACGACGTCCGGCTTGTATTTGCGGAACCAGGGCAGGAACTCCTCGCGGGTCAGGTTGTGCAACCGCAGGGCGGGCACCTCGGTGACGTTGGGCAGGTACTTCTGGATGGCGAGGAACGCGCCTTCCCAGCGGTACTGGAGGCGCTCGTCGAGCGCGATCTCCATGAACAGGCCCGGGCGGCGATAGCCCCGCGCGTGCAGCTCGCGCAGCAGCATCAGCATCGAACGGTAGTGGTCGAGGCACACGCAGTGCAGGGGAGGGTGGTTGATGAAGAGGTCCGCATAGACGCCGGTGTAGCGCGACCAGTTCAGGCCGGACAGGTCCGGCAGGCCCGATGCCGGCAGCAGCACGAGTCCCTGGATGTTCCGCGTGTGCAGGATGGTGTCGAGGCGGTTGAGGCGCATGCCGTCGGGCCCGAGTTCGAACCGCTCCATCTTGAAACCGAGCTCGCTGGCCCGCTGGGCAATGCCCCGCAGGACGGCCTCGTTGTAGCGCACGGCGTACGAGCCGCGGTCCGCATCCACGATCTCGAGTGCCGCCAGCACGCCGCGGAACTGCTGGCCGCGCGAGCGCCGGAGCTGCGACATGACGGCGCCGGTGAGAGGGTTGTGGACGTAGCCGGCGGCGGCCGCCGCTTCGCGGACCCGCTGCACGGTCTCGGCCTTCACGCGCGGCGAGCCGCGGAGCGCATCGGAAATGGTCGTGCGGGAAAGCCCGAGCGAGCGGGCGAGGGTGCGCAGGGTAGGGGCAGGCATCGCTGCCAGCCAAAATCCCCCGTTGGCCCAAAATCTCAACACCAAATCGGATTGTCCGATTTTTTGGGAAATCGGGCGCGTCTGACTGTCCCCGGGGGCCAGACTCGTGTTGCGGAAGCCGCCACCAAAGTTACGTTTCCTCTTCGCGTCCTCTCCACGCGGCCGCGACCTCCCCCCGCCCCCCATGATCCGCAAAGCCTTCGTCATGGCCGTCGATGCCGGCCAGGAAACCGAATACGAACGCCGCCACCGGCCGATCTGGCCCGAGTTGGAACGCGTGCTCAAGGCGCACGGCGCGCACAACTACTCGATCTACCTCCACCCGGAGACGCGACAGCTGTTCGGCTACGTCGAGGTCGAGGACGAGGCCCGGTGGGCGGCCGTCGCGGCCACGCCGGAATGCCAGCGGTGGTGGAAACACATGGGCGACATCATGCCGTCCAACCCGGACCACAGTCCCGTTTCGGTCGGGCTGCGGGAAGTTTTTCACCTCGATTGACCACGCCATGACGCCCCTGAGCCGCCGGGAATTCGTTCGCCAAACCACGCTCGCCGCCGCCGCCGCCCAACTTGCCACCCGCCTGCGCGCCGCCGAGGCGAAGCCCGCCGCCGCGCCCGCGCCCGCCGATCCCGCGGAACTGCGCTGGTTGGAGGGCACGCCGAAACTGCTTCCGGGTGCGACCTGGGGCATGCCCTGGCCGCGCGGCGCGCGCCCGCACGATTCCACGTTCGTGCTCCGGGCGTCCTCCGGGGCCGAGGTTCCCCTGCAAAGCTGGCCGCTCGCCACCTGGCCGGACGGAACGCTCAAGTGGACGGCGCACACGATACCGGCCGACGCCACGCTGGCCGACGGCTACAAGGTCGAGACGGGCACGCCGGCCGTTCCTGCCCGGCCGGTCACCGTCGTCGAATCGGGCGGCCAGGTCACGGTTGATACCGGCGTGGTCCAGGTTGTGTTGAACCGAACCGGCGGGACGCTGATCCAATCGGTCACGCGCGCCGGGCGCGAGATCGCGCGCGACGGGCGTCTGGTCTGCCGCTGCGAAAACCGCTCGGACCCGGCCGTGCGCCGCGTGGACGCCTATCGCGGGGAAACCAAGTCACTGGTGATCGAACAAAACGGTCCCGTGCGGGCCGTCGTGAAGATCGAGGGGCGCCACGCGGGAAGCGGGCGGGAGTGGCTGCCCTTCGTGGTCCGGCTGTATTTCCACGCCGGCGGCGAGATGGTGCGCCTGATGCACACGATCCTCTACGACGGCGACACCGCGCGCGACTACATCTCCGCGCTCGGTATCGTGCTCACGGTGCCGATGGTGGGGCCGTCCTACGACCGGCACGTGCGGTTCAGCGGCCAGGACGACGGGTTGTTCGCCGAGTCGGTGCACGGCATCACGGGCCTGCGGCGCGATCCCGGGCGCGCCGTGCGCGAGGCGCAGCTGGCCGGACGCGCCGCGCCGCCGCTCGCGGAGTGGAACCCTGGCGTCGCGAGCCGGCTGCAGTACGTGGCCACGTATGCCGACTGGACCCTCGTGCAGCCCACCTGCGACGGCTTTGAAATCCGCAAGCGCACGCACGAAGGCTGCACCTGGCTGAACTCGGCCCGGGGCCGGCGCGCCGGCGGCCTGGGTTACGTGGGCACGCCGTCGGGCGGGCTGGCGTTCGGCCTGCGCAATTTCTGGCAAAGCTACCCGGCGCAACTCGACATCCGCGGCGCGACCGGCGACGCGGCCGAGGTGTCGGCCTGGATGTGGGCGCCCGAGGCGCCGGCGATGGACCTGCGGCCCTACCATGACGGGCTGGGACAGGACACCTACGAGAAGCAATACAACGGCGGGCTCGAGATCACCTACGAGGACTACCAGCCGGGGTTCAATTCGCCCGAGGGCGTCGCGCGGACGAGCGAGCTGCAGCTGTGGTGCGTCGCGGCCACGCCGCCGCGCGAGCGGCTGGCGGAGATGCAGCGGGTGCTCGCCGCCCCGCCGCAGCTTGCGAGTTCGCCGGCCTACCTGCACTCCTGCGGCGTGTTCGGCGGCCTGTGGAGCCCGGTGGACCGGTCGACCCCGGCGCGCGCCGACATCGAGGACCGCATGGGCGCCCATTTCGACTATTACCTGGCGCAGCGCGAGGAGCACCGGTGGTACGGCTACTGGAACTACGGCGACGTGATGCACACCTACGACACCGACCGCCACGAATGGCGGTACGACGTGGGCGGATTCGCCTGGGACAACTCGGAGCTGGCGACGGACATCTGGCTGTGGATGTATTTTCTCCGCAGCGGCCGGGCGGACGTGTTCCGGTTTGCGGAGGCCATGACGCGCCACACCGGCGAGGTCGACGTGCACCACCTCGGCCGCTTCGCGCCGCTCGGCTCGCGCCACAACGTCCAGCATTGGGGCTGCAGCGCCAAGCAGGTGCGGATCAGCACCGCGCTCAACCGCCGCTACTACTACTTTCTCACCGGCGACGAGCGTTGCGGCGACTTGATGCGCGAGCAGGTCGACGCCGGCTACGCGCTGCTGCGGATTCCGCCGGGGCGCAAGCTGGCCGCGGCCGTGGAGACCGGGGACATTGCCCGCGGCACGACGACCGATGCCGCGCATGTCGGGGTCAGCTTTGGCACGGACTGGGGTTCCCTCGCGGGCGCGTGGCTGACGGAATGGGAGCGCACCGGGAGCGCGAAGATGCGCGACCGGCTGCGGGCGAGCATGCGCACCATCGGCGCGATGCCGCACGGCTTCTTCACCGCCAATGTCACGATCAACCTCGACACGGGCGCCTTTGACCGGGTTGACCACCAGCGGGTCGGCGTCTCGCACCTCGACGCCGTGTTCGGCCTCGTCGAACTCTGTGCGGAATTGATTGAGCTGCTCGACGTGCCGGAGTTCAAGCGCGCCTGGCTCGATTATTGTTACCTCTACAACGCCGGCCCCGAGGAGCAGAGGAAACAGCTTGGCCAGGCCTTGCGCGGCACGGCCCTGGAGCAGGGGCATTCGCGGCTGACCGCCTATGCCGCCCGGATGCGGGGCGACGCGGCGCTCGCGCAGCGCGCGTGGCGGGAATTCGGCAGCGGCCCGGGCGCCCGCCGGGCGCGCGGCAAGTTCGAGACCCGGCGGATTTCGGGCCCGGCCGTGCTCCGGCCGGTGGACGAGGCCCCGTACGTGTCCAGCAACGACACGGCGCAGTGGGGCCTGGCGGCGATCGAGTGCCTGGCCCTGGCCGGCGACAGCCTGCCGGAGACCTGACCCCATGACCTCGATTGCCATCATCGGTCCGGGTTCAATCGGCGGCGTGCTGGCCGGGGCGCTGCAGGGCGGCGGCCGGCACCACCTGGCGCTGTGCTCCCGGCGGCCGCTGGCGGCGCTGGTGGTCGAGACGACGGCCGGGCGGGTGACGCTGCCCGCGGCGCTCACCGACCCGGCGCAAGGCCGGCGGGTGGACTGGGTGCTGGTGGCGACGAAGGCCTACGATGCCGCCGGGGCCGCCGCCTGGTTCCCGACCCTTGTCGGGCCGGCGACCCGGGTGGCCATTGTCCAGAACGGCGTGGAGCATCGCGAACGGTTTGCCCCATGGCTGCCGCCGGAGCGCCTGCTGCCGGTGATGATCGATTGCCCGGCGGAAAGGCGCTCGCCCGGACACGTGGTCCAGCGCGGGCCCGGCCGGATGGCGGTGCCGGCGGGGAAAGCCGGGGAGGAATTCGCGGCGCTCTTCGCCGGCACGACCCTCGAAGCGCAGGCGGTGGAGGATTTCCGCACCGCCGTCTGGCGCAAGCTGTGCATCAACTCGGCGGGCATCATCAACGCGCTCCTGCTGAAGCCGGCCGGCGTGTTTCATGACGATGGGATCGCCCGGCTGGCTCTGGCCATCGTGCGCGAGTGCATCGCGGTGGGCCGCGCCGAGGGCGCGGTGATCGAGGAGGACTTTGCCGAAACCGTGCTGGCCAACTACCGGAAGGCGCCGCGCGACGCGGTGAATTCACTCCACGCGGACCGCGCCGCGGGCCGACCGATGGAGATCGACGCGCGCAACGGCGCAATCGTGCGGTTCGGCCGGAAGCACGGCGTCCCGACGCCCTGCAACGAAATGGCTGCCACGCTCCTGGCGGCCATGTGACCGCCCGCGCGGGGGGGACGGCGGGTCCGGGGGGACCCGCCGGCTCAGGATCCGGCGGGCACGTCGACCGTCATGAGATCGAGGTGGCGGCCGTCGCTCAAGTGGCCGGATTGGATCAACACGCGCTTGCTGTCGGGACTGAAGATGGGATGGGTGTGATCGGGGCGCATCTTGTGGTCGGTGGTCAGGAGCACGCGCTCGCCGGTCTTCCGGCTGATCAGAAAGATGTCACCCTTGAAGGTGTCGCCGACGGCCCACTGGCCGTCGGGCGAACCGTTGCAGTGCCAGAAGCCGCCCTGACGCCGGCCGCCCATGTCCTCTTCCACCTGGCCGAGGATCTTCATGGAGTCGGTGCGCAGGTTGATGACCGCGATGCCCGTCGGGTGCAGGCGCAGGTAAGGCAGGTGGCCCATGATCGAGAACATGACCTCGTCCGGGCCGGAGACGGTCTCGTGCGTGATCCATTCGTCGGGGGTCTCGACGTAAAGCGGGCGGTTCCCGGAGCCGTCGCCATGGACGGTCCACATCCGCTGCGGGCTGTCGCCCGTGGTTTCATGGCAGTAGATGATCTCGCCCGGTACCCAGGGATTCGTTTGCACGTGGCCCATGCGGAACGCGACGTCGACGACGGTTTTGATTTCGCCCGTCTTGAGGTCGATGCTCCGGATGCCGCCTGGACCCTTGCCCAGTTCGGCGAAGCGCTGGCGCGCGGCCTCGCGGGCCTCGGCCGGGTTCGTGTTGGTGTCGTCGATCTGCCGGCGATCGCGCGGCGCGCGCGCGGTGGCCGGCTGGGCCGGACGCGGCGGGGGCGGACCGAAGGAGACGCCCCAGTAGGCCTTGGTCTCGTCGGCATCGAGGGCGAAGCCACCGGCATCGCGCAGGTCGTTGGGCAGGGTCGCAACGATGCGCTCGTAGGCGGCGCCGTCCTTGGGGGTGCCGGCCAGGGCGTCGGCGATCAACGGCGCCAGGTTCAGCTCGACGAGCTGGTGCGGCAGTTCGGGCGCCGCGGCTTCGCCGTCGGTCCGCCACGTCGGTCCGCCACGCATGTAATAAAGTTTCATTTCCTTGCGGGACAGGTTGAGGCTGCCGGTGCCGGTGGCCGGCCCGTCGGTGAGCTGGACGATGTCGCCCGATTGCTCGTTGACGAGGAACGCCTGTGAGCCGTGCCCGCCCCGCGAAGAACGGAAGATGATCCACCGGCCGTCGGCCGTCCAGGTGGTGTGCGTCTGGTAGGGCTTCGAGCTGCCGCTGTCATCGGTGGTGAGCACGGTGATCGTGCGGTGCGTGACGGCGTCGACGTACGAGGTTTTCTCGGAGGGGAAATGCTTGCCGACATTCGAGGCCAGGGCGGCGGGCAGCAGCGCAAGCGCCGGGCCCAGGAGGCAGAGGGACCGTTTCATGGGGCGTGGAGGGAGGGCGTGGTGGGTGAATCGGTGCGGAAGGGCGACGCCGGCAGGCCGGCGCGGTTGAATAGATTGCCGGCGGCGACATGGGCCCAGCCGTAGCGCACCGCGGTGGGCGGCGCGTCGCCGGCAGCGGTGACGACGACGGTGTCGCCGACGATCGCGGCCGGGGCGGGATGGAAGGTTCCATCGGCTCCCGCGACCGCGAAGCCCTCGAGCTTGCCGCCCGGGGCGACCAGGCCGCCGCCCAGGTGCGAAAAGGACAGCACGGCCCGGCCGGAATCGAACTTCGCGCCGGTGAAGACCGGGCCGGAGTATTCGAGCTTTTCCCCGTAGGCGAGGGCGCGCGCGGCGAGTGCGAGGCGGGCGCCGACCGGACCCTTGTTGGCGGGATGGATGTCCTGCGCGTCGCCGTTGTCGATCGTCACGACCATGGCGGTGTTCCCGGTTTCCTGCCACGCGAGCAGCTGCGCCTCGCGGATCTCGGGCGGCTGGTCCTTGTGCGGGGCGATTTGCACGAAGAGAAAGGGGAAATCGCCCTCGCCCCACGCCTGGCGCCAGTCGGCGATCAGGGCGGGCAGGAGCCGGCGGTATTGCGTGGCGCGAGAGGCGTTGTTCTCGCCCTGGTAGAAGGTCACGCCGCGCAGCGCGTAGGGCACGAGCGGGGCGATCATGGCGTTGTAGAGCACGGCGGGCTGGTTCGACTTGGCGGCGGTGAGGTCCTGCGGTGGCCGCGGCAGGCCGGCCAACGGCGTCGCAAACTTCACCTGCCACGGTCCGGCAAGGGGAATCGGCGTTCCCTGGCCGTCAGCCGTCGCAACCTCGAAGCGCAGGTGCGGCTCCCAGATGCCGCCCCCGCCGCCGGTGTCGAGGACGCGCACCCGGATCACGTTGGTGCCAGCCTTGAGCGCGGCTGCGGGCACGCGATAGCTGCGCTGGGCATTGTAGCTCGTGGTCGTGCCGACCTCGGTGCCGTTCACCCAGGTCGTGTCGATGTCGTCAATCGCGCTGAGGTGAAGCACCACGTCGTGCCCGGCCCAGGCGGGCGGCAACTCAAAGGTCTTGTGGAACCAGGCGACCCCGTCCCAGTCCGGATGTCCGGCGTCCTCCCACAAGGTCGGGAGCTGCATCGTTTCCCAGCCGGTCACGTCCGTGCCCGGGTCCGACCATGGCGCCGGGCCACTCCCCGGGTCGTGGGCCCGGAACCAGGCATCGAGCTCGGCAAGGAAGCTGGTGCGGGCCTTGGCCGGGTCCAAGCTGGCTTGCCGGGCCCGTTCGATCTGCTCGGTGAACTCGGGGAAGGCCGCCAGGCCCGCCGGGCTGGTCCAGGCTTCCGCAGGGGTGCCGCCATACGCGCTGTGGATGATGCCGACCGGCACGCCACGGGCGCGCCAGAGGTCGCGAGCGAAGAAGAAGCCCACAGCCGAGAAATCGGCGGCGGTGGCCGGCGAACAGACGCTCCACGCGCCGGCGGTGGTTGCCTGCGGCGTGTCGGCCGTGTGTTCCGGCACGTAGAACTGGCGGATCAGCGGGTAATCGGCGGCCGCGACCTCGGCCTCCCAGTTGATGATCGGCTTCTGGCCGCGGCGCGGCCCGAGCTGGCGCTCCATGTTGGACTGGCCGCCGCACAACCAGACCTCACCCACCAGCACGTCGTGCAGGACGACGGTTCCGCCGGTGCTCGTGCCCTTGACGACAAGATCACGCGGCGTGGCCGACGCGGCCAGTGGCTTCAGGTCGATGCGCCAGCGGCCATCGGTCCCCGCGGTGGTTCGGCCGCGCTGCCCGCCGAACTGCACGACCATCGGTTCGTGAGGCGCGGCCGTGCCCCAGACGGGAACGGGCCGGCCCTGCTGCAGCACCATGTGGTCGCCGAACGGGCTGGCGAGTTCGATGGCCGCCGGCAGTTCGCCGGCGATGAGCAGGCAGGCAAGGACGAGGAGAGGTGTCTTCATCAGCAGGATATTTTCGACCAACCGGGATTCGAAACCAAGCTCAAGGTCGGTCAGTTGCCACGCGGTGCGACATGGCTGGATCGGGGACTGGCCGGCAGATGGAAGTTCTCAACCGGGTCGGGATGCGCGGGGTCGAACCCGGTGAAGTCCGGGGAGATATCCTGCGCGAGTGGCAGCCCCGCCGCGCGGATGCCCGCGACGACGCATTTCGCGAGCTCGTAGGCGCCATAGTTGTCGTGGTGGGTCGGGTCCCTGCCGCCATTGCTGAAGGCGAGCGGCGACTTGTCCGGGCCCAGCGCCTCGTAGAAGGCGATGCTCATCTTTTCGAGGTCGATGAGCGCGACGTGTTCCGCCGCCGCGACCTCACGGACGACGGCCGGGTAGTCGCCGTGCGAGTTTCTGATCCGGCCGTGGTCGTCGAAGAGGCGGCGCTGCATCGGCGTCACGAGCACGGGCGTCGCGCCGCGCAGGCGGGCCTCGGCGATGAAGACCCGCAGGTAGGCCGCATACGTCGTGTGCGCCTCGACGTAGGTTTGCGGCCAGCTCTTCTTCTCGTCGTTGTGGCCGAACTGGATGAACAGGTAATCGCCGGCCTGGAGCTGGCTCAGCACCTTGGCGAGGCGCAGCCCCGAGATGAACGACTTCAGGGTCTCGCCGGACTCCGCGTGGTTGGCGACCGCGACGTGCTCGAGGAAGCGCGGCAGCATCTGGCCCCAGCTGGCGGCGGGTTCAAAGCCCTGGTCGGTGACCGTCGAGTCGCCAGTGAGGAACACGGTCGGCACGGCGGCCGGCTCGATCGCGACCGCGCGGACCGCCGGGGCGGCGCCGTTGAATTCCAGCGTCAATTTGTCGTCCCACCGCAGCAGTCCGGTTTCCCGGTCATTCAACACGACCGCCGATCCCCCCGGCGCGTTTTTCTCGGGTGGCGGCACGCCGGGGTTGCGAACGTTGACGAGAAAGCTGCGCGTGACGGACTCACCGGGCGCGGTTTCGACCCGCTCGAGCATCAGCTGGCGCGACTCGGCCTTGACGGTGTTGCTCGATGCGGCGGTGGCCGCGCCAAAGGTGACGCTGACGCGGTAATTTCCCTCCGGCACGGCCACGGAGAAATAGAACGGCCGGTGATCGGCGCCGGGGGCGGTGTCGAGGTCGAAGCCGTAGCCGGCAGCGGCACTGAACCGGCTGGCGGCCGTGACGGCGATCGCGCCGTCCACGGGCACGGCCGGGTCAAAATTGAATCTCCAGGTTGCCGCCTGCGCGGCCACCGTGGCCAGGCCGAGGGTCAGGAGGAGCTTCATTGGTAGCGGTAGAGTTTCACGCGTTGCAGCGTCGGGCCGTCGGGACCGAAGAGCAGGCCGCTGCCGGACTGGTTCGCGGCGGCGGCGCGGTTGAGATCATAGTCCAGGAGAATGTCGTCGCCACTCATCTGGCGGTGTGGCGTCCAGCGTCCATCCGTGACGCCGCCGGCCTCGGCCTCGGCGATGCCAGCGATGGCGGGACCGGCGGTGTGCGGCCGGAATGTCACCTGGACGTCGGTGCCGGCGAGCAGGTACTCGTCCGGGCCCAGGGCAAAGACCAGCGCATAGCCCAGCGGCGCGGCATCCTCGCCGGTGCGGCGGTTGCGCCGGATGGCGAAGTCCAGCGTGTAGTCGCCGAGCGTGATTTCCTGCTTCGGATGTTCCTGGTTGAGCCACGCGGCGGCGAGGGTGCCCTTCGCCTGGTGCTCGAGGATGAGCGGCGTCAGGTCGCGCAGCACGCCATAGGCCCGGGCCAGCGGGGTGGCTTCAAGGTCGGAAGGCGGCGGCGTGCCGGGCGGCGGGCGCAGGGTGGCGAGGCGCGCGGCATTGTCGATGCCGAACGGCGAATAGCCGATCGCGGCGTGGGTGCCGATGCACTGGATGGCGTTGGCGACGCCAGCGGCGTCACCGCGCGACTCGGGCACGAAGAGCGGGTTGTCGGGCCGGTGGAACGCGGCGGTGTGGACGTCAAAGTCGGGCAGATAGATGTCGGGGGCATTGAGGTCGATGGCCGGGGCGCCGGCTTTCCACACATCGAGGGTGAGGGGCTGCGCCCCGCCGCTGGGATAGTCGCCGGGGCCCTTGTCCTCGGGCTGCACGATCCATGTGTTGGTGAACACGGGCAGCGGGTAGGCCGCCTTGCCCGCCGCCGCCATGGCCCCCATGTAACTGGCGTACTGCCAGGCCATGAACAGCTCGTCCGTGGCCGGGCTGGCGCCGAAGACCTCGGCCCACGTGCCCGCGGTCCTGCCGCCGGCGGCGGCCCACTGGCGGGCGAGCGCCGGCGAAAGGGTGTCACGATGCGCCGAGAGCCAGCGCACGAGTTCGGGTGGCACCGCGCCAGCAAAGGCGGCGTCGGCCGCCGCGCCGCGGTCGCGCGAGTCGCCCAGAACGCCGACTTCGTTCTGCAGCTGGATCATGAGCACGGTGTGCTGCGGGTCGACCGCCGCCAGGTGCTGCAGGAAACGAACGTAGGCCCGCGTGTCGGCTTGCCGCGCCTCCTGGCCGAAGGGCGAGAGAATCTCGACGGCCCGGCCGGACTTGAGTCGCACCCGCGGAAAACGCGCCGAGTCGGCCTTTACCCAGGCCGGGGCGAAGCTCGAGACGCTGTTTTTCCAGCTCCCAAACCACAGGAAGACGATGTGCTGGTGGTTCCGGCGGGCGCCGTCGAGCAACCGGTCGACCAGGTCAAAGTTGAACTGGTTCTCCACCGGCTCGACCCACGCCCACGCGACGGCGACGAGCACGGTGTTGAGGTTGAGCTGGGTGAGCCTTGGCCAGACCTTGTCCATGTAGGCGAGATCGGACGACGCGGTGTTGGCCAGCTCGCCGCCGCGGATGAGCCAGGGCTGTCCGTCGACAATGAGCTGGGTGGCGGCGCCGCGTCTTTCGAGATGGGGCGGCTCCGGGGTGGCCGGCATGGCGGGGGCCAGCGCCAGGGCCATCACCGACAACAGGGAAAGGCGGGTTCTCATGGTGCGATCATTTCAGTTGGACGTCCCACACCTTGGACCGGCGCGAAGTGCCGGCCGGGCCGGTGACATCGAGGATGACGACGTAGTTGCCGGGTCTGGCATAGACATGCTGCGGGTGCTGCTCGGTGGACGAGCTGCCGTCGCCGAAGTCCCAGTGCCACGCCGTGACCTGGCCGACGCTGAGATCCTTGAACGCGACCAGCCGGCGATCCATGTCGACGACCTGCCACGTCCACTGCGCGGCCAGCGCGGGCCGCAGGGCCGGCTCGAGCGGCATCAGGCGGAAAGCGCACAGTTCCGAGGCGTCGCCATACGACGTGCGCTGGGGCGAGAGCGTCCAGAAGCCGCGCGGGCCGGGCCCGTCGTAGTCGATCACGATCCAGGCGAGCCCGATGATCTTGTTTTCCGTCAACACCGATTCGACGGCGCGCTGCGGTCCCTCGGGGCCGGCGTAGTCGAAGGGCGTGATCCAGAACTCCAGCGTCAGCTTGCCGGATTCACCCGGCTTGAAATGGAACGATTGCGCGGCGTTGGCCCACGGCAGTTCCTTGGTCCAGGTCGGCGCGCCCCAGGCGAGGGCCCAGTCCTTGTTCACCGCCGGCGTGAAGATGTGGTAGTTCTGCGCCTGCACCCCGTGGATGGCCCAGTGCGCGTCGTCGTCGCTGAGGCGCTCGTCGGGCGCGGCGGCGGCCGCGCCGACGTGGGCGGGCGTCCAGAATTCCTTGTGGCTCTTGTCGATCAAAGGCCCGCCGGAGGCATCGCCATCGACGATGATCTCGAAGGTGTCGTTGTGCAGCCCGGGTTCGGCGAAGTCCCAGTAATCGTCCTCGGCCTCATAGAGGAAATAAAGGCGGTTGAGTCCCTTGACCCAGCCGACCTTGACGCGGACCTGCAGGGTCCGGTCGCCCGCGGCCGGCTTGCCCTTGCTGTCGTTGTGCAGCTGGTCCTGGCCGACGACATAACTTTCGGGAACGATCGCCCAATCGGAGGCATCGCCATCGATGCGCGGGATCTTGTCGGCGGGGAACTGGAAGACCGGGTAGGTGTGGTCGGGTTTTTCGAGCGCCAGGACGGGTGCGGCCAGCGCGAGCAGGAGGAGAAGGCGGGTGGTCTTCATCGGGGCCAGGCGCGGCGGCGCAGCTCAATGCGCGCCGCCCTCGCGCAGCTTGATCATCTCGGCGCCGGCGAGCAGCACCGGCCCGTAACCGTGCGCCGCGAGGACGCTGACGGGACGGTAATAATAGAACATCGGGTCGAACGCCATGCCGGTGCCCACGCAGGTGTTCTCCACCTGGCCCTGTTGGTTCACCTGCTGGGCGACGGCATTCCAGCCGAGCGAGACCGTCCCGGCGTACGCATCGCGGTCCAGCCAGCCGCGATTGATGCCCCGCGCCAGCGCGTACACGTACATCGCCGACGCCGACGTCTCGAGGTAGGAGTCCGTGCGATCGAGCAGCTGGTGCCAGAGGCCGGTCCCGCCCTGGCAGGCGGCGAGGCCGCGGGCGTGGGCGCGATACTGGGCCAGGACGGCGGCGCGCTGCGGGTGGTCCTCGGGCAGGACGCTGAGCAGCTCCGCCATCGCGACGAGGGCCCAGCCGTTGGCCCGGGCCCAGTGGAAGGCCGGGTGCGGCTCCATGTCCTGCACCCAGCCGTGGCGGTACAGGTCCACGCCGGGAACGAACATGCGCGCGGAGAACTGCAGCACTTGGCGCACGGCATCGTCGAAATACTTCCGCTCGCCGGTGAGCACCCCCATTTGCGCGAGGGCAGGCACGCTCATGTAGAGGTCGTCGAGCCAGAGGGTGTTGGGTCGCGGTACGTTTCGCGCCAGCGTGCCGTCGGCCAGCCGGTGCTGGCCCGTGCTGATCCACTGCATGTAGTTGTCGATCCACGGCCGGAGCCGGGCCGGATCTATGCCCGCGCGGCTGGCCTTGATGAAGGCGGCGCACATCGCGCCGGAATCGTCGAGCGTGCGGGGCGCGAGGACCGACCGCAGCACGAACATCCGGTGGCTGCCCGGCGGCTCGGTCGCCGGCGGCGGCAGGGAGCGAAGATGGGCCGCCACCTGGGCGATGGCGACCACGCGCCGGTCGACGTAGTCGCGGTAACGCGGGTCGCCGGTCGCCTCGGCGGCGAGCAGCATGCCCGCATAGGTGACGCCCCACTCGTAGCTGGTCAGGAGAAAATCGGTGCGGTCGAAAGCGACGCTGCCGGCCAGCTTCGAAAGATCGGCGATCGGTTCCTTGGTGTCGCGGTTGATGACCTTGATGGGAGTGGCCCCTTCGAGATAGACCAGGACGCGATCGAGGACGGCCTTGATGCTGTCGACGGACGCCGGCGCATAGGGCGTCGGGTAGGCCGGGGGAATGTGGCCGGAGTTGAAGAACGGGGTGGTGGTGGGGGACGAAGGCTCGGCGGGCGTTGCCGGGGCCGTAGGAGTCTGGGCGGACAAGGTGACAGCGGCGAGCGCGCCGATGACGGGGAGCAAGGATGAGCGCATGGGGAAAATATGCGGATGATGCAGGAAGTCTCTTACGACGGGCACAGGGATCGGGGGGGGGGAAATTCGACGGGTCCCACCCGGCAAGCCCGCCGCGACGGTGGTGCGGGGCAGGATCAGGAAGGGGTAACGGGCGGCACTCTAGCAGACGACGTTGGCGGAACCACGCCTCCGCCTTTTTCGGCCAGTCAGATGACGCGCGGTCCACCTTGGCCCGACGGGGAGGCGGGCGAACGGGGCGCTCCGCCACGGGTTCCGGACAATCCGATGCCACCGGGCTTCCGGCCTCGCGCCGGGTGGGGTTTGGATGCTAGTTTTCCTCCGGAAGTCGAAAATGTCCTCCCTCGCCCTGAACGCCCCCGATCTGTCCCGCGGTGATTTCACGCTGCCCGGCGAAGCCGGGCATGAGCAGCTGACCCTGCGGCTGGCGAAGCTCTGGGGCGCCGACACCATCCGTGATTCCGACGGCACGCAGCTGTCCCCCGAGATTCTCGCCTCAGGCTACGCCATCTACTCCACGATTTGTCTGCCGCGCTCGGTCCAGCCTTGGGCGCGCCGGCATCCCGACAAGTTCCAGCAGAACTTCCTGATGAGCTTCCCGGTCGTGGCGACGACGTCGCAGACGAAGGTTAGCTTGCTGGCCGGATATTTTGCGGAGCAATTCGCCGTCAATTGCAAGGACGACCCGAAGCGGTGGTGGCAGGTTTTCGATCGCACCACCGGACGGGAGGTGCCGAGGCGGCGCTGGTCGGTCCAGCCGCGGCGCGGGACGGTGACGATCACCGGCACGGAGCGAGGGCACGCTTACACCGTGAACTTTCTCGCCTTCCGCCGCTGGGAGGAGATCTCGATGTACAACCACCTCACCAATGGTTGGGGTGACCGCGAGCACCTGGCCGCGGTCGACCCGATGCAGCCGGAGGTGCAGCGCGTGCTGCTGGCGTTTCTCGAACAATGGCTGCGCGACCACCCGGCGACGCGCGTGGTGCGGTTCACCTCGATGTTCTACAACTTCTCGTGGTTCTGGGGTGCCGATCACCAGCGGCTGCGCGACGTCTACTCGGACTGGGCCGACTACGCGATGACGGTTAGCCCGCGGGCGCTGACGCGCTTTGCGCGGCGGCACGGCTACCGGCTGACTTCCGAGGATTTCGTCAACGGCGGCCTCTACAATTCGACCCACAACCCGCCTTCGCGCCGTTATCGCGCCTACATGGAATTCATCCACGATTTTGTGATCGAATTCGGGCGGAAGTGCATCGACCTGGTCCACCGCCACGGGAAGCTCGCCTACGTGTTCTACGACGACCACTGGGTCGGGGTGGAGCCGAGCAGCCCACGCTTCCGGGAGTTCGGTTTCGACGGCCTGATCAAGTGCGTGTTCAACGCGTTTGAGGTCCGGCTTTGCGCGCACGCGCAGGGCGTCGCGACACACGAGCTCCGCCTCCACCCGTACCTGTTCCCCACCGGCCTCAAGGGAGAACCCACCTTCAAGCCCGGCGGCAACCCGACGCTTGATGCGAAGAACTTCTGGATCGACGCGCGGCGTGGCCTCGTACGGGCGCCGATCGACCGCATCGGGCTCGGCGGGTACCTGTCGCTCGTCGAGCCCTTCCCGGATTTTCAGGAGTACGTCGCGGAACTCGCGCGCGAATTCCGGCTGCTCAAGAGCTTTCATGCCGGTGACCGGCCGTGGTCGGCGCCGGGCAAGCTGGCGATCCTGACCGCGTGGGGCGACCTTCGGGCCTGGACCTGCTCGGGGCATTTCACAAAGGGCGTGCAGCTCTACGATGTGCTCGAGTCGCTCGCCGGGCTGGCGCTCGACGTCGTGTTCATCAGTTTCGACGACCTGCTCGCGCACGGCGTGCCGGCGGGCGTCACGACGATCGTCAACTGCGGTTGGGCGGGCAGTGCCTGGAGCGGCGGCCCGGCGTGGGACGACCCGCGCGTCGAGGCGCTGCTCACGGACTGGGTCGCCCGCGGCGGCGGCCTGATCGGCATGGGCGAGCCCAGCGCGCGGCCGCGGCCGGGCCGGCATTTCCGGCTGGCGCAGGTGTTCGGTCTCGATCGCGATACCGGCGAGCGCGCGGCAAATGGCAAATATCGGTTCACGCCGCCGCCGGCGGGCGGGGTGGGCCGGCATTTCATCACCGCGGACGTCACCGCGCCGTTGGACCTTGGCAGGGAGGTTGACGGACTCTTCGTGTTGGACGGCACGACCGCCGTGCTGGCGGAGCGCGCAGGCTCGCCCCGGCTGGCCGTGCACCAGTTCGGGCGCGGTCGGGCCGTCTACCTGGCCGGGTTTCGCGTCGATTTTGAGAACACCCGGCTCCTGCACCGGGCGGTTTTCTGGGCCGCGGGGCGGGAGCCGGAATGGGGCGGCTGGCAGGCTGAAAACGTCCGCACGGAGGCGACGTGGTTTCCCCGCGCCGGCAAGCTGGTGGTGTTGAACAATGCCGGCACTCCGGAACGGACCCGGGTGACCATGGGTGACCGCCGGGCCGTGCGGGAAGTCGAAATTCCCGCGCACGGTGTCCGCATCCTTGATGCCTGAACCCGCGGCGGCGCCCCGCGAATCTGGCTCGCCGAGCTGCGGCGGATTTGTCAGGCGTTGAGCCGTGGCTTCGCCCGGGTGGCGGAATGGCAGACGCTGGGGACTTAAAATCCCCTGGCCGCAAGGCCATGTGGGTTCGAGCCCCACCCCGGGCACCATGTTTCGCCGAGAATTGCAAACGCCGGGGATTCGGGTCCGGGCCGGCAGTTGCGGAAGAGCCCTGTTTGAGGCGGGAGGCCAACCGCGCCGGGGGTTGAGGCCCAAGGGGGGAATCGCCTTGCGCTGGCCTGCGGGTGTCCGCAAAGCAGTGGGTAGGAATGAAAATTGGCTTCTTGGGCGGCAGCTTCGACCCGGTTCATTTTGGGCATCTCATCGCGGCCCAGGACGTCTACGAACAATACAAA
This sequence comes from Lacunisphaera sp., assembly GCA_035545835.1. GTDB lineage: Bacteria > Verrucomicrobiota > Verrucomicrobiia > Opitutales > Opitutaceae > Lacunisphaera. The sequence goes on from DASZXO010000037.1 coordinate 34,726, forward strand.
CTCGACCGGCTGTTCCTGGTCCCGGCCGCGCAGGCGCCGCTGAAGCCCAATGACGTCCAGTCGCAGTCGGAAGACCGACTGGCCATGCTCCAGTTTGCCTGCGCCTGGGACCGCCGGTTCGAGATCGCCGACTACGAGCTAAAGAAGGGCGGGGTGAGCTACACGATCGATTCCGTGCGTTATTTTCGCGAACGATTCCCGCAGGATGAGCTGTTCTGGATCATCGGCGGCGACCAGCTGCCGCTCTTGCACCAATGGAAGGAGATCGAGGAACTCGCCCGGTTGATCCAGTTCATTTTCCTTGAGCGCCCCCGTCATCCCACCAAGCCGCACCCGGAGATCCCGGGCCTGCGGCTGAACCGCTGTGACGGCCACCTCATCGAGATCAGTTCGAGCGAACTCCGCCAGCGGGTGCGCACGGGGCTCTCGCTCCACTATTTTTGTCCGCAAAAAGTGATCGCCTACATCACCGACAGGCAGCTCTATCGCGGGCCATCATGAAGCCCAGGGTTGCCAGAAAACCACGGACCGGCCGGACCGCCGCCCGGACCAAGCCGTCGCTCAAGCTGCTCAAGCAGATGGTGCAGGCATTGGATGCGAAGAAGGCCGAGGATCTGCGGGTGCTGGAAGTCAGCCCGCAGTCGAGCATCACGGATTACCTCGTCCTGGCCACCGGCACCTCCGAACCGCACCTGCGCGCCCTGCGCATCGAATTGGAACGGGTGCTTGACGAGTCCGGTACGCGCGTGATCGGCGTGGACACCACGAAGGGCAGTGGCTGGACCGTGGTGGATACGTTTGAGATCATGGTTCACCTGCTGACGCCCGAGAACCGGAACAGGTACAAGCTGGAGGCGCTCTGGCGGGACGCGACGGAGATCCCGATCTCGAACTTGTTGGCCTAGAATGACCCGGGGCGTTGGCCCGGCGCCTTAGGGCCGTTCAGCTATGGATGAAAATCGGGCCCGGCGAGCCGGAAGTTTGTTGCTAGAGAGTGTCAAGTGTGGCTTAAGCAACTCGCGTCTCGTGGCACCTCCGCGCACGACCCGCGAGAATATAATAACCATAACCAAATACTCCAAATGAACACACGTTCGGCACGGGGCTTTACGCTCGTTGAAATCATGATCGTCGTGGTCATCATCGGCCTTCTGGCTGCGATGGCTATTCCCGCATTCCAGAAAGTCCGTCAGTCCTCCCAAGACAAGGCAGTGCTCAACAATGCCCGCCAGCTCTCGGCCGCTGCTGACCAGTATTACCTCGAAAACGGTGTCTCCAGCGTTTCTTCGTCGAACCTCGTTGGCGCCACCAACTACGTGAAGGTGGTCAATACGGTCGCTTCTGAGACCTATCCGGCCAGCTTAACGCAAGGGGTTACGATCACAATCGACGGAATCGCCGGCGTTCGTACGGTTACTTACTCGCCGTAAACGATTTGGGTTTGGAATTGCAGGATGCGATACGAGTGGCAGGCAAAGGAATTTACAAATTATTCAATGAGTAATTCCTTGCCTACGAGCCCAGCTGTTCCTGTGATGCACATTGCTCGCAAGAGCAGTTTATAATAACAACTAAACCCATAGATAAATGAATACTCGTTCCAGCAAAGGTTTCACGCTCGTTGAAATCATGATCGTCGTGGTCATCATCGGCCTCCTGGCCGCGATGGCCATCCCCGCGTTCCAGAAGGTGCGCCAGTCGTCTCAGGACAAGGCGGTGCTCAACAACGCCCGCCAGCTGTCGGCCGCGGCTGACCAGTACTATCTGGAAAACGGTGTTTCCAGCGTTTCCTCGACGAATCTCGTCGGTGCGACGAACTACGTGAAGGTGGTCAACACGGTCGCTTCGGAGACCTATCCGGCCAGCCTCACGCAGGGTGTGACGATCACCATCAGCGGCATCGCTGGCGTCCGTACGGTTACCTATTCGCCGTAACGGCGGATTGGAACGCATAGGCAAGACTCTTCGCCGCCACCTTCGGGTGGCGGCTTTTTTTCGGCCGGCGCAGACGCACCACCGCAGCGACGCGACGGGTTCGCTCGATGCGGCGACGCCACGGGATCACCGCCACCGAATCCAATGCGGCGAAATCCGCGACGCCAGGCGCTGCGGCCCTGCAACGATGGTCCCTGATCGAAACGGAGCTTTTGTTTTGATGCCTGGCTCTCCATGATTTTTGCGCTGAGCCACTCCGGCTGGCGCGCCCACCTGATCATGGATCGTCGTCTAGTTCTGCTTCTGCTCTCCGCGGCCCTGGCCTTGGTGCTCGGATTCTGGACCTTCACCCCGGAACAGTCGCTCTGGGCAGTGATTTACGGGGGCTACTGGGCCATGCTGGTCCTGTCGGCATTGTTCGGTTGGTGCCTTTTCCGGGTGTGGCAGGCGCGCGCTCCGGGCACGTTCGATTGGCGGGGCAAGCCGCGCTGGCCGGCGGCCATGATCCTGGGCTGCGGATTGGTGCTGATCGTCCACGAGACCTACGGGTTCAAGATCCTGATGGATGAAGTCATGCTCCTCGGGACGTCGATGAGCATGCACCTGGACAAGACCGCACTGGTGCCGCATCGGGGCAACGACATCCAGGGCGCCTTCCAGCTGCTGGCCGGCCAGCTGGACAAGCGGCCCCTCCTTCAACCGTTCCTGGTCTCGGTGCTCCACGACGTCACCGGCTATCGGCCGGAGAACGTCTTCATCTTGAACACGGCCCTGACCTTCGTGTTCCTGGGCCTGGCTTACCTGACGGGCTTTCGGATCGGGGGCCGGGGCGCCGGGGCGTTGGCGGTGCTGCTGCTGACCAGCCTTCCCTTGCTCGCCCAAAATGCCACCGGGGGTGGCTTCGAGCTGTTGAACCTCGTCATGATCCTGGGCGCGCTGCTGCTCGGCATGAGATACGTGGAGAGGCGGGACGCCGATTCGCTCTCGGCCTTCGCCATGGCGAGCGTGCTCCTCTGCATGACGCGGTATGAGTCCGTGCTCTTCCTGCTGCCCTTCGCCCTGACCGTGGCCTGGGTTTGGTGGACCGAGCGGAAATTGACGGTGCCGGCCATCCTGATCGGCCTGCCGCTGATGCTCGTGCCGTACGCCCTGCACAACAAGGTCTTCACGCTCCGGCAGTCCGCCTGGGAAATGGCCAGTCAGCCCGGCTATGAGAAGCCCTTTTCCCTCTCATTCATCCCGGACAACATCGCCCACGACCTGAACTTCTTCTTCAACACCAATGGCGATCAGTCGAACTCGCTGGTGTTGTCGGTGCTCGGGTTCATCGCGCTGCCATTCTTCGCCCTTTGGGTGGTCAAGACGCTGCTCCGCCTCCGGGCCGCGCCGCCGGCGCGGGCCGCACTCGCCGTCTTTTCCCTGGGATTCGCGGCCCACACCCTGCTCATGCTCTGCTACTTCTGGGGCAAGTTCGACGATCCGGTCATCCGCCGGCTGAGCCTGCCGCTGAACCTGCTGCTGGTCGTCGCCATCGTGACGGCCGCGACCGAGATCAACTGGCGCGGCCGCATCTGGTCGATCCTGGCGGTCGCGACCGGCATCGGTTTCTTTGCGCATTCCCTGCCGGCCATGTCACGCCACCAGTACTCGCTGCAATATTACGTCGGCCGCGAGATGGACTGGCGGCGGGAGTTCATCGCCGCCCACCCGGAGCGCGACTACCTGGTGATCGACAACAACTCGATCATCTGGATCACGCACCTGGTATCGTCCACTCCGGTCCTGCAGGCGCTCGAGCACAAGGAGAACATCGTGTACCACCTGCGGAATCACACCTTTACCGCGATCTACGTCTTCCAACGCTACAACGTGGATCCGGCGACCGGTCGCCTGCAATTGCCGAAGGAGGACGACCTCGGCCCCGATTACCTGCTGGAAACCGTGTGGGAGCGGCGCTTCACGCCGCTCACCGTGAGCCGCATCAGCCGGGTGCTGTCGGTGCGCGAGGGGCCGACCGCGTTGCCGGCCTACCAGCCCCGGCCGCTGGAGGGCATGAGCCCGGAGGAGCAGGAGAAGGTCCGCGAACAGTTCCTCGAACGCTTCATCAAGAGGCTGCCTTGAACCCCGTCTCGGCCACGCCCGCATCCCCGCCAGCCTCGCGGCCGGTCGCCAGCGCCCTGTCGCGGCCGGAGTTCCGCCTGGCGCTGCTGGGCCTGGCCGGCATCGCCGCGATCTATTTCGGCTTCATCGGCCTCGACGTCGAGACCGCCGGCATGCTGGTCAAGCTCTACGGCTACTACGTGATGCTGCTGACCTTCGTCCTTTGGATCCACGCCCTGTGGCGGCTTTGGCAACACCGCGGGCCGGGTGCCGCCCCGGACGTGCGCGAGCTGCTGGGGGCGGGCGCCGTCATCGGGCTGTTCTCGCTGATGGCGGTCACGGCCGAGCCGTTTCGCAGCAAGGTCCTGTATGACGAGTTCGTGCTCCAGTCCACGGCTTTCAACATGCATTTCTTCCGCGACACCGCGACGATGGTGCGGGGCTACGACATCGCCGGAACGTTCCTGTCGCTCGACAACTACCTGGACAAACGGCCCAATTTCTACCCCTTCCTGATTTCGCTGGTGCATGACCTCACCGGCTACCGCCCGGCCAACGCTTATCTTCTCAATGCCACGCTCTATCCGGTCACGCTGGGCCTCGCCTATTACCTCGGCCGCCGGCTGGCGCGCCCGTGGGGCGGCTACCTCGCCGTGCTGTTGCTCGGATCGCTGCCCTTGCTCGGCCAGAACGCCACCGGCTCGGGGATGGAACTGCTCAATTTCTGCATGATCCTGGTGGTCGCGGCCCTGGCCGGCGCCTACCTCCGCGAGCCCGACGAAACGCGGCTGTCGGCCCTGGTGCTGGGCACGGTCCTGCTGGCCCAGTCGCGCTACGAATCGGCGGTCTACGTCGCGCCCGCGGCGCTGGTCATTTTTCTCGGCTGGTGGCGGCGGGGGCGGATCGTTGTGTCCTGGACGACCGTGCTGGCGCCGCTCCTCTTCGTGCCGTTTGCCCTCCAGAACAAGGTGCTGAACAACACCCGCTGGCTCTGGGAGCTCAAGGAGAACCAGGAGTCGCGCTTCAGCGCGGACTACCTGCCGAAGAACCTCGCCGGCGCCCGCGACTTCCTGTTCAGCACGTCGCAAAGCTACGCCAACTCGCTCACGTTGACCGTGCTCGGGCTGCTGGCGCTCGGCTGGCTCGGCTGGCACCTCGTGCGCCGGCGCCCGGCGCTGCGGACCGCGGCGGGCGAGCCGGTCGCCTTGTTCCTGCTCGGCCTGGGCGCGATCGCCAACACCGTGCTCGTGATGTTCTACTACTGGTCGAGCTTCAACGACCCGATGGCTTCGCGCTTCTGCCTGCCGCTCTATCTCGTCCTGACCTTTGCCGTTGTCGCCGCCGGCGCCGCCTGCGGCCGCCGCTGGCCGGTGGTGCCGCGGGCGCTGACCGGGCTGGCCCTGGTCGCCGCCGTCATCGCGGCCAGCCATTTCGCCCTCCCGCTCTACTCCCACACGGGCATCGACGAAATCGAATGGGAGCGCCGCTTCGTCGCCGGCCGCGGGCCGGGGACGCGGCTCATCATCACCAACAAATCGACCCTGCCCTGGCTGTTGCTGAAGACGCCCTCGATCCTCGTGGGGCGCGCGGGGCTCGTGGCCGACCGCGTGCAGGAGCAGCTCGAGGAGAACACCTTCACCGAAATCCTGGTGATGCAATCATTCCGCCCTTCCACCCCGGATGGCGACCACCAGCTGGTGCCGGAGGACAAGCTGCCGAAGGGCTTCGCCATCGAACCGCTGGCCGAGCGCCGCTTTGGCACCAAGCTCACCCGCATCAGCCGGCTGGTGTCGGTCACGCTGCCGCCCGCCGCGCCGGCCCGGGCTGCGACCGTGCGATGAGCCGCCGCGCGCTGACGCCGACTGGGTGGCTCCTGGCGGTCGTGCTGGCCGGATGGAGCGCGTTCGCCCTGTGTCCGATCATCGGGCGCCGGCTGGGCGTGATGAACGGCGATCCCTGGTTCGTGGATTCCTATGCGGTGCTGGCGGCGAGCGACGCGGTGCGCGCGGGACTCGATCCCTTCCTGCCCAACCCGCTCGACGTCTACCATCGTCCGCACAGCTACTCGCGCTGGTGGTTTTACCTCGGCGACCTCGGGCTCACGCGCCGGGACAACTTCCTCCTGGGCGGCACCTGGGTCGCGCTCTTCCTCGCCACCAGCATTGCCCTCGTGCGGCCCGCCGGCCGGGGCGAAATGGCGCTGGCCGCCGGGACGCTGCTCGCGCCTGTCGTGCTGCTCGGGATGAACCGGGCCAACAACGACCTCACGGTCTTCATCCTGCTCGGCGCGGGGCTGCTGGCGCTGCGCCAGGTCACACCCGGGCGGCTGGCGATCTTTGCCCTGATGACCGTGCTCGCCACGGGGTTGAAATTCTACCCGATCGTCGCCGCCCTCGCGCTGCTTCTGGTCCGGCCCGGCAACCGGATGCTCGCCGCGACCGGGGGCACGATCGCCGCGGGCCTGGCGGTGCTGGTCTGGTTGCGGACCGATCTGCAGCGCGCCGTGATCCTCGCGCCGATCCAGGCCTACACCTTTGGCGCGCCGATCCTGTTCCGGGACCTGGGCTGGACCGGGCGCGGCCCGCTGCTGGCCGGCCTCGTCCTCCTCGGCCTGGCCGCGCTCCTGTGCCATGGGCGCGGCTGGTCCGTGGACTTGGCTGCACCCGCGGCACCGGTGGCGGAGCGCCTCGCGTTTGCCTGCGGCGCCCTGCTCCTGGTCGGGTGCTTCGTCGCCGGCATCAGCTTCTCGTACCGGCTGATGTTCGTGCTCTTCCTGCTGCCGTGGCTGTGGGCCCGGCGCGAAACCCCGGCCGCCCGCGTGACGCTGCTCCTGTTGCTGCTCACCCTCTGGCTGGATGGCATCTACTGCGTGACCGTGAACACGCTCATTGGTCCCATGCTCGAGTCGCGCCTCGGTCATCTGCAGCGGACCTGGCGGTTTTTCACCCAGCCGGTGGTGTGGGCGGCCATGGCGCTGCTGGCCGGTTCGCTCGTTGGCTTGCTCCCGGCGGCAGCCCGGACCCTGCGGCAGCCGGCAACGCCATGAACCAGCCCCGACCGTCGGCCCGCCCGCTGCTGACCCCGGGGCGAGTGTTGGTTCTCCTGACCGTGGCGGGTTGGCTGGCGTTCGTGCTGGTGCCCCAACTGCTCGTGCTCGTCGGCATCTCGAGCTACGGCATGTGGTACCTCGATTCCTATGCGGTCCTGGCCGCGGTGGATGCCGTCCGCCAGGGCGTGCCCATGGGCCCGGGCGTGGCCAACCCGCTCGATCCGCTCGGGCGGGACCACAAGTACTCCGACTGGTGGTTTGCCCTGCGCTGGCTGGGATTGACGCGCGAAGCGAATTTCCTCGTGGGCACAACCTGGGTGGGCGCCTTTGCCGTGGCCGTCTGGGCCACCCTGCGCCCGCGAAACTTCCGCGAGGCCGCGTGGCTGGCCCTGCTTCTCCTCGCGCCGGGCGTCGTGCTCGCGATTCACCGGGCGAACAACGACCTGGTGGTCTTCGTCCTCATCGCGATCTGTGGCGCGGCCGCCGCCGACCCGGGCTGGGGGCGGCAGTTGATCGCCCTCGGCGCCCTGGTGCTGGCGACCGGACTCAAGTTCTACCCGGCGCCGGCTGCGCTGGGATTCCTGTGGCTCCGGCCGGTGCGGCGGGCGGCCGGACCGCTGGGACTCGCGCTGGTGGGCGCGGGCGCGACGCTGGCGAGCGTCTGGCCGCAGCTGAAGCGCGCGCAATTCACCTTCGAGGCGACGGTGCACACGACCGGCGCGCCCCTCCTGTGGCGCGACCTCGGCTGGCCGGACTCGACGTCCCTCTGGTTCAGCGTGGCCATCATCGGCATGGGCGCCGTGGGGCTGGCGGCGACCCGCTGCACAGCCGGCCTGGCGGAGAACGGCGGGTTGCGGGAGCGGTTTCTCGCCGCCCTGGGCGCCATCATCGTGGTCGCGTGTTTCGTGGCCGGGGTCAGCTACGCCTACCGCTGGGTTTTCGCGCTGTGGATGGCCCTTTGGCTCTGGCGCGAGGTGGAAGCGCCGCAGGCGCTGCGTCGGCGCTGGACCGTGCGCCTGGGGCTCGGCCTGTTGGTCGCATGCTTCTGGCTGGACGGCATGTTCTGCCTGGTCGTGAACCTTGGCTTCATGCCGATGCCGGCCGCGCGGCAGCAAGCCCTGCAGTTGGCGTGGCGGCTTTGCACCCAGCCGCTCCAGTGGTTGTTTGTGATCCTGCTCGCCGGCTGGCTGCTCGAAGGTGCGCTTGCATCCGTGCGCTCCTGGCGCGCCGAACGCGCCGCGGCCTAGTTGCCCGATGCGCTGGCGTTCGCCACGGCCATCAGCCACTGCGAGTACGGGCCGTTGACCGCGGCATAAACCTCCGCGGCGTCCAATCGGTAGACAAAGATCGAGTACCCGATCACGGCCAGTGGCTTCTTCTCCCGCAGGTACGCGGTCAGGCGCGCCAGTCGCAATCCGTCGTAACGCTGCCAGCTCCGGAGAAATGCCTGCGCCGTGCCGGCGCGCTCGAGGTCCGGACGAACGGTGGGATTCTGCCAGAACTCGCGGAAGTAGGGTTCGCGGGCGCGCAACGTCTGGTACTCGCGTTCGTACTCCGGATTCCACTGGCCGAGCGTGGTGCCGTAGACCTGCTGCAGATTGGTGGCGCTGATGCAATAGAGGCCGGGCCCCGGCTCGTACCACGGGTGCTCGATCTTGAAGCCATTCACGAACGGCAGCTTCGTCGCGGCGATGTGGTAGTAGTCGGGCTCGCCCGAGCCGAAGTAGGAAAGATAGACGGGCTGCGCCTGTGGTCCCGCATTGTGGTCGCGCAGCCAGGCCGCCAGGCCCGGCAGGTCCTGGCCCCAGTCGAGCGAGCTGTCGACAAGCAGGCGGTAACCGTGGGCGGGCCCGCCGGCAAAGGCATTGAAAAAGGCGAGGTAGTGCGGGGCGACGCGCAGGTTCGCGGTGAGCTGCCCGGCCACGAGCAGGAGGGGAAGGACCGTCCGCCAGCGCCCGACAAGCACGCCCGGCGCCGCGAGCCCGCCGAGGAGGATGAACAGCACGGGATAGGTCGGCAGGATGTGGCGGTGCCCGATGTTCAGCTTGCTGCCGAGCGAAATGGCCCAGTAGCCGACAAAAAGAACGAGGAGGGGCGCGACGGTGGCGAGTTGGATCCTGCGCCGGTGGCGGGCCACAACCACGACGCCCGCGGCAAGCGCCACGAGCACCGCGACCGGCGTTTTCCAGAGAAACGCCAGCGGGAAGAAACTCACCCAGCCGTAGATGCCATGCTGCCCGGCCAGGAACGCGGCGCGCGCTGCCGCCGATTGCACGACCCACGCATAGCCGTACAGGAACGCCTCCGGCAGCAAATGCCACGCGCGGCAAAATTCCACCAGGCGGCCATGGACGCCGATGTAGGGCAGCACCCCCGCCCAGGCGACGGTGTACTGGTCGGCCGGCGGCACGCCGGGGGCGAAGCCGGTGTAACGGAACCCATAGAACGCCCAGATGATGACCACCGCGACGACGGCGTGACCGGCCGTCGTCAGCGCCCCGATCCGCCACCAGCGCCGGCGGGTCTCCAGGGGATCGAGCCGGGACCGCCAGGCCAGCAACGCCAGCATCATGGGCGGCAACAGCACGGCGGAGTATTTCGCAACGCACGCCAGCCCCAGCAGCGAGGCGCTCAGCAGTCCGTTTTTCCAGCCGGGAGCCGCGAGGTGACGCCAGAACGCGCCCAGGCTCGCGAGGAGAAAAAACACCGACGGCACGTCCGATGTGGTCAGGGCCGCGTGCGCGAGGAAATTGGGACTGAGGGCATAGAAGGCCAGCGCCAGGAAACCGGCGGCGGTGCCGAACAGCCGCCGCGACCAGCAGAAGACCAGGAGGCCCGTGGCCGCGGAGAACAGGGTCATCAGTGCGCGGCCGGCCATCAGCATCGGCCAGTGGTCGTGACCGGTCTCGTAGAAGAACTGGTGCCCGACCACCGAGCCGTCGGACGTCCGCCAATAGACGTTGTCGGCCAGCGGCGGGGGCGGCGCGCCCAACAGCCACGCCGGCAGGCCGGCGACGCGCTGCGGCAGGTTGCCGTTCTCCGGTTGGATGCGATAGTCGCCGAACTTGTTGTAGAAATAACCGCCAGTGAGGTGGAGCAGCTCGTCCGCGGTGACACTTTCCCTGGACGCCGCCCACAGCGCGAGCCCGACATGGACGACCAGCAGCGCGGCCACGCCGGCGGCGACGATCCAGCGGGGGCGGCGGTCGGCGGCAGGCGTCATGCGCGAGGAGGCGGCGCGGCTCAAGCCAGGGCGGCGCGCAGGACCTCGCAGGTGTAGTCGCACTGGTCGCGCGTCATCTCGGGAAACATCGGCAGCGACAGGATCGAGCGCGCCGCCTCCTCGGCGCACGGAAACGTCCCGGCCGCGTAGCCGAGGCCGGCATAGGCTTTCTGGCGGTGGATCGGCACCGGGTAGTGCACGACCGTCTGCACCCCGCGCTCGAGCAGCTTTTGCGCGACGACGTCGCGATCATGCCGCGGAAACCGCACGACAAACAGGTGATAAACATGGCGGCCGCACCAGGGCATCTCGCGCGGCAGGATGACGTCGGCGCAATCGCGCAGGTTCTCGCGATACCAGCCGGCCACGTGCTGGCGCTGGTCGTTCCAGCGGGCGAGGTGCTCGAGCTTCACGTGCAGGATGGCGGCCTGCAGCGTGTCGAGCCGCGAGTTGTAGCCCTGGATCTCGTGCTGGTACTTGACCACCGAGCCCCAGTTGCGGAGGAGGCGCAGCTTGGCCGCCAGGGCGTCGTCCTGGGTCGTGACGGCGCCGCCATCGCCAAAGGCCCCGAGGTTCTTCCCGGGATAGAAGCTGAACCCGGCCGCGACGCCCAGCGTGCCGCAGTAACGACCGTCCGCCAGCTTGGCGCCGTGGGCCTGGGCCGCGTCCTCGATCAGGTGCAGGCCGTGTTTCGCGCAGAGCGGCGCAATCGCCGCGATGTTGGCCGGCTGCCCGTACAGGTGGACCGGCATCACGGCCCGGGTGCGCGGGGTGATGGCGGCCGCGATGGCGGCCGGGTCGATGAGGTAGTCCTCGAGGCGGCAGTCGACGAGCACCGGCTTGGCGCCGGCATAGGACACCGCCTCGGCGGAGGCGATGAAGCTGTTGGCCACGGTGATGACCTCGTCGCCGGAGCCGATGCCGAGGCCGCGGCAGATGAACTGCAGCGCGTCGGTGCCGGAGCCGAGCCCGACCGCGTGCCGGCTGCCGGTGGCGGCCGCGAACGCGGCCTCGAACTCCGCGCATTCCTTGCCGTGGATGAACTGGCAGTGCCGCAGGACGCGGTCGATGACCCGGTCGAGTTCGGGTCGGAGTTGGGCGGTCTGCAGGGGCAGATCCTGGAAGGGGACTTTGAAGGGACCGGACATGGGATCAGGCGGCTCGTTGGGCGCGCCAGAGTCTCCAAAATGCGAACAGTCCCGTCAAGGTGCGCCACATGACCTTGAAGCGCGAGGCCGAGGCGACCCCGCCGAGCCGTTGCTTCATGCGCACGTCGACCTCGACGAACGTGGCCCCGAGGTCGCGCAGCCGCACCAGCGCCTCGACCAGCATCGGGATGCCGCGCTGGGTGAGCGTGATCCGGGTGAAGAGCTCGCGCCGGTAGGCATGGATCCAGTTCACGTCGCGCAGGCGCAGCCCGAACAGCGCGGCGACCAGCTGCGGATAAAGCCAGGCATTGAAGCGCATGAGGGGATTGTACCCCACCCGGGAGCGGCGGACACCTACAATCACGTCGGCGCGCCCGAAGTGGGCGGCGTAAGGCGCGAGGTCGGCCGGCTCCGCGGGCATGTCGGCCGGCCACAGGATGAGATACTCGCCCACAGCCCGCCGGACGCCGGTGCGGAAGGCGCCGCCGATGCCCTGGTTCGCCTGGTGCACGGCTTCGACCCCGGGCAGGCCGGCCGCGAGCCGGTCCGCGATCTCCGCGGTGCGGTCGCGGCTGCCGTCGTTGACGATGACGATCTGGGCCGGCACCCCGAGCGCGGCGAGCGCGGCGTGGAGCTGGCGCACGCAGCCGTCGAGCAGCGCTTCCTCGTTGAAGGCGGGCAGGACGACGCTGAGCGCGACCGCAGCCTGGCTCATGCGCGCGGGCGGACCAGCCGGGCGGGGACGCCGGCCACGGTCGCCCCGGCGGCGACATCCTTGAGCACGACGGCGCCGGCGCCGATCATCGCGTCCTCGCCGATGGTGAGGCCGCCGAAGATCAACGCGCCCGAACCGATCGAGGCGCCGCGCCGGACCGTGACGCGCTCCATCTTCCAGGTGCCGGTGCCCGCCGTGGACGTGCGCGGATTGCGGTCGTTGATGAACATCACGCCGTGGCCCACGAAGACGTCGGCCTCGAGCGTCACACCCGAGCAGATGAAGGTGTGGCTCTGGACGCGGCAGCGCGGGCCGACGACGACATCGCGCTGGATCTCGACGAAGGTCCCGAGCATCGCGTCGTCGCCGATGCGGCAGCCGTAGAGGTTGACGAATGGGTTGAGCCGCACGCGTTCGCCGAGCACGACATCCGGCGTGATGCGGTAGAGCGGCGAATCGGGCACCGGCGTCATGGGGCGGCGACCCGGGCGGCCTGGCCGCGGTTGGCCAGCGAGGCGAGCGCCGCCTCCATCGCGAGCACGACCGCGAGGCCCATCCGGGCGTCGGAGGCCGGCTGGCGCCGGTGGCGGACGCACTCGACGAACTCCGAGTCCTGCTTCATGAGCGGCTCCGAGAGCTTGACCTTCGGGATGGTGATCTGGCCGTCGCGGAGGATCATGTGGAACTCGCCGAACGACGCATAGTGGTCCGCGGTCACGCCCTTGTCGTAGTACCGGATCGGCTCGAGGTTGTTCATGTCGTCCCACACCGCCATCTTGTGGTCGCCCACGATCGTGAGCTGGCGGACCTTGCGCGGGTTGAGCCACGAGATGTGCGCGTGGCAGACGACGTTGCCCGGATACTGCAGCGTGAGGAAGCCGACATCCTCGACGTTTTTCTGGAGCACGCAATTGCCGGTGGCCGAAACCTCCAGCGGCTGCGCGCCGAGGAGAAAATTGAAGATGGAGATGTCGTGGCTCGCGAGGTCGAAGATCGCGCCGACGTCGGACCGGACCGGGCCGAGGTTCGTGCGCACGGCATCCATGTAATAGATCCGTCCGAGCTCGCCGCGGTCCAGGTCGACCTTCAGGTGCAGCACGCCGGAATTGTAGAGGAAGACGTGGCCGACCATCAGGATGCGGCGGTGCTTTTCCGCCAGCTCCATCAATTCGCGGCACTCGGCGGAGGTGCGGGCCAGGGGCTTTTCGCAGAGCACGTCCTTGCCGGCGGCCAGCGCGGCCTTCACAAGCGGGTAGTGCGTGCCGGTCGGCGTGGCGACGACCACCGCGTCGATGTCCGGCGCCCCGGTGATGTCCGCCGCGCTGGTCGTGAACTGGACGCCCCGGAACAGTTTGCGCGCGGCCTTGAGCCGCGCCTCGGAGGCGTCGCACACGCGCACGACCTCGGCGCCGTCGATCATGTTGAAATTACGCACATGATTCGGGCCCCATTGGCCGAAGCCGATCACGCCGATCCGCACGGGGGTGGGGGAACTGCTCATCGCGCCAAGATTCGCGGGCGGTGGGGCCGGGTGTCGAGTGCCAAGTCCATGGGCCCGGGCGTTTACCAGCCTTTCACCGGGCCGTCGAGCGCCGCCTGGATCGCCGCCGCATCCAGGCGGAAGATGAGGATGGCATGGCCGGCATTTCCATCGGGCTGGCGTCCCTGAAGGTATTTGCAGAGCCGCGAAAACCGCAGCAATTCGCGTTCGCCCGGCGGGGTGGCGGGATCGCGCCACGCGCGCTCCCAGGCCGCACGCCAGGGCCCGCGATAGTCCGAGTAAACCTCCGCGAGCGAGGTGGCGCTCAGGCAATAGAGCCCGGGCTCGTAGGCATAGGGATGGAACGGCGGCACGGCGATGTTCACGCCCGGCAGGAAATGCGTCGGGTTCACGCCGTAATGCGGCGGCCACGCGCTGCCAAAATAGGACAGATAAACCGGCTCGTCCCCCTGCCGGTGCCGATCCAGCCAGGTGTGCAGCGCCGGCAGCGCCTGGCCCCAGTCGAGCGAGCTGTCCACCACCAGCCGGTAGGCGCGATCCGGGCCGCCCGCGGCGACGTTGAAGAAGGCGAGATAGTCGGGCCGGGCCGCCGCGGACTCGACCGCGCTCGCGAGGAGAAGGGCCAGGGTGGCGTGCTGCCAGCGGCGGCCAATCGCGGCCAGGCCGCCGAGGGCGATGAAAAGCGGCGGATAGAGCGCGAGGATGTGCCGGTGCCCGATGTTCAGGTGGCTGGTCAGCGCTGAGAGGGCCACGACCACGGCGAGCACCACCAGCGGTGCCGACCGCAAGAACGCCGCGCGCGCGGCGCCGCGCGCCGCAGCCCGGAGGCGGAACCAGCCGGCCGCGAGCGCGAGCAGCAGCGCCGCGAGCATCCCGACGGGCGCCTTCACCAGGAACAGCGTCGGGAAGAACTGCCACCAGCCATGCAGGCTGTATTCACCGGCGAAAAACGAAGGCCGCGCGGCCTCGCCGGCGAGCACATTGGCGAGGCCATAAAGCCAGGCCTGGGGCAAGAGGTGCCAGTCGGCGGCGAAAACCAGCACCGAGCCCTTCGCGCCGGCGAGCTGGATCATTTGGTCCCATGACCACGCGAAGCGGTCGACCGGCGGCAGGTCCGGCGCGCGGGCCGCGTAGCGGAACGAATAAAAGGCCCAGACGACCAGCAGCGCCGCGGCCGCCTGCGCGGCAACGAGCCCAAGGTTGCGACCGAACCGCGCCAGCCGGCGCCCCCGGTCCGCGCAGAGGGCCGAATCAATCGCAACCAGCAGCGCATAGACCGGCGCAATGAGCAGCCCGTTGAACTTCGCCACCAGGGCCAGGCCGCTGCACAGACCCGCCACGGCGCCGGAGCGGAAATCCCGCCGCGCGAGGTGTTGCCAGAAGCACCACGTGGCCAGGGTGAGGCCCAGCGCGCCCGCCACGTCCGAGGTGGCCAGCGCGCTGTGGGCGAGAAAATCGGGATAAAACACATAGAAGCCCAGGGCCACGAGGCCGCCGGCGTCACCATGCCAGCGCCGCGCCACGACGAAGATGAAGGCGCCGAGCCCGACACCGAACAAGGCGTTGAGCGCGCGTGCGCCCAGCAGCATCCGGTCGGTGGGATTGTCCCTGCCGTACAGGAAATCCCAGCCGAGCTGCCAGTAGTCGGACACCCGCCAGCGCGCCTCGTCCATCGGGAAGCGCGCGCCGAGCGCGAGCGGCGCGAGGCCCTGCACGCGCTGCGGCAGGTTGCCGTTTTCAAAATGCATCCGGTAATCGCCGAAGCGGTCGTACACGTAACCCGCGGTGAGGTGCGGCAGCTCGTCGGACGTCTGGCTCCAGTGGCGCGAGGCCGACACGGCCTGCCCCCAGAAAAGCGCGAGCAGCAGCGCGGCCAGCAGCGGCCCGAGGCGGTTGACGATGGGGGAGGCTGGGGAAGGCGGCGCCACGCGAGTTCCGGCGCAAGGGTGGTTGCGACGCCGCGGCGGAGCAAGCCCGCACCGGGCCGGCCGCAGCGGGATTGCCTTGCTCCACCGGGGGCCCTTGGCTGACTGATGCCGGTTTCCCGGCGCATGAATACCGACGAATACTCCAACCTCGGCCGCGTGGAACGCGAACATTGGTACTACGCCGGCAAGCGGGAGCTGGTCCGGCGCTGGCTCGAGCGCACGGGCATCCTCGGCCCCGACGCCGTGCTGCTGGACTGCGGCGCCGGCACCGGGCTGTTTGCCGAGGAGATGCGCGGCCGGTGCCGGGTGCGGGTGCTCGACGACCACGCGGAATCGCTGGCGATCCTGCGCACGCGTTTCGCGGCGGACGAGATCATCGAGGGTTCCGCGACCTCGATCCCCTTTCCGGCGCCGGCGGTCGATGCCGTCACGGCCCTCGACGTGCTCGAACACGTCGCCAACGACCGGGGCGCGGCGGCGGAGCTGCAGCGCGTCCTGCGGCCGGGCGGCATCGCCGTCGTGACCGTGCCGGCCATGATGTCGCTGTGGGGCTACTGGGACGTGGCCCTGCACCATCACCGGCGTTACACGCGGGCCCAGCTGCGGGCGCTGTTCCCGGCCGACACCTGGGAAATCCTGCACCTCAACTACACGAATGTCGTCGTGTTCCCCGGCGTGTGGCTCGTCCGCCGGTGCCAGCGCTGGCTCAACCCCAACGCGGCGAGCCGCGTCGAGGACATGGTGCCGCCGGCGTGGTTGAACCGCGTCCTGCGCGGGGTTTTTGTCCAGACGGGCTTGTGGCGCGGCGTGCCGTTTCCCTTCGGCGTCAGCCTCCTGCTGGTCGCGCGCAAGCGGCTCAGTTCGTGAAGCGCGCCTCGGCCAGCAGGGCGCCGCGCGCATCGCGGACGTAGACGACGGCGTGGCGCGGGTCGAACGCCGGCGCCTGCGGCAGGGCGAGCGCCAGGCGCGCGACCGGCGGCAGCGGTTGTCCCCAGGCGGCCGGGACGGAGGCCAGGATTCGGCCGGACAGGTCGACACCGACGGCGTCCAGGGCGGCGTCGGCGGCGGTCCAGCTTTGGATTGTCCGCACGGGCTCGTCGAGGGCCGCCAGCTCGATGCGGGCGACGGTGCCGCCCGCCGGGAGGGCGGCCGTGACGACCAGGCGCGCCGCGGGCAGGCCGGCTGCGGGCGCCTCGAGGCGCTGGATTTCGGCCGTGCCGAGGGGCACGATGCCGCGCCCGCGGCGAACCCAGAATTCATACTGCTCCAGCGCGAACGCCGGGGCGAAATGGGTGCGGAGGTGATCCGCGAGCGGGCTGGCGGTCGAGAAACCGTTGGCGGCGAGAAAATCGAGCAGGCCCCGCTGGACGACGACGACCGGCCGCGCCGCGCGATCGAGCGCGGCGGCGATCTCGTCCTGCTGGGCGCGGGTCAGCAGCGTGAACCAGTGCGTCGTGTCGGCCAGCGTCGGCGGCGGCAGCTGGGTCCAGGTGTTGAAGCTGAACATGCCGGGGAAGGAGAACAGCATGTCACCATGGGCGCCGGCATTGAGCGCGAGCACGCGCAGCCCGCTGGCGAAGCCTTCGGGCAGCCGGAGGCCGGCGGCGCCGGGGAGCCGCAGCGGCTGGCTCGACGCGAAGCGTTGTTCGCCGATGACGGCGAGGCGGCCAACGGAGCCGGCGGCCAGCGCCAGCGCGACCAGCGCCGCCACCGCCGGCGCGCGGGCAACGCCGCGCGCGGCGAGCAAACGGCCGGCGTCGTGCACGCCGAGCGCCATCAGCGGCACGATGAGAAACGTGCCCCACGCCACCTGGCTGCCGGCCACGGGATAGGCGTGCAGGTACTGCAGCACGAGCAGCAGGCCGACCCAGGACGCGACCCGCGGGGTTGCCGCCGGCTCCGCCGGCGCCAGGCGCACCGCGAAAATCCAGGCGAGCGGCACCAGGTACGACATGGTGAAACTGTGCGCGGTGAACGGCGTCCATTCGAGGCTGGCGAGCGCGTAGGCCAGCACCAGCGCCAGGCGGAGCGCGAGGATGAACCCGTCGGCACCGGGGCCCGGCCGCCACCAGCGGTGCGCCGCCAGCAACAGTGAAGCCAACCCGGCGATGGTCGCGCCCGTCTTCCACGCCGGGGCAAAGCTGTAGACGCCGGGATGCCGCAGCGGGCCGAGCAGGATGCCTTCAAGCAGTTCACGCGCGGTGGTGCCGCGGACGACGACCGCGGCTAGCACGACCGCGCCCAACCCGGCGCACGCGGCCGCGGCCCAGCCGGCCTGGCGCCAGGTCGTGGCCGGGGCGCGCTCGCGCCAGGCGACAGCGAGCATGGTGACGGCCGCGATCACCGCCTGGGCGCAGAACAGGCGGCCCCACGTGTCATCCAGCTTGGCCTGCATGAGGGCGACCGGCAGGAGCGCAAGCAGGACGGCGCATGCCGCCGCCGCGATGCGCGCGTGGCGGTCGACGGCGAGCTGCACGGCAAACCAGCTGCCGGCGGCGGCGAAGAGGAAGATCCCGACGTTGATCTTCGTCAGCAGCAGCGCGGCGCCGACCAGGCCCGTGACGACGGCCAGCGCGGTCAGCCGCGAACGGGCGATGCAGCCGGCGCCGGCCCACGCGCCCGCGGCCACCAGCGCCGCGATCAGCCCGCCGGGATGCGCCGGCTCGCTGACCATCAGCCACAGGTGGAAAAAGGTCAGGCCGAGCGTGAATCCCGCCAGCGCCACCGAGCGGGTCTGGCGCCACACGAGCCCGGCGCACGCCGCGGCGGCCCCCAGCCAGCACAGGAGCGTGATCAACCGCCCGTTGGTGTTGGTGAAGGCGTAGCCCAGCAGCCGGTGCCCGAGGTCATGCAGGACATAGAAGAAGGGACCGTACTGGCTGTAGACCTTCGCGTAGAGGCCGCCGTGCGCGGCATAGTTCCGGAGCGAGATGAGGACATAGCCCTCGTCGTCGTAGGCCATGAACACCGTGAACAGCAGCCAGTAGGCGACCGCGGCCAGCGCGGCGCCGGCGAGCCCCAGGGAGAGGATGCCAAGCCGTCTAGCCAAGGCCGGTCTTGCGTTTGACGAGGTAGGTCGGGCGCTGTTTCACCTCGTCGTAGACGCGCGCGAGGTATTCGCCGAGCACGCCGATGCCGATCAGCTGGACGCCCCCGAGGAAGAGCACGAGGGTGACGAGGGTCGTGAAACCCACCTGCGCGATCTCGATGCCGAGCAAGCGGCGGACGACGAAGAAAGTCCCGAGCACGAAACCGATGCCGCTCACAAATCCGCCGATGTAGGTCAGCATCCGCAACGGCAGGTAGGAAAAACTGAACACGCCGTCGAAGGCATAGCGGGCCAGCCGCAGCAGGGTCTGCTGCGGTTTGCCCGCGGCGCGTTCCTGGCGGTCGTAGACGACCTCGGCCGAGCGAAAGCCGACCCACGCGCGCAGGCCGGGGAAATAACGGTTGCGTTCCGGGAGGCGCTTCACGGCGTCGACCGCGACGCGATCCATCAGGCCGAAGGTGCCGGCATTCGACGCGATGGGGAAGTCGGACACGCGGCTGAAGCAGGCGTGGAACAGGTTCATGCCGAGCCGCCGCAGCCCGGTCTCCTGGCGCGAGCGCCGCACGGCGCGCACCACCTCGGCGCCTTCCCGCCACTTCGCGACGAGTTCGGGGATGCACTCCGGCGGGTCCTGCAGGTCGGCGTCCATCGTCACCACCGCATCGCCCGGCGCGTGCCCCAGCCCGGCGGTGATCGCGGCCTGGAAGCCGAAGTTGCGGCTGAATTCGATCAGCGCGAAGCGCGGGTCCTTCGCCGCCTGGGCGCGGATCAGTTCGACCGAGCGATCACGGCTGCCGTCATCGATGAACAACGCCGACCACGTCACGTCCGGCTGGCGGTCGAAGACCGCCGTGAGCCGCGCCAGCAGCTCGGGCAGCACCGGCTCCTCGTTGAAAATCGGGATGACGACCGTGACGGCGGGCGGGCTCATGAATCCGCGGGAGTGAAGACGCCCCGGGCGGCCGTGGCGA
The DNA here is from genome assembly GCA_035545835.1 of Lacunisphaera sp. Lineage (GTDB taxonomy): Bacteria > Verrucomicrobiota > Verrucomicrobiia > Opitutales > Opitutaceae > Lacunisphaera. Next base: position 54,345 of record DASZXO010000037.1, read on the forward strand.
AATCAAAAAACTGTCACGATGCCGGCGGCGCGACCCGCCGCCGGTGGTAGATGATGAATTGCGCATCCACCACCAGCCACGAGGCGGCCGGCAGCGGCCCGCGGGCGGCGAGCCGCGCGCTCTGGTCAAAGACCATCACCGGGTCGTAGGCGGCGAGGGCCCCGCTGTCCGCCAGGTTCTGGCTGGCGATCTCGAGGGGACGCAACACCAGCCAGTCGGGCTGGAGCGTGTGGATGATCCGGGCGTAGCCACCCGGGCCCCGGCGGACGATGGCCGTGACCTCCGGGGCCACCAGGCCGGGAAAGTCGAGGATCTTCAGCTGGCTGAAATAGCCGATGTAACCGGTCGGCTCGAGGAACACGCGATCGCCCGGCTGCGCATGGTCCCGGAGCCAGCGGCCGATCTGCTTGCGCCCGCCGTCCTCGATGATGGCCTGCTGGGCGCGCGCGGCGGCGGCCTGGGCGACATTCGTGCCCAGCCCGCCGAGCACGACCAGCCCGGCGGCGACGCGCAGCGACGGGCGCACCGCGGCCGGCGCGGCGGCCAGGAGCTGCCGGCCCGCGCCGGCGAGGGCCAGCCCGCCCAGCATGGTCCAGGGCGCGTAATACCACGGGAAGGCGACGACCTGGTTCAGGTACACGGCGCCGAGCATCACGGCCAGCGAGGCGGCGCGCGTTTCGCGGGGCAGGACGGGCAGCAGCCAGAGAAACGCGCTCAGCCGGGCGAAGACGCGGCACGCCAGGATCAGGGAGGCGGGCCAGCCGCCGGTGAGATAGACGGGGCCGAAGAGCCCGTCGAGCGATGTCGCGGTGACGAGGCAGCGGAGCGGTGCGAGGAGAAGGTGGCTGGCCGAGAAGCCGGCCGCGGCGAGCGCGGACTTGGCCACGACCGTCTGGGGCACCGGCGAGCCGTAGTAATGCCAGGTCCAGAGCACCCACGGCAGGTAGGCGACCATGCCGGTGGCGATCGCCGTGAGCGTGGCGCGCCACCAGGACCGCTCCGCGGGCGACCGGTCCCGCGGGCCGAAGCACCACCAGGCGAGGGTCAGGGCGCCGGCGAGCACGCAACCGTCGGCGCGGGTCCACATCAGGCCGGCATAGGCGGCGGCCAGCCTCCCGGGGCGCGGACCGGCGCGCCGCGTGAGTTCGCGCCAGGCCAGGGCGCCGAAGAATACATACAAGCCGGTCTCCATGCCGTTGGCGGAAAAGGCCACCACCTTGCCCTCGAACAAGCCGAGGCCGACCGCCAGCGCCCCGGTGGCGCCCGTGCCGTGGCGCTCGCCAAGGTGGCCGAGGACCAGCGCCGTCGCGCCGGCCAGGGCGAGGGCGCCGACGATCCGTACGATCCACAGGGCGCCTGCGTCGGAACCGGTCACACCATATCCCAGGGCCGGGAGGAGGACGCCCAGCGGGGAGCTGAACGTCTGCACACGCTCGCCGATCTGGTAGACAAGCCCGTGCCCCTCGGCGAGGTTCCGGCTGCTGCGGAAGGCGATGTAGTAATCCTCCCAGACCTCGTGCGTCCAGAGCGCGAAGGCCAGCGGCGCGGCCAGGGCGGCCAGCAACAGGACCCGGTGCAGGCGGGGCGCGGTCGTTCCCGCGACGGGCGGGGAGGAATCGGGGCCGGGTCCGGCCGGGTTCATGGCCGCGGGCCCGCCGGCGCGGGGTGGATTCGCGCGGGCCGCTGGCTCCTGGATTCCCGGGGCATCGTCCGGCAGCGCCTCACCGCAGCAGGTTGTACTTCACGATGGCGTAGATGGCGCGGAAGCCGTCGCGCCAGCCGATCTTCTTTCCCTCGGCATAGGTGCGGCCGTAGTACGAGATGCCGACCTCGTAGATCCGGCACTCCTTCAACGCGGCCACCTTGGCCGTGATCTCGGGCTCGAAGCCAAACCGGTTTTCCTCGATCCGGATCTGCGCGAGCACCTCGCGGCGGAACACCTTGTAACAGGTCTCCATGTCCGTGAGGTTGAGGTTCGTGCACATGTTGGAGAGCAGGGTGAGGAAACGGTTCCCGACCATGTGCCAGAAATAGACCACGCGATGGGCCTCGGCGCCCATGAAGCGCGAGCCGAAGACGACATCGGCCTTGTTGTCGACGATTGGCTTGAGAAGGCGCGGGTATTCCTGCGGGTCGTATTCCAGGTCGGCGTCCTGGACCAGGACCGCGTCGCCCGTCGCCGCGGCGAAGCCGGTGCGGAGCGCGGCGCCCTTGCCCTGGTTGAACTCATGGTAGATGATGCGCGACACCAACGGTTCGATCTCGGACCGCAGGATGTCGCGCGTGCCGTCCTGCGAGCAGTCGTCGACCACGATGATCTCCTTGTCCATCACGGGCGACGCCCGGACCGCGTCGACAATCGCGCGAATGGTGGTCCGCTCGTTGTAGCAGGGGATGACGACCGACAGCTTCATGCGCGCCGCTCACGCTACGGGCGGCCCCGGGCGAGGGAAGCCTATTTCGGCGGCGGCGCCCCCGGGGGCAGGCGCCGCAGGAGATACACCTCCGGCGCGAAGCGGTAACGCGTCATGCGCTCGTAGTCGCGGATGAATTCCGCCGGGAGCGTCACGGTCGTCGTGGTGAATCCCGGCTTGCTCCAGGCGAAAAACTGCCCGGCGAACGGCCGCGGCAGCGTCGTGGTGGTCAGCACGACGACCTCGGGCCGGCCTTCCGCCAGCGAGCGGCGGGCGCTGATCTCGTAGGCGGCGTCGGTGCCGTCGAAATGCATGAACACCATCGCGGTGCACGGCTCGCCGCCGAGCAGGAGATACAGCCATGGCGCCGGGCCGACGACAAGGACGCGCTTGCCGTCGAGCGAGCCGGCCGGGGCCAGCGCGCGAAACCGCGCCAGCGCCTCGACCTTCAGGGGAGCCGTGCACAGTCCGCGGAACGCGGGCACGCCGCGCACGGGCGCAAACGGGCGCCAGATGGGCTGCTCGGCATAGGGATGGAGCGCGTTGTTGACCAGCAGCAGGAAAACGACGGCCGCCGCCGTCGCCGCCGCCAGCCCGGGCGCCAGGCGAGGCGCGCAGGCGTCGAGACCGCGGGCCGCCGCCAGCACCAGGAACGGCAGGGCGGCGGCGGCCCCGACCCCGAAGTTATGCAGGCCGTTGCTGCTGGTGTAGGCGAAGATGGCGCCGGCCACCGTGCCGGCGACGATCGCGGCCGACGGCAGCGCGGCCGCGCCCGGACGGTTCGTCAGCGTGACGAGGACGAGCAGCGCGAGATATACCGTGTGGGCGAAGTAGCCGGTGCCGGGGCGCAGGTAAGTCCACATCACGGCGAACACGGCGGCCAGGCCGGTGACCAGCAGGAGCATTTGCAGGCGACGGAACAGCGCCGCGCCCGGCGCCGGGGCCGCGGGCGCCGGTGCCGGCGTTGCCATCGAGGCGGCCAGAAGCAGGAGGAGGCCAAAGTAGAGCGTGATGGAAAAATAACCGGCCTTCCAGCGGCTCGTGATGCCCAGCAGCGCGCTGGCCGCGACAACCAGGGCCGCGAGGAACGCCCAGCCCGCGATGGTCGGCTGGCCGAGGCGCCAGGGCAGCTCGATTTGCCGGCCCCGCCGGAGCTGCCAGATGATGCCGCCGCCCAGGGCGATCGACATGACCCACCCGGCGAGGTTGTCCGGCATGAGGATCGTCGCGCCGACGCCATACGCGCGGGAGATGCTGATGACGTCGAGGAAATCGGGAACGAAGCGGCGCCCGCTGGCACCGGCGATGACGGCCAGGACGATGCCGCCGCCAAGCGCGGTCAGGCCGAGCAGCCGGGCGGCGGCGGCGATCCCGTGTCGCCAACCGGCGGCGACGGCGGCGAGGGCGATGAAGGCGAGGCCAACCGGCGGGTAGGCGTACGTCAGCACGGTCAGGAACACGGCGACGAGCACCGGCTGGCGCCACGGGTGCGCGTCGGCGGGCGCCAGCCACGCCGCGAGCAGCGCGACGATCATCAGGTAGGAGACGGAATTGTAGCTCAGCGCGAAGATCTGGAACGGCATCCAGGCGACAAACACGGCCAGCGCGGCGATCCGGTGGGCGGGGGAAAATCCACCGGCGCGGGCCAGCGCGCGCCAGAGGAACGCCCCGGTGCCCGCATAGGCGGCCAGGAGCAACAGCCGGCCGAAGAGAACCAGGTAGCGCTCGTCGGGGAACAGCAGCGCGTGCAGCTTGAAGAAGGGCCACACGAAGACATACACGAGCTGCTGCAACGCCAGGTCGTCCTGGAAGAAATGGCCCGACCGCACCAGGCTCCGGATGTCACCGTAGTACTGCATCTCATCGGTGAAATCCAAGCCGTACCGGAGGTGGATGAGAAACCAGCCCGCGGCCGCGGCCAGCGCCACGGCGGGCAGCCAGGCGGCCGGGAAGGATCGACGCAACGGGGCGGGTCCGGGTGACGACATGAGGCGGGCTCGCGGCTAACGGCAGCTCCCGGCAACGTAGCGCGGGCCGGGGCCGTGGGAAGCCTATTCACCGCCTCCGTCCTTGACGGCGCCGAAGCGGCCCGGGCATCGTGGCGGGATGGAACCGAAGCGCTCGCCCCTGAAGCTCATTGCCGTGGTTGCATTGGTGCTCGGGGCCGGCGCCCTGCTGGCGCTGGGCGTCGACCTGAGGAGCCTGGTCGAGCGCGGCCTCGCGCTCATCCGCGGCGCGGGGCCCGTGGTCTATTTCCTGTGCATGGCGATCGTGCCGGCGGCCCCCGTGCCTTTCCTGCTGTTCCTCCTGCCCGTGGTGTCGCTGTTCGGCGAACAACTGGGCACGCCGCTCGTCGTCGTCCTCGGGCTGCTCGCGGCCACCACCAACATGGCGCTGACCTATTCGCTGGCCCGCTGGTTGCTGCGACCGCTGCTCGCGCGGATCATCGCGTGGCTCGGCTACAAGATCCCGACCGTCGACGCCGCCGACGAGACCGACCTCATCGTCATCATGCGCGTCACGCCGGGCATCCCGTTCTGCGTGCAGAACTACCTTCTCGGCATGGCGCAGGTGGCCTTCGGGCGGTTCCTCCTCGTGTCGTGCGCCGCGTCCTGGCTGCAGTCGGTCGGCTTCATGCTGTTTGGCGACGCCCTCCTGCACGGCAAGGGGAAGCTCGCGCTCTACTCCTTCAGCCTGCTGCTCGTGGTCGCCGCGGGCACCCATTTCGTGCGCCGCCATTACACCCGCGCCCGGAAGGAACCGTGAAACCGCGCGAGGAAACGCTGTTCGACGCCGGGAGCGACGGGCGCGTCGAGACGGTCGCCGAGTTCACGCGCCGGGTGAAAGCCGTGCTCGAGGGCGCCATCGCGCCGTGCTGGGTGCGCGGCGAGGTCTCCAACCTGCGGGCCCAGGCCAGCGGGCACGTCTACTTCACGCTCAAGGACGCCGCGGCGCAGCTCGCCTGCGTGCTCTTCCGCGGCGACGCCGCGCGGCAATCCGTGGCGCTGCGCGACGGCCTGCAGGTGCTGGCCTTCGGCGAAGTCAGCGTCTACGAGGCGCGCGGCCAGTACCAGCTCGTCGTGCGGGCGCTGGTCGACCACGGCGCCGGCCGGCTGCGCCAGGAGTTCGAGCACTTGAAGCAGCGCCTCGCCGCCGAGGGCCTGTTCGACGCCGCGCGCAAACCGCCGCTGCCCGCGCTGCCGCGCACGGTCGGCTTCATCACCTCGCCGACCGGCGCCGCCGTGCGCGACTTCATCCGCATCCTGCAACGGCGCGGCTGGACCGGCCGGCTGGTGATCGTGCCGGCCCGGGTGCAGGGCGAGGGCGCGGCCGCCGAGCTGGTCGCCGCGCTGCAGGCGGCGGAAGCGGCGGGCATCTTCGAGCTGCTCGTGATCGGACGCGGCGGCGGCAGCATCGAGGACCTGTGGGCGTTCAACGAGGAGCCGCTGGTGCGCGCGGTCGCGGCCTGTCGCCTCCCGGTGATCTCGGCGGTCGGCCACGAGATCGACTACACGCTGTGCGATTTCGCCGCGGCGGTCCGGGCCGAGACGCCCAGCGCCGCCGCGGAGTTGATCTCCAGCCGCTACCTGGACTGCCGCGACCGGATGGAACGCGCCGGCGGGACGCTCCTCGACCACGCCGCCGCGGGCCTGCGCCGGTCCGGCGAACGGCTCGACCACGCCCGCAGCCGGCTGCGGCTGCTGTCACCCGTTGCCGCCATCGAGCAGCACCAGCTCCGCCTCGACGACTTCACCAACCGGCTGGCCGCGGCCCTGCGCGCGGGCGTGCAGGGCGGCCGCGAGCGGCTGGCCGGGCAGCGCGCCCGCCTGGCCGCCGCCTCCCCGGCCAAGCGCGTGCAGCTCGAGTCGCACCGGCTGCTGGCGCTTTGGAAGCGCCTGGAGTCGGCCAGCCCGGCGTCGGTCCTGAAGCGCGGCTTCGTCATCGTGCGCGACGCCGAAGGCCGCCCGATCGCGCGGGCCCAGGGAATCGCGCCGGGCCAGCGGCTGGCCAACGAATTCCACGATGGCCGGGTGCGCGTGCGGGCCGAGGGCCGGGAATAGGGCGCGGGACTGGCGGCTCCCACGGGCTGAACCGGCGCCCCGGCGCCGTTTGCCAACCGCCGAACCCTGCCTATGTTCCCCCGCGTGAAGAAACCCGCCCTGTTGCTTCTCCCGCCGCTGGCCGCCGCGCTGATCGCGGGCGTCCTGCTGCGCGCCGCCGATTCTCCCATGAAGAAGGAATCCCAGTCCACCGGTCCCGCCTGCTCGATCGACGGGGCCAAGTCCGCCTGCGGCCTGCCGTCGAACGTCGTCATCGACATGTCCAAGACGCAGGTGCAACACACCGACGCCGAGTGGCGCGCGTTGCTGACGCCGGAGCAATTCCGCGTCGCGCGCCAGCAGGGCACCGAGCCGCCGTTCCGCAACGCCTACTGGGACAACCACGAGGACGGCGTTTACTTCTCCGTTTGCAGCGACACGCCGCTGTTCGACAGCCGCGACAAGTTCGACTCCGGCACGGGCTGGCCGAGCTTCACGAAGCCGATCGAACCCGCCTTCGTCGCGGAGGAACGCGACATCAGCTTCGGCATGATCCGCACGGAGGTGCACAGTGCCGTCGACGGCGCGCACCTTGGCCATGTGTTCGACGACGGCCCGCCCCCGACCGGCCTGCGCTACTGCATCAATTCCGCCTCGCTCCGGTTCATGCCGCGCGCGCAGTACGACGCCTGGGTGGCGAAGAACAGCGCGGCCCGGGTCGGCGCGAAGTGACGGCCCGCCGCCGTCACTGGTACAGCCAGAATTTCTTCGTCTCCTCGCGGTAGACGTCCGCCCGGGCCGACCAGTTGGCGAGGAACGAGGCGATGTTGATTCGCCCGCCCTCGCGCGCGAGGGCCGAGTACCACGCATTGGACCCGACGTGGATCTTGAAGGTGCGCTGCTCGTTGCTCGTGAGCACCGCAAAGGGATTCAGCCGCGCCCAGCGGGCCGCCTGCTTGTGCATGTAGAAGGACAGCTCGGTCGGGTGCCACGCGTTCCAGTCGGTCACCTCGACGTAGACGCCGGTCACCACCTTGCCCTCGGCATCGCGGCCGTTGCGCTTCACGAACGCGAGGCCGGGGATCTTCCAGGCCTCCATCGCCTGGATGATCTCCTCGGGCGTCTTCTTGGGAAAACTGATCCCGCGGAAAGGGAACTCGCGACCGATGCCCCAGGCCCACCCGCTGTTCTGCGCGCCGAGGCCGACCATGGCGTAGCCGACGACGGCCTCGAAGCTCGGGATGTTCGGCGACGTGGGCACCCACTTGAGCTCGGTCTCGGGCCAGCGCATGGCGCGGGTCCAGCCGCGCATGGGGATGACGGTGAGCTTGCCCTTGGCCCGGACGGCGTCGGTCAGCGCCATGCCCGAGCTGACGGGCAGGGTGACGAGGGCGCGGGAGCCGTTCTTCGCCATCAGCGCGATCTCGCCGATGGTGAGCCCGTGCACGTAGGGCATGCGCGGGTACGCGCCGACGCCGCTCCAGTTCTCCGGGTCCAGCGGCGGGCCGTCGACCTTCAGGCCGCCCAGCGGGTTGGGCCGGTCGAGCACGATGACCTCCACGCCGTTCTCGAAGCACGCCTCCATCGCGTAGCGCAGGATGACGTTGAAGGTGTAGGAGCGGACGCCGATGTCCTGCAGGTCGACAACCAGCGCGTCGAGGCCCTTCACCATGCCCTTGGCCTTCTCGAGGCTCTGCCCGTACAGCGCGTAGACCGGCAGCCCGGTGCGCGGGTCGACCGTGTTGTTGAAATTCTCCCCGGCCTTGATCGTGCCCTCGATGCCGTGCTCGGGCGCGAACAGCGCGACGAGCTTGACGTTCGGCGCCCGGCGCAGGACGTCGACGGTGCTCTCCCCGCGGCGGTTGACGCCGGCGGGGTGGGTGAGGAGGCCGATCTTCCGGCCGGCGAGGGGTGCGAATTTCCCGGCTTCCAGCACGTCGATGCCGAGCATGACCGGCGGCAGTTTCTCCGGCGGCGGCGGTGGCGCCGGCGACACGACCGGCGCGGGTTTTGCCTCGGCCGCCTTGGTCGGCTTGGTGGCGCAGCCCAAGGTCAGGGCGAGGACACTGGCCAGGGTGGCGGCGAAGGAAATTTTCACGAGGGACCGGCAGGACATGTGCCGTGATTAGTGAAAACGGCCGGAGCGCATGGCGAGGAGATTCGCGGCGCGCCAGGCTTCAAAGCGCGCGGGAAATCTCCCGCGTCAGCAGCTCGGCCGTGCGCGGCAGCGCCGCCGCGAGCGGCAGGCCCGCGGGCGTGATCGCATGCAGGCCGTCGCCGGGCGGCACGCCGAGGCTGCCGGCGAAGACCAGGGCGCGCTTGCCGAGCCGGCGCGCCTCGGCGAACAGGCTGCCCGGGCCCTTGCCGTCGAGCGACGTGGCGTCGAAACGTCCTTCGCCGGTGATGACGACCTCGGCCGCCGCGATCCGCGCCGGCAGGTCCAGCCACTCCGCGACGAGTTCAAAGCCGGGCAGGATCTTCGCGCCGCAGGCCGCCATGAGCCCGAACGGAATGCCGCCGGCGGCGCCCGCCCCCGGGGTTTCGGCCAGCGCGCGCGGCTGGCCGCAGGCCGCGCCCAGCAGTCCCGCCATCCGCGCCGCCTGGGCCTCGAGGCGTGGCAGGTCCGCGGCGACGAGTCCCTTTTGCGGGCCGAAGGTCGCGGTGGCCCCCCGGGGGCCGAGGAGCGGGTTGGTCACATCGCAGGCGATGAAGACGGGCGGAAGCGGGACCCGGCCGGCGACGTCGATCCGCGCGATCCGCTCCCACGTCGCCGGCGTGGGCGTGGTGACGGGCACACCGGCGGCATCGAGGAAACAAAATCCCAGCGCCGCGAGCGCACCGAGCCCGAGGTCGTTGGTGGCGCTGCCGCCCACGCCGAGCAGGATGGCGCCCGGCGAGTGGCGCGCGGCCTGGCGCATCAGTTCGCCGGTGCCGAGGGTCGTCGCCTGCCACGGGTCGCGTTCACCCGGCGGCAGCAGGCCGAGTCCGCTGGCGGACGCGAGGTCGATCAGCGCGATCGTGCCGTCGCCGGGGAGGCGCCGGCGGGCGGCGGCGGAAAGGTTCTTCGTCTCCACCAGGCCGAGCGAGGCGCCCACCGGGCCGCCGCGCGGGCCGGCCACGGTGACACGCTCGATGCGCCCCCGCGCCGCCGTGGTCAGGGTGTGGGCGAAGCCTTCGCCGCCGTCGGTGAGCGGGCACACGTCCACGATCCAGTCCGGGTGCCGGGCGTGGATCGCCGCCGCGGCGGCGTCGCAAGCCTGCCGGGCGGAGAGTGCATCCTTGAACTTGTCGAAAGCGACCAGGGCGCGCACGGGGGAGGAAGCATCAAGTGGCAGGTAACAAGTAACAGGAGATGGAAGCGGGATTCTTGTTACTGGATCCTTGCTACTTGTTACCTGCCGGCGCGACACGTCGGTGGGCGGCGGCCTGGGCCAGTTGCTCGAGCAGCGGGACGGTCTCGTCGAATGATAGGCACGCGTCGGTGATGCTTTGCCCGTACACCAGCCGGTCGCGCGGCCCGGGCGCCTGGCTGCCGGCGACGAGGTTGCTCTCGAGCATGAACCCTATGATGGCGCGCTCGCCCGCCGCCACCTGCGCGGCGATGTCGGCGGCCACGCGCGGCTGCTGGTCGTGTTTCTTGCCGCTGTTGCCGTGGCTGCAATCGACCAGCACCACCGGCAGCGAGCCGGATTTCCTCAGCAGCGCGGCGGCCTTGTGCACGGACTCGCGATCATGGTTCGGCTTGGTGCCGCCGCGGAGGACGAGGTGACCCTCGGGGTTGCCGGTCGTGGCCAGCACGGCCGGCGCGCCTTCGCGGGTGAGCGACGGGAAACAGTGCGGGTGCCGGGCCGACACGATGGCGTCGACGGCCACCTGCAGGTCGCCGTCGGTGCGATTCTTGAACCCGACCGGCATCGACAGGCCGGAGGCCAGCTCGCGGTGGATCTGGCTCTCGGTGGTGCGCGCGCCGATCGCGGCCCACGAGACCAGGTCCGCGTAGTACTGGCCGAGGGTCGTGTCGAGGAACTCGGTGGCGATGGGCAGGCCCGTGGCGGTGATGTCGAGCATCAGCCGGCGGGCGAGGCGCAGCCCCGTGTTGACCTGGAAACTGCCGTCGAGGTTCGGGTCGTTGATGAGTCCTTTCCAGCCGACCGTGGTGCGCGGCTTCTCAAAATAGACGCGCATCACCACGAGCAGGTCGCGGGCAAGGCGGTCGGCCGCGGGCTGGAGGCGACGCGCATACTCGAGCGCCGCCGCCGGGTCGTGGATCGAGCACGGGCCGACGATCGCCAGCAGGCGCGAATCGCGGCCATGGATGATCTCGCTGATGGCCCGGCGCGAGGCATCGACCAGCGCGGCGCCGCTTTCCGGCAGCGGCAGGTCCTCCTCAAGGATGGCCGGCGAGAGGAGCGGGCGGGCGGTGCGGATCCGAAGGTCGGCGGTCGGCTGGCGCATGGGAAGCGACCAGTCAACGCACCGTGCCGGAAAAGGCACGCGGATTTTCGGTCCCGGTGGGACGCGCCGCGCGGCGCCGGCCCGCCCGGCTATTTTCGCCTCGGCGCGCGCGGCCCGGCCGTTAGTGGTGCGGGATGCTGTTTCTCGGCCAGTCCGGTTACGAAGACCTGCTCGCACGCGAGCTGGCGGACGCCGGCGCCGCGGTGGCGGAGCGCGGGCCCGGCTGGTGCCGAACCGGCGGACCGGTCGCGAACCCGGCGGGGCTGGCATTCCCGCACCTGGCGCTGCTGGCGCCGCAGGAGATCACCGGCGAGTCGGTCAACGGGCTCGCCCAGCAGGTGGCGGAATTCCTTCTCGATCGCCTGCGCGGCGAGCGCGTGGAGGCCGCGTGGCCGTGCCTCTGGCGCTTTCCGGCGGAGGTGACGGGCCTCGGCCGGCGCGCCGGGGCCGTGGAGAAGGCCTTTGGCGAGCTGGTGAAACGGAAGCTCGCCCGCGTGGCGAAGCTGGCCTCCGCCGAGGCACCGCGCGGGGCCGGGGCCGCGCGCGGGCTCTTTGTGTTCTTCGCGGATTTCGGGCGGGTCTTCGTCGCGCGCGAGGCCGTGCTCGGCGGCCAGCGCCGGATGGCGGACGACGACGCCGCGCCGTCGCGCTCGTACCTCAAGGTCGAGGAGGCTTACCTGGTGCTCGGATGCGAGCCGCAGACCGGGGAGACGGTATGCGATCTCGGCGCGGCGCCGGGCGGCTGGAGCTACAGCGCGGCGAAGCGCGGCGCGAAGGTGGCGGCCATTGACAACGGCCCGTTGAAGGGCGGGGCCCTGAATCACCCGGGCATCACGCACCACCCCGAGGATGCGTTCCACTTCCGGCCCGCGGCGGGCGGGATGTTCGACTGGCTGTTCTGCGACCTGGTCGAACAGCCCAACCACGTGCTGCAGGACCTGGTGGCGCCCTGGCTGGCGCAACGCTGGTGCCGGCGATTCGTCATCAACCTGAAATTCGGCCACGTCGACCCGCTCGCCCTGTTGCGCGAGCTCCGCGGCCCGGGCTCGCCCTTCGTCCGCCACGCCGCCGGGTGGCACATCCGCCACTTGTACCACGACCGGGAAGAGTTCACCGTGGTGGGCGAAACGACCGCATGAAACCCGCCGGAAACACCAGAACCAGGGAACTGAGCGTGTGCGGCTGGCAGGCGGTGGCGGCGCTGTTTGCGCGGCACCCGGACGAGGTGCGACGGTTGTTTTTCGATGCGGCGACGGGCCGCCGGGCCGGCGAGTTCTGTGCGCTGCTCGCGCGCCGGAAGCTCGTCTACCGGCAGGTCGGCGTGGACGAACTGGAAAAAATCGCCGGCACGAAGCTGCACGGCGGGATCGTGGCCGTCATCGCGGAACGCCCGTTGCGCAAGGTCACGCGGGAGGTCCTCGCGGGCTGGGCGGAGAGCCGCGCGCCGCTGCTGCTGCTCGATCGCGTGGGCAATGCCAACAATGTCGGCGCGATCGTGCGCACCGCGGCGTTCTTCGGCGTGGGGGCGATCGTCGTGCCCGACCACCCGGCGCAGGCGCTGCCTGGCGAGGCCGCGTGGCGCGTGGCCGAGGGCGGCATGGAATTCGTCGAGTTCTTCCGCGTGCCGTCGCTGCCGGCGCTGGGCGACGAGCTCAAGCGCAGCCACTGCCTCGTCGGCACCAGCCTGCGGGGCAACCAGCTCTCGCCAGCGGAGGCGCGGGCGCGCGGGCTGCCGCGGCCGCCGGCGCTGGTCCTCGGCAACGAGGAAAAGGGCATGGCGCCGGAGGTCGCCGCGAAGTGCGACCGGCTCGTGCGGATTCCCGGCGCCGGTTCGATCGAGTCGCTCAACGTGTCCGCGGCCGCCGCGATCCTCTGCTGGGAGTTCTTCGGGAGGCGCGCATGAAGTGGTTCCTCGCGCTGAACGACTCCAGCCCGGCGTTCGACTACTATGCCGGGATGGTGCAGGTCGCCGTGCGCACCGCGCGACAACACACGCGCCTGGATCCGGTCTTCATCCACGACGGGGCCGACAACCGGTTGACGGACTGGCTGGCGGACGGGGGGGTGCGCGTGGTCCGGCGCCGGAGCTTTCTCGCCGGCGAACTCGAGGGATTGCCCGGCCTGGACGGCAACCCGACCGCCCGCGCGATCGCCGCCGGCGCCTACCTGCGGCTGGAGGTGCCGGAGCTGGTGCGCGAGCTGGGCTGGCCGGACCGGCACGTGCTCTACACGGACTGCGACGTGATGTTCACGGCCGCCTACGACGCGGCGCTCGAGGCGTGCGCGCCGGCCTGGTTTGCCGTGGCGCCCGAGCACGACCCCGCCGACCCGGTGGCCATGAACACGGGCGTGATGGTCATGAACGTCGACGCACTGCGCGGCGACGCGGCGGCCTTCCGCCGAACGGTGCGGGAGCGGCTGGCCGAGAGCGTGCAAAGCTCGTTCGACCAGCACGCCTATCGCGTGCATTACCGCGGCCGGTGGGAGCACCTGCCCCCGGTGCTGAACTGGAAGCCCTACTGGGGCCGCAACGCAGCGGCGCAGGTCATCCACTTCCACGGCCCGAAGCCGTTTCAAAAATACGCCGTCGCCGCCGGCGTCGTGCCGCCCGGGCTCGCCCGGCTGGCGACCGGCGCCTTTGCGGAGTACGCGGCGGAATACGACCGTTTGTTGATGGACGCCGCCGCGGAGCCCCCGGAGGCCGCCGACGCCTTCGGCGACTGGACGGAAACCAGCGGGCTGCTGCCGGCGGAGGGTCCGTACCCCGAGCAGGACCTGCCGCGGGTGCGTTGGGGCGTGGCCCCGAGAGTGGTCCTGCGGCCGGCGGCCTTCACCGGACCTCGCCTCGTTCGGATCACGGTCCTGAGCCAGCTCGAGGGCCAGGAAATCTCGATCCGCGCCGGCGGCACGGAGATTCGCCGCCACGTCTTTCGCGCCCCGGGCGGGTTCGAGCGCATCCGGGTGGAGCTTCCGGCCGCAACGGCTGGCGACGTGATCGAATTGGTCCCGGCCCGCTGGCGCGACGACCCGGACGGACAATCGCGGGCGCTGCTGTTTCGCGCGCTCCGCGTGGAGCCGAAGCCAAATTGACTGGCCGGGGTGCGGGCGGCCCGCACAATCGCGCCCCGTGAACCAGCCCCTGTGGGACGACCAACCCTGGCCGCCGTCGCCGCGGCTCGCCGGCACCGTGCGCGCCGACGTGTGCGTGGTCGGCCTTGGCGGCTCGGGCCTGGCGGCGCTCGAGGAACTGGCGAACCTGGGCGTGAACGCGATCGGCCTCGACGCGCGGGCGGCTGGCGGCGGCGCGGCCGGCCGCAACGGCGGCTTCGTGCTCGCGGGCCTGGCGGAATTCTTCCACCGGAACGTCGCCCGCTTCGGGCGCGACACGGCGGCGGCGCTCTATCGCCTGACGTTGGACGAGATCGAGCGCCAGGCGCGGGAATTTCCGGACGTGCTCCGGCGCACCGGTTCGCTGCGCCTCGCGGCGGATGCGGCGGAGCGCGACGACTGCCGTGCGCACCTGGCGGCGCTGCGTGCAAGCGGGTTTCCGGCCGAGCCCTACGCCGGCCCGGAAGGCGAGGGGATCCTGCTGCCGACCGACGGCGTGATGCAGCCGTTGCGCCGGGTGCGCGCGCTGGCGCAGCGACTGCGCGAACGGCGCGTGTTGCTGTACGAGAATTCCCCCGTGCGCAAGATGGTGCCGGGCACGGTGGCCACCGACGGCGGCACGGTCCTGTGCGGCGCCGTGCTGGTCGCGGTGGACGGAAAGCTCGAGGTCATCTTCCCGGAGCTGCAGCCGCGCGTGCGCACGGCCCGCTTGCAGATGCTGGGGACGGCACCGGCGCCGGAAGCGAATTTTCCGCGCCCCTGCTACTGGCGTCACGGCTACGAATACTGGCAGCAACAGCCGGACGGCGCCATCGCGCTCGGCGGCTTCCGCGACCACGCGCTCGAGGAGGAGTGGACCCACGTGGCCGAGCCGACGGATGTCATCCAAGGGCTGCTGGAAAAGTTCCTGCGCGAAAGGCTCGGCGTGCGGGCGCCCGTGACGCACCGGTGGGCGGCCTCGGTGGCCTACACGCCCGACGCGCTGCCCGTGATCGAGCAGGTGCGCGCGAACGTCTGGGCCGTCGGGGCCTACAACGGCACCGGCAATGTCGTCGGCGCCCTGTCGGCCCGCGCGGCCGCGCGGCGACTTTGCGGGGAGCCCGCGCCGTGGGCGGACCTCGTCGAACGCGCCCGCAGGGGCGGGTCATAAGGCCGGGTCCGGAATTGACACCGGCCACGCGGGGCGGCACGAATGGCGCCCGATGAAGACCTTCGCGGCCGCTTATTACTTTGCCTTCGGCTTTTTCAGCCCGAAGCACGGGGGCGGCTGCGCATAAACTGACCAACCAGATTTAAGCACCAGAGCCGCCCCCTCCGGGCGGCTCTTTTGTTTTTCCCTCCCATGATCCTCCCCAAAGCCAACCGCCTCTCCCCGGCCGAAGTCGACGAACTGACCGCGATCGTCGCCGAGTTCGGCTGCCGCATCCAGCCGATCGTCGGCGACGTGCGCACCATCTACGCCATCGTCGGCGACGAACGCCACGAGCTCATGATCAGCCGGCTGGAGGGCCTGCCCTTCGTCGACCGCGTCGACACCATCCAGTCGCCGCACAAGCTGATGGACATCCGGTCGGAACTCGCGCGGCACCGCGTGCGCGTCGGCCGCGTCACGCTCGGCGACGAGCTGCTGGTCATGGCCGGGCCGTGCACGATCGACCCGAAGAACCCGCAATACTTCTACGAGACGGCCGCGGCGCTGAAGGAGGCCGGCGCCGATGCACTGCGCGGCGGCGTGTGGAAGCCGCGGACCAACCCGTACGCCTTCCAGGGCGACACCAAGTCGCTCGAGATCCTGATGGAGGGCGCGCGGCGCACCGGCCTGCCCGTCGACACCGAGGTGATGGACGAGGAGCAGCTGCGGCTGGCGCTCGACGCCGGCGTGCACGTGCTGCAGATCGGCGCGCGCAACGCCCTCAACTACTCGCTGCTCCGCCAGGTGGGCCGCGCCATCGCCGGCCGCGACACGGTGGTGTTGCTCAAGCGCGGGATGCACCTCGGCACGATCAACGAGTTCATCTCGGCGGCGGAATACATCGTCAACTTCGGCAACCCCAACGTCATCCTCTGCCCGCGGGGCACGCAGCCGGGCCTCGATGGCTACCGCAACCATCCCGACGAATCGATCACGCCGCTCCTGCGGGAACGCACGTGGGCGCCGGTCGTAGTCGACCCGTCGCACTCCGTCGGCAAGGCCGCCTACGTGCCCGACTGCGCGCTGGCCGCCGTGGCCTACGGGTGCGACGGCCTGTGCATCGAGGCGCACATCAGCCCGAGTCACGGCCTGGGCGACGACCCGAAGCAGGCGGTCACGCCCGCCGTGCTTGCGGGGTTGATCAAGGAGGCCCGCTCCCTCCATGCTCTGCGCCGCTCCCACCGCCCGACCGCCCCCGTGTCATGAAAAAGCAACTCACCCGCATCCGGAACAACATCGACATGATCGACCAGCGCCTCGTGGCGCTGATCAACCGGCGGCTGCAGCTGGCGGCCCGGATCGGCGAATTGAAGCGCTCGGCGCGCAGCCGCATCTACGTGGCCGAGCGCGAGGCCGAGGTCCTGGCCCGCCTGAAGAGGATCAACGACGGCCCCCTCAAGGAGACGGCGCTCAACGCGATCTACCGCGAGATCATGTCCGCCGCCCTCGCGCTGGAGAAGCCGCTGCGCATCGCGTTCCTCGGGCCCGAGGCGACGAACACGCACCAGGCGGCGCTGAAGAAGTTCGGCGCCAGCGTCGAGTACCACGCCCTCACGACCATCGGCGACGTCTTCACGGCCGTGGAGAAGGGCGAGGCCGACTACGGCGTTGTCCCGCTGGAAAACTCCACCCAGGGCGCGGTGCGCGACGCGCACGACCTTTTCGCCGAGTCCAACGTCCTGATCGTCGCCGAGGTCTACCTCGACATCCAGCACGCGCTGCTCTCCAACGCGCCGCTGGACAAGATCACCCGCGTCTACTCGAAGGACCAGGCGCTGGCGCAGTGCCGCCAGTGGCTGGAGCGCAACCTGCCCCACGCGCGCATGATCGATGTCGACAGCACCGCGCATGGCGTGCAGCTGGCGAAGCAGGAGAAGGGCGCGGCCGCGGTCGCGGCGCGGCTGGCGGGCGAGCGCTACGGCGTCGCCGTCGTGGCCGACAAGATCCAGGACCAGAAGAACAACGTCTCGCGCTTCGCCATCATCGGGCGCGAGCCCTCCGGCGCGCTGGGCTTCGGCCGCGACAAGACGAGCCTGATCGTGTCGTTGCACGACCAGCCCGGGGCGCTGCTGCGGATGCTGAAGCCGTTCAGCCGGCGCGGGCTCAACATGACCCGGATCGAGTCGCGCCCGAGCCGCACCCGCCAGTGGGACTATTACTTCTTCATCGACGTCACCGGCCACCACGACGAGCCCGCCATGCAGGCGGCGCTGCAGGAGCTGCGCAAGATGTGCCCCGTCGTGAAATGGATCGGCAGCTATCCCGCGGCGAAGCGGTAGCGCGGAATTTGTCGGCTGCGATTGTAGGTCGGGCTTTACGCCCGTCACTTCGGGCGTAAAGCCCGACCTACCGGGGGGTGCCGCGCGCCGATTTTGACTCGGCAGCCCGGACCGCTACGGTACTGTCCCGGTCCCGCATGAAGATCCTATTCGTCACGCCCGAGGTGGAGCCGTTCGTGAAGGTGGGCGGGCTGGCCGACATGGCGGGCGCGCTGCCGAAGGAGCTGGCCAGGCTCGGCCACGACGTGCGGGTCGTTTGCCCGGCGTACGGTTCCGTCAAGCGGCTGGGCGAATGGCGGACCCGGCCCGAACCGCTGGGCGTCGACGTCGGCGCGGCGGCGCACTGGGCGCGCACGTGGGAGACCGTCCTGCCCGGCACCGCGGTGCCGGCATACTTCCTCGAGAACCATGACTTCTTCGCGCGGCCGGAGGTCTACACGGGCCCGTGGGGCGCCTGCACGGACAACGACCTGCGGTTCACCTTCCTCTCGCGGGCCGCGCTGACGCTCTGCCAGCAGCTCGGCTGGCACCCCGACGTGATCCACGGCCATGACTGGACGACGGGCCTGGTGCCGGTGTTCCTCAACACGATCCTGCGCGACACGCCGCTGGGGGCGGCGGCGACGGTGTTCACGATCCACAATCTCGAGCACCAGGGCTTCTGCGACCGGCGCGTGCTGGAATTCGCGCGGCTGCCGGCCAGCGAGTTTCGCCCCGACAGCCTCGAATCGGTCGGTGCCGTGAACCTGATGAAGGCCGGCCTCTACCACGCGACGAAGATCACGACGGTCAGCCCGACCTACGCGGAGGAGATCAAGACGCCCGCCGGCGGCTTCGGGCTCGATGCCGTCCTGCGCTTCCGCGGGGCCGACCTCGTGGGCATCGTCAACGGCATCGACGACGAGTCCTGGGACCCGGCGCGCGACCCGGCCCTGCCGGCGAATTTCTCGGCCGCCGACCTTGCGGGCAAAGCCACCTGCAAGGCCCGCCTGCAGGCGCGTTTCGGGCTCGAGGCGGATCCGCGCGTCCCGCTGTTCGGGGTCGTGTCGCGCCTTGCCACCCAGAAGGGACTCGACCTGCTTGCCGCCGCGCTGCCGGGCCTCATGGACCGGATGCGGGTGCAACTCGTGCTGCTGGGCAGCGGCGACTGGCGGCTGGAAAACATCTTTCGCCAGGCCACGCAGGCCTGGCGCGGGCGCGTCGGCGTGCACATCGGTTTCGACGACCGCCTCGCGCGGCTGGTCCAGGCGGGGTCCGACTTTTTCGTCATGCCCAGCCGCGCCGAGCCCTGCGGGCTCACCCAGATGTACGCCATGCGTTACGGCACGCTCCCGGTCGTCCGGGCCACCGGCGGCCTGGTCGACACCGTCGAGAACTTTGCCGAGGGCCAGGCCCGGGGCACGGGCTTTGTTTTCCAGGACGCCACCCCGGCGGCCTTGTTCGACACGATGGGCTGGGCGTGCGCCACCTGGTACGACCGGCCTGCCGAAATGGCTGCCTTGCAACAGCGCGCGATGGCGCGGGATTTCTCCTGGCGCCACAACGCCGGCCACTATGTCGATGTTTATCGCTGGGCCGTGGCAGCCCGGACCGGCGTAACTCTTCCTTGATCAAGTAACCCCAAGGGAATCGACTCGTCTTGTGATGTCATCCAACTAGTTTGGGTCTGGAGTCCAGATGCCCGCCCATTTCCACCTGCGTTTCCCCATCCGCCCGACTGGCTTCCGGCTGCGGGCCGGCCTGTGGGGGCTCCTGCTCGGCCTGCCGCTGGCCGGCTGGGCCAGTGACTGGCAGTCGCTGCTCGACAACACGCCCTTTGGCCAGGCCCCGTCGGCTCCGACGGCCGGCAACCCGGGCGAGCCCGAGTTTCGCGGGGTGGTGCAGGAGGACGGCGTCTACCTCATCAATCTCTACGATCCCGCCACGAAGAAGGCCCAGTGGATCCCGGTCAGCGGCAAGGCGGCCGGGTTCGAGGTCAAGGCCTACGATGCCGGCGCCGACAAGGTGCAGGTCAGCCAGGGCGGCCACGCCCTCACGCTGTCGCTGAAGCAGGCGCACGTCACCCTCGCCGCCGCGCCGGCGCCCGCCGCCAACAACGCCCCGAACGCCGACAATCCGGCTGACCAGGGCCCGCCGACGAAGGAGGAGATGGAGGCCCGCCGCGAGCAGATCCGGGACATGATCCGCGCCCGCCGCGAGGCGCGCCAGGACGGCCAGACGCCGCCTTTCATGCGCAACATGCCGCCCGAGGCGCAGGCGATGATCGAGGAATTCCGCCGCCGCCGCGCCGAGGCGGCGGCCAACCGCAATTTCAACCCGCAGGGCCAGCCGGCCGCGCAGCGCCCGTGATTCCGATGTCCTTTTCCCTTTCCTCCCGTCGCGCGCGGTCGCGCTCCCGCGGCTTCACCCTCGTGGAAATCCTCACCGTGCTGGCCATCGTCGGCCTGCTGATCGGTGTCGTCGTTTCCAACACCGACCGGATCTTCGGCCAGAGCCAGGAATCGGTCGCCCGCATTTTTGTGCGCGACTCGCTCAAGACCTCGCTCGTCCGCTACCGGATGGACCTGGGCGACTATCCGACGACGGCCGAGGGCCTCAACGCCCTCATCGCCTCCACCTCCAGCAACGCCGACCGCTGGAAGGGGCCCTACATGGACGCCACCGGCGGAAAGGTGCCGCTCGATCCCTGGGGCCAGCCCTATGAGTACCGTTATCCCGGCGTGAAGAACGTCGGCGGCTACGACCTCTTCTCGAAGGGCCCGGACAAGATCGCCGACACCGCCGACGACATCGGGAACTGGTGATGTTCCGGCAGGGTTCCAGCGGGGGCCGGCGAAGCCCCGGCCGCCGGCGGCCGGCCGCGGGGTTCTCGCTGGTCGAGATCATCGCCGTGCTCGCGATCCTCGGGCTCGTCTCGGCGCTGCTGCTCGGCTCCGGGGGCGAATATCTCCGCCACCTCACCCGCGACGACGTCGAGACCGTCGCGCTCGATGCCATTGCCAGCGCACGGCACAGCGCGGTCCTGACCGGACAGCCGCTCGAGCTCCGCTACGATGAAAAGAACCGCCGGCTCGACTGGCAACAAGGCCAGGCCGCCATCGTGGGCGAGGGCGAGGTCCGGCTGCTGCCGCCGGCCCGGCTTTCGGCCATGCTCGTCGGCGGCCGCGAGGTCGAGAAGCCGCTCGAGCGCGTCATCTTTTATCCGGACGGCACCTGCCAGCCGTTCCGCGTCGAGATTGTGCGCGACCAGGCCAGCGAGGTCCTGCCGATCGACCCCTGGACCTGCAGCGTGCTGGCAAAGGACCCGGATGCGGGGAAGCGCTGACATGAAGGTGAATCGCCATGACGGCTTGTTCGATTCGGCATCGATCACCCGCTGCGCTCAGGGCGACATTGGCGCAAGGACGGACTCCGTTTCCGACTGGCCGAGGCCCGGGCGGCAGGCCCATCGGGGCGGCGGCGCCTTCACGCTGATCGAGGTCCTGGTGGCGCTCGCGATCTTCGCCCTGTCGGGCATCGTGCTGGCGTCCGCCTACGTGAACGTCCTCAACGCCCATGCGGCGGCGCTGCACCGGGACGACTATGCGGCCGACCGCAAGCTCGTGCGGGAGGCGCTGATGGCGGAACCGTCGCTCGACAAGGTCACGGCCTGGAACGAGCTGGCGCTGCCGGACGAGCGCACCGCCCGGTGGCGGGCGACCGTCACGCCGGCGCCCGTGGCCGACCTGTTCGATGCCGTCGTCGAGGTCGAGTTCACCGACGCGAACGGCCGCCGCGCGCCCACGATCACCGAGAGCTGCCGCCTGCTGCGCCCGACCTGGTCGCAACCGGCCGACCGCGACACGCTCCGCGCCGCCGCCCGGAGCAAGCTCGCCCAGCGCACGTTCCAATGAACCGTTTCGACCGCCTCCGTGTCCCGCGCCGCCTCGCCGGGCTGCCCCCGGCAAGGCCCGGACCGCATCGCGGCCCGGGCGGAGGCGGCTTCACGCTGGTCGAGGTGCTCCTGGCCCTGGTCCTCCTCGCCGCGCTGCTGACCGCGATCAACCAGTTTGTGTTCTCGATCACGGAGGTATGGACGTCGCACCGCGACGAATTCGTCTTCGTCCAGCACACCCGCGCCGTGGCGCGGCACCTGGATGAGATGCTGCAGACCGCCGCGAACAGCTCGCACGCCAGCACGCCGAACGGCGGCGCCCCGGCGGTGGAGGAGATCCGCCTGCCCGAGGGCGGGACGGAGGAACTGGTGGCCTTTGACCTCCCCGAGGGCGACCGGCTGCTGGTCTGGCCCGGCCGGCCGCTGCCGGAGGTGCAGTGCGCCCTCGCCTGGCGGAAGGACGACGGGCTGGTGATCTATTGGAAATCGCGGCTCGAAACCGATTTTGCCGACGCCCCGCCGCGCATGGCTGTCGTCTCCGGGTTCGTCACCTCGCTGGCCTACGATTACTACGACGGTGCCAACGACACGTGGACCACGGAGGAGGAGCTCCAGCGGGACGAATCCGGCAATTACGAGCTGCCGCGGCGCCTGCGGTTGCATTTCCGGCGCAAGGGCCACGATTACGAGGAAGTCATCGACGTGCCGGCGAGCACGGAGGGCCTGCCGGCGTACTGAGCTATGTTTTCGATGTTGAAACATGTCATTCTGGGCGCAGGGAAGAATCCACGGCCGCGAAGGCGGCGCGGGAGTCGACCTGGATCCTTCGCTGCGCTCAGGATGACACGTCGCGAAGGTGCCACCACCCGCCGCGGCTCGGTCATCGTGGTCGTGCTGATCACGCTCCTGTTCGCCTCGTTCCTCCTCACGCGGTTGATCGAGTCCAGCAGCACCGACCTGCTCATCGCCGTGCGCCGGGCGGACCGCGAGCACCTGCGCGCCGAC
>DASZXO010000038.1:0-2458 GCA_035545835.1 Lacunisphaera sp.
GAATAGCCGGCAAATGGCACCATGCGCGCGCCCAGCGCGCGATGGATCGGCGCAAGAAGAGTCTCGCGCAACGGCGTGTCGGCGGCGGTTTCGGTCAATGCCGGTCCTCGCACAAACAGGTTCGCGCGCGGACAAAACGTCCGCCCGCGCCCCATCTGTCCACGGACCTGAGAGATTTCCCGCTATTTCCGGTCGCTCTGCCGGACGGAAAAGTGCTTCACACTTTTCCTGGCAACGCTCCGGTCGGCCGCTCTGCCGGACGGAAAAGCGCTTCACACTTTTCCTGGCAACGCTTCCTGAGCACTCTGCCAAACCAAACAGCAGAGAGCCCCGCGGTTACTCCTTCGGTGGGCGGACACGAAGCCCGCCGCTTTCCAGAGTGTCGCCGACCGTCCGGTCCTTTTGCCTGAGAGTTTCCGGGGCGGTTGCTCCTTCGGCGCCGGGCCCCTCACCTGAATTGGGGCCCGGTCTCTCCCGGCGGTCGTGGCAGGCCGCACCTGCGGCCTTGCCGGGACGCGACTCCATCCCGGCAAGGATTACTGTAGGTACGGCGCGGTGTGAGTCAATCAGGCTGCAGCGGTGGCCTTCGGTTTCGGTGCCATATCCGCTACCGCGTGCTGCCAGGACGGGCGCTTCTCCATGCGTTCGATCCAGGCCGCAACCTTCGGCCGGCTGGGGACCGGGAGGTTGGCGGCCACGCGGTGCACGAAGGTCGTGGCAAGCGCAAAATCGGCAACGCTCAGACTGCCGGCGATCCACTCGCGGCCGTCGGAAAGGCCAACCTCGAACACATCGAGGAACTGGTCGACATTCTTCATCTCGGCCGCGATCACCGCTTCGTCGGGCTCGCCGCGTCCGAATGCCTTTTTATGCACCCGCTCGAAGGCTACCCGCTGCATCGCCGGGCCGAGATGGATGGCCTGCCAGTACGACCACTGGTCGATGACGGCCCGGGTAGGCAGATCGGCGGGATAGAGATTCTTCGCCGGATATTTGGCGGCGAGATAGGCATTGATGGCACGCGATTCCCAGATCACGACATCGCCGTCGACCAGCACCGGGACTTTGGCATTGGGATTGAGCTTCAGATATTCCGGCGTGCGGTTGGCGCCACCGCGCAGGTCGACGTCGATGCGCTCGAACTCGATACCCAGCTCATACAGCACCGCGCGCGTGCGCAGCGCGTTGGGCGAACCGCCCGCGTTGTAAAGTTTCATGTTTCCCCTGGAAGTCAGATGTTGGCGCGACGCCCTTTACCTAGGCGCGCGGCCCTATCCGTCCAGCCAGGGCTAGCCCGACGGCGCCGGCGGCTGTTTCGGCGCTCCGCCATCGAAGCCCACGTAGATGATCAGGTCGTGGTCGTCGGGCGTGATGTCGAAGGCGATGTTGTCCATCACCGCCGAGAAATCAGATCCATAGTCGGGCGCGCTCAGCGCCACCGGCTGCTTCATGACCTGCGAGAAGAAGACCTTGTTGTCATGCTGGGCGACCACGGCCACGCGCACGGGAACCGCGAAATTGCCGGCGGTCCCTTTCGGTCCGGCAACCAGGCGTCCCGCGACGCCGACCTTGATCATCATGCTCGAGCCCGCGGTGTGGCACTCGCGCGCCGTCTTGCTGATCGACGCCTGGTAGCGGATTGAGTTGGGGTCGCCGTCATGGCCCTTGTCATAGATGACAAGCGCCTCGGTCCCGGCGCGAATCTGGACCGGCGGGCAGTAACCCAGATTCTGGACGGCGATACCGGCGTAGACGGTGGTGCCGGCCGGCGCCTGCACAATGGTTGGCGCGTTGCCGCCGCTGATCACGTTCGCCATCGGCGACGGCGCCGTCGTGGTCGCCACGCCGGCGCCAGGCCCCGGACCGGAGCCGGAGGTCGAATTGCAACCGGCCAGTGCCGCCAGCAGCACAAGCGCCATGGGAAAGGTTGCGGAAGCCAGCCTCATGCGGGAATACCCTGCCAAAATCGGGGCTTTTCTATAGCAGCGGCCACCGGAGATTGGCACCGGGCACGGCGTCGACCTGGGGATAGGCGTTATGCTTGCTTTCGCCG
Organism: Lacunisphaera sp.; assembly: GCA_035545835.1. Taxonomy (GTDB): domain Bacteria; phylum Verrucomicrobiota; class Verrucomicrobiia; order Opitutales; family Opitutaceae; genus Lacunisphaera. The sequence continues at coordinate 2,054 of DASZXO010000038.1, forward strand.
GGAGGCGGTGGCTAGGGTCCGGGCGGCACCGTCCGGGCCTGTCCGGCCCGCCGTGGAACTACGTCATATGGAATATATCAGCACACGCGGCGAGGCGCCGAGCCTTGGCTTTCGCGGCGTCCTCATGGCCGGACTGGCGAGCGACGGCGGACTCTACGTCCCGGTATCGTGGCCCAGCGTTTCGCCCAGGGAGATCGCCGGTTTCCGTGGACGTCGGTATGCCGACGTGGCCTTCGAGATCGTCCGCCGTTTTGTGGATGGCGACATTCCCGACGGGCATCTGAGGGCAATGTGTGTCGAGGCCTATGCCACCTTCGACGATCCGCGTGTCGCGCCGCTGCGGCAGCTCTATCCGGACCTGTACGTGCTGGAGCTTTTCCACGGGCCGACGCTCGCCTTCAAGGA
>DASZXO010000039.1:0-5820 GCA_035545835.1 Lacunisphaera sp.
GCCATGGAGATGATCCTCCACGGGCAGCGCATCGCCACGAACGGCGACGTGCGCCTGATGCCGACGCCCGAGCAGTGGGACCTCGTCGCCACCCTCAAGGGCCGCCAGGCCGACAAAGCCCACAACCGGCTCACCGCCAGCCTCGCGTTCCCGACCTTCGACCTCAACTACACCCTCGAGGTCGCGGCCGAGCCCGGCGGCGTGCGGGTCAGCATCAATCTCGACCAGCCGCTCCCGGCGAAACTGGCCGGTCGGGCGGGCTTCAATCTCGAGTTCCTGCCCTCCATCTACATGGGCAAGGCCTACCTCGTCGACGGCGCCAAGGCCGGCATCTTCCCGCGCTTCCCGGAGGAGCCGATGATCAAGGTCCTGCCTCTGCCCGACGAACCCAAGAAAGCGTACTACCTCGAGGACTGGGACAAGGCCAAGGGCTACACCCAGCCGCTGCCGTTCGCCACGGGCAAGACCATCACCCTCGGCGTCGACGACGCGCTCGCCCGGGTCAGCGTCACGTCGGACACCGCCGACCTCATGCTCTTCGACGGCCGCGCCCGCGCGCAAAACGGCTGGTTCGTCCTGCGTTCCCTGATCCCGACCGGCAAGACCACGGGCGCCATCGTGTGGCACATCCGGCCGGACGTGATCCCGAACTGGATCCGGCCGCCCATGATTGCGCACAGCCAGGTTGGCTACGCGCCGGATTTCTCAAAGGTAGCGGTGCTCGAACTCGACCCGAAATACCACGGCCCGCAGACGGCGAAGGTGCTCCGCCTGATGGCGGATGGTTCGTACCAGCCGGTGTTCGAGGGACCGCTCACGCCAGCCACGCCCTGGCTCCGCTACGTCTACTCGAAATTCGACTTCACCGCGGTCAAGGACCCCGGCCTCTACGTGATCGAATACGGCGGGCAGCGCACGGCCGCCTTCCCGATCTCGCCGGACGCCTACGCGAACATTTGGCAGCCCAGCCTGGACCACCACCTCGCCGTGCAGATGGACCACGTGGCTGTGCGCGAAGCCTACCGCGTGTGGCACGGCGCCTCCCACCTTGACGATGCCCGGCTCGCGCCGGTCGTCGGCGAGCAGTTCGATGGCTGGAATCAGGCCACCGCCACGGACGGGAAATGGAAGGGCGGCGATCATATTCCCGGCATGAACATCGGCGGCTGGTACGATGCCGGCGATTTCGATCTCGAGGAGCCGGCGCAATTGAACGTCATCCAGAGCCTGGCGCTGGCCTACCGCGAATTCGACCTCAAGTACGACGAGCTCACGGTCGACGAGGCCGCGCGTGAGGTGGAGATGCACCGGCCCGACGGCGTGCCGGACGCGGTGCAGCAGGTGAAGCACGGCGCGATGTACATCCTCGCGCAGTTCCACCAGTTCGGCCATGCGATCCGCGGCACGCACGAACCGGACCTCCGCCAGTACACCCACCTCGGTGACGGCGCATCGAAGACCGACGGCCGCATCTACGACCCGTCGCTCGGGCCGAACGAAGTGAAGGGCGACACCTCCGGCAAGCCGGACGACCGCTGGATTTTCTCCACCAACAATCCTTTCTTCCAATGGAACGCCGTCGCGGCGCTGGCGGCATCGGCCGACACCCTGAAGGGCTGGGACGATGCCATGGCCAAGGACTGCCTCGAGACGGCGATCAAGGCCTGGAACGACGAGAAGGCACACCCGACGCCGATGCCCGCGCGCTGGGGCTTCGGCGGCGAGCCGGAGGGACAACCGCCCGCCAATGGCGTGCTGGCGGCATCACAGGGCTCGGTCGCCGGCGCCCCCGGCGCGAATCACGGACCCGCCGCTCCGGCCGCTTCGGCCGCGCCGACAAATTCCGTCGCGGCACCCGCGCCAACGGCTCCTCCGGGCCCGTTCAACTTTCGCGCCCTTGGCGCCGTCATGGACTGGCCCGCGGCGCTGGAGCTGACCATCGCCACGCATGGCGCCGAGCCGTACAAGTCGCGCCTGAAGGAACTGTTTCCCAAGATGATCAACCCGCAGCTGATGGACTTCGTTGGCTGGACGGCCGTGCGGGCGCTGCCGTATCTGGACGCGGGCGAGAAGGAGCAGCTGCGCGAAGCGGTGAAGACCTACGTGGCGGGGCTGGACCAGCGGCTGGATGCGACCCCGTTCGGCGTGCCCCCGAGCCTGCGCAGCTGGGGCGGCTCCGGCGAAGTGGTGAACATGGCGATCCGAATGTATTTCCTGCACAAGGCCTATCCGGACCTGGTGAGCCCCGAGTACACGCTGCGCGCGGTGAACTACATCCTCGGCACGCATCCGGTCTCGAGCACGTCGTATGTCGCCGGCGTCGGCACGGTCTCGAAGACGCAGACGTACAGCAACAACCGGGCGGATCATGCGTACATCCCCGGCGCCGTGATTCCGGGGTATGTCATCATCAAGCCCGATTTCCCGGAGTGCATCGACGACTTTGGCTTCCTCTGGTTCGAGCACGAAGCCGTCGTGGCCGGTTCGGCCAGCTGGGTCGTCGCGGGCAAAGCCGCCGACGCGCTCACCCGGCAAGCGCCGGCCAAATGAGCCTGATGTTTCAGGAGCGGCTTTACGCCGCGATCAGTGGCTCCACCAGAAATCCGAACGCAAAGGCGCCAGGACGCAAAGGCCCGCGACCACTGCACTCTCGGTGTTAGGAACAATCAGACCACTAAACTTTAAGCCCAGAGGACACGGAGAACGCTGAGGCGGTCAGTCATCGCATGCACAGACCCACCGTTGGCGCACCCTAACTGGAGGGCCGGTCTCCGGACCGGCCGTCTGGGCGCGCTGCGGTCGGCCGGGAGGTCGACCCTCCATTGACCTGAAGCAATAGGCAACAACCCAACCCGTTTGGCCGACGGCGAGACACGAATTTCACGAAGACACACGAAAGTGTAGGGCGGGGGCTCCGAACCCCGCCTGTAGTTGAACCGCATGAATTCGGCTGGTGCCTCTGCGACCTCTGCGTTCTCCGTGTTAAGAACATTCGACCGTTTAGTTTAAAACACAGAGGACACGGAGAACGCGGAGACGATCAGTCATCGGCTGTAGGATGTGTCTTGTGCACGCCCTGGGTGGAGGGCCGGTCTCCGGACCGGCCGTCTGGGCGCGCTGCGGTCGGCCGGGAGGTCGACCAACCGGCCCGGCCAGGAGACCGCCCCCACCTTCAAAAGCGACAGGCGATGGGCAGCCTGAACGCCTTTTGTTCACTAGGCGCTAGAGGTGGATGCCCGGAGTGGCGGCGGCCGCCGCGCGATCCTCGCCGATGACGGCCGCGGTGGCTGTGACCATCGCCGCGAGGTTGGCCGCGCTGGCGAGCCAGGCGGCGCTCGCCGCGGGCAACAGCACCGGCGCGCGGGCCACCACCAGCCCGATCCCGATGAGCGCAAACCCGAAGAAGAAGGAACCGAAGCTGGCCATGGCGAGGAGTCCCCGCGCCGTTGGCGACCGTGCCTCGTCGCCGCGGGAACAGGCCGGCCGGAAACACAAGAGGATGCCCGCTTCCACGAGGGCCACGACGACGAAGAAGCCGGTGTTCGGGTTGGCGGTCGGGCCTGCGCGCGGCGACAGATACAGCAGCAACGCGACCGCGGCGGCCACCAGCGCGGTGGCCGTCGCCGACAACCAGAAGGCCGCGCGCCACAGGCGCGGCGCCGCCGGCGCCGGTCGGGCGGCAAGCCGGCCTTTCAGGGTTGCGCCCAGCCAGCCGCCCAGCAGGCACGCGGGCGTGACGACCCCGAGGACGACGGCGGCCACGCCGGCCCTTTCCAGCACGCCGCCGACGATCCCGAGAAAGACCAGCGGAGCGACCGCGCCCGCCAGGACGAAGAGCGCGTTCCGGCCGGGGTGAATCAACCAGACACCCGCCAGCGCGAGGTAGGCCGCGCCGAAGACGCAGGCCATGACGAGTTCCCAGGGATTATCCCGGCCCGGCGTGTCGACGGCGGCGCCGGCGACGAAAGACACGAGCGGCAACAAGAGGCCCGCGGCCACGCCCTGGACGCAGCCTTCCCAGTCACGGCGGTTCGGTTGCACGCCGGCATCCTAGCACCCGGCCGGGCGGATTCGCTACGCACGGATTGTCGCGGGCGAAAACACGAGGTCCGGAAACCGAGACCCCAATCTCGCGGCGGCGTGGGAGGGGGCGGGAGTTGTTCGCGGCGTGGCTTTCCGCGGAGATCGGTAGTAGAATGGCATCGCCATGAAGAACCCGGCGGCTGGTTCGCCCTCGGCCTGGAACGGTGCGGTGCGCATCACCGCGGCGGGCGTGCAGCTGGAGGGAACGCTGGAAGTGCCGGCGCGGGCGACGGGCCTGGTGCTGTTCGCGCACGGCAGCGGCAGCAGCCGGCACAGTCCGCGGAACCGCCACGTCGCGACGATGCTCAGCCGGTCCGGCCTCGCGACGCTCCTGTTCGACCTCCTGACGACCGAGGAGGAACGACTGGAATCGCGCACCGCGCACCTTCGCTTCGACATTCCGTTCCTGGCCGCGCGACTCGAGGCCGCCACCCAATGGGCGCGGAGCGAGCCGCACGTGCGCTCCCTGGCCATCGGCTATTTCGGCGCGAGCACGGGCGCGGCCGCGGCCTTGATCGCGGCCGCGACGCCCGGCCTCGAGATTGGCGCGGTGGTGTCGCGCGGCGGCCGGCCGGACCTCGCCGGCCGGGCGCTGGAAACGGTGCACGCGCCGACCCTGCTGATCGTCGGCGGTGCCGACACGGCGGTGCTCCCGTTGAACGAGATGGCGTATCAGCGACTCAGGTGCGTGAAGCGACTCGAGATCATCCCCGCCGCCACGCACCTGTTCGAAGAGCCGGGCACACTCGATGCCGCCGCGGACCTCGCGGCCCGCTGGTTCAGGGAACACCTGCGGCAGGCGGGGTAATGGGCCGCCGACGGCGGCTCGGGCCCGCTGAGCAGGGCCGGTCCACGACTGGCCCGGTCAGACCGGTCCCACCGACCAGGCTTCACCTCGAGGCGATCTCGACCACCGCCACGGTGTACGGTGCCAGGTCAAAGGCCATGTCCCGGGCGAAGGCGCGGTTCGTTTCGACGGGGCGGACCCGGTCGGGCTCGGTCAGCGAGTTCGCCGCATCGAGCGGGGCGGTGACAGTGAAGATTTTCACGGTCGCCCCGGCCCGCGGGGCCTGCGCGCCCTGGAAGCGGGTGAGGAGCGTGTGCGGCGCGGAGTCATAATTCACCGCTTTCACGACGATCCGCCGGCCGTCGGTGCTGCCGGTGGCGATCGCATCGACCGTCCCTGGGGTCCAGGCTTCGGGTTTCATCTGCGAGATGTCGTCGAAGAACGCGGCGCGGTTCGGCCGGTCCGTGAAGGTGCCCGAGGTGAAGGCATATCGCTGCGGGGCGAAGTGCTCGCGGAAAAGTTTTTCCACGACGTAGCCGCCGCCGCCGAACCACGATACGTGGTCATGGTAGATCCACGCGCGCCATTCGGGATCGTCGGTCGTGTTGCGCATCAGGAGGGCGGGGCAGGTCATCGCCAGCTCGGGGCTGAGCTTCTCGTAGCCGAGCAACATGCCGGCGGTGTGCAGGCCGGCACGCCAGTCGTAGGTGCGGCACGAGCCCCATTCGAGCACGGCGAGCCTGATGTTCGGGTGGGCGGAGCGGCGCACGTACGCGGAGAGTTGCTCCAGATAATCCTCGATGCGCCGCACGCCGGTGGCGAAGTTCTCCGGCTCGTATTCGTAATTGTGGCAGCCGAGGAGGTCGAAGTTGTCGCCGGCGACGTCGACCAGCGTCTGGCTCCATTCCATGTCGTTCGATCGCTTCTGCCCGCAGGCAACGATCTTCACC
>DASZXO010000040.1:0-15155 GCA_035545835.1 Lacunisphaera sp.
TCGATGCCCTGCACCAGGCCGGGGGGCGGCCCCGGCTGGTGGGCGGCTGCGTGCGCGACTGGCTGCTCGGGCTGCAGCCGAAGGACTTCGACATCGAGGTCTATGGCTTCGACTACGAACGTCTCGGCCAGGTGCTCGCCCCGTTCGGCCCGACCGACATCGTCGGCCGGAGCTTTGGTGTGCTCAAGGTGAGGCTGGAGGGCGCGGAGTATGATTTCAGCCTGCCGCGCCGGGAATCCAAGACCGGGGCCGGCCATCGCGGTTTCGCCATCGAACCGGATCCGAACCTGACGGAAGCCGAGGCGGCCGCCCGGCGCGACTTCACCCTGAATGCCATCGCCTACGACCCGCTCGAGGGGCGAGTCCTGGACTACCATGGGGGCGTCGCGGACCTGCGGCACCGGGTGCTGCGCCACACCAGCCCGGCGTTCGGGGAGGATCCGCTGAGGGTCCTGCGCGCCTTCCAACTTGCCGCGCGATTCGAGTTCACCCTCGCGCCTGAGACCGCCGCCCTTTGCGAGTCCATCAGCGGCACCTATGGCGAGCTCGCGGTCGAACGCGTGTGGGGCGAATGGGACAAGTGGGCGACCAAGGCGGTGAAGCCGTCGGCCGGGCTTGCGGTGCTCAAGCAAGCGGGCTGGCTGCGCCACTTCCCGGAAATCGCCGCGCTGGACGGCCTGCCCCAGGAACCCGAATGGCACCCGGAGGGCGATGTGCTCGTTCACACCGGCCACTGCCTGGATGCGCTGGTCGGCCTGCCGGCGTGGAGCCAGGGCCCGGTGGAAACCCGGCGCATCCTGTCGCTGAGCGTGCTCGCCCACGATTTCGGGAAGGCGACAACCACCAAGCAGGCGCGCAAGCGCGGCCAGATTCGCTGGGTGAGCCCGGAGCACGAGGCCGCCGGCGGGCCGCTGGCCGAGAGCTTTCTCCACCGGATTGGCGCGCCGCTCGACCTGGTCGAGCGGGTGCGCCTGCTGGTCGTCAACCACCTGCTGCACCACCACGGCCCGCTGGAATTGCGCGACACGGCGGTGCGCCGCCTCGCACGCAAGATCGCGCCGGCCACGCTGGATGAGTTGATCGCCGTCATGCAAGCGGACCACCTCGGCCGCCCGCCGCTGATCTCGCAGCAGACCGTGCAGCGGCTCGAGCTCCTGCGGGCGTCGGCCCACCGGCTCGCGGTGGAGCACGCCGCGCCCAAGCCCATCGTGCTCGGGCGCCACCTGATCGCGCTCGGGCTCAGCCCCGGGCCGAGTTTCACCCCGGCGCTCGAGGCCGCGTTCGAGTCGCAGCTGGACGGGGCGTTTGACGACGAAGCCGGCGGGATTGAATGGATGAAAAATTATCTGCGGGCGCATCCCTCCCTGCCCCGGGCAACCTCCATCACCACCACGCCATGAATGGACCGAACCAGCTCGATCGCCTGAAACAATTCACCACGGTGGTCGCCGATACCGGCGACTTCGCCACGTTGCGGCAATATGCGCCGCAGGACGCCACCACGAACCCGAGCCTGATCCTGAAGGCGGCCGGCATGCCGGTGTACTCGCCGCTGGTCGACCAGGCCGTCAAGGACGCCGGCGCGGCCGCCGCCGCGGACCAGATCATCGACCGCCTGCTCGTCCTCTTCGGGACCGAGATCCTGAAGATCGTGCCCGGGCGCGTGTCCACCGAGGTCGATGCCCGGCTCTCGTTCGACCGCGAGGGTTCGATCGCCAAGGCGCGCGAGATCGTGGCGCTCTACGAAAAGGCCGGTGTGCCGCGGGAGCGCGTGTTGATCAAGCTCGCCTCAACCTGGGAAGGCATCAAGGCCGCGGAGCGGCTGCAGCAGGAGAAGATCAACTGCAACCTCACGCTGCTATTCTCCTTCGCACAAGCCGTCGCCTGCGCCGAGGCGAAGGTGCGCCTGATCTCGCCCTTCGTCGGCCGGATCCTGGACTGGCACAAGAAGAACACGGGGCGTGACTTTGCGCCGGCGGAGGACCCGGGCGTCAAGTCAGTCACCGAGATCTACACGTACTTCAAGAAATTCGGCTATGCCACGGAGGTGATGGGCGCCTCCTTTCGGAACAAGGGCGAAATCCTCGAGCTGGCCGGTTGCGATCTGCTCACCATCAGCCCGCCGCTCCTGCAGGAACTCAAGGCGTCCGCGGAACCAGTCGAGCGCAAACTCGACCCGGCGCGGGCGAAGGCGACGGCTGTCGAGCGCGTGACGCTGGACGAAAAGGCGTTTCGCTATGCGTTCAACGCGGATCCCATGGCCGTGGACAAGACGGCGGAGGGCATCCGCCTGTTCGCCGCCGACATCGTCAAGCTAGAGCAATTGGTCCGGCAGAAGCGCGGCTGAATGCGATCCGGGCGAAACGCCGCGCCATGATTCGAGCCTTCCAATGGGACCTCGCCCGGCAGGTGGAGCGGCCGGATTTTCTCCGATCACTGCTGCCGCGCTACGCCTCCTGGGGCTACGAGGAGCTTTACCTGCACCTCGAGGACGCGGTGCATTACCCGAGCTTGCCGGGCATCGGGCGCGACGACGCCTGGACGATTGAGAATCTGGCGGAGCTGGTCCGCGCCGCGTCGGGCTGCGGGATCAAGGTCGTCCCGATCGTGAACCTCCTCGGGCACACGCAATATGTGGTGAAACATCCGGCGTGGCGGGAGCTCAACGAGCTGCGCGACGAAGACGACCGGCCGTTGGAGCGCGGCCAGCTCTGCCCGCTTCATCCGCGAACGCCCGAGCTGGCCGGGCTTCTCATTCGCGACATGGCGCCTTTCTGCACCGCCGGGAAAATCCATGTCGGCCTTGATGAGTCGTACCACCTGGGCCAGTGCCCGCGTTGTCGTGCGGAAGTGGACCGACATGGCCTCGCCCGGCTGTTTGCCGGCCACGTGCAGCGGCTGCATGAGATCACGCGGCGCCATGATCTCCAGCTGGGCTTTTGGGCCGACCTGCTCTACTTCGTGCCCGAGGCAATCCCGCTGCTGCCGCCCGGGCTCGTGGCCTACGACTGGTACTATTATCCGTTCGGCCGGAAGCCGCGCGTCGAGCTGTTCAACTTCGCCGAACGCGACCTGGCGCCCGCCCTGCGCAAACAGCGCATCGGTTATTTTGGCTGCCCGATGAACGGCGCGTTTCGCCACGAACCCCTGCCGGTCTTTAGCGACCGTCTCGGCAACATCCGCTCGTGGTGGCAGCGTTGTGCCGCGGTTGAAGCCGCCGGGATGCTGATCACGTCGTGGGAACCGAACCGCCTGGCCTTGGAAACCACGACGCTGGTCGACGCTGCCGCCGCTTCGCTGTGGCTGGAGCCGGGGCTCGACGACTGCACCACCCTGCTGGCGCACGGGCTCGGGCGGATGTTCCCCAGCCGCCTGAATCCCGCACGTGCGCGCACGCTGCTGGCCGCCGATGTCCACGCTTTTGCGGGTTATGCCCGGTGGCAGATCAACGAACGTTGGGATGTGTTCGGCGGCCCCGACAGCCCCAAGCCTTGGGAGGCCGGCGAAAGGTTTTTCGGGCGCATCACTTCGCAATCGTGGCCGGCGCCCCTGGCGGCGAGCCTTGAGTTTCGGCGCTACCTGGCGCGGCGCGACGTTTTCGTCCGCCGGGCCGCGCGGTGCGTGCACCAATGGCGCCGGCAGCTGGCCAGGGCCGACACCGCCGCGGTCATCAGCGGGATCAGGCGGGCCCAGGACGCAGCGGCTGAATTCGCGCGCGCGCTGCCCGCCGCGCGTTCGGCAGCCGGCGCGATGTGGCGACGCAGCCGCCGGCGGAGCCAGCCGAATCCCAACATCGCAATGCTCCGACAGGACGCGGCGCGCCTGGCGTCATGGCGCCGCTGGCTCCGGTCCGCGGCGCGCCGGCCGGAACTCGCGTGGCACGGCACCCCCGTGTGCGGGGCCTGGCAATTGCAGTGCGTCGTGCACAACTTCGCGCCCGCGGTCCAGCGGGTTGTGGCCGAACAGCAGGCGGGCGACGGATCCTGGCGGGAGATCGCGGGACGATTCACGATCGAGTTTCGCGCCCATGCCGCGCGCCCGCGGACAGGAATCAGGCAGGAGTTCATCGCCCCGCTGGAGTCTCCCGACCGTCCGTTGCGCCTCGCGGTGCGCGGCGTGGGCCAGGTGGCCGTCAGCCGGGTCGGGCTGACCAATGGCGTCGAGTCCCGGCCGCCCCGCGGGTGGCGCGGCCGCAAGGTGCTCGGACGCCCGGCCCCGGCTCGCGGCTGGCCGGCGCCGGACTGGCAGGCGAACGCCGCGGTGCTCGACCTTCGCTTCTGAATATCCCGGTAACGCGGGAGGCGGTTGGTCAAAAGCGCATCTCCGGGATCGGGATTGCGGCGGTCGACCGCGCCGGTTCTGCTTCTGGCACGACTGCTCACTACGATGAAAGCCCTGTCCCTTCGATTCCGCCTGCTCGCTGCCGCCTGGTGCGCAGGCCTGCTTGGGTCCATTCCGGCGTTGGGTGCAACGGTTCCGCTCGAAGATTTCTTCATTGAGCCGGAAATCCGCGAGGCCCAGGTCTCGCCCGACGGCCGGCATCTCGCCTTCCTGACCACCCTCGGTTACGGCAAGGTCGGCATCGCGTTGATGGACTTGACGACTGGTGGCGCCCCCGAGGCCCTGGTTTCCGCCCAGGATGAAAACATCAAGCAGTTCTTCTGGAAGGGGAATGACTACATCGTCTACGGCGGCGACGTCGGGGGTGAGGAATTCGCTGCCTGGCGTTCGATTCCAGTCGCCGTAACCAAGCCCGGGGAGAAGCGACGCGTCGTGGCCCTGTCGGAGGCCTACCAGGAACGATACAACGAGGACGCCAATGTCATGTGGATCGTCGACCCGCTGCAGTTCGATCCGACCCACCTGCTCATCTTTGGGCGCCGCGAAGCCGGCGGCTCGACGCTCAGCATGTTCACCATCGATGTGCGCAATGGCAGCCGTTCAGCCGCCGCCAACTACGATCCCCCGCCGGCGAGCAATGATCTCGTCGGCTTCTACGATAGTGAAAACGTGGCGGACAATGCGGGGCGATTGCGGGCTCGCAGCCGCGTGGTGGACCGGACCGTGGTCTACGAGGTCCGGCCCGAGGCGGGCTCGGCGTACAAGAAGGTCGCGGAGTGCCCCGGCGGGTCCCCGGTCTGGCAGTTGCTGTTCTTCGCCGCGGACAACCAGACGCTTTACCTGCTGGATTCCAGCCAATCCGACACGGCGGCCCTTCGCGCCCTTGATGCGCGCACCCAACAGCTGGGGCCGTCCCTGTTCCGGCCGCCCGAAGGGGAGATCCAAAAAATCCATGCCTCGTGGGACCGTCGCGAACTCTATGGCGTCACCTACCTCTCAGACCGGCCCCATCATCACTTCTTTGATGCGCGCCGCGCCCAGCTGCAGGGCGTGATCGACCGGACCCTGCCCGACACATTCAACGAGATCGTCAGCACGTCCGCCGATGAAAAGACCCTGGTGATCAAGGCGGCCAGCGACCGCGATCCGGGGACGTATTACGTGTTGAACCTGGCAACCGGCCGCCTGGGCATGATTGGCAAGGTCAACCCCCGCATTCACGTGGAGCAAATGTGCCCCATGGAACCCGTCAGTTTCAAGGCGACCGACGGTCTCCTTTTGCATGGATATCTCACGCGGCCGCCCGCGGCCGCGAACTCCCGCGTGCCGCTCATCATCCATCCCCACGGCGGGCCCTATGGGATCCGGGATGCCTGGGGCTATGATCCGGAAGTCCAATTCCTCGCCAACCGCGGTTATGCCGTGCTGCAGGTCAATTATCGTGGTTCGGGCGGCTACGGGGGCGCGTTCGAAAGCGCCGGGTACCACGAGTGGGGCGGCAAAATGCAGCAGGATCTGACCGACGCCGTGCATTGGGCGATCGCCCAGGGCTTCACCGATCCGGCGCGGGTCGCCATCTACGGGGCCAGCTATGGCGGTTATGCGACGCTGGCGGGCCTCGTCTTTACGCCCGAGTTGTACTGCTGCGGGGCGAACTACGTCGGCCCGAGCGACCTGACCCTGTTGGTCGGGATGGGCCGCCGTCTGGGTGACCGGAGTTCCGATATCTTTTACCGGGAGCATCTCGGGACCGACCGCGATTTTCTCAAGGCCCGCTCGCCGGTGAACTTTGTGGAGAATATCCGCGTGCCGCTGTTCAACGCCTACGGCTTCAACGACCCGCGGGTCGACTTTGCGCAATGGACGCGCCTCGAGGCGAAGCTCAAGCACTTCAACAAGAGCTACGAAATCATGATCGAGCGCAACGAAGGCCACGGGTTCCACAACGAGTCGAACCGCATCGAATACTACCGCCGGCTTGAATCCTTCTTCGCACAACACCTGGGGACCGCGCCCCTCGTTTCCGGGTCCGGCCACGCACCGCCCTGAGGCCCGGGGGCCGGCCTGAATCCCAGGCGGAAAGCCTGCGTTCAATCCGATCATCCGATTCAGGGGCCGAGGTCTCCAAAAAAAACGCCCCTCCATCGGAGGGGCGTGCAATAGATCAGCCGATGCGGCTGGGATCAGAACTTGACCTTCAGATCCATGAAGTACATCCGGCCGAAGAAGCTGAAGGCGCTGGCGTCAAACGGCGGGCTTGCGTAGTTCGTCCGATCGAGGTTCGGCTGCTTGTCCGTCACGTTGTTGATACCGAGGCCCAGCGAGGCTCCCTTCAGCATCGGGGTCAGCTTGCCGAGGTCGTAACGACCCTGGATGTCCAGCGTCGTGTAGGACGGAATGTGATCGCCGCTCAGGTTGTCGACCGCGGCGAGGTGCGTGATGCCCAGCGTGGCGCCGTAGCCCTCGTAGTTCCAGTCGATGGTCGAGTAAGAACGGTATTTTGGCAGGGTGCCATAGTCGTCATACCCGGCGTAGTCGGTGCCCGAATCCGTCGGCCCGCTCTTGAGCAGGAATTTCTGCAGGATGGCCCATTCCGTATTGAGCGTGATGTGGCCATATTCCTTCACCGGCAGCGTGTACTTCAGGTTGATGTCGAAGCCATGCTGCTCCTGGCTGGCGATGTTGACCAGGCCCTGGATCACGTAGAGGTTCGTGATGTTGGTCGAGGCCTGGCCGGGGCCCGTCACCTGCGTGCCACCCTGACCGGCGAAGCCGCCGAGCGTGACATACTGCGCGAATGGCGATGCGGGCCCGAGGGCTTCAACCGACTGGACCATCGTCGTCGTGCCACCGGGTGAGCCGATGAGGTCGGTCTGCTTGATGTTGTAGTAGTCGACGGTGAGTTCGAGGCCCTTGACCGCCTTGGGCGAGTAGACGATGCCCGCGGTGTAGCTCTTGGCATTCGACGGCTTGAGCGCCGGATTGAAGCCGTTGAGCTGGAAGCCCTGCAGGTTCGGGAACTTGTTGCCCGTGGCCGAGCCCGAGCTGTTGTAGGCGTTCAGGCCGCCGAGGGAAGTCGTGAAGCCCGAGGACGACGGACCATAGAGGTCGTAGAGCGTCGGGGCGGTGAACGACTTGGCGTAGGTGGCCCGGAGGGCGATCTCGTCGTTGACCGGCAGGTAGCGGAGCGAGACCTTCGGCACCGTGGTCGAGTTGCCGTCGCTGTAGGACTCGTGGCGGACCGCACCATCGAGCGTGACGAGGTGCAGGCCCGGGATGTTCTGCGACGGGCTGGTGATTGGAATCTTCAGCTCGGCAAATTCGCTCTTAACATTCCGCGCGTTGTCGAACGGGCTGAGCGAGGTGCCGTTGTTCCAGAGCGAGGTCGTCTGGCCCGGCGGGATGATGCTGTTGTAATCCGCGGTGGCGTTCAGGGCCTCCCGGCGGTATTCAAAGCCGGCCGCATAGCGAAGTTCGCCAGCAGGAATGTCCCAAACCTTGCCGCTAAAGAGCGCGTTGTAGGTGACCAGCTCGCTCTTGTAGATGGCCTCGGAGGTTCCGAAGATATTCGCCTGCGCCAGCTTGGTTGGGTCCTGCTGGCGGGCAAACAAGTCGATCAACCCATTCTGCAGGGCGCTGAGGAGGGCCGAATTCAGGATTTGGTTCTCACCGAGCGCGATCTGGTACGAGTAGTTGTAATTCAGCCAGGCGCTCCAGTTGAAGTAGTCGTTGACCTTGCCCGCCAGTTCCGCCGTCCCGCGATAGAAGTTTGTCTTGTTGTTATAGATGCGGTTCGGCCCGTCGATGAAGCGGTTGCGGATCGTCCAGCCCGTGTCGGTGATCGGGGAGACACCATAGCCGATCAGCGTCGTGCTCGAGGCCGTGACCGGTTGCGGGTTGAGTTGGTATTCCGTCTCAGTCGTGGCGTAGATCAGGTCGGCATTGAGCGTAATGTTGTCGGTGAGCTTGTGCGAGCCCGACAGGGTCGCGATGCGCTTGTCGACGGCGCTCAGGATTGTCGGCTTGCCCGACAGGTTGAAACCCGTGGTCACGTCGGCAAACGGACCGGAATAAATCCCCGCCGCGACCAGGTTGGCCACCGAGTCGGGCGTCGCGTTCGACGGCTTGTTCAGGTTCTGGTTCAACACATAAAAGTTCGCCCCCGTGCTGATGATGCCGGGATAGGACGCGGTGCCGTAGGACGGATTGTCGTAGGCCACATCGCGCTCCCAGAGCGGGGCGTTCTGCGACCATTCGAACGACACCATCAGGTGAGTCTTGTCATCGCCCGCGCCGGCGAGGGCGGAAACCGAGCGCTGCCGCCAGTAGCCACCGGTGTCATTCGGGGCCATCGTGTAATGGAAGCCCATCTCGGCGCCGGTGTAATCTTTCTTCATGATGATGTTGATTACGCCCGAGACCGCGTCCGTGCCATAGATGGCCGAAGCACCGTCGGTGAGCACTTCAATGCGCTCGACCGCGGAGATCGGGATCATGTTCAGGTCGACGAACTCGCCGCCCGTGCCGGACTCGCCGCCCGCGGCGACCGCGGAGGCCGCCACGCGCCGGCCATTGATGAGGACCAGCGTGTCGATGTTGCGCAGGGAGACCTGCGAGCCACCGTTGTTGGTGCCGCCGGCGATATTCGCGTTCTCAATGCCGATGTTGTTGGCGCCCTGAATCTGGGGCACGGTCTTCTTCAGGACATCGAGGACGTTGGTGTTTACGCCGGAAAGCTGAATCGCCTGGGTGTCGAGCACCTGCACCGGGAGGGCCTTGGCTTCGTCCATGGCCGCGGGTATGTAGGAGCCGGTGACCACATACTTGTCCAACTTGAGCGTGCTCTCGTCGGACGACGAAGCCGGCGCCGTAGACTGCTGGGCGAAAGCGGCCTGAGCCGCGAACAACGAAAGCCCGGCGCCAAGCAGCGCCAAAGGCTTCCGCAGGTAACTTACGGAGCTATTGTTCATAGTTCTTAGGTGTGTTGTGTTAAATACGTTGCCGTATTTGTGTGCTGCCTACTTGTGTCATAACTCGCAGCAACAGCATATCGATGGAGTGCTCCGTTACTCCCATCGACAGCTGCCAAAATACGATGAATGGCAGCGCGTTTTCCGGGACGTTTAGCGTGAAAAACGAGCCCGGCCGCCAACGGGCCGCGCCTGCCCGTAAAACGAATCAGTCAGTCTCCCCGGCGGAGGACAGCCGGGAAATGATCTGCTTCAGCTTGCCCCGGTTCTTGCGGCTCAGGCGCAGCTTGGTGTCGTCGCTCATCAGGACGATGTAGTCGCCGTAGAGGGCGGGCGTGACCTTCTTCACGTGCTCGAGGTTGACCAGCGAGGACCGGTGAATCCGGAGGAACTTGGACGGATCGACCCGGCTTTCGAAGTTTTGCAGGGTTTCCCGCACCAGCTGGGCGGCGCCGGTGGTGTGAACGCGGACAAAATCGGCCTGGGCTTCGACCCAGACGATGTCGGCGGTCTTGATGAAGTGCAGGTCGCTGCCGGCCTTGATGACCACCCGGTCGGAGGGCTGCTCGACGGGCGCGGGGATCTTCGCGGCCGGCGCCGGGTTGGACCCGGTTCGCACCATCTCCTGGACGCAGGCCAGCAGGCGTTCCATCGTCTCACCCATGCCGACCACCCGCTGCTTGCGGATCTCGACCTTGGCCCGCGCAAGCGCCGCCGCGAACCGGGAATCGCGAAATGGCTTCAGCAGGTAGTCGACCGCGCAATTCTCGAAGGCCTCAATCGCGTACTGGTCGTAGGCGGTGACGAACACCACGGCGGGCCGCTCGGCCGGCTTGAGCTCGCCGATGACTTCAAAGCCGCTGCGCTTGGGCATCTGCACGTCGAGAAACACCAGGTCCGGCCGCTGGTTCCGGATCGTGGTCACGGCCGTCTGCCCGTCGGCACAACTGCCGATGACCTCGATCTCGGGATCCTGCGCGAGGAGGGTCAGGATGCCTTCGCGGGCCAGCGGCTCGTCGTCGATGACCAGGGTGCGGATGGAATGGTTCACAGTGTCTGCGGCGGTGGTGGCACGCGCCAGGGAAGATCCAGCGCCACGGTGGTGGTGCCGCGCGGGTCATGCATGAACTCGAGGTGGTAATCAACCCCGTAAAGCTTCTCGAGCTGCGCCCGGGCGTTGGCCAGCCCTATGCCGGTGCTGACGGTGCGTTCCCCGCCGGTGGGCGGTTCGTCCGCCCGGTCGTTGCTGATGGTGATGTGCAGCCGGGCTTCCTGGCGCGCCGCGGCCAGTCGCACGGTCCCGGGCGTCGTGCGTTTGGAGATGCCGTGCTTGATCGCGTTTTCGACCAGGGGTTGCAACACGATGTTGGGCACGAGGGCCTGCAGCGCCGCGGGCTCCACGGCGAATTCAACCCGGAGCTTGTCCGCGAAACGCACCTGCTCGATCGCCAGGTAACGTTCGATGAAGTCGAGCTCCTGCTGGAGCGGGATTTCGACCTGCCCGGTCCGCTCGATCGCCAGCCGGAGCAGCGCGCTGAGTTGCGCGATGATTTCCACGGCCTCGTCGTTGCGCCGCTGGCGCACAAGCGTGGCGAGCGCATTGAAACTGTTGAAGAGGAAGTGTGGGTGCAGCTGCCCGCGCAGCGCGGCGAGTTCCGCCCGCGTGAGATCGGTCTGCAAGCGGGCCGTCCGCAATTGCAGCTGCACCGTGTCCTCGTTCCGGCGCTGGTGCTGGAGGAAATAATCGATGGCAAACGTCACGGCAAAAAACCCGCAGTAGGTCAGGAGATCCATCGGCCAGAGCCAGAAGGTATTGAAGAGATAATTCCGCCAGTCGGTCGGAAGATCCTCCGCGGCGGGGCGCCAGATGTTGCCGGCGAGACTGAGCATCGACCGGAGGTTCACCACCGCCAGGCCCAGCAACAGGCTGCATGCCACGATGCAGGCGAGGTTCTTCCAGGCCATTCCCTTCAAGTCCAAGGGAAATTCGCGGACGATCCAAAGCATCACCGGGGCGGCGCCAATCCACACGTACCATGCCGCACTGTTCCAGCTGAGCAGGAAGGTCTGCAATTTGTGGTGTTCCGCTTCGGTGCGCCATTCGCGCGCCTGACCGAAGCCGAACTGGAGCAACAGGCACATCAACAGCAGCAGACCCAGCAGCAGCAGCAACTCCTTCCGGTCCTTCGACGAGAACCGCCGGAGGGCGAAAGTCTTCGCTTTGGACCAGGGATTCATCGGGTGGGCCCGGGCGATGCGGGCGCACAAATCGCCCGGCGGCAATGCAATTCACATCGAGGCGCATCCGCCGGCGCCCGGTCGCACTCCCCGGCTATGGTTCCGAAACCAGGCGGACCCGGACGCGCGTTTTCAGCGCGGGAAAGTTCATCCAATACCCGCCCAGTTTGGCCGGAGCGATCTCCACCTCGGTGTTCTCCGTGGGGCGCGTGTAATAGCTTTCGCCGGCATTCATCACCTGCCACTGCTGCCCGTTCGCGAGACGGAAGATCTTTTTCCCTTCCCAGCCATCAAACTTGCCCACGATCGTGGATTTGATCACTGCGTACTCGATCATCGTTCCCGGCACCACTTCCACCTTGGCCTTGGCGAAGAAACCCCGGCTCTCCTTCCCGCCCTCACCGGCCGCGGCCTTGGCGGCCTGCACCTCGGCCTTGGCCGCGCTGGTCTCCGCCCGGGCCGCCTTCACCTCGGCTTGCGCGGCCTTCACGTCGGCTTCCGCCGTGCGCCGGGCGTTTTCCTCCGCCGTGTTCCGGTAGGCCGCGACGAGTTCGTCAAGGCGCTGTCGTTCAGCCGGCGTGAGGCGGTTGAGCCCGGCCGCCTGGAAATCGGCGGCGTTGATCGAACCGGTGAAGCCGCCTCCGTTTGTTTCGCCCAGCGCCGCCGCACCGAGGATCATCGAGCCAACCAGCAGCC
This sequence comes from Lacunisphaera sp., assembly GCA_035545835.1. Taxonomy (GTDB): domain Bacteria; phylum Verrucomicrobiota; class Verrucomicrobiia; order Opitutales; family Opitutaceae; genus Lacunisphaera. Next base: position 12,246 of record DASZXO010000040.1, read on the forward strand.
ATCGCATCATGGTCCTTTGCTATGTCGCTGCGGGCGGGACCGGGCAACGTGATTTTCGCGTCGGTCCGCCGGGTCAGGCGCAAAAAAAGCGCCCCTCGAAACCGAGGGGCGCGAAGTGAGCGGTGAATCTGCTCCGAATCAGAACTTCACCTTCAGATCCATGAAGTAGATCCGGCCGAAGAAGCTGTACGCACTGCCGTCGAACGGCGGGCTGGAGTAGTTCGTGCGATCGAGGTTGGGCTGCTTGTCCGTGATGTTGTTGATGCCGATGCCGAGGCTGGCGCCCTTGAGCATCGGGTTCAACTTGCCGAGGTCATAGCGGCCTTGAAGGTCCAGGGTCGTGTAGGACCCGATGTGGTCGCCGCTGAGGTTGTCGACCGAGGCGAGGTTGGTGATGCCCAGCGTGGCTCCATAGCCCTCGTAGTTCCAGTCGATCGTCGTGTACGAACGATACTTCGGCAGGGTGCCGTAGTCGTCATATCCGGCGTAGTCGGTGCCACTGTCTGTCGGGCCGCTCTTGAGGAAGAACTTCTGGAGGAGCGCCCACTCGGTGTTGATGGTGATGTGGCCGTATTCCTTCACCGGCAGCGTGTACTTCAGGTTGATGTCGAAGCCATGCTGCTCCTGGCTGGCGATGTTGACCAGGCCCTGGATCACGTAGAGGTTCGTGATGTTGGTCGAGGCCTGGCCGGGGCCCGTCACCTTCGTACCACCCTGGCCGGCGAAGCCGCCAAGGGTGACGTACTCCGCGAACGGCGATGCCGGCCCGAGCGCCTCCACCGACTGTACCATGGTGGTGGTGCCGCCGGGCGAACCAATCAGGTCGGTCTGCTTGATGTTGTAATAGTCGACCGAGACCTCGAGGCCCTTGACCGCTTTCGGCGAGTACACGATGCCGGCGGTGTAGCTCTTGGCGTTCGACGGCTTGAGGGCCGGGTTGAAACCGTTGAGCTGGAAGCCCTGCAGGTTGGCGAACTTCGAACCGGTCGCCGAGCCCGAGCTGTTGTAGGCGTTCAGGCCGCCGAGGGAAGTCGTGAAGCCCGAGGACGAAGGACCATAGAGGTCATAGAGCGTCGGGGCGGTGAACGACTTGGCGTAGGTGGCGCGGATCGCGATCTCATCGTTGACCGGCAGGTAGCGGAGCGAAACCTTCGGCACGGTGGTCGAATTGCCGTCGCTGTAGGATTCGTGGCGGACGGCACCGTCGAGGCTCATCAAGTGCAGGCCCGGGATGTTCATCGACGGGCTCGTGATCGGAATCTTGAGCTCCGCGAACTCGCTCTTCACGTTGCGCGCATTGTCAAACGGGCTGAGCGAGGTGCCGTTGTTCCAGAGCGAGGTGGTCTGCCCCGGCGGAATCACGCTGTTGTAGTCGGCATTCGCATTGAGCGCCTCACGGCGATATTCGAACCCGGCAGCATAGCGGATTTCACCGGCGGGCAGGTCCCAAACCTTGCCATTGGCGAGCGCATTGTAGGTGACCAGCTCGCTCTTGTAGATGGCTTCGGAGGTACCGAAGATATTAGCCTTCGCGAGCTTGGTCGGGTCTTGCTGGCGGGCGAACAGGTCGATCAAGCCGTTCTGGAGGGCGGAAAGCAGGGCCGAGTTGAGGATCTGGTTTTCACCCAAGGCAACCTGGTAGGAATAATTGTAATTCAGCCAGGCGTTCCAGTTGAAGTAGTCGTTGACCTTCCCTGCCATCTCCGCCGTACCGCGGTAGAAGTTCGTCTTGTTGTTGTAGATGCGGTTCGGGCCGTAGATGAAACGGTTGCGGATCGTGAAACCGGTGTCGGTGATCGGCGACACGCCGTAGCCGATCAGCGTCGTGCTCGAGGCGGTGACCGGCTGCGGGTTGAGCTGGTATTCCGTCTCGGTCGTGGCGTAGATGAAATCGGCGTTCATCGAGATGTTGTCGGTCACCTTGTGCGTGCCCGAAACCGTCATGATCCGCTTGTCGACCTTGCTCAGGATGGTCGGCTTGGACGAAAGATTGAAGCCGGTGGTAACGTCCGCGGTAGGACCGGAGTAGATGCCGGCCGCGACCAGATTGGCCACGGAGTCCGGCGTCGCGTTCGACGGCGCGTTCAAGCCGGCTTTCAGCGTGTAGAAGTCACTGCCCTTGCTGATGATGCCGGGATAGGACGAGGTGCCGTAGTAAGTCTGGTCGTAAGCGACGTCGCGCTCCCAGAGCGGGGCGTTCTGCGACCATTCGAAGGACATCATGAGGTGCGTCTTCTCGTCGCCGGCACCGGCCACGGCCGATACGGAACGCTGGCGCCAGTAACCGCCCGTGTCATTCGGGGCCATCGTGTAGTGGAAACCCATTTCGGCGCCCGTGTAGTCTTTCTTCAGGATGATGTTGATCACGCCCGAGACCGCGTCCGTGCCGTAGATGGCCGACGCGCCGTCCGTCAGGACCTCGATGCGGTCGACGGCGGAGAGCGGGATCAGGTTGAGGTCGACGAACTCCGTGGCGCCACCGGAGGCGCCGCCGGCGGCGACGGCCGAGGCGGCGACGCGCTTGCCGTCCACCAGCACGAGCGTGTCGATGTTGCGCAGGGCGACGGCCGAACCACCGTTGGTCGAGCCACCGGAGATGTTGGCATTCTCGATGCCGATGTTGTTCGCACCCTGGATCTGCGGCACCGTCTTGCGGAGCAGGTCGAGCACGTTGGTCTTGATGCCGGTGACTTCCATGGTCTTGGCATCGATGACCTGGATTGGCATGGCCCGTTGTTCGTCGAGGGCCGCCGGGATGTAGGAGCCCGTGACGACCATCTTGTCGAGTTTCATCGTCTCGTCGTCAGCAGGAGCAGCGGGTGTGGTTTGAGCCACTGCGAGGTGACCAGCGCCGGCGCCCGCGACCAACGCGAGCAAAGCCAGCAGATTCCTTGCGGAACGTGCATTCAT
>DASZXO010000041.1:0-32746 GCA_035545835.1 Lacunisphaera sp.
TCGAACCTTGCGCGGTGACGCCTGCCGGGCACGCTGGCCGGCGCCATGATGACCTACACGCAGCTCCTGCTGGCGATCGTGCCGGTGTTCGCGCTGATCGTGCTCGGGGCGGGCCTGCGGCATTTCGATTTCGTGACGGAGCAGGCGGAAACGAGCCTGTTCAACCTCGTGATCAAGCTGACGTACCCGGCGCTGATCTTCGAGGCGGTCGCGGGCAACCGCACGCTGCACGAGCCCGGCAACCTGCTGCTGCCGCCGGTCGCGGGCTTTGGCCTCACGGTGGTGTCGATGGCGGTTGCCTGGTACGCGGCGCGGGCGCTCGGGCTCACGCTCGGGCACGGCCTGCGCACCTTCACGCTCGCGGTCAGCCTCACGAACTATGGCTACCTGCCGATTCCGATCATGGACGCCATGTTCGGGCCGGACAGCCGCGCCGTCCTGCTGGTGCACAACGTCGGCGTCGAGGCGGCGCTCTGGACCGCCGGCGTCCTCGTCGTCACCGGCACGTCGCCGCTGCGGGGCTGGCGGCAGCTGTTCAACCCGCCGATCGTGGCGCTGGTCGTGGCGCTGGCGGCCAACCTGACCGGCGTGGCGGCGCGCCTGCCGGACGTCTTTTTCCAGTTTGTGCATGCGCTGGCGGTGTGCGCCATCCCGCTCGGCCTCCTGATGACGGGCGTGAGCATCCGGCCGCATCTCGACGACCCGAAGCAGCTCGTCAACCCGCGGGTGACGCTCGCGGCCTGGCTGCTGCGCCTCGCGGTGCTGCCATGGTGTTATCTGCTCGCGGCGCGGTTCCTGCCGTGCCCGGTCGAGTTGAAGCGCGTGCTGGTCGTCCAGGCCGCCATGCCGTCGGCCGTCATCTCGGTGATCGTGGCACGCGTCTACGGCGGCCAGGCGCTGGTGGCGGTGCAGATCGTGTTCGGCACGACCGCGCTGGCGCTCTTCACGATCCCGTTCTGGATCCGGTTCGGGCTGGCGTTTGCGGGCCTGGCGCCGTGAGGGGTGAAGCCCGCGCTCCGTGCGGGCTGAAAACCACCTGATGGAGGCGGGACGCCCCCGTCCCGCGGGTTGCCATGCGCGCGTGCGCTTCGCGGGGTGAGGGCACCCCGCCTCCCTCAGGCGCCACCGGTGGAAACAAACCGGCCGGATTCCAGTCCGGTGCGCGTTGACGCCCGGTCGCGGCCCCGGCTGACTGCGCGCCATCATGCACTGGCTCACCGACCCGCAGATCTGGATCAGCCTCGTGACGCTCACGGCGCTCGAGATCGTCCTGGGCATCGACAACATCATCTTCATCTCGATCCTGGCCGGGAAGCTCCCGGCCGACCAGCAGGCGCGGGCGCGGCAGACCGGGCTGATGCTGGCGCTGGTCACGCGCGTGGCGCTGCTGTGCAGCCTGGCGTGGATGGCGAAACTCACCGCGCCGCTGGTGACGCTCCTCGGTTTCGAGTTGTCCGGCCGCGACCTGATCCTGCTCGGCGGCGGACTGTTCCTGATCGTCAAGAGCACGCGCGAGATCCACGAGAAGCTCGAGGGCGCCGCGGAGGCGGCGCTCGGCCGGCGCGCGGCGCCCGGCTTCGTCGCGGTGGTCGGGCAGATCCTCGTGCTCGACCTCGTGTTCTCGCTCGATTCGGTCATCACCGCCGTCGGCATGGCCAACCACCTCGGCGTCATGGTTGCCGCCGTCGTGCTCGCGCTGCTCGTGATGTTGAAGTACGCGGGCGCGGTGAGCGATTTCGTGCACCGGCACCCGACGCTCAAGATGCTCGCGCTGTCCTTCCTGCTGCTCATCGGCGTGACGCTCGTGGCCGAGGGCACGCACCAGCACGTCAACAAGGGCTACATCTACTTCGCCATGGCCTTCGCCTTCGGCGTCGAGCTGCTGAACCTGCGCGTGCGGAAACACGCCGCGCCGGTGGAGCTGCACGAGCCGCGGGGGTGAGGAGTGGCGGGACCATCGGTCCCGCGAGGGTCGTTCGGGCTCCGGTCCCGCGGGGTGAGGGCACCCCGCCTCCATGAACGGCGTTATGCCCGGAAAACCACTGGCGCGGCGGGCGGTCCGGGCTATGGTCGGCGGGATGCGACGTTTCCTGCTGCCCCTGCTCCTGTCGATCCTGCCCGCGCTGGCCGCGGCCGAAGGGCCGCTGGAGCGCGAGGTCGGCGGGATCATCGCGGGACCGCAGGTGACCATCGTCCACTTCTGGGCACCGTGGTGTTCGAACTGCCGGAACGAGATGCGGCCCGACGGCTGGGCGGCGTTCATCGCGGCCAACCCGCAGGCGAAATTCGTGTTCATCAACCTCTGGCACCGGAACCAGGACCCGCAGCCGGCGCTCACGGCCGCCGGCCTCGGCGCGCAACCGAACCTCGTCCTGCGCACGCATCCGAACCCGTCGAAGCTGTCGGACGACCGCGTGAACGAGTTCCTCGGGCTGCCGATCACGTGGATCCCGACGACCTGGGTCTTCCGCGAGGGCCGGCTCCGCGCCGCGCTGAACTACGGCGAGGTGCGCTTCCCGATGCTGCAGCAGCTCATCAACGACGCCCGCGCCGATTGGTGACCGGGTCCGACCCGGCTCGCTCCCTTTTCCTCCCATGAGTGCAAAACTGAGCTGGGGCATCATCACCACGGGCGTCATCGCCCGCAAGTTCGCCACCGACCTGCGGCGCTCCCGCACCGGGCGGCTCGTCGCGGTGGGCGCGCGGAATCTGGCCGACGCGCGGAAGTTCGCGGCGGAATTCGGCGCCACCCGGGCGCACGGCAGCTACGACGCGCTGCTGGCCGACCCGGAGGTGCAGGCGGTGTATCTCGCCACGATGCACCCCTGGCACAAGGAGTGGGCGCTCAAGGCCATCGCGGCCGGCAAGCACCTGCTGTGCGAGAAGCCGCTGACGCTGAGCTTTGCCGACACCCGCGAGGTCGTGGATGCCGCGAAGGCGCGCGGCGTGCTGCTGATGGAGGCGTTCATGTACCGCTGCCATCCGCAGACGCTGAAGCTGGTCGAGCTCATTCGCGACGGCGCCATCGGGGAGCTGCGCCTCATCCGCGCCTCGTTCAACATCCGGCGCGAGTTCGACCCGGAGAACCGCATGTTCAAGCGCGCGTTCGGCGGCGGCGCGATCCTCGACCTCGGCTGCTACCCGGTGTCGTTCTCGCGGCTGATCGCCGGGGCGGCGCTCGGGCGCCCGTTCGCGGAGCCGGTGGAGTTCCACGCCACGGGCCGGCGGCACCCGCGGGCGCAGACCGACGATTGCGCGGCCGCCGCGGTCAAGTACCCCGGCGACATCGTGGCGGAGCTTTCCACCGGTTCGACGGTCATCCACGAGGTCTACGCGCGGATTTACGGAAGCAAGGGCTGGATCGATGTGCCGACGCCGTTCTTTCCCGGGCTCGAGGCCAAGACCGACCGGTTTTTCCTGCACCGCGACGGGGCGGGCGCGCCGGAGGAGTTCGTTTTCCCGTGCCCGCCCGGGCTCTACGCCTACGAGGCCGACGCGGTCGCCGCCGCGATCGCCCGCGGGGCCACCGAGGTGCCGGAGATGCCCTGGGCGGACACGCTCGGCATCGCGACGATGCTCGATGCCTGGCTCGCGGCCGTGGGCGTGAACTACGACGGGATTTGACCCGCCGCGCCCGGCGATGGCATGGTGACCCGATGGAAGCATTGATCATCCCGCTGGTGCTCGCCGTCGCCGCCGCCGTTTACCTCAGCGCGCGTTTCGGGCTCGGCGGCCTGCCGGTTCCCACCAGGGCGGAGGAGCTGAAGGAACTCCACAGGCATCGCGACGCCTTGCGCGCGAAACTCCAGCGCGCCGGGCGGGAAGGCTGGGACGCGGTGATGACCGGCCAGGTGCGCGAGCGATTGGACGAGGTCGAGCAACGGATTGCGCAGCTCGAGCGCCGGGCCTGAGGCCGGTCGTCGGCGAAATGTCGCCGACGGTCGCGGGGGGCTTGCGGCGGCGGGGGAACGCGTGCAACTTGCGCGCACCATGCATCCCCTTCGCTTCCTCCCCGGTGTCGCGCTGGCCGCGTCGCTGGGCCTCGCGGGCTCCGCCACCGCGGTCGCCGCGCCGCCGCCCGCCGCCGACGCAACCACCGCCGCCGAGTCCGCCCGCGCCAACGCCTTTTTCGAACGCGTGTTCGATGCCGCCGTCGACCGCAGCCCCGAGACGGAGGCCTATCTCGGCATCAAGAAGGACATGGACAAGTGGGATGACCGCTCGGAGCAGCACGCGCTCGACGAGCTGCTCATCACGGTCCGCGACCTCGACGAGCTCAAGCGCACCATCAACTACGACCGCCTCGACGACCAGGCGAAGGTCAGCTACCGCATGTGGGTGCGGCAGGCCGAGCGCGAGATCGAGGGCTGGCGCTGGCGTTACCATGGTTACCCGCTCAACCAGATGTCGGGCCTGCACTCCGAGGCGCCGGCGTTCCTGATCAATTACCACCCGGTCGCCAGCGTCGACGACGCCCGCGCCTACATCGCCCGGCTGCGCGGCATGGGGCCGCTGCTCGACCAGCTGATCGCCAACGCCAGGGTCCGCCAGGCCCGGGGCGTCCTGCCGCCGCGCTTCGTGTTTCCGCTCGTGAAGGATTCGGTCCGGGAGGTCATCGGCGGCCAGCCGTTCGATGCGACGGCGAAGAAGAGCGCCCTCTGGGAGGATTTCACGGGCAAGGTCGCGGCGTTGAAGGACGTCGACGCGGCCACGAAGGAGGCGCTGCTGGCCGACGGCAAGGCGGCGCTGACCGGCGTCGTGCAGCCGGCGTACGGCCGGCTGCTGGACCTGCTCGACGCGCAGGAGCAGGTCGCCACCGATGACGACGGGGTGTGGAAGCTGCCCGATGGCGGCGAGTACTACGCGTACCAGTTGCGCGGCGCGACCACGACCAACCTGACCGCCGACGAGATCTTCCAGCTCGGGCTCAGCGAGGTCGCGCGCATCCACCACGACATGGAGGCGATCATGGCGAGGGTTGGGTTCAAGGGCGACCTCCAGGCCTTCTTCAAGTACATCAAGGAGGATCCGAAGTTCTATTACCCGACCACGCCGGAGGGGAAGGCCGCCTACCTGAAGCGCGCCAACCAGATCATCGACGACATGCGCGCGCGGCTCGACGAGTTTTTCCTCACCAAGCCGAAGGCCGGGCTCGTGGTGAAGCCGGTCGAGCCGTTCCGCGAGCAAGGCGCCGCCGGCGCCTTCTACGAGCAGCCGTCCGCCGACGGCTCGCGGCCGGGCACGTACTACGTCAACACGATCGACATGCGCGGCGTGCCGATCTTCGAGATGGAGACGCTCGCGCACCACGAGGCGATCCCCGGGCACCACATGCAGATCGCCATCGCGCAGGAGCTGCAGGGCATCCCGAAGTTCCGGAAATTCGGCGGGAACAACGCCTACGAGGAGGGTTGGGCGCTCTACGCCGAATACTTCCCCAAGGAATTCGGCTTCTACTCCGATCCCTACCAGGACTTCGGCCGGCTCTACGACGAGCTGCTGCGTGCCGTGCGGCTCGTGGTCGACCCCGGCATCCACGCGAAGCACTGGACGCGGGAGCAGGTGATGAAGTACTTCCGCGACAACACGCCGAATCCCGAGCGCGACATCTTCACCGAGACCAACCGCTACATCGTCTGGCCCGGCCAGGCGACGAGCTACAAGATCGGCATGCTGACGATCCTGAAGCTCCGCGAGGAGGCGAAGAAGGAGCTCGGCCCGAAGTTCGACCTCCGCGAGTACCACGACCTCGTGCTGAAGGATGGCGCCGTGCCGATGGACATCCTCGAGGAGAACGTCCGCGCCTGGATCGCGAGGAAGAAGGCCGGCCCGGGCCTGTAGGCCGCGAAGCGATCAGGGCGAAGGATGGAGGCGGGGTGCCCTCACCCCGCTTTTCGGCGGCGAGTGATTCGACCCGCGGGGTGAGGGCTCCCCGCCTCCACCGTTACTTGATCCCCAGCTCGCGCTCGAGCCACGCCACGCGGTCGGCGGCGACCTCGGCGGTGTGAAGGTCGTGGCCGGCGGCGTAGGTTGTCATCTGCTTGCGCACGCCGGCGGCGGCGTACGAGTCCGCCGCCTGGGCGGCACTCACGTATTCATCCTTGTTGCCGAACTGGAAGAACACGGGGGCCGGGGCGAGTCGCGGCAGGAAATTGGCGGGATCGAGCGGCGCGATCTGCGCCTTGTAGGCCTCGAGGTCCTTGGGTTTCTTCGCGAACAACGCCCAGTCGAGGAAGTGCGGAACGCCGGCCATGAAAACATACGTCCTGGCCCGGCGATCGGCGCCGCCGGCGAGCATGCCGTACATCGCGCCGAAATCGTGCCCGACATAGGCGACGCGCGACGCGTCGACGCCGGGTTGCGCCAGCAGCAGGTCCATGGCGCGTCGGATCTCGATGACTTGGTTCACGGACGAAGCATAGTCGTCCTCCGGGATCCGCGTGCCATACCATTTCGGCTTCGCCCACATCGTGTCGATGAGCAGCGAGACCACGCCGCGCTGCGCGAGGGCAACGGCCTCGTCAAGGAACTCCGTGCGGTTGGTCGTGGCCGGCTCGCCGAGCCAGTGGACATACAGGATGGCCGCGTGCGGCCCGGGCGACGCGGGCGTGACCAGGTACGCCTTGATGGGATCCTTGGTGCCGACGAAGGTGATGTCGTGGAGCGTGGCGGTGCCGCGCGTTTCGCTGCCGGCTTCGCGCAGCTCGAGCGGCGCCGAGCGATCATAGGCAAACAGGTCGGGGTCGGCGGCGCGCGCGGGCTGCGCGGCGGCCAGGGCGATCAGGGCGAGGGTGGGGAGGGTGCGCATGGCGGGGGTTGTGGGGGCGGAGGCGGATCGAGGCAAGGCGGCTGCGGCGAGTCTCACGACGGGCGCGACGATGGGCGGGGTTCGGCACCTGGCCTGCACGGCGCGGGAGGGCTGTGCAGGGCGGGATCGCTGATCCGCCGAGCCTGGGGCCTTGGGTTCGATCGTGGCGGGATCAGCGATCCCGCCCTACAGATAAGCAGTCATCCGATCAGCCGGCCGCCCGCCGCAGGTTGTCGCAGACGATGGCGGCGGCGATGGCGGCATTGAGCGACTCGGCGGCGCCATGGCGCGGGATCGTGACGCGGCGCGTCACGCGCGCCTGCACCGCCGGGCTCAGCCCGCGGCCCTCGCTGCCGATCACGATGACGGCGTCGCGACACGGCGCGAGGGCGTGGACATCGTCGCCGTGCAGGTCGCAGCCAAGGACCGGCGCCTTCACCCCGGCCAGGGCTTCCGCCAGCGATGCGGTGTGCACGGCGACGCGCGCGAACGAGCCCATGCTGGCGTTGATGACCTTCTGCGAAAACAGGTCCGCGCAGTCGGGGGACAACACCACCCGGTCGAGCGCAAACCAATCGGCGACGCGCAGCAGCGTGCCGACATTGCCGGGATCCTGGATGCCATCGAGCGCTAGCGTGAGCCCGTGGTCGAGGCCGCCCGGCGGCAACGGGTGCCGCGCGATGCGCCCGACGGCGAGGACGGAGGTCGGCGTCGGGAAATGGCTGAGCCGCGCCATCTCGGCGGGCGTGACGTGGATGACCACCTTAGCCTGGAGGCGGGGTGCCCTTACCCCGCGGGTGGGGCCATTCGCGCGCGAAGAATCGCGGGGTGGGGGCACCCCGCCGCCATCGGCGGACCACGCGTCGGTCGCGTAGATTTCCAGGAACGGGAATCCCGCCGCGAGCAATTCGCCGACCACCTTCGCGCCCTCGACGACGAACAGCCCGGCCGCCTCGCGGTGCTTCTTCTCGCGCAGGGCGCGGAGACGGGTGATCTCGGCTTTGGGCAGGGCCATGGCCGGAGGAGAGCAGGACGGCTGGAGCTTGGCAATGGTTCCGGGTCGGACGCATGTCGGTCGGGGAGCAACGGCCTGACGTCTACGGCTGTAGCGGCGCTCAATGAGCGCCGGGGATCGTTGCGACGGTCACAGACCGCCGCTACAAATCGGCCTCCCGCGGCGATTGGGTCACGCGCGCGTTACGAATCGGCAACGGACGTGCTCGCGGTTTGACGCCCGCCCGAAGCCGGTCTCACGTGGCGGGGTTCACTAGTTGTGTGTGTCTGCTGGCGGCCCGGTTTCCGAGGGGGGAACCGGGCCGCAGCTTTTGCGGGCTTTCCAAGCGGGGACCGGCGGCTAGATTGGGCGCATGAAGCGCCTCCTCTGTCTGGTTCTCGTGTTGGGCATCGTCCTGGCTTGTGCTCTGCCCGCCCCGGCGGCGCCGGCGAAGGCTTCGCCACCGCCGGCCAAGACGCCGGGCGTCGAGCTGGCGGTCATGGCGTCGCAGGTGACGGGCATTGCAATCTCGCCGCTCCTGGGCGTGAGCTGCATTGGCGCCTGGCAATGGTGGGGGGCGCACACGCCGGCGGAGAAGGCCGCGCTGCCCTGGTTTGCCCAGCTGCAGTTCTGGCTGCCGGCGCTGCTGCTGGTGGCGTTGTGCGCGGCCAAGGATTCGTTGGGCGCGATGGTGCCGCCGGGCCTGAAGAAGCCGCTCGATGTGGCGGAGGTGTTTGAAAACAAGGTCAGCGGTCTCGTCGCCGCCGGCGCGGTGGTGCCGTCGCTGGTGGCGCTCGCCTCCAAGTTCGTCGTCCAACAGGCCGGGCTCGAGCCCGGGGCGGCCCTGACGAGCGGGCTGGCGATGATCCAGCTCGGGACGCTCGATCTCTCCTGGCTCCTGACCATCCTCATGGTGCCGCTGTCGGTGGCGGTCTTCGCGGTCGTCTGGGTGGTGGCGCACGCGATCAACGTCCTGATCCTCCTCAGCCCGTGGGGCGGGGTGGACGCCTTCCTGAAGGCGAGCCGCACCGCGGTGCTGTCGCTCGTTGCCGCGACCGCCTACATCGATCCGGTGGTCGGCGCGACGTTGTCGCTCGGGATCGTGGTGCTCGCCTGGTTCCTCGCCGGCTGGGCATTCCGGCTGATGGTTTTCGGGACGGTGTTCTCGTGGGATTTTCTCACCTTGAAGCACCGCCGCTTCCAGCTCCTGGCCGACGGCAACAAGCTGTTCACCGCGCGGAAACTGCCCGGCGCGCCCTTGCGCACCTGGGGCCGGTTGCACCAGGAGGCCGAAGGCCGGCTCCTCTTCAAATACCGGCCGTGGCTGGTGCTGGCGGAGCGCTCGATCGAGGTCCCGCGCGAGGGCCTCGTGGTGGGCAAGGGCGTGTTCTATTCCGAGGTCCTCGGCTTCGAGAAGGTGGCGGACAAGAACGTCACGCTGCTTCTGCTCCCGCCGCGGTATCGCGGCCACGAGGAGCTCTTCGCCCGGACGTACCACATCAGCGGCACCTGCGACGTCGGCCTGCGCCGCGCCTGGAGCTGGTTGAAGGAAGCGCTCGGTTTTGGCGCCAGGCGCGCGGCGCCGGCCGCGGCCGCGACTTGACGGCCGTCGGGTGGAACCCACCCCGTCCGGGCCGAATCAGCCCGGGGTGCAGGTTTCGCCTTCGACGGGGTGCGCCCGGATCAGCGCTCGAGATACGCGCGCAGGGCCTCGAGCTTGTCGGTCCAGAAGGCCTTCATCCGGTCGGCGGCCTCGGGCGTCGTCAGCCGGCCGTGCTCGGGCACGACCTGGCATTTGAGCGGGCCCTTCGGCCAGAAGTTCACGCTCACGGTCGTGCCGTCCGTCCAGAGGATGCGAATCGACTTGTGCGGCGTGGCCTTGCGCACGGTGAGCCGCGTGCCGGGCAGCCAGAGCTCGCGCAACGCGGCCTCGCGAAAGGCCGCGTAGGCGCGGTCGACCGGCGCGGCAATGGTCCGCGCGACGCTGATTTCGAAGCCGTCCGCCCGCTGGTGCGGCACGCGCAGCCCGCGGGCCAGGCCGTAGCCGACGGCCACCATCTGCCGCCACCATTCCGACAATTCGCGGCGCGGCTGGAGCAGCCTGACGATCTCCCGATGGGGCAGCCGCCGCGCGCCGGCGCGATCGAGCACCGCGAGCCACTCCAGCCACGTGAGCCCCGTGGCCTTGTGCACGGCGGCGGAGCTGATCCCGCCGTATCTGCCCGCTCTGCGCTTCATGGTGGCGCGGAGCTGTATAGCACGCCGCGGCGGGCCTCAAGGCTGTTGGCGGTCGAAAATTGAACTTTTTGTTTCCGCCGTCCGGCGAAACTGCTAGGCAAAATGGCCATGAGCGACGACAACGCGCCCAAGCTGCGCTTGAAGCCGAGGCTGGCCGCCGACCCCGCGGGCGCCGCGCCGCAGCCGGCCGCGGAGGGCGCGCCCCCGGCACCGCCCGTCGCTCCCGCCGAACCTGCGCCCACGCCTCCGGCCGCCGAGGATGCGCCGGTGCGGTTGAAACCGCGACTTTCCAACCCGCCGGTCCAGGCCGAGGCCGCCGCTCCCGCCGCGGAAACGCCGCCGGCTGCGCCCGCTCCGGCCGCGCCCGCCACCGAGGGCAAAGGCATCCGCCTGCGGCCCAAGCTGGCGGAACCGCCGCCGGAAGTCGCCCCTGTGGCGGAACCCGCCCCGGCGGCCGAGGCACCGCCGGCGGCGACGCCCGAATCCTCGGGCGTCCGCTTGAAGCCGCGGTTGTCCGCGGCGCCGATGGCGGCGGCCCAGCCGGCCACGACCCCGCCGATGCCGGCACCCGCACCCGTGGCCAGTGCGGCGCCGATGCCGCCACCGGTCGCCAGCGCCGCGCCGATGCCGCCGCCGGAGCCGGCTGCGGCCCCGGCCGAGAAACCCAAGTTCAGCCTCAGGCCCAAGGCCGCCGAGCCCGCGCCGCCGCCGGCCGCTCCCGTGGAGGCGCAGCCGCTGCCGGACGATGTGCCCGAGCACGTCTCCGGCGATACCGTGGTGGCCGCGGCGCCTGGCGCCCCGGCCGGCGCGGAAGGCGAGCCGGGCGAAATCGCCGCCATGCGCCAGGCCTCGGGCGCACCGTTTCCCCCGCCGCCCGGAAATTTCCCGATGCCGCCGGGCCTGGCGAAAAGCCCGGCCGAGGCCGAAAAGACGGCGAAGGCCGCGCGCAAGATCGCGGGCAAGCCCGGGGCGCGCAAACGCCTCATGGTGTTCGCGAGCCTGGGCGTGCTCCTGCTCGTGCTCGCCGGCGGCGGCTATGTTGCCTTCCTCAAGTTCACCGCGCCGCCCCCGCCGCCGCCCCCGCGGCCCAAGCCGGTCGTGAAGCCCAAGCCGGTCGAGCCGCCGCCGGAGGAAAAGAAGCCCGAGCCCGTGGTCGAGAAGCCCAAGCCCGAGCCCGTCGCCGCCGTGCCGGAGGCCAAGCCGGTGGAAACGAAGCCCGCCGCGCCGCCCCCGCCGCCCCCTCCGTCGGCCGAATTCAAGCGCTGGGTCGAAGACCTCCGCATCATGGGCGTGCGCAGCGGCCGCGAGACCCGCATTTTCGTCGGTGGCACCGCCTACGCGCCGGGCGATCTCATCAACCCCCAGCTTGGGATCACGTTCGTCAGCTACAATGCCGAGACCCGCATGCTGACCTTCAAGGACGCCACCGGCGCGATCGTCGAGAAGCGGAACTGAAGCGGACGCACGCCAGCCGCGCCGGGGGGCGCTGCGCTGGCCGCGCGGCGACCCGGCTGCCCCTCAGGCCCCGGTGAAGGCGGCGCGGACCGCGCGCAGCAATTCGGGATCGGTGACGCCGTTGACGACGAACTGCACGCCCATCGTCATGATGAGGAAGCCCATGATCTTGGTCATCGCATTGACGCCGACCGGACCGATGATCCGGACGAGCCGGCCGGAGAGGCGGAGCACCACATAAGTGATCAGTGCGACGCAGACGATGCCGACGATGATCGCGACGTAGTCGAGCCAGTCGGTGGCGAGCGAGGTGAAGCCCAGGGTGACGGCGATCGAGCCCGGGCCGCTGAGCATGGGCATGGCGAGGGGCGAGAAGGAGATGTCGACCTTGCGCCGGGCCGCCTCCTGCTCCTCGGGTTCGGCGTGCGTGCCGTGCGGCGCGAGCATGTTCAGGCCGATGCCGGTGAGCAGGATTCCGCCGGCGATGCGCAGGCCGGGGATCGAGATCCCGAAGAAATTCATGATGAAGGTGCCGCCGACGAGGAAGCAGACGAGGATGGCGACCATGTAGAAGCAGCCCTTGCGCGCCTGCTCGCGGCGACGCTCGTCGCTGTCGCCCTCGGTGATGGCGAGGAAGGTCGGCCCGGCCGAGAGCGGGTTGATGATGGGCAGGAGGCCGATGATCGTCCCGAGGAAGATCGCCCAAAGGTGGGTGACGTGGGACATCTAGATCGTTCTCCTTCTCCTGATCGTTTTCATTCTCGACGGCATGGCGGGCGGGGAGAATGAGAAAGAGAACGAGAAAGAGAAAGATTTATCAGGCGATACACGATGGGTGGAGGGCCGGCCTCCCGGCCGGCCGCGGCTGGTCAGGAGACCAGCACTCCAACCCACCCAGCTTCCCGATCGCCTGAATCGATCACCACACCTCCACCGGGCCCTTGGGTACCTTGATGGCGGCCGGCGCCGTGGCGGTTCCTTCCTCCGCCATGAACGAGGCCATCATCGGCCGCGGCCGGTACGCCTCGCGCAATTCGCCGCGTTCGTCGAGGAACGGACGGCGCCAGGCTTCGTAGCCGGCCAGCAGCGCCTCGAACTCGGCGCGCGTGGAAAACTTCGTGACGCCCTTCTTGAACTCCTTGGCGGGGCCGAAGCGCCGGGCGTACCACGAGGCGGGCTTGCGAAAAAGCCGGCAGCCATGGTCTTCGCCGTAGAACTCGATCATGAGCCCGAGGTGGCGGCGCATCACCTGCACGAGTTCCGCGTATCCCGGCTCGGGCGCGGTCTCGCCGGTGGCGAGATACCGGCGCGTGTGCGCGAAGATCCAGGGATTGTAGAAGGCGCCGCGGCCGATGCTGACGCCCGCGCAGCCGGTGTCGTCGAACATCTTCCTCGCCGCGGCCGGCGTGGTGACATCGCCGTTGCCGATGACCGGGATCCGTTTGACGGCCTGCACGACGGCGCGGATCCCCGCGAGGTTCACGGTGCCGCCGAAGCCCTGCGCGCGCGTGCGGCCGTGGACGAAGATCGCGGCGACGCCGGCGTCCTCGAGCACGCGGGCGAGGTCGGGCGCCGTGAGATTCTGGTCGTCCCAGCCAAGCCGCATCTTGGCGGTGACGGGAATCTTGACGGCTTCGACCATGCCGCGGACGAGCGCCGCGGTCTTGCCGAGCTCGGTCATCATGGCCGAGCCGCCGCCGATGCCGGTGACCTTCTTCACCGGGCAGCCCATGTTGATGTCCACCGACGCGATCCCGAGCGATTCGACGAACAGGGCTGCGTCGCGCATCTCCTCCGGCACGGCGCCGAAGAGCTGGACGGCGAGGAGCTTTTCGGCGGCGCAGGTGCGGATGAGCTGCAGCCCGCGCGGGTTGCGCTCGAGGAGCGAGCGCGCGTTCACGAGGTCGGTCGTGGCCCAGTCGAGGCCGCCGATTTCGCGCACGACGAGCCGGAAGGGCAGGTTAGTGTAGCCCGCCAGCGGCGAGAGGAACAGGTTCGACGCAAACTCGTGGGGTCCGATCCGCATGGCTCAGGCGGCCGGCCGGCGGCCGAAGCGGGTCAGGAGGCGCAAGAGCGATCCCAGCACCACGGCAACCAGCCCGCCGACCAGCCACCAGACGCCCGGCGTGAGCCGCGGCACCGGGTCCAGGTTGGCGCGGTAGAGCAGGTGAAACAGCCCGATGAAGAAAACCATCAGGGCACAGCCCATCGCCAGGACGGAGCCAACCAGCCACGCCTGCGTCGCCGCGGCGCGTTCCGGGGCGAGCCAGTAGTCGCGATGCGGCAGGTTGACGAGTTTCACCGGCAGGTGCGTCTGGATGAGGACGAGGCCCTCGATCAGTGCGGCCATGAAGAGCACGGTGCCGATATGGAGCGTCGTCTGGACCTCGGGCGGGGCCCAGGCATCCGGCCGCCCCGTGGCGTTGAAGTGAATGGCCACCCGCGGCGGCAGCCGCGAGTGCTGCCAGGCTGCCTGGGACAGCGCCAGCAACACCAGGATCAGGAAGACGGCCTGCAGGGGATGTTTCACCGGGAGGTCACGCTGCGGCCACGGCGCGCTTGAGGCGCTGGAGCGCCTCGGCGAGCGTGGCGCGCGGGCAGCCAAAGTTGATCCGGACGTGCGAGCCGCGCGTCGCGCCGAAGTACGCGCCGTCGCTCAAACCGACGCCGTGCGCCTCGAAGTGCGCGACCGGATCCTTGAGCCGGAGGGCGGACACGTTGAGCCACGCGAGATACGTGGCCTCGACCGGCGCCTCGACCACGATGCCGGGCAGCTCGCGCGCCACGAAGTCGAGCAGGTAATCGCGGTTGCCGCGGAGATAGGCGATGAGTTCGCGCCGCCAGGGCTCGCCGTCGCGATAAGCGGCCTCACAAGCCGTGTAGCCGAGCGCATTCACCTCGGCGACGATCCCGGCGGTGGCGCGGACGAACTCCTGGCGCAACTGCGCATCCGGGATGATGGCGATCGACGTGCCGAGCCCCGGGACGTTATACGTCTTGCTCGGGGCCATGAGCGTGATGGTCCGCTCGGCCACCTCCGCGCCGAGCAGCGCGGTCGGGACGTGGGGCAGGTCGTCCAGGATCAGGTCGCAATGGATCTCGTCGGAGCAAAGGAGCAGGTTGTGGCGCGCGCAGAAATTGGCGAGCGCCTCGAGCTCGTCGCGCCGCCAGACGCGCGCGAGGGGATTGTGCGGGTTGCAAAGGAAGAAGAGGCGTGTCTTCGGCGTGACCGCGCGCTCGAGGGCATCCCAGTCGATCTCCCAGCGGCGCGCCGCGGCCGCGAGGCGGAACGGCACCTGTACGGAAACCCGGCCGCTGTTGCGCGGCGCGCTCATGAAGGGAGGGTAGACCGGCGTGAGGGTCAGCACCTCCTCGCCGGGTTGCGCGAAAGCCCGGGTGGTGACGTTCAGCCCGACGACCAGTCCCGGCAGCCAGACGAGCCAGGCCGGATCGATGGTCCAGCCATAGCGGCGGGCGCAGGCCTCGACGAAGGCGTCGACCGTCGACTGCACCGGCCGGGAATAGCCGAACACGCCCTGCGCGACCCGCTCCTGCAGGGCGGCGAGGACGGCCGGGGGCGACTTGAAGTCCATGTCGGCGACCCACATCGGCAGGATGTCGCGGCCGGCGTACTTCTGCCATTTCTGGGAGTCGGTGCCGCGGCGTTCCACGACGGTGTCGAAATCGAAGCTCATGACTGGGAAGAGCCGATTGAAGCCAACGGCCCGGCGGATGCCATGGCAAAGTCCAGCCGGCTGCGGCCAAACCGCGTCACTGTACCGGGCCGGGCGGGCGTTCGCCGTGCCTGAATTTCCCGCTGGGACGTCCCACCGGGGCAGGATTACCCGCCCGCCGGGAGGCCGGGAAAATTAAGTCACGACTTTTTCGCCACTTGCGCTGGCGCCGGCCCGGGCACGCGGCAAGCAAGGACCGGGGCAGACAACCACAACCAAGGAGACACCACCCATGAACCTCATTCGCTACAGCTATCCGCGCACGAGCTCGCTCGTGCCCGCGTTCGGCCGCAGCCCGTGGAGCGGGCTCGAGTCCGAGATCGACCGGCTGTTCGAATCGGCCCTGGGCGACTTCGCCGCCCCGGCCTTCGAACACCGTTTTCCCGTGGACCTCTACGAGGACAAGGACAACACCTACGTCCGCGCCGAGCTGCCCGGCCTCGACCGCAACGACATCAGCGTCGAGGTGATCGACGGCTACCTGACCATCAACGGCAACCGCAAGGTGACCGATGACGACGGCAAGGTGACCGAGACCTTCTCGCTCAACCGCTCCATCGCCCTCGCCGACGCGGTGCAGGCCGACAAGGTCAGCGCCAGCTACGAGAATGGCGTGCTCAACGTCACCCTCCCGAAACGCGAGGAGGCCAAGCCCCGGAAAGTCACCATCGAAATCAAGTAACCGGAGAACCCTGCCATGACCCTTCTACGTTCACTCATTCCCACGCTCGGCTCGGCGACCCGCATCGCCCGCGGCCAGCCCGCCCAGTCCACCGACGCGCGCGTCAAGCCCGCCTTCAACGTCCGCGAGGACGAGCACGGCTACGACCTGACGGTCCAACTGCCTGGCGTCGCGAAGGACGGCCTCGAGATCACCGCCCAGGCCGACCAGGTGACGATCGTCGGCCGCCGCGCCTGGACCCAGCCCGCCGAATGGACGGTGCTCTATCGCGAGACGCCGCGCGCGGACTTCGAGCTGACGCTCACGCACGAGGGCGACATTGACATCGAGAAGAGCTCCGCCGAGCTCAAGGACGGCGTGCTGCACCTGATGCTGCCGAAGGCGGAGGCCGCCAAGCCCCGCAAGATCGCCATCAGCTGAGCGCGGCCCTTGGGTTTAGTTGCACGGGGCCGGACGCGAACAGCGCCCGGCTCCTTTGCCGGGGCCGCCTCACGCGGGATGTTACAAATCAAGGGTGCCGCGGAACCGGCACGGGATAAGCTTTTCAAACCCTCAACATGTCCGGCGGCTTAGGGGTAGGCCGCCGGAGTGGGTCCGCCCTGCGGACAAGACCGCCGGGAGTCGCTTAGCGACCCCGGCGGTTTTCTTTGGGGCGGTTGCTTCCGGGTGGCGCCCGCACTCGGTGCGGGCTGAAGAACCGCAAATGGGAGGCGGGACGCCCTCGTCCCGCGGGTTGCCGTCCGCGCCTGCGCCACGCGGGGTGAGGGCACCCCGCCTCCAGATTCGACAACCTGTGCGGAGTGCAGCTTCCACCTTCAGCCATTGACCCGACCCGCGGGCCGGGGAGACTGGCCTCGGCGCCATGCTCACACCCCTCGCCGACATCTCGACCGCGAACTTGCACTCCCCCTGGCAGTGGTGCGTGGCGGTCCTGAGCATCGTCTTCATCGACATCGTGCTGGCCGGCGACAACGCCGTGGTCATTGCGCTGGCGGTGCGCCGGCTCCCGGCCCGGCAGCGCCTGGTGGGCATCGCGATCGGCGCGGGCCTGGCGGTCATCCTGCGGGTGGCGCTGACCTTCGTCGCCGCACAGCTCCTGGCCATCAGCTACGTCAAGCTGGCCGGCGGCGTGCTCATCCTCTGGATCGGCGTCAAGCTGCTGCTCGACAACACCGGCGAGGAGCTGCAGGGCCGCGAGGCAAGCGGCCTGTGGCAGGCGGTGTGGCTCATCCTCATCGCGGACGTGACGATGTCGCTCGACAACGTCCTGGCCGTGGCCGGCGCCTCGAAGGGCAGCCTGGCCTTGCTCCTGTTCGGCCTCGGCCTGAGCATCCCGCTGGTCGTCTTCACCAGCAACCTGCTGGCGAAGCTGATGGACCGATTCCCGGTCATCATTTACCTGGGTTCCGCGATCCTCGGCAAGGTCGGCGGGGAGATGATCATGACCGACCGGCTGGTGTCCGAATCCCTGCATCCGTCGCTCTGGCTGGTGCATGTGGTCGAATGGAGCCTGGCGGCCGCCGTCGTGCTGGTGGCGCTGGCTTGGCAGCGCCGCCGGCGCTGACGGTTGTAGCGGCGCTCTAGGAGCGCCGTATTCCAAACGGCGGTCATAGACCGCTGCTACAGATCAGGCGTCCGCCCAAACCATTGACAAGCCCGCCGGGAAGCTTTTGCAAAGGGCACCTTTTCCGCGATGAAGCTCCGTCACCACGCCTTCTCTCTCCTGTTCCTCGGCCTCGCGCTGGGCGCATCGGCCCAGGACAACGCCGTCACGCCAGCCGCGGCCGCCAAGCCGGCGATCACGGCGGAGGCAACCGACATCCTCGAGCGCTTCGTGAGCTGGCTGCACCGCTTCGCGCCGGGCGTCGACGACCAGCTCTTCCACTGGATCGCCTGCGCCATCGTCTTCGTGCTCGCGATCCTGCTCCGGCACGTGATCACGAACATCATTTTCCACTACCTGAAGAAGCTGGCGGAGAAGACGGAAACCACCCTCGACGACAAGCTCTTCCCCGCGCTCGAGGGGCCGGTGGCCACGCTGGTGATGGTGGGCGGCATCTTTGCCGCGCTGACCGTGCTGCAGCTGTCCGCGCAGATGGACCGGATCGTGAACGGCGGCGCGACCATCGCCATCCTGGGCGTCCTGGTCTGGGGCTTGATCAAGGCCGGCGGCGCCGTCCTCGACCACGTGGAGGAGATCGCCCACCAGCGGCAGATGACGGTGGCGACGTTCATGCCGCTGATCAAGAAGACCCTGTTCGTCTTCGCGGTCATCGTCGGCCTCCTGCTCATCGCCGACAGCCTGGGGGCCAAGATCGGCGTCTTTCTCACCTCCCTCGGCATCGGCGGCCTGGCCTTCGCCCTCGCCGCCCAGGATACCATCGCCAACCTCTTCGGCTCGTTCGTGGTCGTCATCGACCAGCCCTTCAAGGTTGGCGACACGGTCAAGGTCGGCGCCAGCACCGGCACGGTTGAGGACATCGGCCTGCGCTCGACCAAGATCCGCCTCGTGGACAAGTCGCTGGTGGTCATCCCCAACAAGCTCGTTTCTTCCGAGGCGATCGTGAACCTTTCCCGCTTCGCGTCGCGGCGCGTCGAGCAGACGCTCAACCTCGCCTACGACACCACGCCGGACCGGATGGAGGCGCTGGTGCGGGAAATCCGGGGCCTGATCACGGCCGAACCCGAGATCGACCCGTCCTCGGTGCACGTCTACTTCCGCGACCTCGGCGCCTCCTCGCTCGACATCTGGCTGGTCTACGTGACGCGGGACGCGGACTTCGCGAAGCACATGGCGCTCCGCCAGCGGCTGAACCTCGCCTTCATGCGCGCGGTCGAGGCCCGCGGCCTGTCGTTCGCCTTCCCGACCCAGACGGTGCACGTCGCCTCGCTGCCACCGGGCGCGCCAGCGTCGGGCGACAAGAGATAGGGCGGCGAGTCCCTTCGCCGCCAACGGTAAAGCTCGCCCATGTCGCGGCGACCGCGCCAGCCAGGCCATTGATCAGCTTGGGGCATCGAAGCCACAAGCAGGTCTTCTAGGCGCGTATTGTTTGCTGCAACGTCGGGATCGCCGACGTATAAGCATCCAACCCCGTTCCCGCATGAACTTTCCAAAAGCAAGTGTTGTTGGTATCGCCGCCGTGCTCTGGCTGCCGGGTGCAACGCAAGGCGCCGCGCCTGCGCCGGTAGTGGCGCCGGCCGGGGAGACCCGGCTAGAGTCGGCGCAGGATCTCGCGCAATTCATGACTTACTATTACCGCCAGCCGCGGCCGGAGCTGGTCACGCGAGCCATCGAGGTGCTCGCTGGCAGTGAGTTCCTGCCGAGTGGCGAGAGGCACGACCCGAGCTACCAGCCGCGCGCCCGCATCGTCGTCGGATTTTTCGGCGGAATCTTCGCGAGCCATCCGGAGAAACTCGCGGAATGGCGGCAGGTCATCGAGCGCCGGGTCGACGACTCCTTGACCCGGAAATCGTTGCACGAGGCGCTGGAACTGGCGAGTGCAGGTGCGCAGCGTGGGACACAAGGGATGCCGGCCTCGCCCTACACTTGTTGGGGTGAGTTCCTTGCGACCGGCGACCAAGCCTTCTTGCGTGCGCTGGTCGACCCGATCCAAAGCAATGACGGGTCGCGAGGACGCAACGGCGCCGCGGCCGCAACCATGATGCTGCTCGCTTACAACGCGCCCTACCATCCGTTGGTTGGGCAAGTGATCGAGGCGGCCCGGGCCGAGGCGACCGCGCGCGGACGCGAACTCCTCGACGATCTGTTGCACAAGGATCTCGCTGCAGTGGGGCAGGAGGCCCGGAACATGACCTCCGATGCGACGTTTGCCGCGGGTCCCGGCCCCTATGACTGGACCGGCCAAGGGACTCCTCTGCCGGATTCACACCAGCATTTCTAGGGGTGGGGCCGATGTGCTCCGAGAGGTAGGGCGGCGACTCCGCTCGCCGCCGGGTGCGGCGCGGACCGGAGTCCGCGCCCTACCAGAGTCGAGCTGAATCGAGAAGAACTACGGTGACGCCCCAGTCGCGCGATCATACGCCGCCCGGGCCGCGAGATAATCCCAGCGCGCGCCGGCGAGCGAGGCTTCCGCCCGGGCGAGCGCGGTCTGCGTATCGAGCAGATCGGTGATCACGGCCGCGCCGGATTCGTAACGTTCCTGCACGACACGCAGGCTTTCCTCGCTGGCTTTCACGGCCGTCTCATTGGCGGCGATCGATGCCCAGGTCCGGTCAAGCTCAGTGGCGGCGGCCCAGACTTCCTGGCGGACCTGCAGGCGCTGCGCCTCCAGTCGCGACTCCTCGCGCGCCAGCTCGGCCCGGGAGCGGGCGAGGCGGTGCGCGCGGCTGCCGCCGTCGAACACCGGCAGGTCGATCGAAAGCCCGGCCTGCCATTCGCGCGTTTCCGGCAGAAAGCCGGTATCGTTCCAGCCGTACGAGCCGTCGGCGCGAAGCTTCGGCGTGCTCGCGGCGCGCGCGGCGGTCACGCCGGCCTTGGCGGCCTCGGTGCGTTTCTCTGCGGACGCGAGTTCGGGGCGGTGGGCGAGGGCGCGGTCCGCCGCGGCGGCCGGATCGGTGGCGTCCGTGGGCGGTGGCGCGACCGCCGGCGGGGCGATGGTCAGTGCCGTCTCCGCCGGCCGGCCCATGGCGGTGTTGAGCTGGCCGGTGGCGATGCGCACGCGGCTGCGCGCGCCGATCACCTGGAGGTCGGCCGCCGCGACCTCGGCCTGCATGCGCAGCACGTCGGCCTGTGGCACGGCGCCGCTCTGGCGGCGGGCTTCCGCGAGGTGCAGGTGGCGCTGCGTGCGGTCGAGGTTTTTTTGCGCCACCACCTGCATGTCCTCGGCGGCCGCCAGCGTGTAGAAGGCGGTCTGGACCGAAAGGCGCACGTCCGCCTGCGCCGCGGAGGCGTCCGCCGAGGCTGCCGCGCGACGGGCCACGGCGGCGTCGAGCCCCGCGCGGCGTTCGCCGAAATCGTAGAGCGTCACGCGCGAGCTCAGTCCGCCGGTCCAGTCGTCGAGCGGCCCGATCAGCTCGGGCAGGGGCCGCCCGGGGAGCACCAGGCCCGAGGGCAGGAAGGCCCGGCGCTGCCAGCGATGGTAGCCGGCATTGAAGTCGACCGACGGGTAATACGGCGCGTGCGCCTCGCCCACGGCGGCCTCGGCGGCGGTCACCCCGGCCTGCGCGGCGGCCAGCGCGGGCTGTTGCGCCGCGGCAAGCTTCAGGCAGTCGTCGAGGGTCAGCCCGATCGCCGGGCCCGGGGCCGGCGGGGGGGCGGACTGGGCGCGGGCGGCGGGTGCGGCGAGGAGCGCGAGGAGGAGGAGGAAGGACGGCGTCTTCATGGCGGGAAGGGCGGCGGATCAGGAGAGGTTTTTGTGGAAGCGGCCGACGGCGAAGGTCATGACGACCACGCCCAGCGCGGCGAGCGCGGCGAACTGCGCCCAGAGCACGTCGAAGCCGACGCCCTTGAGGAACACCCCGCGGATCACGACCAGCATGTAGCGCAGCGGGTCGAGCAGGCTGAGCCACTGGATCACGGGCGGCATGTTCGGGATGGGGAAGATGAACCCGGAGAAGAGCATCGCGGGAAAAAAGAAGAAGAAGGTCGTCATCATCGCCTGCTGCTGCGTCTGGCTGACGGTCGAGATGAAGAGCCCGATGCCCAGCGTGCTGAGGAGGAAGAGCGCGACGCCCAGCAGCAGGAGCAGGAAGCTGCCGCGGAAGGGGATCTGGAACCACAGCAGGGCGACGGCCGCGACCATCGCGGTGTTGACGAAGCCGATGACGGCGAACGGCGCGCACTTGCCGAGGATGAACTCCACCGGCCGGATCGGCGTCACCATGATCTGCTCGATCGTGCCGACCTCCTTCTCGCGCACGATGGCCATGCTCGTGAGCATCAGGCTGACGAGCATCACGAGCATGGCGATGATGCCGGGCACGTAGTAGTTCCGGCTCTCGAGGTCGGCGTTGAACCACGCCCGGGTGGCGAGCGTCACCCGCCCGCCGGCCAGGGCGGGCCCGGCCCGCCGGTGCAGCTGGTCGAACAGGAAGTCCGTGTTCGCGGCAGCGCCGATCTGCTGGGCGTAGTTCACAACGAAGCGCGCGGTGTTGGAATCCGAGCCGTCCACCACGAGCTGGACCGCGGCGGGCCGGCCGCCGCGCAGGTCGCGCTCATAGCCGGCGTTGACCTGGAGGATCGCGGCGGCGTTGCCCGCATCGACCAGGGCGCGGGCCGCGCCGGCGTCCGGCGTGCGGGCGATGGCATCGAAGTAGTTCGAGCCGGTGAAGCGCGCGACGAGCGCGCGGCTGGCGGGCGTCTCGTCGCGGTCGACCACGGCCAGCCGGACATGGCGCACGTCGAGCGAAACGGCGTAGCCGAAGACCAGCGTCTGGATCAGCGGCACGCCGATGATGACGACGCGCATCCGCGGGTCGCGGAAGATGGAGCGGAACTCCTTGCGCAGGATGGTGAGGATGCGTTCGCCCATGTTCAGCCGAGGGTCTTGCGGGTCTGGCGGATCGAGATCGCGATCGCGACCAGCGCGAAAACGGTGAGGAAAAGGGCGTCCGGCCAGAGCACGGCCAGCCCGACGCCGCGCAGGAAGATGCCCTTGACGAGGGCCACGAAATAGCGCGCCGGCACGATGTAGGTGACGGCCTGCACGGCCACGGGCATGTTCGCGATGGCGAAGGCGAACCCGGAGAGCAGGAACGCGGGCAGGAACGTCGAGATCATCGCCATCTGGCTGGCGAGGAGCTGCTGGCGGGCGACCGTGCTGATGAGCACGCCCTGCGCGAGCGTGCCGATGACGAACACGGTGCCCACGGCGAAGAGGAGGACCACGCTGCCGCGCAGCGGCACGGTGAAGAGGAACACCGTCATGAGCACGGCGATGACCATGTTGGCCAGCCCGATCGCGACGTAAGGCAGGAGCTTGCCGAGGATCAGCTCGGCGCGCTTCACCGGCGTGGAGATGAGCTGCTCCATCGTGCCGCGCTCCCATTCGCGCGCGATCGTGAGCGAGGTCAGCAGCGCGGCGATCAGGCCCATGATCACCGCCATGATGCCCGGCACGATGAAGTTCCTGCTCTCGAGGTCGGCGTTGAACCAGACCCGCGTGCGCAGGTCGATCGCCGCGGCCGGCGGCCGGCCGGTGAGCCGCCGGACCTCGTCGAACAACAACTGCTGGTCGTACGCGGTGGCAATGGCGCCGGCATACCCGAGCACGATGCCGGCGGTGTTGGCGTCGGTGCCGTCGACGAGGGCCTGGACGGTCACGCCCCGGCCCGCGGCCGTCGCCCGGGCGAACTCCGGCGGGACGACGAGCGCGAGCATGGCCTCGCGGGTGTCGATCGCTCGTTCCAGCGCGGCGTAGCCGGCGACCGGCCCGCGGTACTCGAAGTACCGGGTGGCGGCGAAGCGCGCGAGGAACTCGCGGCTCTCGGGCGTGCGGCTCTGGTCCCACGCGACGAACGGCACCCGGTCGACGTCGAGCGTCAGCGCGTAGCCGAACATGAAGAGCATCAGCATCGGGATGCCCACCGCGAGGATGAGGCTGCGCGGATCGCGGCGGATGTGCAGCGACTCCTTGCGCGCAACGGCGAGCAGGCGGCGGAGGTTCATGAGCGCACCTCCGCCTGCGCCGCGCCGGCGCGGTCGCGCGCCTCGATGAGCGAGACGAACACGTCCTCGAGCGTGGGCGTGATCCGCTCGAGGCGACCGAGCCGGAAGCGGCGGGCGGCCAGCTCCGCGCGGATCGCGCCGTCCGCCGCAGCGGGATCGGCGGCGACGACGTGCAGGCCCTTGCCGAACAGCGCCACTTCCTTGACCGCGGGCAGGCGCTCGAGCGCCAGCATGGCGTCGTTGGGCCGGTCGCAGTCGAGCTCGAGCACGGCCTCGGGCATGTGTTGGGTCTTCAGCTCGCGCGGCGTCCCCAGGGCGATGATCTCGCCGCGGTACACGATGCCGAGCCGGTCGCAGTACTCCGATTCCTCCATGTAGTGCGTCGTCACGAACACGGTGACGCCCTGGCCGGACAGCGCGTAGATCAGCTCCCAGAACTGGCGGCGGCTGTTCGGGTCGACGCCGGAGGTCGGCTCGTCGAGGAAGAGGATGGGCGGCTCGTGCAGGACGGCGCAGCCGAGGGCGAGGCGCTGCTTCCAGCCGCCGGACAGCTCGCCGGTGCGGGAGCGCCGGTGCTCGCGCAGCCCGGCCATGGCCAGGACCCAGTCCTTGCGCGGGCCCTTCTTCTCGCGCGGCAGCCGGTAGATGCCGCTGTAGAAATCGATGTTTTCCTCGACCGTGAGCTCGTCGTAGAGGGAGAACTTCTGGCTCATGTAGCCGATCCGCGTGCGGATCTTCTCCGTCTCCCGCACGATGTCGAAGCCCGCGACCCGGCCGCGGCCGCCGGTGGGCGTGAGCAATCCGCACAGCAGCCGGATGGTGGTGGACTTGCCGGCGCCATTCGGTCCGAGGAACCCGAAGATCTCGCCGCGGCGGACGGAGAACGTGACCCCCGCGACGGCCCGGAACGAGCCGAAGCGCTTCTCGAGGTCCTCGACCTCGACGATGTTCTCGGTGCTGGTGGGCAGGGCGCGCATGGCGGGGCGGGTCAGGCGGCCGGGGCGCGGTCCGCGAGCACGGCCACGAAGACGTCCTCGAGCGACGGCTCGATGGGCCGGAGCGAAATGAAATCGAAGCCGGCCTCCGCGACGAGGGCGCGGACCCGCGGCTCGACGCCGGCGGCGTCGCGCGCCGCGAGGTGGACGCGGTCGCCGAACAGGCCCACGGTGACGCCCGCGAGCTTCTCCCGCAGCAGCGAGGCGGTCCGGCGCGGCGCCGAGGTGCGCAGCTCCAGCAGGGCGCCCGGCATCATGGCCTTCACCTCGGCGGGCGTGCCGAGCCCGAGAAGTTTGCCCTCGTGCAGGAGCGCGAGGCGGTTGCAGCGCTCGGCCTCGTCGAGGTAGGCGGTGGAGACGAACAGCGTCACGCCCTCGCGGACGAGCTGGTAGAGGATGCGCCAGAAATCGCGGCGCGACACCGGGTCGACGCCGTTCGTCGGCTCGTCGAGGAACAGCACGCGCGGCGTGTGGATCAGGGCGCACGCGAGGCCGAGCTTCTGCTTCATGCCGCCGGAGAGGTTGCCCGCGAGGCGCTGGCGAAACGGGGTCAGGTTGCTGAAGGCGAGCAGGCGCTCGGTGCGCCCGGCGCGCTCGCGCGCCGGGACGCTGTAGATGTCGGCGTAGAAATCGATGTTCTCCGCGACGGTCAGGTCCGGGTAGAGGCCGAAGCGCTGGCTCATGTAGCCGATGTGCTCGCGCAGCCGCTCGCCGTCGCGCACGACATCGCAGCCGGCGACCTGCGCGGAGCCGCCGCTCGGCGGCAGGATGCCGGTGAGCATCCGCATCGTCGTCGTCTTGCCCGCGCCGTCCGGCCCGACGAGCCCGAAGATCTCGCCCGCGGCGACCTCCAGGTCGAGGCCGTCGACGGCGACGAGGTCGCCGAAGGCGCGGCGCAGGCCGGTGGCATGGATGGCGGGCGCGGGCATGGCGGGGCGCGCTCAGCTCGCGGCGGGCAGGATCACGTCGGCCGGCATGCCGGGCTTCAGCTCGTCCTTCGGGTTGGCGACGTCGACCTTCAGGCGAAACACCAGCTTCACGCGCTCCTTCGGCGTCTGCACCGTCTTGGGCGTGAATTCGGCCTCGGAGGCGATGAAGCCGACCGTGCCCTCGAAATCGCGTCCCGGGAAGCTGTCGGTGCGCACCACGACCTTCTGGCCGTGGCGGACGCGGCCGAGGTCGGGCTGGTCGAGGTAGGCGCGGACCCACACGTGCGTCGTGTCCGCGACCGTGACCACGGGCGTGCCCGGCGAGACGAACTCCCCCGGCTCGATGTTGTGGGAGAGCACGGTGCCGGTGAGCGGCGAGACGAGCCGGGTGTTGTCGAGCAGCGTCGTGGCGAGCGCCACGGCGGCCCGGGCCTGCTCGACGCGCGCGCGCGCCTGGGTGATCTGCTCGGCCCGCGGGCCGGCCTGCACGAGCTTCAACCGCTCGGCGGCCTCGCTGGCGCGGGCCACGGCGACCTTGAGCTGGGCCTGCGCGGCCTCGAACTCGCGGTTGGAAATCGCCTCGTGGCCGAGCAGTTCCTCCTGGCGCTTGAAGTCGAGCTGCGCGCGGTCGCGCTCGGCCTCGGCGCTGCGGACCGCGGCGGCGGCGGCGGCGATCTCCTCGGGCCGCGAGCCGGCGACCATTTCCGCCAGCGCGGCCTCGGCGGCGGCAAGCTCGGCGCGGCGCAGGGCGAGCTGCGCCTGCTGCTCCGCGTCGTCGAGCCGCGCGATGAGCTGGCCGGCGGCGACGTGGTCGCCCTCGGCCACGGCGCGCTCGACGACGCGGCCGGAGGCCTTGAAGCCGAGCTGGGTGTCGTTGACCTCGAGGTTGCCGGAGAGCACGAGGTCGCCGGCGCGGGCGCCGGGCGCGCGCGCACAGGCCCCGAGGAGCAGGCTGGCGAGGGCGAGGCCGGCGAGGAGGGCGCCGCGAAGGGCGCGTTCAGGAGGGGACGTGTTTTTCATGGTCTTTGCGCCCGGCGGGCGTGAACAAGCCGTGGAAGAAGAGGTCGACCGCCTGGGAAAACATCTGGTCGGGCTGCAGGTGGAGCCGCTCCAGCGTGTCGGGGTGCATGAGGCTCTGGATGGCCGGGCGCCAAAACTCGATGGCGAAGTCCGGATCGAGGTCGGGGCGGATCATGCCCTCGGCCTGGCCCTGGCGCACGAGCCGGCCGAAGACGTGGGGGATGTTGTTGTGCCGCAGCTCCTCGATGCGGCGGTACATGTGCGGGGCCGACCGCTGCAGGTCGCGGAAGACGTGCGGCCCGATCCGCGTGAAGCGCTGCACCATCGCCTCGCTGAAGCGGTGCAGCTTGGCGGTGAAGCTGAGCGTGCGGTCGTTGAACAGCGCCTCGGCCGACCCCCGCACCTCGGCGACGAAGGCGTTGAGGAGCGCCTCGACGAGCGCGTCCTTGCTCGGGAAATGGACGTAGAGCGTCTTCTTGCTCATCCCCAGCTCGCGGGCGAGGTCGTCCATCGTCAGCGCGCTGTAGCCGTGCGCGAAGAGCAGCGGGCGGGCGGCGGCCAGCACGCGGGCGCGGATGGCAAGGTCAGCGGAGGAGGGCATGGGAAGCGGAGGAAACTCATAGAGTATTTAGAGTTTCCTGAGTCAAGCCGGAATGTTGCGGGGCGCTGTCGCCCGGGAGGGAGGGCCAGCCGGGATGGCGCCGCTCGCGCCTCAGGGCGCGAGCGGAATCGCCACGCACGAATACAGCACCCGCCCGGCGGCGTAGGGGGTCGAGGCCACCACGAACACCTGTCTGCCCTCGAGGGAAAATGGCAGGCTCGTGGCGAGGCGGGTCGCCAGGGTCGAGTCCTTCTCCAGGGCGCCCACCCAGGCGGCATCGGTGGCAAGCACCGTGACCGCGCCCGAGGCGTGATGCAGCACCTGGAAGGCGGCGGCCTTGCCCTCGGTGCGCAGCGCCGCCCCTGCGGGCACGGCGGGAAGCGGCGCGGCGGCCGCCGCCGGGCCGGCCTGGGTCTGCTTCACGTCGAGCTTGATCATGCGGGCGACGGCCTCCGGGCCGGTTTCGCCCATGGCGGCGCTCACCCAGTCGAGGAGCTGGTTGCGCACGGCGTTCAGGTCGGGGGCATGCGCGACCGGCTCGATGCCGCCGGTCTTGCGGATCGCCTTGAAGAGAATCGAGACCTCCTTGAGGTAGACGTTCTTCTGCGCGCCGGGGATGTAGTACATCACGACGAGGTGCACATGCTGGCCGTCGGCCGCCCCGTAATCGATGCCCGGGGGCGACCAGCCGATCGCGCAGAACAGCTCGCCCTCCTCGCGTTGCGCGCGGATGTGCGGGATGCCCACGCCCAGGCCGATGCCGGTGTTGCACTCCCGCTCCCGCTTCTTGACCTCCTCGATGGTGTCGGTGCCCACGACGATGTCGGGATTGGCGTCGAGAATGCGCGCGAGGAATTCGAGCGCCCGGTCTTTGCCGGCGTCCGGCAGCTCGAAGAGCCGCCCGTCCTGCAGGGCGTTGAGGATGCTGCGCATGGTCAGTCAGGGCCGAATTTTCGGGCGAACCACATCTTTACGGTGTGGGTCAGCACGCTGTAGGCGAGCAGGAATGCCGCGAGCCAGGCGAAGAAGGCGGGTGGCAGCGGCTCGAAGCCGAGCACGTGCGCGAGCGGCGAGAACGGCAGCCAGCAGCCGAGCGCCATGATGAGAAGCGTGGTGAAGCTCATGGTCCTGCTCGCGCGGCTTTGCAGGAACGGGATCCGGTGGGTGCGGATGATGTGGACGATGAGGGTCTGCGTGAGCAGCGATTCCACGAACCAGCCGGTGTGGAAGAGCCGCTCCCAGTGCCCCTGCGCCTCCGGGCTTGCTCCCGCCGCGCGGTAGGCCGAGCAACCGAAGAAATAGAGCATCAGGAAGAACGTCGCATAGTCGAAGATCGAACTGATCGGCCCGATGAAGACCATGAAGTTCCGGATGCTCTTGATGTTCCAGCGGCGCGGGCGGGCAAGGTATTCCTCGTCGACGTGGTCGAGCGGGATGCCGACCTGCGAGAAGTCGTAGAGGAGGTTGTTCACCAGCACCTGGATCGGCGCCATCGGGAGGAAGGGCAGGAAATAGGCGCCGCCCACCACGCTGAACATGTTGCCGAAGTTCGAACTGGCCCCCATTTTGATGTACTTGACGATGTTGCCGAAGACCTTCCGGCCCTCGATGAGGCCGTCCTCCAAGACGAGGAGGCTCTTCTCGAGCAGGATGATGTCGGCGGATTCCTTCGCCACGTCGACGGCCGTATCCACGGAGATGCCGACGTCCGCCGCCTTCATCGCCAGCACGTCGTTGATGCCATCGCCCATGAAGCCCACCACGTGGCCCTGGGCGCGGAGGGTCTTGATGACCTTTTCCTTTTGATCCGGGGTCAGGCGGGCGAGGACGTTGGCCTCGTCGACCTCGCGGGCGAAGCCGGCGTCGTCCAGCGCCGCCAGCTGCGGCCCGGTGACGATCCTGGCGATGGGCATCCCGACATCACTGCAGACCTTCCGGGTGACGAGCTCGTTGTCGCCGGTCAGGATCTTCACGGCCACGCCGGACCGCGTGAGCGCGTCGATGGCCTTGGCGGAGGTTTCCTTCGCCGGGTCGAAGAACGCGATGTAGCCGAGGAGGATCATGTCCGACTCGTCGGCGACGGTGAAGTTCTGCTTGGCGCGGTCGAACTCACGGTAGGCGATGGCCAGGACGCGGTAGCCGTCGGCGCTGAGGTGCCGGTATTCGTCCATCAGGTCGTCGCGGATCAGCCGGATGAGCGGATTGATGTCCTCGTCGACCTGGTAGTTCTCGCAGACGGCGGCGACCTCCTCGACGGCCCCCTTGCAGATGAGGACGTGCCGGTCCTCGTGGTCGATGACGACGGACATGCGCCGGCGCCGGAAGTCGAACGGAATCTCGTCCACCTTCCGGCAGTTGCGTTCCACGTCGAGGTCGGTGTGCGCGAGGATGGCGCGGTCGAGGAGGTTGCGCAGTCCGGTCTGGTAGAAGCTGTTCATGTAGGCGTAGCGCAGCACGTCGTCGCTCTGGCGGTTGGTGACGTCGACGTAGCGCTCCAGGACCACGTGGTCCTGGGTGAGCGT
Organism: Lacunisphaera sp.; assembly: GCA_035545835.1. Lineage (GTDB taxonomy): Bacteria > Verrucomicrobiota > Verrucomicrobiia > Opitutales > Opitutaceae > Lacunisphaera. The sequence continues at coordinate 29,606 of DASZXO010000041.1, forward strand.
GCCGGTCTTGTCGGTGCACAGCACGTCCATGGCGCCGAAGTTCTGGATGGCGTGGAGGTGCTTCACGATGACCTTCTTTCGCGACATCATCAGCGCGCCCTTCGACAGGCAGACGGTGATGATCATGGGCAGCATCTCGGGCGTGAGGCCGACGGCGACGGAGAGGGAAAAGAGCAGCGCCTCGGCCCAGTTGTGCTTGGTCAGCCCGACAATGAGGAACGTGATCGAGACCATCACGACCATGAACCGGATCATCAGCCAGGTGAAGTTCTTGATCCCCTGGTCGAAACTGGTGGCCTCCCGTTTCGCCATGAGTTTCTGCGCCAGCGCCCCGAAGTAGGTGCGTTCGCCGGTGGCGACCACGACGCCGCGCGCCGAGCCGCTGAGGACGTTGCTGCCCATGAAACAGGCGTTCGTGAACTCGAAGGGGGCGCGGCCGGCCGGCTGGTTCGGGTCCGGCGTCTTCTCCACCGGCATCGACTCGCCCGTGAGCGCGGACTGCGTGACGAAGAAATCCTTCGTGGCGAGGACGCGGAGATCGGCCGGGATGAGCGAGCCGGCGGCGAGGATGACGACGTCGCCGGGCACGACCTCTTCGAGGGGCACCTCGGTCTCGCGACCGTCCCGGAGCACCGTGGCGGTCGTCTTCACCATCTTCTGCAGCTTTTCCACGGCGCGGGTGGACCGGGCCTCCTGGACATACGACAACACCACGCTGAGGAAGACCATGCCGCCCACGACGACGGTCGATCGCAGGTCGCCCATGAGGTAGGAGACCGCGGCGATGACCAGCAGCTGGATCACCAGCGGGTTGCGGCACCGCTGCAGCAGGTCGCGCAGGAAGCTCTGCCGGCCGCCCGCCGCGACCGTGTTGGGTCCGTGCGCCGCCCGGGCGGCGGCCGCCGTGGCCGTGGTGTGGCCATTGGCGGAGGAGCCCAGCTGCGCCAGCAGCCCGGATTCGTTGGCCGTGAAAAGGGTCGGATCAAACCCCACGCCAGCGATGTCAGCACGGGGCCTTCCAGTCTCAAGCGCATTTGTGGCGCACGAATTGCGATCGCGGCGCGCGACCCTTTTTCACCTCTTCGTCACTTGCGCCGGGCGGCGGGCCGTCGCGCCGGCGGGTGCGGCGGAACCAGGTTGCGCCGGCCGGTTCAATTCGTACCGTGCCGGCATGACCGCAGCTTCCACGTTCAGGGCGGATATTTCCACGCTCATCGCGAACAAGGATTACGGCGCGCTGAAGGCGAAGCTCGCTCCCTGGCTGCCCGCCGACGTCGCCCCGATCCTGGCGGAGCTGCCGGTGGAGCAGCTGGCGATGCTCTTCCGCGGCTGCTCCAAGGAACTCGCCGCCGCCGTCTTCGCCTACCTCGACCACAACGCGAAGCACAAGCTGCTGAAGACGCTCACGCAGCCGCAGGCCGCCGCGCTGCTCAACGACCTCTCGCCCGACGACCGCACGGAATTCCTCAACCAGCTCCCGCTGGACCTCGCGATGCAGCTCATCTGCCTGCTGACGCCCGAGGAACGGAAGATCACGCAGGACCTGCTCGCCTATCCCGAGCACAGCGTCGGCCGCATGATGACGCTCGACTTCGTCGCGGTGCACGCCGACTGGACCGTGCGCGAGGCCCTCGAGTACATCCGCGAGCATGGCTTCGACCGCGAGACCCTGAGCATGATCTACGTGACGGACGAGGGCGGCCACCTGCTCGACGACATCCGGGTGCGGCGCTTCCTGCTCTCGGCGCCCGACACGAAGGTCAGCGCGCTGATGGACGGCAACTTCGCCACGCTCTCGCCCGCCGACGACCGCGAGAAGGCGCTGCAGGTCTTCCGCAAGTACGACCGGATCGCGCTGCCCGTCACGAACCATGAGAACAAGCTCATCGGCATCGTCACCGCGGACGACATGCTCGACGTCGCCAGCGAGGAGGCCACGGAGGACATCCAGAAGCTCGGCGGCAGCGAGGCGCTCGACGAGCCCTACACGACGATCGCCCTGCACAAGATGGTGAAGAAGCGGGCGAGCTGGCTGGTGATCCTGTTTCTCGGGGAAATGCTGACCGCCACGGCCCTGAAATATTACGAGGGCGAGATGGCGAAGGCCATCGTGCTGTCGCTGTTCCTGCCCCTGGTGGTCAGTTCCGGCGGCAACGCCGGCTCGCAGGCCGCGACGCTCGTCATCCGCGCGCTGGCCCTGGGCGAATTCCGCCTGCGCGAATGGTGGAAGATCATGCGGCGCGAGCTGGTCGCCGGGCTCGCCCTCGGCGCCATCCTGGGTGCCATCGGCTTCCTCCGGATCACCCTCTGGTCGCTGCTGTCGCCCAACACCTATGGCGAACACTGGGTGCTGGTGGCCACGACCGTCAGCGTGGCGCTGGTCGGCATCGTGCTCTGGGGCTCGCTCATGGGCTCGATGCTGCCGTTGATCATCAAGCGGCTCGGGTTCGACCCGGCGACCTCCAGTGCGCCCTTCATCGCGACGCTCGTGGACGTGACCGGGCTGATCATCTATTTCAGCGTGGCGCTGATGATCATGCGCGGGACGCTCCTCTAGGCTCCGGCGCCGGCGACAAAAAAGGCCGGACGCGAGTCCGGCCTTGGAAAGGATGCCAAAGGGCAGGGGACGCTTATTCGCGGCCGTAGCCGCCGCCGCGGTCTCCGCCGCCGCCGCGGTAACCACCGCCGCCGCCACCGCGACCGCCGCGATAGCCACCACCGCCGCCGCGACCGCCCCGGCCGCCGCCACCACCCCGGTAGCCGCCACCACCACCGCCGCCCTCGCCGAACGAACGCGGCGGGCGTTCCTCGCGCGGACGCGCGATGTTCACGGCCAGGGCCCGGCCCTCCATTTCAAAGCCGTGGAACTTCTCGACGGCTTTCTGGGCCTCCTCGGGACTGCCCATCGTGACAAAGCCGAAGCCGCGCGAACGGCCGGTGAATTTGTCGAAGATGATTTCGACCACGCTGACGGTTCCGACCTGACCAAACAGGGCCTCGAGGTCCTGGGCAGTGCTAGCGAAGGGAAGGTTCCCGACGTAGAGCTTGCTGTTTTCCATGTGATGATGCGAGCTGATGCTGTGCCTTACCGCCCGTCCCCGATTTCCGGATTTCAAATCATCACTGAACTCTGACGCTCAC
>DASZXO010000042.1:0-86860 GCA_035545835.1 Lacunisphaera sp.
CGGTCATCGACCGCCGCTACAGGGGCCGAAGGCGTGGTCGAGCCGCGCCCCTACGATGACGGCGATCGGACGACTTCGCGCTCTCTTGTTTGACCGGATTTCCCGACTCGGGACTTGAACGGCGCCGCGCGGCTCCGTTCAGTGCAGGCGCAACCCCGCCGTACCCATGAGTCACCCCGCCCCGCTCTCCCGCCGCGATTTCGTCAAAACCTCCCTAGCCGCATCGTCGCTTTTCGCCCTGCCGCGCTTCGCCATCGCCCAGACGGGCACGCCGGCCAGCCGCCGGCTGAACCTGGCATTCATCGGCGCGGGCGGCATCGCCGAGATGGCCTTCACCGGCTGCGAGGGGGAGAACTACGTTGCGCTGTGCGATGTCGACGACGCCCGCGCGGCGGAGGCGTTTGCCAAGTATCCCGGCGCAAAACGCTTCAAGGACTTCCGTGTGATGCTCGACAAGATGCACAAGGAGATCGACGCCGTGGTCGTCTCCACGCCGGATCACATCCATTTCTCGGCCGCGTACACGGCGATGGCGCACGGCAAGCACGTCTTCGTGCAGAAGCCGCTCACGCACGACATCTGGCAGGCGCGCACGCTGCGCCGGGCGGCGAAGCACTTCAATGTCATCACCCAGATGGGCAACCAGGGACACGCGACCGAGGGCATCCGCTACGTCAAGGAATGGTACGAGGCGGGCGTCATCGGCGAGGTGCGCGAGGTCCACGCCTGGTTCGCGGGTCCCGACTTCGTCAAGGCGCCCTATTTCCGCATCCCGGCTTCGTTCCCGCCGCCCGAGGCGCCGGTGCCGCCCACGCTGGACTGGGACCTGTGGCTCGGGCCGTGCAAGAAGCGCCCTTACAGCCCGGGCTACGCGCCGTTGATCTGGCGCGGCTTCTGGGATTTCGGCTGCGGCGAGCTCGGCGATTGGGCCTGCCACACGCTCGACGCACCCTTCTGGGCGCTCGACCTCGACGCGCCCACGCGCGTGTCGGTCATCAACCTCGAGCCGATCCACGAGGGTTACGTGCCGCGCTCCTCGCACCTGAAGTTCGAGTTTCCCGCCCGCGGCGACAAGCCGCCCGTCGCGCTGCACTGGTACGATGGCGGCCAGCACCCGCCGGCGCCGCTCGACTGGGACCGGAAGAAGGAATTCCCGCAGAGCGGCATGCTGATGGTGGGAGACAAGCTCACGCTCATGACCGGCCCGCGCCCCGACAGTCCCGAGCTGCTGCCGACCGAGGTGTGGAATGACTTCCGCCGTCACCTGCCGGAAAAGAAAATCCCGCGCGTCGTCGGCGGGCCGTTCCAGGAGTGGATCCGCGCCATCAAGGGCGAGGGCCCGCTGCCCGGCTCCAACTTCGACTATTCCGCGCGCCTGACCGAGATGGCGCTCGTCGGCGTCATGGCGCAGCGCACGAATCGCGACATCGAATGGGACGCCGCGAACATGCGCGTGACCAATCACGACGACCTCGCGCACATCGTCCGCCAGCCGGCTCGCCGCGGCTGGGACGTGGGCGACGAGGTCTGGCGCGCCTGAGCGGTACGCTGCCGTCACGCCGCCAAACCCAACCCACCCCGCCCTGGCGGGCACCCCTCTTGCTGGAGGGGAACTTCGTCAACGCTGCCTTGGTCCCCTCGACCAAGAAGGGTGGCGCGAAGCGACGGGGTGTGTCGCACCTGGGTGTAGCGTTCAGTCGTGTGAGTATTGCCGGCACGGAGTGCGGGCAACACCCTGATGTGCCCGGGCGATTCGGGTTGGTTTTTGCCGCCGGGACCGGCAAGGATGGGGCGACTCCATGCCCACCGAACCGGTCGAAATCGTCATTAGTGCCTTTGAACTGGGTCTCCTGCTGCTGGGCGCTTTCGTCCTGTTTCGGGTCGTCTCGCAGCCGGCGCGCCGCGAACGCTGGCTCGGGCCGCGGCCGCTCCCGCCGTGGCCGGTCACCCTGGCCGAGTTCCTGATTTTCGTGCTGCTGATCTTCGGCGCCGGCGTCTTCTTTTCCATCGTCCTGAACCTCCTCGCCCGCCACGTCGACGGCGGCTCCGACCGCGTTCCGCTGCAGCTGGTCGTGAACGGCCTCGGCCTCGACGGCGGCGGCCTGGTCGGCTGGTGGCTGTTCCACCAGATGCAGCGCACCTGGCGCGGAGGTGAGGCGGACCTTTCGCCCGCCGCGGTTTCGCCGCCGGACGCCGTTGTTCCGGCATTGCCGTGGCCCAAGGCCCTGCTCATCGGCGCCGCCGCGTGGGTCGTGTCGCTGCCGCTCATCGTGGCCGTCAACGCCGGCTGGACGCTGCTGCTGCGCGCGCTGCACCTGCCGGACGAGCCGCAGGACCTCATCGCGATCTTCGCCAATGCGAAGTCGCCGTGGGTGGTCACCGCCCTGCTTCTCATCGCGTGCGGGCTGGCGCCCGTTTATGAGGAATTCCTGTTCCGCGCCGGGCTCTATCGGTTCTGCCGGCAAAAGCTGGGCCGCCCCTGGGCGTTGGTGCTGAGCGGGTGCCTGTTCGGCGCGCTCCACCAAAACCTGGCGAGCTTCGTGCCGCTGGCCCTGTTCGGAATGTGCCTGGCGGTGGCCTACGAGGCCACCGGGTCGATCGTCGTGCCCATCGTCGCGCACGCTTTGTTCAACCTGAACACCGTGCTCATCGTCTTGGCCGGTTTGTCGTGATGCCATGACGCCCTTCACTTCACGCCGGTCGCGGTCGGTCGCCAGCCAGGGCGAACGCAAGCTCATCGGTGCGATCAGGCGCTGGCTGGGGGCCGCTTCGCCCCGCGCCCCGTTCGGCATCGGCGATGACTGCGCGGTGCTGCCCGCGAGCCGGCACGCCGCGTTGGTCACGACGGACCCGGTCATCTTCGGCCAGCACTTCGACGCCGCCGTGCCGCCGCGCGCGGTGGGCGCCAAGCTCCTCAAGCGCAACCTGAGCGACATCGCCGCGATGGGCGGCCGGCCGGTCGCCGCGGTGGTGTCGCTGGCGTTGGCGCCGGACACCAGCCTCGCCTGGCTGGAACTGTTTTATCGCGGCCTGGCCGCCTGCGCGCGGCGGTTCGGCGTGCGCATCGTCGGCGGCGACGTCACCCAGGCGCCGGCCGGGTTTTTTGGCGCCTTCCTCACCTTGCACGGCTCGGCCGCCGCCGGCCGCGTCGTCACCCGCGCGGGCGCCCGGCGGGGCGACCGGATCCTCGTGACCGGCCCGCTCGGCGGCAGTCGGCTCGGCCACCACCACCGGTTCACGCCGCGGCTGGCCGAAGGCGCGTGGCTGGCCCGCCGGCCGGAGGTCGTGGCGATGATGGACATCAGCGACGGCCTGGCCAAGGACCTTGCCGACCTCACGCCCGCCGGCCTCGTGCCGTCATTGTCCGCCGCGGCCATCCCGGTCAGCCCGGCCGCGCGCCAGGCCGCCCGCCGTTCCGGGCGCAGCCCGCTGGATCACGCGCTCGGCGATGGCGAGGATTACGAGTTGCTGGTCGTCGTCCGCGGCGATCCGCGGCGCCTCACGTCGTCGTGGCACCGGCGGTTTGGCGGCCCGGGCCTTTGCGTGATCGGAAACTTCGTCCGGGCGGGCGAACGGCCGGTCGATGCGGTCCCGCTGCAGGACCATCATGGCTATGAACACCTGCGATAGGCTGCGCGCCGGTGTCACGACCGAATCGGCCGAACAGACGCGGGCGCTGGCCGCTGCGTTGGCGGCCGAGCTCCCCGCCGACGCCACCGTGGCGCTGCACGGCAACCTCGGCGTGGGCAAGACGACGTTTGTGCAGGGTCTCGCGCAGGGGCTCGGCGTCACCGACCCGGTGACCAGCCCGACGTTCGCCATCTACGAGATTCATGCCGGCCGGCCGCGCCGGCTCGTCCATCTCGATGCCTACCGGATCGAGAATGAGCAGCAGCTTGAGTCGCTGCTGCTCGATGAGTTTCTCATCACTCCCTATTGTCTCGCCGTCGAATGGCCGGAAAAGATCGCCGGCCTGATCCCGCCGGATGCCTGGCACGTGGAGTTGTCGATCACCGCGGACGACCGGCACCGCATCGTGCTGCGGTGACCGGCGGTTCCGGGCTGCATCGCGCCGAATGCGAAACGCCTCACACTAGGCCCGCCGCGATTTGAACTGGATCCTTCGCTGCGCTCAGGATGACAGCATTCGAGCGTCAGTCCCGAGGCGTGTCATTCTGAGCGCAGCGAAGAATCCAGGAAGACGCGCGGACCTTAAACTAACGTGCGCTGGCGATCCGGCCGGAAAATAGAAAGCCCGCTCGAAAGAGCGGGCTCGGGGTCAGGCGGGATTCTCCGGCTTGGGCGTCTCGCTGGCGGCCGGCGCGGAGGCCGGTTCGGCGGGCGCTGCCGCCGGGGCCGGCGCTGCCGTGGCTGCGGGTTCCGCCGCGGCCTCGGCCGGCGGCGGCGCCGTCCCCTCGGGTGCCGCGGGCGCGGGTGCCTCGGGGAAGTCGACCGGATCGTGCTCTTCCTCGCCCGACTCGGCCTTCCGGGCGGCCTGCGGGGCCATGGGCGGCGGCGCGAAGAGTTTCCCGTCGGAAAATTCCGTCACGTAGCCCTCCATCACCAGCCAGCGCAGGTCATTGGACATCTTGCGCAGGCGCTCCGACTGTTCCGGGCCGAGGGCCAGGAATGGGGCTTGTGATTGCGGCGTGCCTTCCGGCAGTGGCGTGGCGGCCAAGGCCGCCGCGAGATCGATGCCGAGGAAGTTCTTCGGCAGGTCCTTCACGTGCACCATCGGGTTCTTCTCGATGAAATCGATGAGGGTGGAGATCGTTTCCGAGAAGGCCTGGCCGGGCACGCGGAAGCGGCGCTTGACCGCGCACACGTAGGAGACGCCGCGCGAGCCCTTCTTGAAGATTGTGAAGCCCTCGCGGCGCAGCCGGCCGCGCAGGGCATTGGCGGTGTCGAGCGGGAACCGGCGCTGGCGCTCGACATGGCCCTCGATGGCCCGGCGGATTTCCCCCGGCGGCAGCTTCTCGATGAGCTTGCCGTGGAAACGCACGCTGTCGACCGCCCGCACCACGCGATCGCGCGCGTTGGCGAGCAGGTACACGCGGGCGTCCTCGAGCGTGTCGAACGAAATGGTCTCGGGCGCGGCCGCCGGGGGCGTCGCCTCGGGCGCCGGCGCCGGGGCGGCCTCGGGTGCAGCCGCGGCGGCGGGCGCCGCGGGGGCCGGTTCGATGGGGGGTGTCGTCGGGGGCTTGGCCACCGGTGGCTTCCAGGTGTAGCGCGTCGCCTTCTTCATCTTCTCCTGCCACTGGGCGATGACCTCGGGTTCGCGCACGGAGATGATGTTCTCGCGGAACCGCTCGAAGGACATCCGGCCGAGCCGGGTCGCATGGTGTTGCTGCAGGATCTGCTGGTAGCGGTGGTGGTTCGGCGGCCCGAGGAGCTCGCCGGTGATCCCGCATTTGTTGATGATGGGAAAGTTGCCCTTCGGCGCCTCGACCTCGATCTCCTGCATGTCGAAGAACGCTCCGAGATTGTTGGACAGGACGTGCTGGATGGCGGCGTCCTCCGTGTCGAACGGCAGGTGGTCGGGCAGCGACATGTAGAGCGGCGCCGGCTTCTCGGCGGCGGGCGCCGGGGCCGCAGCCTCGGCGGGTGTGTCGCCCGGCTCCGGGGCGCGTTCCGGGCGGGCCTGCCGCGCGGGCCGGGCCCGCTGGACGACCACGACGAAGCGCTCGTTCTTCTCGAGCACGGCCTTCGTGATTTCAAACAACTGGTAGGTGCGGCAGGAAGCACGCACCGCCTTGACCATCGCGGCGAAGCCGACGTCCTCGGGGTAGCACGTCGCGGTGAAATAGGGGCTGATGTAGGGCCCGCGCTCGAAACGCGGCCCGCCCTCGCGCGCGTCGCCGCGATCGCCGCGAAAATCACGCCGGCGCTCGAAGCCGCTCGGCCCGCCGCGATCAAAGCGGCGGCGTTCGCCGGCTTGCGTTGCGCCCTCGCCCGCCGGTGCCGCCGGCGCCCCGGCCGGGGCCGGCCCCGCCGCCTTTTGGAACCCGCGCCGATCCCGTGGCGCGCCCCGTCCGCCGGGTCCGTCGCGCCGATCGCGGCGCTCGCCCCGGTCGCCATGCTCGAAGTCGCGTTCACGGCGACCTGGCGAGACCGGCTTAACCTCAGTCCATTGCGTGCCGAAGCTGAAGGACTCCAACTGGCTGAGGTCGATCTTGTTCAACCCCGACTCATTGGGTTCGTTGGCGGGCTTGGTGTCGTCCATGGAAGGGCGGAAAACGGGCGTGGTTACCCGGTGAGTGTCTTATGGTGGCTTGGTGTTCCGCAGCGTCAGGTCGGACCCGCGGTAAAAGCCCAGTGTGCCCCGAGAAGAAACCGCGAAGCAAGCGCATTTCGGGGCTTTACAACGCCCGAGGGATTCACCTTATCTGCCCGTTCTCACGGCCCAATGCTCGGGTGGTGGAATTGGTAGACACACACGTTTGAGGTGCGTGTGCCGTAAGGCGTGCAGGTTCGAGTCCTGTCCCGAGCACCATGCTTCGCCGAGCGGAGCGAGGGCGAAGGATGTCCTCCGTAGCCTTGGCAAAGGAGGACATTACACGCCAATCGTGATCCGAGTGGCTTCGCATGGCGCGCCAGCCTCCACTTTCTCCCGGCAAATCGAAGGCGCCGGCCGTTTGCCCCATGCCCCCCTGGTGAGTGGGCGTGTATTTCACCGCCCCGGTATGACCGGAAACCCCGCCAACACATTTGACGGTCGGGCGATTTTGGCGGACCTTCGGCCCCGATGAAGTCCGACGCCATCAAGAAGGCCCTGCTCGAGTCGTATGCCCACGACGGCGGCATCAATCATCTCGACGGGGTCAACCTGCCATCGCAGGACACGGTCAGCGAACTCGCGCGCGACCTGATGCACGTGCTGTTTCCCGGCTACTTCGAGAGCTCGTGCCTGGCAAAGGACGATGTGCCCGCGTGGCTGGACCGGCTCCTGGGCAAGATCGACCGGCGCCTGGCCACCGAGGTCGAGAAAAGCCTCCGCTTCGGCCGCGACCCCGCACCCGCCCAGAACGGCAAACGCATCGTCACGGAGCTCTTCAACCGCCTGCCCGAGGTCCGGCGCGTCGTGCAGACCGATGTCCAGGCCGCGTACACCGGCGACCCGGCCGCGCGGAGCATCGAGGAGATCATCCTCGCCTACCCGTGCGTGCTGGCGATCTCGCTCCAGCGCATCGCGCACGAGCTCTACCGGCTCGGCGTGCCGCTCCTGCCACGCATGCTCACGGAGTATGGCCACGAACGCACCGGGATCGACATCCACCCCGGGGCCACCATCGGCACGCATTTCTTCATCGACCACGGCACCGGCGTCGTGATCGGCGAGAGCGCGACCATCGGCGACCACGTGAAGCTCTACCAGGGCGTCACGCTCGGCGCGAAATCCTTCGAGGTCGACACCGCCGGCAACCCGGTGAAGGGCATCAAACGCCATCCGGACATCGGCGACCACGTGACCATCTACGCCCATGCCACCATTCTCGGCGGCGACACGCGCATCGGCGAGCACTGCGTCATCGGCGGCAACGTCTGGCTGCTCGAATCGATGCCCGCCAACAGCATCGCCTACTACAAGGGCGATGACCTGATCGTCCGGGCGCGGCAGTCCCGCGAATCGCTCGTTGGCGAGCCGGCCGACTGGGTGATTTAGCGCGGCCGGCACGCTCCGCAGCCGCAGCTACGGGTGGAGGGCCGGTCTCCAGACCGGCCGCGGTCGGCCGGGGGGGCCGACCGTTCGATCTTAGTACCGCTGGCGCTGCGCCAGCGCGCGGGCGACGTCGCGGGCGAAAAACGGCCCGCGATAGATGAGTCCCGTGTAGAGCTGGACCAGCGTGGCGCCGGCATCGAGCTTCTCGCCGGCGGACGCCTCGTCCATGATGCCGCCGACGCCGATGATCGGCAGGCGGCCGCCCGTGGCGCGCGCGATGTAGTTGATGATTTCCGTCGAGCGGCGCCGCAGCGGCGCCCCGCTGAGCCCGCCGGCCTCGCTCACCCCGGCCAGCGCGCCCGGTCGCTCGAGGGTCGTGTTGGTGGCGACGACGCCATCGAGTCCGAGCTCCGCGATGACCGCCAGGGCCGCGTCGATCTGCGGGAAACTCAGATCCGGGGCGATCTTCAGGAGCAGCGGCCGCCGCGGGTGATGCCGGTGCGCCAGGTCGCGATTCTCGGCGACCAGCGCGGCCAGCAGCGGCCGCAGCCAGGCGGCCTCCTGCAGCTCGCGCAGGCCGGGCGTGTTGGGGCTGCTGACGTTGACGACGAAGTAGTCCGCGTGCGGCGCCAGCAGCCGGAAGCTGCCGAGGTAATCGTCCGCCGCCTGGTCGAGCGGGACCACCTTGCTCTTGCCCAGGTTGATGCCCACGGGGATGGCGCGCTGCCCCGGCCCGGGGAGTTGCGCCAGGCGTTTGGCCAGCGCGGCGGCGCCGCGATTGTTGAAGCCCATCCGGTTGATCACCGCCTTCTCCGCCGGGAAACGAAAAGCCCGCGGCCGCGGGTTGCCCGGCTGGGCGTGAAACGTGACCGTGCCGATCTCGACGTGGCCGAAGCCAAGCGCCGCCGCCGCGGGCCAGGCGAAGCCGTTCTTGTCAAAGCCTGCCGCCAGCCCGACGGCGTTGGGAAACTCGAGCCCGAGGCACCGCACCGGCCGGTGCCGGGCCGGGTCGAGCCGGGTGAGCCGCTCGAGCAGGCGGCACGCCGGCCCGATCCGCCCGAGCAGGGCCATGCCGTGCACCGCCAGCTCGTGCGCCTGCTCAGGATCCAGCCGGAAGAGCAGCGGCTTGATCGCGTGATCGTAGGTCCAGCCCATTGGGCGCGGACTGTGGGCCGGCGGGCGCCAACTTACAAGCATCCGCGGCACGCTCAAAACCGCCCGTTTTTCAGCCTTGTTTTCCGCGCCGCGCGCCCCACCCTGCCGCCGCCTTTTTCAGGAACAAAACGCCGCGCCCAAGATATTTCCACTTTTTGCGTTTCAAGATTTGACATGGGAGGAAAGCCGCCATTTTCGTGCAGCGAATTTTGATCACATGGCGAAAGGAACACCTCAGCTCGAATGGTGCGTTGTCCGGCTCGGCGAAGACCACAATTGGTGGGTCGACGAGGTCAGCGACCCCGTGCACTGGGACGTCGACGGGCTGAGCATCATCGACCCGCGCCAGGTCGACCATATCGTCGAGCTGATCGAGCCGCTGCGCGAATACGGGTTCGACTCGAACCTCTTCGAACGCGCCTTCATCCCCTTCCGCATCGTCAAGGACCTCGGCAAGGGCCGCGTGCGGCTGGCCCGGACCAAGCAGCCGCTGCTCGAATCCGAGGAGAAGCTCTTCGCGCTGCCCGACATCATCGACGAGGAAAACGGCCCGTACGCCGACTTCCTCGACCACATCACGCGCCTCCGCGTCAAGCTGCTGAATGACCTGCTCGATTTCGAGGAGAAGCTCACGATCGACGAGGTCGAGGACCAGATCCGCGAGGCCCAGAACAACGACTTCATCGAGGGCAAGGCCGTCCACCTCTTCCAGGAGATCACCGCCATCCTCGACTTCATGCCCGCCGGCCACGGCGACGACGAGGAGGAGACCGACAAGGGGCGCGACGAGGATGACGACGACGACCTGCCCGAGGTCGAGGAGGACGAGGAGGAGAAGCTGAAGGGCGACTCCTCGCTCAAGTGGGACGACGACGACGAGGAAGGCGGCGACAAGGACGACGATGAGGAAGGCGGCAAAGGCGGCGACGACGAGGACGACGATGATGACGAGGAGGAGGAAGAGGACGACAAGCCGAGCCGCAGCCGCCGCGGGCGTGGCTGACAAAAGGCTTGTTGCCACGCCGCGGCCCATCCCTCAGTAACGGGCTCGCATGTTTTCCGCTCCGCCTGTCCCCGCCCCGGTCGGACGCCCCCGCTACTCCCCCGCCGTTCCTCCCCGCCGGCCCGCCCGGTCCCCGGAGCCGCGCCGTGCCTGCTTTCCCCCATCCCCATGAGTCTATTCCGCACCAAGTCGGTCGCGCAACTGCAGGCGGAGGCCGCGAATGACCAGAGCCTCCGGCGCGCCCTCACCGCCGCCAACCTCGTGAGCCTCGGCATCGGCGCCATCATCGGCGCCGGCATCTTCGTGTTCACCGGCCAGACGGCCGCGACCAACGCCGGGCCCGCCATCGTGCTCTCGTTCGTGATCTCGGGCATCAGCTGCCTGTTCTCGGCGCTGTGCTACGCCGAGTTCGCGTCGATGATCCCGATCGCCGGCAGCGCCTACACGTACTCCTACGCCACCCTCGGCGAGTTCTTCGCGTGGATCATCGGCTGGGACCTCATCCTGGAATACCTCTTCACCGCCCCAAGCGTGGCCGTCGGCTGCTCGGGGCTCATCGTGGCCTTTCTCAAGGAGTTCGGCCTGACCCTGCCGGGGGGCCTGACCGCGGCCCCGATCGGGTTCGTCGACGGGCACTACGTGCTCACCGGCGCCCTCATCAACCTGCCCGCGGTCCTGATCATCGGGCTGCTCTCCGGCCTGCTGATCCTGGGCATCAAGGAATCGGCCAACTTCAACAACGTGATGGTCGTGACCAAGGTGTCGGTGATCCTCATCTGCATCGCCTTCGGCCTGTGGTACGTGCTCGGCCATCTCGACGTGGCCAAGGCCAACTGGACGCCGTTCATCCCGGAGAACAGCGGCAAGTTCGGCGAGTTCGGCTGGAGCGGCGTCCTCAAGGGCGCCGGCGTGATCTTCTTCGCCTACATCGGCTTCGACGCGGTCTCGACGTCCGCGCAGGAGGCCAAGAACCCGCAGCGCGACCTGCCGCGCGGCATCCTCGGCTCCCTGATCATCTGCACCATCATCTTCATCCTCTTCTCCGGCCTGCTCACCGCCATGGTGAAGTACACGACCCTGAACAACGACGCCCCGGTGGTGAATGCGCTGCTGGCTGTCGGCGCGCCGGGCTGGCTGCGCTACATCGTCGAGATCGCCGCCATCATGGGCCTCGGCTCCGTCTGCCTCGTCATGCTCATGGGGCAGCCGCGCATCTTCTTCTCCATGGCGAAGGACGGCCTGCTGCCGCAGATGTTCACGCGGACCCATCCGCGGTTCAAGACGCCCTACGTGACGCAGGCCATCACCGGCGTGCTGGCCATGATCATTGCCGGCGTGCTGCCGCTGCGGCTGCTCGGCGAGCTGGTCAACATCGGCACCATGTTCGCCTTCATCATCGTCTGCGCCTCGATCATCGTGCTGCGGCGCGCCCGGCCGGACCTGGAGCGCCCCTTCCGCACGCCGTGGGTGCCGTTCGTGCCGATCGTCGGCGCGTTGTCCTGCTTCGCCCAAATGGTCGCGCTGCCGGGCGACACCTGGCTGCGCCTCGTCATCTGGATGGTGATCGGCCTGGTCATCTACTTCCTCTACAGCCGGCACCACAGCCGCCTGGGGCAGGTGGCGCCGTAACATGGGCATCTTCAAGACCAAGGCGGTCGCAACGCTCATTGCGGAATCCACGCAGGGCGAGAACGGCGGGATGAAGCGCGAGCTGGGCGCGCTCAACCTGATCAGCCTCGGCATCGGTTCGGTCGTCGGCGCCGGCATCTTCGTCCTGGCCGGCGTCTCCGCCGCGCAATACGCCGGCCCGGCCATCGTGCTGTCGTTCATCTTCTGCGGCATCTCGTGCCTGTTCGCCGGCCTGTGCTACGCCGAGTTCGCCACGCTCATCCCCGTCGCCGGGAGCGCCTACACCTACACCTACGCCACGATGGGCGAACTGCTGGCGTGGATCATCGGCTGGGACCTGATCCTCGAGTATCTGTTCTCCGGCGCCGCCGTGGCCGTCAGCTGGTCGGGCGCCGTGCAGGCGCTGTTCGCGGAATTCGGCGTCACGATCCCGACCTTCCTCGGCTCCGCGCCGTTCGAGATCGATCGCGCGCAGCTGGTCACGACCCACCTCGGCCCGTGGATCTTCACGCACCACCCGCTGGTCACCACCGGCGCGTGGGTCAACCTGCCCGCGGTCTTCATCTCGCTCGCGCTCACCGTCATCCTGGTCGTCGGCATCAAGGAGTCGGCGAACTTCAACAATACGATGGTCTTCATCAAGGTCGGCGTCCTCGTCGTCCTGATGCTCTACGGCGCCTGGTGGATGCTCGGGCACCACGCGGTCGTCGCCGCCAACTGGACGCCCTTCGTGCCGCCCAACTCCGGCACGTTCGGCGAATTCGGCTGGAGCGGCGTGTTCAAGGGCTCGGCCGTGATCTTCTTTGCCTACGTGGGCTTCGACAACGTGTCGTGCGCGGCGCAGGAGACCCGCAACCCGCAGCGCGACATGCCGGTTGGCCTGCTCGGCTGCCTGGCGGTCTGCTCCCTGCTCTTCATCGGCGTCTCGCTCGTGCTCACCGGCATGGTGAAATACACCAGCCTCAACGTGGACGCGCCGTTCATCTACGTGCTCCAGCAGGTCAAGGCCCCCGCGATCCTGCGTTTCAGCATCGAGATCGCGACGCTCGCCGGGCTCACCTCCGTGGCGCTGGTCTCGCTGCTCGGCCAGCCGCGCATCTTCTTTTCCATGGCGAAGGACGGCCTGCTCCCGCCGTCGTTCAGCCGCCTGCACCCGCGCTTCCGCACGCCGCACGTCACGACCATCCTGACCGGCGTGGTTTGCGCCATTGTCGCCGGCCTGCTGCCGCTCGACCTGCTCGGCGAACTCATCTCGATCGGCACGCTCATGGCCTTCGCGCTCGTGTGCGCCGGCGTCTGGGTGCTGCGCGTCCGCCGGCCGGACCTGCCCCGGCCATTCCGCACGCCGTTCCTGCCGCTGGTCTCGATCCTCGGCGTGGCCACCTGCCTGTTGCAGATGTACATGCTGCCGATCGACACCTGGCTGCGGCTCGCCATCTGGATGGCGCTCGGTTTCGCCGTCTATTTCGGCTACAGCGTCCGCCACAGCACGCTGCGGCACGGCCCGCGGAAGTGACGCATCGGCAGGTCGGGCTTTACGCCCGACAAGGGATAATGTCGGGCGCAAAGCCCGACCTACGTCCGGAAATATTTCTCCCAGCCCGGGCGCGGCGGCTCGCCGTCGAGCAGCTCGTTGGCCCGCGGGCTGTTCGTGAACCGCTTCGTCGCCGGGTCGAACTCCAGCCGCCCGCCCAGCCGCTGGGCGATGACGCCGAGGAGAAACACCTGCGACAGCGGACCCGAGACATGGAACGGCGACTGCGCCTCCTCGCGGCCCAGGCAGGCCAAGGCAAAGTTCTGGAAATGGTCGGAAAAGCCGCCCTTGATCCGCGGCAGCCCGGCGGCCATCGCCTGCATCTTCGCCTCGGGCAGGATGCGCAGGGTCTCGCTGTGCGTCCCGCCCGCGAAGGTGAGCGCCTGGCTGTAGATGAACTTCCCGTTCTCGCGCGTGAACTTTTCCCCCGGGCCGAATTCCGGCGGCAGCGGCGGGCGGTTGTCGACCCCGTCGTACCACCAGACCTCGACGGGTGGCATCGCGCCACGCGCCCCGAAATCGAAGCGGATCGTCGTGGCCTGCGGGAAGATGAACTCGTTCGGTCCGTCGCGCTTTACCGCCTCGATCGTATGCGGGAGCCCGAGGTCGAGGAACCGGTGGGCGGTGTCGAGGATGTGCGGTCCCCAGTCGCCGAAGGCGCCGTCGCCATAGACGAACCAACCCCGCCAGTTCCCGGGATGCAGCCGCGGACTGAACGGGCGCAGGGGCACATCCGCATGCCACGTGTCCCAGTCCAGCGTCGGTGGCACCGGATCGCCGGTGTCGAAGCCCGCGACCTGCCAGCCGTGCCAGCGGCGCGGCGAGTTCATGTACATGTCGATGCGCGTGACGTCCTTGATGATGCCCGCCTCGGTCCACGCCTTGAACTGGTAGAAGTTGTTTCCCGAGTGCCCCTGGTTGCCCATCTGCGTCACGACGCCCGCGCGTCGTGACGCGGCCATCAGCAGCTCAACCTCGCGAAACGTGTGCGCCAGCGGCTTCTCGACGTAGACGTGCTTGCCGTGTGCCATGGCGTGCATCGCGATGGCGAAATGGGCATGGTCGGGGACCGCGATGATCGCGGCGTCGAACTTGTCGCCCATCTCGGCAAACATCTTCCGGAAATCCTGGAAGCCCGGCACGTGCGGGTAGAGCTGGCGCGATTCCTCCGTGTGCCTGGCCATCAGGTCGACGTCGCAGAATGCCACGAATTCGACCAGGCCCGTGCCGGCGAATGCCTTCAGGAGGTCGTTGCCGCGGTTGCCGATGCCGATCAGCGCCACCTTGAGCTTCGCCCCCGGGCCGGCGGGCTCCGCCGCCCGGCCCAGGCCGGACGGCACCAGCGCGGCCGCCGCACCCGCGGCGAGCGACGATCCGATGAATTGACGGCGGGAGAGCAGGGTCTGCCGCGGCGGGCGTTCGGGGTTCATGCACGCCAGTGAATGGCAACGGCCGCCGGCCGCAACCCTGCGGTGAAATGAACTGGATGAAATAGGATTCGCACACCTGCAGGGGGGCGCTTCTGCCACCAGCTTGTGCCCTGAATCGCTGGATCCCTCGCTACGCTCAGAATGACACGTTACGAAAAAACGTTCCCGATCCTGTCATTCTGAGCGCAGCGAAGAATCCAGCTCTGCGTCGGCAACCTCCGAACGACCGTCATGTCGGGTGCAAAACCCGACCAACCGATGGCCGAAGACTTCCTCAACCGCGCAGCGCCTTCGCTACGTCCTTGGCAAAATAGGTCAGGATCATGTCCGCGCCGGCGCGTTTGATGGCCAGCAGCGATTCGTCCCGGCAGCGTGCCAGGTCGAGCCAGCCGAGCTGCGCCGCGGCGTGGATCTGGGCGTACTCGCCGGAGATCTGGTAGGCGGCGACCGGCAGGCGCGTGGCATTGCGGACCTCGCGGATGATGTCGAGGTACAGCCCCGCGGGTTTCACCATCACGATGTCCGCGCCTTCCTGGACATCGAGCTGCACCTCGCGGACCGCCTCGAGCCGGTTCGCCGGATTCATCTGGTAGGTGGCCTTGCTGAGCAGCCGCGTGCCGGCGGCCTTGGCGCTGCCCACCGCGTCACGGAACGGCCCGTAGTAGGCCGAGTTGTACTTGGCCGAATAGGCCAGGATGCCGGTGTCGGTATAGCCCGCCTCATCGAGCGCCCGGCGGATGGCTCCGACACGTCCGTCCATCATGTCGGACGGCGCCACGAAATCGACGCCGGCCTCCGCCTGCATCACCGCCATCCGGCAGAGAATCTCCACCGTGCGGTCGTTGTCGACGTTGTCCTGCGCGGCCGTGAGCACGCCGTCGTGCCCGTGGCTCGTGTACGGGTCGAGCGCCACGTCGGTGATCACGGTCAATTCCGGCACCGCCGCCTTCACGGCCCGCACGGCCCGGAGCACGAGGGTCTTCGGGTTGAGCGCCTCGGTGCCATCGGCATCCTTGAGCTTCGGATCCAGCTTCGGGAAAAGCGCGACCGCCGGCACGCCCAGGGCGAAGAGCTCCTGGCACTCCTTGACCAGGTCGGTGACATTGAACCGCCTGACGCCCGGCATCGACGCGATCGGCTCGGGGGCCCCCTTGCCGTCGACGACGAACAGAGGCGCGATCAGGTCGGCGGCGCGGAGAACGGTTTCCTCCACCAGCGCGCGGCGGCTGGCAAAGCGGCGCAGGCGGCGCGGACGGTGGGTCAGGTTGAGCTGAAATTTCTTGGGCATGGCGTGGAATTAAACCGCTAATCGGCGCTGATTCACGCTAATCTTGAAATTAAATATGGAAAATCGGCCTCTTATTGGCGCCAATTAGCGAAAATCAGCGGTTAACCCCGTTCCCATGCCGATTCGCCTCTACGACTCGCTTTCCCGCAGCCAGCGCGAGCTCCGTCCCGCCCACCCGGACGGCGTCTTCCGCTTCTACAACTGCGGCCCGACGGTCTACGCGCCCGCCCACATCGGCAATTTCCGGACCTTTGTCGTCAACGATGTCCTCCGCCGCCTGCTCGAGCTCGAATTCGGCCCGGCCAAGGTCAAGCACGTCCGCAACCTGACGGATGTCGACGACCGCACCATCGGCCAGGCGAAGAAGGAGGGCCGCCCGCTGGCCGAGATCACGCGGCACTGGACCGAGCTGTTCCACGAGGACTGCGCCGCACTCAACTGCCTGCCGCCGCATGCCGAGCCCACCGCGACCGGTTACATCCAGGAGCAGGTGAACATGATCGAGGTACTCATGGCCAAGGGCCATGCCTACCGCGCGCCCGACGGCTCGGTCTACTTCAAGATCGATTCCTTTCCCGGGTACGGCCGGCTGTCGCGCATCAAGGAGCGCGAGCTCAAGGTGACCAACAACACGGCGGATGCCGACCACAAGGACTCCGTCTCCGACTTTGCGCTGTGGAAGGCGTACAAGCCCGAGGACGACGGCAACGTGCAGTGGCCCGGCCCGCGCGGCGCCGGCGCCGGCCGGCCCGGCTGGCACATCGAGTGCAGTGCGATGAGCAAATCCCTGCTCGGCGACACCATCGACCTGCACACCGGCGGCGTGGACCTGCTCTTCCCCCACCACGAGAACGAGATCGCGCAGAGCGAGTGCTGCAACGGCACCCAGTTCTCGCGACACTGGTATCATAGCGAACATCTGCTCGTGGACGGCACGACGATGAGCAAGAGCAAGGGCAACTATTACACGTTGCGCGACCTGCTCGGGAAGGGTTACTCGCCCGTGGCCGTCCGCTACGCCCTGCTCGCCGGCCATCCGCGCAAGCAGCTCAATTTCACGCTCGACGGGCTGCATGCGGCCGAGAGCGCCATCCGGACGCTGCGCGAGTTTCGCGCGTCGTTGCCCCACGCCGCGGCCGCGCACAACACGTTTGGCCACGCGCTCGCCGAGTTGCAGGACGACCTGAACACCCCGGCGGCCCTCGGCGCGATCTTCACCCTCATCAACCGCAAGTCCGGCGAGGTCGACCGCGAGTCGTTCGACCGGGTGATGTTCGCCTTCGGGTTCGATCTCCGGGCGAGTTTGATCCCGAAGATAGAGATTCCTCCGGAGATCGACTCTCTAGCACAAAAACGACTGGAAGCTAAATTCAGGAAGGATTGGACCACCACCGATAACCTTCGAACGGAGATCTTTCGTGCCGGCTGGATCATCAAGGACACCAAAAAGGACGGCAAGGACGGCTACACCCTCGAGCCGGTGAAGAAATAGCGCTCGGCCTGTCCCTTTGAGCTGAACACAGGCCAGATGGCCCCTGGAGGGCTGGCCTCTTGGCCAGCCGCGGCGGGTCAGGAGACCCGCCCTCCACATCTCATCCGGAACAATCCGGTAGAAAACCACCGCTCGTCCTCCTGCAGGCGCTCGAGCGAGGCTCTCATGGCCAGGCAACGTGGCAATCCGCCGGATGCACGCAAGCAGACGGTCGCGTGAGAGGTACCCGAATTCAGGTATCCCAACCTCCCCCTTGACACCCGGCGAACCGCCCCGCCACCCTGACCTTTCGGCCCTCCATTCGTAAGGGGGACCACAACCAACTCCCGCCATGTCGATGACTCCGCTTGAAGAACTCCGCCACTCGGCCTCGCACGTGATGGCGACCGCCATCCTCCGGCTCTATCCGGACGCCAAGCTCGACATCGGGCCGCCGACCGACACGGGCTTCTACTACGACATCGACCTCGACCACAAGCTGACCGCCGAGGACCTCGCGAAGATCGAGGCGGAGATGAAGAAGATCGCGGACGAGAACCAGCCGTTCATCCGCAAGGAAGTCACCCGGCCCGAGGCGGAGCAGATCATCCGCGACCGGCACCAGGAACGCTACAAGCTCGGCCGCCTGGCCGACATCCCCGAGGGCGAGCCGATCAGCTTCTACCAGAACGGCGAGTTCATGGACCTCTGCGCCGGCACGCACGTGCGCTACACCTCGAAGCTGAAGGCCTTCAAGTTGCTCAGCATCGCGGGCGCCTACCATCGCGGCGACGAGACCAACAAGCAGCTCCAGCGCATTTACGGCACCGCCTTCCCCACCAAGGAGGAACTGGCGAACTACCTCACCCAGCTCGAGCAGGCCCGGCTGCGCGACCACCGCAAGCTCGGCCGGGATCTCAAGCTCTTCCACATCGACGAGGATGTCGGCCAGGGCCTCGTGCTCTGGACGCCCAACGGCTCGATCATGCGGCAGGAGCTGCAGGCCTTCATCTCGGGCGAGCTCAAGAAGCAGGGCTACTCCCAGGTGTTCACGCCACACATCGGCCGCCTCACGCTCTACAAGACCTCGGGGCACTTCCCGTACTACAAGGACTCGCAGTTCCCGCCCATTGTCGAGCGGGACAGCCTCGACCAGCTCATCTCGTCCGGTTGCTCGTGCGCCGAGATGTCGAACCGCATCGACGCCGTCTCCGCGCACCTGGCCGACAAGGTCAACACGCTCACCGGGCAGGCGACGATCACGCCCGACCGCGTCCTGCCCGACGACCAGCTCATCGATGGCTTCCTGCTCAAGCCGATGAACTGCCCGCACCACGTGAAGATCTTCGCGTCGCAGCCGCACAGCTACCGCGACCTGCCGGTGCGCCTGGCCGAATTCGGCACCGTCTACCGCTGGGAGCAGTCCGGCGAGCTGAACGGCATGACGCGCGTCCGCGGCTTCACCCAGGACGACGCCCACCTGTTCTGCACCGAGGAGCAGGTGCAGGCGGAGATCCTCGGCTGCCTCTCGCTCGTGAAGACGGTGCTCACCACGCTGGGCATGGCGGACTACCGCGTGCGCATCGGCCTGCGGGATCCCGACTCCAACAAATACACCGGCTCGCCCGCCCTCTGGGACAAGGCCGAGACGGCGCTGCGCGAGGCCGCGAAGTCCATCGGCATGACCTTCACCGAGGAGGCCGGCGAGGCCGCGTTCTACGGGCCGAAGATCGACTTCATGGTCAAGGATGTCATCGGCCGCGAATGGCAGCTCGGCACCGTGCAGGTGGACTACAACCTGCCGGTTCGCTTCGACCTCACCTACATCGGCGCCGACAACGCCGCGCACCGCCCGGTGATGATCCACCGCGCGCCCTTCGGCTCGATGGAGCGCTTCTGCGGCGTGCTCATCGAGCACTTCGCCGGCGATTTCCCGCTCTGGCTCGCGCCCGAGCAGGTGCGGCTCGTGCCGATCTCCGACAAGGTCATGGACTACGCCAAGGCCACGCTCGACCAGCTCGTCGCGGCCGACGTGCGGGCCACGCTCGACACCCATTCCGACAAGCTCGGCGCCAAGATCCGCCGCGCCGAGATCGACAAGGTGCCATACGTGCTCGTGCTCGGGCAGAAGGAAGCGGAGGCCAAGAGCGCATCGCTGCGTTCCCGCGCCAAGGGCGACGAAGGCGTGCACCCGGTCGCGGACCTGCTGGCCCGGTTCAAGTCCGAGATCGCCACCCGCGCGCTGCCCGACCGGAAACACGCCTGACCATGGCGACCGGGTCCACGCTGAACCTGCACAAGGTCCGCATCGAGGCGCTGACCGATGGCGTCTTCGCCATCATGCTCACGCTGCTCGTGCTGGAGCTGAAGGTGCCGGAGATGCCGCGGGCCGAGGCGGAACTGCACCTGGGCGAACACCTGCGCCACCTGGCGCCGGTGTTCGTCAGCTTCATCGTGACCTTCATCGTCGGCGGGCTGTTCTGGTACCTGCACCACCTCAGCTTCCATTTCGTCAATCACACCTCGCCGAAGCTGGTCGTCGCGAACCTGTTCTTTCTCGGCTTCGTTTCCCTGCTGCCCTTCTCCATGGCGCTGTACGGCCGTTACAACGGCCAGACGATCCCCACCGTCTGCTACTTCGCCAACTTCATCGGCATGTCGGTCGGCCTCAACCTGCATTGGCTGGTGGCGCGCCGCGAGGGCCTGCTCATCGCGCCGCGCCACGAGGCGGACCTGGTCCTGCTGACCCGCCGCATCCGGCGGTTGCTGGTGGCCAGTGTCATCGGCCTGGGCGTGGCGATCTTCCAGCCCCTCTTCGCCATCCTGGCCTTCACCGCCATCCTCCTCGTGCTTCGCTCCCGGGATCGGCTGCGGCCGGCGGCCTAGCCCCGCGGCGGGTGGTCGCCGCGCTTGCGCCTTCCCGCCGGCCCGTCGTATGGATGGATCGTGACTACGACGCCGTGGAAGGAAGAACTCGACGCGATTGTCGGCGCCCGCGCCCACGGGCAGCTCGAGGAGATTCTCCCGCGCCTGCGGGCCCTCGATGCCCGCCACCCCCATGTCGCCGAGATCCACCACCAGCTGGCGTGGACCTTCGCCGTGCTGGAGAAACCCGCCGAGGCCCTGCCGCACTATGAAAAGGCCATCGCGCTCGGGCTGCCGCCGAACGAGCTCTCCGGCGCCTACATCGGCCTGGGCACGACCTTGCGCGCGCTCGGCCGGTTCGAGCGTTCGGCCGAGGTGCTCCGTTCCGGCGCGAGCCAGTTCCCCGACAACCCGGAGTTCACCGTCTTCCTCGCGCTCACGCTGTTCGCCCAGAGCCACCAAGCCGAGGCCATGCGACTGGTGCTCGACACGTTGTGCGACACGACGGAAGAACCGGGGCTCACCGCCTATCAGCGCGCGATTCGCCACGCCGCCGCCGGGTTGAAATAGCGCGTCAGGCGGTCGGCCTGGCCGGCCCGGTGGCTCCGGATTCCCCCCGGCCAGGAGCGCCGGGGCCCGACCTCACCTGACGGCGGCTGATTCGCCCCGCGGGCCGGAGCTGAACAGCCCCATGGTTGCCCGCTCATCCTCGGGCCGTCGTTGCCCAACATTTCACTAATGAACGATGGGTTCATTAATGGTGTTGAAATTAGTTTTCGCGCTTACCTAACTAACCGACGTTCGAAGCAAGTATTTAGACCCCTTACCACCCCCCATGAACACAAGCAAACGACTAGCCATGTCGCTGCGCCGGCTTTTGCTGGCTCAGCTTTGTCTCGCCCTCTTCGCTCCGTTTGGCCTGGCGCAAACCGCGCCCGCCCCGTCGACGGCGGCGAACAATGACGAGAACCGGAAACCGGTTCCCGTCACGACCAATAGCAACTCGAGTTCAAACAGCGACGAAGTGGTCGAACTCTCCCCGTTCCAGGTCACGGCGAACAACAAGGGTTATTACTCGGCGAACACGATGTCGGGCACGCGCTTCAACACGAAGCTCGACGACCTCGCCTCCTCGATCACGGTGATGACGAAGGAGCAGATGTCGGACTTCGCCATGCTCGACGCGAACGACGTGTTCCTCTACGTCGCGGGCACCGAGGGCACCGGCACGTACACCGACTTCACCCTCGACCGCAACGGCAGCCTCGCGGACAACGTCCAGCTCAACCCCACGCAGGCCAACCGCGTGCGCGGCATCGCCCCGGCGAACACCTCCCTGGGTAATATCGAGACGATGGGCCGCGTGCCGGTCGACCCGATCACCATCGACGCCCTCGAAATCAGCCGCGGTCCCAATGCCAACGTCTTCGGCCTGGGCAACCCGTCCGGCACGGTCAACCAGGTCCCGGCCACGGCCAATCTCTCGCATGATCGCTCGACGGCGGAGGCGCGCATCGACAGCTACGGCGGCTGGCGCAGCAGCCTCGACCTGAATCGCGTCCTCATCAAGGGCAAGCTCGCGATCCGGGCCAGCGCGGTCTACCAGGAGGACGAATTTGAGCGGAAGCCCTCCGGCGTGAAGACCGAGCGGTACAACGGCATGCTCAAGTACCAGCCGTTCAAGTACACGACCATCAGCTGGTCCTCGTTCAACTACCACGCGTACGGCAATCGCCCGAATGCCCTGCCGCCGCGCGACAATCTCTCCTACTGGCTCGCCAGCGGCAAGCCCACCTGGGACCCGGTCACGCAGACGATCCACGTGAACGGCCAGACGCTTGGACCCTACACGGCCGCGACGTACAACGGCCCCGATTACTTCAACTCGAGCTACCTCGGCAACAACCACGCCCAGTTGTTCATCGACCAATCCGGCCTCGTCTACTGGTCCGCCGCGCAGAGCACGACCAACACCACCGGCCCGATCGGCAACTTCACCGCCGCGCATTTCCTGCAGACGACGGCGGCCGCGGGCTCGACGTTCTCCGGCACGGCCCCGCGCCCCTTTGACCAGTACCTGTTCAACACCACGCCGACGATCAGCGACAAGAGCATCTACGACTGGTCGTCCATCAATCTCGCGGCGCCGAACCGGTTCTGGGACAACACCCACACCAACCTCGTGCAGGTCGACCAGCTGTTCATCAACACGGCCCGGCAGACCCTCGCCGCACAGGTCGCCTTCATGCAGGAGGACTCCGACCGGTGGACCCGCAACCTCGTCGGCATCGCCAACGACAACGGCCAGTCCGGCCAGCTCATGGTGGACATCAACGAACGCCTCCTCGATGGCACCCCCAATCCGTTCCTCGGCCGGCCCTACCTCGCCGTCGACAAGCCCCGCATCCAGGAAAACCCGCAGAAGTGGGAAACCTCGCGCGCGCAGGTGGCCTACCGGCTCGACCTCACGGACGAGAAGAACCTGCTGAAGTGGCTCGGTTGGTTCCAGGTCACCGGCTACGGCGAATACAAGTACCGCGTCAACCGCCAGTATTCCTGGCGCGAGGCGATGGCGACCGGCGCCGCCTGGATTCCCGGCGGCACCTACACCGGCTTCCAGTCCGCGCCGACCGGCACGCCCACCAACCTGCCGGTCACCTCGAACGAATACCGTTTCTACGTCGGCGATGCGAACGGCTACAACGTCGACTACGCCCCGGGTGACATCAAACTCGGCACCTATCCGTTTGTCTGGGGCAACTCCGCCACCGGCGCCTTCCACACGGACAACGTCCTCCTGACGGACGTCGGCGCGGACAAGACCGGCGGCGCGCTCAACTCGAAGATCAGCATCAAGACCAAGGGCGCGGTCGTGCAAAGCCATCTGCTGGGTGACCGCTTCGTCACCACCCTCGGCGCGCGCGTCGACAAGGTTTACACCAAGTACGGCAACCCGGGCAACCCGACGAACCTCATCCTCAATCCGGACGGCCTCACGATCAACTACGACATCGTGAACGGGTGGCAGCCGAACTACTTCGTGACCAGCGGCCGCACCACCAACGTCCAGTTCGTGGCGCGCCCGTTCTACGACACCAAGTGGACCGCGAGCCTGGGCCAGACGAGCGGCTTCCTCGGCGAGTTGGTCAACAACCTGTCGGTGAACTACAACAAGTCCAACAGCTTCCTGCCGACCGCGCCGGCGCAGGACCTGTTCCGGAACCTCCTGCCCAACACCAGCGGCAGCGACAAGAGCTGGGGCCTCGGGCTCAACCTGTTCAAGAACGCGCTCAACATCCGCGTGACCCACTACGACAACCTGCAGAAGAACTCGCAGACGAACGATATCAACACGCTCGCCGGCCGCGTCCTCCGCATCGACTTCGTCCCGACCGGCACCGGCAACCCGACGCCGTTCATCAACCTGTATGCGAACGCCACCCACTGGGTCGCCTACCAGAATCCGACGTGGACGGCCGACCAGGTGGCCACCGAGGTCAAGAAGGAGACCGGGTTCAGCCTCGACGATGCGAACTACTACATCAATGCCGCCTCGGTGCTGCCCATCGGCGCCACCTCGGACCTGCGCTCGCACGGCACGGAAGTCGAAATCAACTACAACCCGACGCGGTACTGGACGCTGACCGCCAACGTCACGGACAACCAGACGGCGCAGCAGAACATCTCCAAGGCCCTCGTCGACTGGATCAACGAGCGCATGCCCATCTGGACGACCATTGTTGACCCGTCGATCCGCGACGCCGATGCGGCCGCGGAAGGCAACCCGGGCAAGCTCTGGTGGCTGCACAAGTACTCCGCGATCCCGGGCTCGGCCTCGACGGCGGCCTCGTACGCCTCCACCGCGCAGACGCCCCAGGGCAACTACCAGGCCTTCGTCGGCGCCCCGCTCGGCATCATCAAGGCCCAGGAGGGCAAGTCGAACCCGCAGGTGCGGCGCTACAACTTCCGCGCGGCGACGAGCTACCAGCTCGCCGGCATGTCGGACAACAAGTACCTGAAGCGGATGGCCGTCGGTGGTGCCGTGCGCTGGGAAGACCAGGCGGCGATCGGCTACTACGGGGTGCAGTCGCTGCCCGCGATCATCACCGATCTCGACCCGAACCGGCCGATCTACGACAAGAGCCACACCTACCTCGATGCCTTCGTCAGCTACAAGACGAAGCTCTGGAGCGACAAGATCGCCGCGACGTTCAAGCTGAACGTCCGCAACCTGGGTGAAACCGGCCGGCTGCAACCGGTCGGCGCCTTCCCCGACGGCACGATCCACACGTACCGCATCATCGACCCGCAGCAGTTCATCTTCACGGCGTCGTTCGACCTCTAGGATCGTTCGCCAGTCACTCTCACACGTCGCCGCCACCCTCACCGGTGGCGGCGATTTTCTTTGCGGCCGCCGGTATCCGCTGGAGGCAGGTTGCCCTCACCCTGCGCGATCGGCCTCGAAGGTGATGCCTCGCGGGGTGCGGGCACTCCGCCTCCACTGAGGTCATCGAAAATCGGCCCGCGCTTTCCACCGCGAAGAATCCGGAAACATAGTGTCGCGGATTCCTGCCGCGTTGGTCACGCTGCCCCGCTGTTCCACCATGCCCCGACCGTCCGCCAGCCGCCCGGCCCCTACCGCCTCACCGCGTGCTGCGGCCACCGGTTGGCCGGAATACTGGATGTGGGTGCTGGTCTTCGCGGCCGTCCTCCTCGCCTACTTCCCGGCGATGCACGCGGAATTCATCTGGGACGACGACGGCCATGTCACGCGGACCGACCTCCGCTCCCTCGGCGGCCTCGTTCGCATCTGGTTCGAGATCGGCGCCACGCAGCAATATTATCCGTTGCTGCATTCGGCGTTCTGGCTGGAGCACCTCCTGTGGGGCGACCTCCCCTTCGGTTACCACCTCGTCAATATCCTGCTGCACGCGACCGCGGCCTGCCTGTTCGGCCGGCTCCTGGCCCGGCTCGGCGTCCCCGGCGCCTGGCTGGCGGCCCTGCTGTTCGCCTTGCACCCGGTCTGCGTCGAATCCGTCGCCTGGATCTCCGAGCAGAAAAACACGCTGTCCGCGGTCTTCTATCTGCTCGGCGCCCTCGCCTACCTCGACTTTGACCGCGAACGCCGGGCCCGGTGTTACGTCGTCGCCTCCGCCTGGTTTGCCTGCGCGCTCCTGACGAAGACGGTCACCGCCAGCCTGCCCGCCGCCCTGCTCGTCGTCTGCTGGTGGCAGCGGGGCCGGCTCGATTGGCGGCGCGACCTCCGGCCGCTCCTGCCGTGGTTCGTGCTCGGCGCCGCCTCGGGCCTGCTCACGGCGCATTTCGAACGCGTGCTCATCGGCGCGCAGGGCGAGGACTTTGGGCTCGGGATGCTCCAGCGCTGCCTGCTCGCCGGCCGCGTCGTGTGGTTCTACCTCGGCAAGCTCGCCTGGCCGGTCCACCTCATGTTCGTTTACCCCCGCTGGACCATCGACGCCTCATCACCCGGGACCTGGCTCTTCCTTCTCGCGACGCTGGCGCTGCTGGCCGGGCTGGCCTGGTGGAGCCGGCGCTCGCGTGCGCCGCTGGCTGCGGCGCTGTTGTTCGGCGGCACGCTGTTCCCGGTCCTCGGTTTCGTGAACGTGTTTCCATTCGTTTTCTCCTACGTTGCCGACCATTTCCAATACCTGGCCAGCCTGCCGGTCTTCGCCTTGCTTGCCGCCGGCGTGGCGCGGATTTCCGGTCGCCTGCCCGTCATGGCGCGGGTCCCGGCCGCGGTCGGCGTGCTCGCCCTGCTGGGCGGTCTGAGTTCGGCCCGGTGCCTCGTGTATCGCGACCAGGAGACGCTCTTCCGGACCACGCTGTCCCAGAACCCGGATGCGTGGCTTGCGTACCACAACCTCGCGCTGATCTACGCCGAGTCCGGCCGCGTCGCCGACGCCCTGCCGCTGGTGCAAAGGGTCCTGCAGTTGAGACCCAACTATCCGCTCGCCGAAAACAACCTCGGCGACGACCTGACGAAGCTGGGCCGGCCGCAGGAGGCCGTTCCCCACCTCGAGCGGGCCATCCAGCTCGAGCCGCGCTACTACCAGGCCTACAATAACCTCGGCGTGGCCCTGATGCAGGCCGGGCGCCCGCAGGATGGCCTCGCGCGCTTTGAGTCGGCGCTGAAGCTGCAACCGGACTTCCCCGAGGCCGAGCATAACCTCGGGCTGGCGTTGATGCAGCTCGACCGCGCCGCCGAGGCGGTGCCACATTTCGCCCAGGCCGCCCGGCTGCGACCGGACTACGCCGCGGCGGAAATGGGTTGGGGCATTGCGCTCACGCTCACCGCCGGTCTCGACGCCGGCCGGCCGCATTTTGAACGGGCGATCGCCCTCGCGCCGGAAAACCCCGAGTACCCCGGCACCTATGCGCGGGCGCTCACGCAGGCGGGCCGTCTCGAAGAAGCCGCGACGCAACTCGCCGCCGTCGTGCGGATGCTCCCCGACAACGCCGAGGCCCACCTTGACCTGGCGCGCGTCCTGCGCCGGCTGGGCCGCAATGCCGACGCCACGCGCGAGCTGCAGGCAGCCTCACGCCTGAGCCCGGCGCTGCCCAACCAGCGGCCGTAGCGCCGCGCCCCGGCGTCATCCCGCCCAATCCGGTACCGCCGCTCCGCAAGGTTCCAAGTGGCGCAAGCCAATCGTTCGAGGCCCGGTCGCCCTGCTGCCAGCCGCGTGCCATCCAGTAGCCGGGCGGCCGGGCGACAAAGTTGGCGGTGACAACGAATGGCGCCGGCAGCACGGCGGTCAGGCCACAGGACCGGTCGCATACTCGCCGTTCACGAGGCGGCGCAGCCCAAGGGGGTTGGCGTTCTGGAGCTCCGGCGGCAGGAGGGCGTCGGCGAAGCCCTGGAAGCACACGAGGCGCGCCCAGCGGTTGATCGCCCGCGACCCCACCGACGTGCTGCGCCCGCCATCGCTGGTTGCCGGATAGGGGCCGCCATGGACGATCGCGTGGCTGACCTCCAACCCGGTCGGGTAACCATTCAGGATCACCCGCCCGGCCCGTTCGGCGAGCACCTCGACGAGGTCGCCCTGCGCCGCCGCCTCGCTGGCGCCGGCCTGGATCGTGGCGGTCAGGTTTCCCTCCAGCTGGCGGGCGACGGTCAGCATTTCCGCGCGATCCCGGCACCAGACCACCAGCGCGCTCGGCCCGAAGATCTCGCCGGCGAGGCCGTGATTGCTGAGGTAATCCAGCGCGTTCACCTCAAACCAGACGGGGGCGGCGCCGCACGCGGCGGCGGCGGTGCCGCGGGCGATGACCCGCACTCCGGCCTGCTGGGCGCGCTGCGCCGTGTGCGTCCTGAAATTCTTGCTGATGCCCGGCGTCAACATCGTGCCCTCGGCCGTGGCCGCGAGGCGCGCGGCGAGTTCCTGCACGAACTTTTCCGCCGCGGTGGAATGCTGCAGCACGACGAGCCCCGGGCTCGTGCAGAACTGCCCGACGCCAACCGTGCCCGAGCCATGCAGGCCCTCCACGAGCGCGGACGCGCGCTCGGCGAGCGCGCCCGGCAGGATGAACACCGGGTTGATGCTGCCCATTTCCGCGTAGACGGGGATCGGTTCCGGCCGCGCGGCGGCCAGGTCGAGGAGCGCGCGGCCGCCTTGCACCGAACCGGTGAAGCCGACCGCCTTGATCCCGGGATGCTTCACCAGCGCCTGGCCCACCTCGAAGCCGGCGTCGAAGAGCAGCGAAAACGTGCCCTCCGGCAGGCCGCAGTCGCGCACGGCATGCAGGATGAGCCGGCCGACCATCTCGCTGGTGCCCGGGTGGGCCGGATGGGCCTTGACGATCACCGGGCAGCCCGCGGCCAGGGCCGAGGCCACGTCGCCGCCCGCAACCGAGAACGCGAAGGGGAAATTGCTCGAGCCGAACACCGCCACCGGCCCCAGCGGCCGCAACATCGAACGATGGTCCGGCTTCGGGAGCGGCTTCCGGTCCGGCTGCGCCGTCTCGATGCGCAGGTCGAGCCAGTCGCCCCGCTCCGCCGTCTGGCCGTAAAGGCGAAGCTGCCAGCAGGTGCGCGCCACCTCGCCCTTCAGGCGCGCCTCCGGCAGCGCGGTCTCCTGCATCGCGCGCGCGACCAGGTTGTCCGCCTTGGCCTCGAGGTTCTTCGCGATCGCCTCGAGGAAGCGATAGCGCTGCGCGCCCGGCAGCCGGGCCCACGCCGGGGCGGCCTCCACCGCCAGCCGGACGGCCCGCTCGACGTCGTCCAGCCCGGCGGAAATGAACGAGGGCTCCAGGGCCTCGTTGCGCGCCGGGTCGAAGGCCTTGAAGCTCGTGCCGCCGAGGCCGCTCGAGCCGAATCCGATGAGGGAACCGCCGTCTGGTTTCATGCGTGGGGCAAACTAGCCGATGGGGTGAATTTCACAAGCGTGGCGCGGCCGCGCGGGCCTGGGCGAGCACCGCCTTGGTCATAGCCAGCTCGGCGCCCGCCAGCGGCCGGCGCGGCGGCCGGACAAACGCCGCGCCGCGTCCCAGCTCCGCCTGCACCCATTTGATGTGCTGCACGAATTTCGGCACCGTATCCAGGCGCAGCAGCGGCAGGAACCACGCGTAGAGCGCCGCCGCGCGCGCCTTGTCCCCGCGGCTCGCATAGTCGAACAGCGCCACGGTCTCGACGGGAAAGGCATTCACCAGCCCGGCGATCCAGCCGACCGCGCCGGCGTACACGCCCTCGACAATGGCGTCGTCCATGCCCACCAGCACGTCCAGCCGCCGGCCACACACCGCCCGGATCGCCGTCACGCGGCGCACATCGCCGCTCGACTCCTTGACCGCGTGCAGGTTCGGGTGCGCGGCGGCCAGCTCCGCGATCTGCTCCGGCAGAAAGTCGGTTTTGTACGCCACCGGGTTGTTGTAGAGCATGCAGGACAGGTCCGTCGCGGCGATCACGGCCGCGAGGTGCGCCTTCATCTCGTCCCAGTCGGTGGAATAGACGTAGGGCGGCAGCACCATCAGGCCACGGCAACCCGCGGCCGCCGCGGCTTGCGCCAGGGCCACCGCCTCCGCCGTGCCGAGCGCGGCGATCCCGAGCACGACGGGCGCGCGCTCGCCCACCGCCGCCACGCAGGTGCGCGCGATCGCCACTTTCTCGTCGAAGGTGAGCGTCGCCGCCTCACCCAGGGATCCGCCGGCGACGATGCCGGCGCACCCGCTGTCGATCATCCAACGGCAGTGCGCGGCGAGCGCCGCGTGGTCGACGGTCAGGTCGGCCTTCAGGTTGGTCGTGATGGCAGGGATGACTCCTTTCCAGATCATGGGCACAAGCTGTTTTGGAGGGCCGGTCTCCCGACCGGCCGCAGTCGGTCAGGAAACCGACCCTCCATGAGAATTGATTTCACGCATAGCGGTCCGGGTCGAGCAAGGCCAGGTCGACGGACGGCTTCCGGCCGCCGATGACCTCCGCGACCAGTCGACCCGAGATGGGAGCCATGGTGAGACCCAGCATGGCGTGGCCGCACGCCGCGGTCAGGTTGCGATAGCGCCGGAAACGACCGAGGTACGGCAGGCCGTCGGGCGAGACCGGTCGCAAGCCCTGCCAGGGCTGGATGCCGGCGAAGTCCTCCTCGCGGAATTCCGGGAAATAGAGCGGCACGGACGCGATGATCTGCCGCACCCGCTCGGGCCGGATCACCTGGTTGATGCCGCTGAGTTCCATCGTGCCGCCGAAGCGCAGGGCCGCGCCCATGGGCGTGACCGCGATGCGCCGCTCGGTGAAGATCATCGGCTTGGTCAGCCTGAACCGCGGGTGCGGCAGGGTCAGGCTGTAGCCCTTGCCGGCCTGCACCGGCAGGCGCAGGCCCAGGCCCTGCAGCATGCCGGGCGACCAGGAGCCGCCGGCCAGCACATATTCGTCGGCGGGCAGGTCGCCCGCCGTCGTGTGCACGGCGGCGATGCGGCCGTCCGCGGCGCGCCAGCCGTAGACCGTCGTGTTCCACTGCAGGCGCACGCCCATTTCCTGCAGCAGCGACGTCAACGCCGTGGCAAAGGCCGCCGGCGTCACGTGGGCATCGCCGGGAAAATACACGGAGCCAGCGACATCGAGCCGGGTGCCGGGTTCGAGCGCCGCCGTCCGGCGGGCATCGAGCACCTGCGCCTCGACGCCAAGCTCATTGGCCAGGCGCGCGAGGCCCTGCGCCTCGTGCGCGAGACCCTCGCCGGTCTTGCAGAGATTCAGGAGGCCCTCGTGGCGCAGTTCGAACCCGCCGGTCACAGCGTCCAGTTCCTCGAACAGGCGCTTGCTGCCGACGCACAGGTCGCGCAGCACCGGCGCCGCGCGCTGCACCCGCGCGGCCGAGCTGGCGCGCCAGAACAACCAGGCCCAGCGCAGGAGATCGCCTTCCAGTCGCGGCTGGATGTAGAACGGGCTGCGCGCGTCGAGCATCCACTTCAGGCCCTGCCACACCATGCCCGGCGCCGCGAGCGGGACCACATGGCTCGGGGAGATGTAGCCGGCGCTGCCGAGCGCACAATGGTCGCGGTCGGGCCCGTGGCGTTCGAGCACCGTGACCTCGTGCCCGTCCCGCGCCAGGTAATAGGCGCAACAGAGGCCGACGACCCCGCCGCCGCACACGATGACGGACCTGCCCGCGCGCATTGGGTCAGCGAATGCCCCAGCCGAAGGGATCGTCCGCCGCGACCAGCAGCGTCGCCTCGCCGGTCACGCGGGCCGTGCCGGTGATCGTCGGGAGGATCTTGTCGCCTTGCTTCCGGTACTTGGCCCGAAAGACGCTGCCGACGATGCTCTCCTGCACCCACTCGTCGCCGGGTGCCAGCTTGCCGTCGGCGGCCAGGCAGGCCAGCTTGGCGCTGGTGCCCGTGCCGCAGGGCGAGCGATCATAGGCCTTGCCCGGGCACAGCACGAAATTGCGGCTGTTCGCCCCGGGCTTGGTGCCGGGCCCGAACAGCTCGACGTGGTCGACCTCGGGGAAGCCCGAGTCGCTGACCGCCTGGCGCATCCGCGCGCAGTAGTCGGTCAATTGCGTGAGGTTGTCGAGTTCGAGCCGCTGCCCGTGGTTTTCGATCAGGCAGAACCAGTTCCCGCCCCAGGCGATGTCGCAGGCGACGTCGCCCACGCCCGGCAGATAAAGTTCGAGGCCCTGGTGCTTGCGATAGCTCGGCACGTTCGTGAAGGACACCTCGCCGCCGGCCTGCAGCGTCGCTTCGATCGGCCCGACCGGCGTGTCCACCCGCAGCGACCCGGGCTGGAGCCGGCCCAGGTGCGCGAGGGAGACGAGCAAGCCGATCGTGCCGTGGCCGCACATGCCGAGGTAGCCGACGTTGTTGAAGAAAATCACGCCGAACTGGCAGCCCTTGTCGTGGGGCGGAACCAGCAGCGCCCCCACGAGGGCATCGTAGCCGCGCGGCTCGCCGACAATCGCCGTGCGGTACGCGTCGTGCTTTTCCTGGAACAGCTTCACGCGCTCGGCGAGCGGCCCGCCGCCGAGGTCGGGACCGCCGTCGAGCACCAGCCGGGTGGGCTCGCCCCCCGTGTGCGAATCGAGCACCTGGATGCGATGCGGGGTCGTCATTTGCCGCCGAACAGACACCAACCCGGCCCGGCCCGCAATGCCGGAAAACGACAAAGCCGGTCCCCGCGGGGCGGGGACCGGCTGAAGGGGCGGGCGCGACGCGGGTCAGACCGCGGTCTCGCCGTGCTCGTCGGTGCGGATGCGGATCACATCCTCGACGGGCAGCACGAAGATCTTGCCGTCGCCGATCTTCCCGGTCTTCGCCGAGTTGGCGATGGCGGTGACGGCCTTGGCCAGGATCTCGTCGGCCACGGCGATCTCGATCTTCACCTTGGGGAGAAAATCGACCGTGTATTCGCTGCCGCGGTAGATCTCGGTGTGGCCCTTCTGGCGGCCGAAGCCCTTGACCTCGGTGACGGTCATGCCCTGGATGCCGACGGCTCCGAGCGCTTCCTTCACTTCGTCGAGCTTGAACGGCTTGATGACGGCGATGATGAGTTTCATGGGAGTGATGGTTTGAAGGTGGATCAGGACTTGGCCTCGAAGATGTAACCTTCTTCGCCGTGGTCGGAGAGATCAAGCCCTTGTTCCTCCGCCTCCGGGTCGGGCCGCAGGCCGACGACCGCCTTGACGATGAAGGCGATGACCGTCGTGCCGACGATGGCGAGCGCCAGGGTCACGCCGATGGCCTTGAGCTGTTCGAGCCAGAGCGTGTGACCGACGATATCCTTCAGGTTGGTGTTGAGGTTGCCATTGGCATCGGCGGTGGCCAGCACGCCGGTGATGAAGGCGCCCAGGGTGCCGCCCACGGCGTGGACGCCGAAGGTGTCGAGCGCGTCGTCGTAGCCGAGCCAGCCCTTGACCTTGAAGCAGAAGAACCACGGCACGATGCCGGCGAGGAGGCCGACGATCACGGCGCCGTTGGCGGTGATGAAGCCGCAGGCCGGCGTCACCACGACCAGGCCGGCGACCGCGCCGGAGCAGAAGCCCAGCACGGAGGGCTTGCCGCGGGTGAACCACTCCATCATCGGCCAGACGAAGGAGGCGACCGCGGTGGCGATGGTGGTCGTCATGAAGGCATTCGCGGCGATGCCGTCGGCGGCGACGGCGGAGCCGGCGTTGAAACCGTACCAGCCCACCCAGAGCATGCCGGTGCCGACCATGCAGAGCACGAGGCTGTGCGGCGGCATCGGCGTCTTGCCGAAACCGAGGCGCGGCCCGAGGATCAGGCAGAGGATCAGCGCCGACCAGCCCGAGCTCATGTGCACCACCGTGCCGCCCCCGAAGTCGATCGCCTTGATCTTGGCGCCCGCGTTCCACACGCCGTTCATGAAGCCGTCGATGCCCCAGACCATGTGGGCCAGCGGGAAGTACACCACGAACATCCACAGCGTCATGAACAGGAAGATCGCGGAGAACTTCATGCGCTCGGCGATTGCGCCGACGATCAGCGCCGGCGTGATGATCGCGAACATCAGCTGGTACATCGAGAAGACGTTGTGCGAAACCCAGTAGGAGTAGTCGGTGTTCGGCGCCGAGCCCACGTCCTTGAGGAAGGCGAAGCCGGTGCCGCCGAGGAACGCGCCGCCGGAGTGGAACGCAAAGCTGTAGCCCACCGCCCACCAGAGGATCGTCACGAGGCCCGCCAGCAAGAGGCACTGCGCCATCACCGACAGGACGTTCTTCTTGCGCATCAGGCCGCCGTAGAAGAGCGCCAGGCCGGGGAGCGTCATGAAGAGCACGAGCGCCGCCGACGTCATCTGCCAGGCATTGTGGCCGGGACCGGAGGTGCCGACCGCGGCCGTCGTCAGGCCCTCGGGAATGTTGCCCTTGGCGTCCTTCAACGCGGCGGTCGGGTCACCGTTGGTCACGTAGGCTTCGAGCCCGGCGACCCGCTGTTCCAGCGTGGGAGCGGGAGGCGTCGCGGGCTTGGGCTCGTCGGCCGCCTTTGCGGCCAGGTTCAACAACAGGCCGGCGAAGGCGATGACAGCCGGTTTACCGAGGAGTCGACGGAGGAGTTGCATGTTGGATTTCGGGTGTGGAGCTGGTGGTGAGGGTGCAGGAGGGAACGGACCCCCACCGAGCAGCTCAGATGCCAAGCCCGTGGAAAATAATTCCTGGAGCACCGCCGGGCCCTCGGCCCGCGGCTCGGTCGTGTCATATCCGGCCGCTGCGAACGGCCGGGTGCCCGCCTGCCGTGGCCCGTCACCAGGTCACGTGCCGGCCGCCGGACCGGCCCAACAAAAAGGGCGCAGCCGACTGCGCCCCGAAATCCCGCGGCCCGCCGCCGGGCGCCCGGCTCACATCGCCGACTCGCCGTGCTCGTCGGTCCGGATGCGGATCATGTCCTCGACCGGCGTGACGAAGATCTTTCCATCGCCGATCTTGCCCGTCTTGGCCGTGTTGACGATCGCAGCGACCACCTTGTCGCGCAGCTCGTCCGGCACGACGATCTCGATCTTGGCTTTCGGGAGGAAGTCCACCGTGTACTCGCTGCCGCGATAGACCTCGGTGTGGCCTTTCTGGCGGCCGAAGCCCTTCACTTCCGTGACCGTCATGCCCTCGATCCCGATGTTGGTGAGGGCCTCCTTCACGGCCTCGAGTTTGAACGGTTTGATGATGGCGGTGATAAGTTTCATAAGGGGAATTTGTCTGGCCTCACCATCCGGCCAAACGAGCGCCGGCGCAAGATTTACTGTGGCGGCACCACCGTCTGGATGTGGAGCTCCTTGAGCTGCTTCGCGGTGACCGGCGTCGGGCTCTGCGCCATCAGGTCCTGCGCCTTCTGCGTCTTCGGGAAGGCGATGACGTCGCGGATGCTCGTCGTCCCGCAGAGCAGCGCGACCATGCGGTCGAGGCCGAAGGCGATGCCGCCATGCGGCGGCGCCCCGTACGTGAAGGCCCTGAGCATGTAGCCGAAGCGGCTCTCGACCACGTCGGCCGGGATCTTCAGCACGTCCTCGAAGACCTTCTTCTGCAGCACCGGCTGGTGAATGCGGATCGAGCCGCCGCCGAGTTCCATGCCGTTCAACACGACATCGTAGTGCTGGCCGCGGACCGCCTTCGGGTCGGAATCGAGCAGCGCGATGTCCTCCGCCACCGGCGCGGTGAACGGATGGTGCGTGGCCACGTAGCCCTTGCGCTCCTCGTCGTACGACATGAGCGGGAAGTCGACCACCCAGAGGAAATTCCACTGGTTCGCGGGAATGCTCAGCTTGCCGCGCTTGGCCAGCAGCTGCGCCGCCTCGAGTCGGATCCGCCCGAGGATCGCGCACGCGCGCTCCCACGGCGCCGCGGCAAAGAACACCAGGTCACCGTCGGCGACCCCGAGCTTCTCGGTCAGCGCCGCCTTCTCGGCGTCGGAGAAGAACTTCACGATCGGCGACTTCCACTCGCCGTTCTCCACCTTGATGTAGGCGAGGCCCTTAGCGCCGAGGGATTTGGCGATCTCCTCGAGCGCGGTGATTTCGCCCTGGGTCACGTCGGCAAGGCCCTTGGCGTTGAAGGCCTTGACCGACCCGTGCGCGGCCACGGTCGACTGGAAGACCTTGAAGGCGGAATGGCGGAACGTCTCCGAGAAATCGACCAGCTCGAGGCCAAAACGCGTGTCGGGCTTGTCCACGCCGTAGCGGTTCATCGCCTCCTTGTAGGCCAGGCGCGGGAACGGCGTCGGCAGGTCGTGGTCGAGCACGTCCTTCCACACTTTCTTTAGCATGCCCTCGAAGAGCGCGTAGATGCCCTCGCGATCGATGAAGGAAACCTCGACGTCGATCTGCGTGAACTCCATCTGCCGGTCCGCGCGCAGGTCCTCGTCGCGGAAGCACCGGGCGATCTGGAAGTACTTCTCCACGCCGGCGACCATCAGGATCTGCTTGAACTGCTGCGGCGACTGCGAGAGCGCGTAGAACTGGCCCGGATGGATGCGCGACGGCACCAGGTACTCGCGCGCGCCCTCGGGCGTGCTCTTGAAGAGCGCCGGCGTCTCGACCTCGTAGAAGCCCTGCGCGTCGAAGTAGTCGCGCACCGACTTCGTCGCGCGGTGGCGGATGGCCAGGTTGCGCCGCATCTTGGGCCGGCGCAGGTCGAGGTAGCGGTAGGTCAGGCGCAGGTCCTCGTTGACCTTGTCACCGCCGGCATCGGTCAGCGGGAACGGCGGCGTCTCGGCGAGGTTGTGCACCTCGAGCTCGGTCGCATCGACCT
Organism: Lacunisphaera sp.; assembly: GCA_035545835.1. Classification (GTDB taxonomy): domain Bacteria; phylum Verrucomicrobiota; class Verrucomicrobiia; order Opitutales; family Opitutaceae; genus Lacunisphaera. The sequence continues at coordinate 35,734 of DASZXO010000042.1, forward strand.
CGATCTCGCCGGTGGGCAGGTTCCGGTTCACCATGTCGGCCGGGCGCGGCTCGACCTGGCCGCGGATCCCGATCACCGACTCGTCCTTGAGTTTCGCCGCCTGCTCGCGCAGCGCGGAATCGAACTTCACCTGCGTCACGCCCTGGCGGTCCCGCAGGTCGACGAAGATGATGCCGCCGTGGTCGCGGACGGAATCGACCCAGCCGGCCAGGGACACGGTCGCGTGGAGGTCGGCCTTGGTGAGTTGGCCGCAGTGGTGGGTGCGTTTCATAGGGACGGAACGCCCAACCAAACGGGCCGCCCCACCGCGGGGCAATCCCTTTTTGGGCGGCTATGACACAGGGATCCCTGGAGGCAGGGCGGGGTCTCCGAACCCCGCCGTTCGCGATGCCGGGCGGCATGCGGCGATGCCGCCCTACCACGGATCCCGTCAGCCCACGATCAGGCTCTCGCCGGTCATCTCGGGCGGCTTGGGCAGGCCCATGAGATGCAGGACGGTCGGGGCGATGTCCGCGAGCCGCCCGCCCTGGCGCATCCTGGTCTTGCCGGCGGCGAGGCCCTCGCCGACGACAAAAACCTCCACGAGGTTCAGCGTGTGCGCGGTGTGCGGGCCGTTGATGGTCGGGTCCCACATCTGCTCGGCGTTGCCGTGGTCGGCGAGGACGACCGCCTTGCCTTTCATCTGCGCCACCGCTCCCAGCAACTCGCCGACGCCGGCGTCGGTGGTCTCGCAGGCCTTGATTGCCGCCGGCAGCGAGCCGGTGTGGCCGACCATGTCGGGGTTGGCGTAGTTGACCACGACCAGCCCGTACTTGCCGGACAGGATCGCGGCCTTCGCCGTCGCGGTCACCTCGGCGGCGGACATCTCGGGCTTCAGGTCGTACGTGGCGACCTTCGGGCTCGGCGGGCAGGCGCGATCCTCGCCCGGAAACGGGTCCTTGCGATAATTGTTGAAGAAGAACGTCACGTGCGGGTTCTTCTCGGTTTCCGCGCAGCGGAACTGCGCGATGCCGGCGTCGCTCACGACCTTGCCGAGGATGTTCTTCAGCGGCTCCGGCTTCGGCGAGACGACGTGCACCGGCAGCCCGGCTTCGTACTCCGTCATCGTCGCGTAATAGAGGTCGAGCTTCGCGCCGCGGTCGAATTCCTTGAAGCCGTCGAGCACGAAGGCCTTGGTGATCTCGCGCGGGCGGTCGCCGCGGTAATTGTAGAACAGCACGGCGTCGCCGCTGCCGATCGCGGCGACGGGCTTCCCGCCGGCGTCGACGATCCAGGTCGCCGGGATGAACTCGTCGCCCTTCTGCGAGTCGTTGGCGGGCTTGTCATAGTACTGCTGCACGGCGGTGGCGGCGTCCGGCGCCGTCGCGACCGCGCTCCGGCCCGTCAGCATGAAGTAGGCCTGGCTCACGCGTTCCCACCGGTTGTCACGGTCCATGGCCCAGAAGCGCCCGCAGACGCTCGCGATCCGGCCGACGCCGATCGCGCGGCATTGCGCATCGACCTGTTTCACGTAGCCCAGCCCGCTGTTCGGCGGCGTGTCGCGCCCGTCGGTGAACGCGTGGATGCAGACCTCGCCCAGCCCGTCCGCCTTCGCCTGCCGGAGGATGCCGTAGAGATGGTCGAGCATGCCGTGGACGCCCGCGTCGGAGACGATGCCCATCAGGTGAAGCTTTGATTTCCGCTCCTTGACGCGCGCCACGATGGCGCGCCAGACGGGGTTCGCGGCGAGGCGCTTTTCGGAGAACAGCTTGTTCAGGCGCACCAGTTCCTGGTCGACGATCCGGCCGGCGCCGATGTTTTCGTGGCCGACCTCGCTGTTGCCCATGACGCCGTCCGGCAGGCCGACATCCAGGCCGGACGCCTTGACCAGCGTCACGGGATATTTCGCGTGCAACAGGTCGTCGCAGGGCTTCTTGGCCAGGTGCACGGCGTTGTAGCGGTCCTGGGACGGGTCGGGGTTCTTGCCCCAGCCATCGCGGATCACCAGCAGTACGGGAGGACGGGTTGAAGTCATGGGAAATTGCATCGACTATCCCAAGCCGGGAAAGCCCCCGCGAGCCCAAATCGAGATAAATTGCTTCCCGGGCGCCGGCCGGTCTTCATCCTCCCAGCCGTCCGCCGCCATGACGCTCATCATCCGGGACCAACTTGTCTGCCCGCCGACATGGTTCGCCTCGTATCGCGACCTGACGCTGTACTGCCACATCCTGCTGAAGCTCGACATCGTCATCGAGTCCGACACGGCCGACATCTACTACCGGTGGATCAAGCCGCGCGGCGGCATGGATTTCATCGAGGATTTCGTGCGTCCCGGTTCCGAGGTGGGCACGCGGCTCGACCTGGAGCGCGCCACGCCGCGCACCGTCGTGACCGATCGGATCGCGCCGGAAAACGTGCACCGGCTGATCGCCGGCATTCGCGCGCTGGCCGCGTAGCCGCGCCGGCTAGCGGGCGAGCGCGGCGCGGATGGCGCGCACCACATCCTCCATCTGGTAGGGCTTGGCCATGACGCCGCAAAAACCGTGGGCGCGGTGGTTCGCGAGCACCGGGTCGCTCGAGTAGCCGCTCGACACGATCGCCCGGACCTGGGGGTCGATCTCCCGCAGCTGCCGGATCGCCTCGCGCCCGCCGAAGCCGCCGGGCACCGTGAGGTCCATGATGACGAACGTGTAGGGCTCGCCCCGGGCACGGGCGGCCTGGAACTCCTCCACGGCGGCGTGGCCTTCGGCGACGCAGTTCACCTCGAAGCCCAGCTGCCGGAGCATGACGCCCGCCATCTTGCGGATGCTCTCCTCGTCGTCCATGAACAGCACCCGGCCGGAAAACCGCGGCGATTCGCGCCGCACCGGCTCGGCGGTCTCCGTCGGCGCCCGGCGCAAGGCCGGGAGCCACAACCGGAAGGTCGTCCCCCGCCCCACCTCGGACTCGACGTCGATCGCCCCGTGGTGCTTGCGGATGATCGAGTAGACGGCCGCCAGCCCGAGGCCGCTGCCTTTCTCCTTCGTCGTGAAGTAGGGATCGAAGATCCGCCCGAGGTTCTCCGGCTTCACCCCCATGCCGTTGTCGGCGATCTCCATCCGGATGTAGTCCCCGGGTTCAAGCGGCGGCGCGTGGTCGATCCGGGTGATGGTCTCGTTGCGCGCCATGATCCGGAGGATGCCGTCCGCGGGCATCGCCTGGACGGCGTTGATGACCAGGTTTTGGATGACCCGCCCGAGCTGGCCCCGGTCGACATCCCCGGCCCAGAGGTCCTCCGGCAGGTCGAAGACCAGCCTGACACTCGAGCCATGGAGCGCGAACCGGGCGGTCTCGTCGATCAGCGCGCCCATCCGCACCGCCGCCCGGACCGGCTCGCCCCCCTTGGCGAAGGTCAACAGTTGCTGCGTGAGGTCGCGCGCGCGCAGCGTGGCTTTTTCCGCCTCATGGAGCCGGTCCTTCAGCTCGCTGCCGGCATCGGCGTCCATTTGCGCCAGCGTGAGGTTGCCCATGACGCCGGTGAGGATGTTGTTGAAGTCATGCGCGATGCCGCCGGCGAGGATGCCGACCGACTCGAGGCGCGCGGCGCGCACGAGTTCCTGCTCCAGGCGCTCCTGTTCCGTGACGTCGCGAAAAACGAGCACCATGCCGGTCACGGCGCTCCCGGCGGCATGGATGGGCACACAACAGCCTTCCACCAGCCGGCGCCGATCGTCGCGGCTGACCAGTTCCGTGTGCGCCGGCAGGTCGGCCACGATCTCGCCCCGCGCCACGCGGTCCCAGGGCAGCCGCACCGGCTCGTCGCCGTGGCTGGGCACGAACCGGCAGACCTCGTCCACCCGGCGGCCGATGGCCTCGTCGGCGCCCCATTGCGTCAGGGTCGTGGCCGCGGGATTCAGGTACAGCACCGTGCCGGCGACATCGGTCGTGATCACTGCCTCGGTCATGGCGCGGAGCGTGACCGCCAGCCGTTCCTTCTCGTTCGCCAGCGCGAGTTCGGCCTCGTGCTGCCGGGTGATGTCCGTGGCCACGCCCACCAGCGAATAGCGGCCGGGCCCGAGCGGCCGGATGGTCACCTTCTCCTGGATCCAGACGGCCGGCCCGCTCTCCGGCACAATGTGGAACACCTGCTCGTAACCCGGCCGGCCCGATTCCATCGCGGTCCGGCAGCGCCGCACCATCTCCTCCCGCTCGGGAATGTTGAAGTCCCGCCAGAGGCTGGTGTCGCGCACCGGGCCGCTCTGGCCATGCAGCCGGCGGTGGAACCCGGAGTCCTGGATCTCGAATCCCCAGGTCCACGCCTCGGGCGTCAGCTCGACCTCCGCCTCCCACAACAGGCAGTCGGCCCGCTGGAGCAATTCCTGGAGCCGGAGCTCGCTCGCCTGGCGCGCCGCCTCCAGTTGCCGCTGCGCCGTCGTGTCCATGATCACCCCGACGAGGGCCCAGACGCCGGGGCTGACCGCCGTGATGGCCACCTGTTCCTGGAGCCAGAAGGTGCGCCCCGCCTCGGTCGTGGCGGTGAACTGTTGGGTGTAGCCCGCGGCGCCCTGGCGGATCGCCTGCGTGCTGCGGGCGTTCATGGCCGGCAGGTCGGGCACCCGGATGCGATCCCAGAATCCCCGCTCGGGGCGAAACGTCCAGTCGGCGCCGAACAGTTCCTCGGTCAGCTGCGATCGCGGCATCTCGAAGCGTCGCCAATCCAGTTCGCCGTGCTCCTCCACGACGGCCGCGCGCCAGATCATGCAACGCGCCTGCGCCAGGATGCGCGCGATCGTCTGCTCGCTCTCCCGCCGGGCCAGCTCCGCCTCGCGCCGGGCCGTCACGTCGGTCACCAGGCCGACCAGCCAGTAGCGGGTCGTCTCGAGCCGGGTGATTGAGACGCTCTCGTGCAGCCAGTAGGCCTGGTCCCCTCGGACCGCCCGGAATTCCTGTTCGTAACCCGGCCGCCCGGCCTCGATGGCTTCGCGCGCGCGGCGATCCATGTCCGCGCGCTGCTCGATCACAAAGTCCGCCCAAAGGTCGACCCGCGGCTGCGGCAGGCGGTCGTCGAACAGCCGGCGGCAGAACGCCGAGGGGTGCAGCTTCATCCGCCAGGTCCAGTCGTCCCGCGTCAGTTCGACCTCGGCCTCCCAGAGCACGCCGTCCGCATGCTCGATCAGCGAGCTCATCTGCCGCAGCCGGGCCTCGATATCCAGGCGGTGCCGCCGCCGCAATCCTTGCCGCCCAAGCCAGGCCGCCAGCGCCAGGACCGCGACGAGACCAAGCAGCGAGCCGTCCAGTGCGGTGAATCCGCCCGGCGCCTGGGCCAGTACGGCCAGCCAATCTCGACCTGGGAGGGGTAAGCTCATGCGTTGGCGTGGCTTGGTCGGCCGGCGGCCCGGAGGCCCGGCCCGGCCCCGACTTTAGGCCGCCGCCCGCGGTTGCCCAGCCTCGATTGCGCGGATTTTTTGCTCCCACCGGCGTTCGCCCGATGGCGCGACCAGCGTCCCGTTGACTTTGCGTCCGGTTGCCGCCCTTCTGGCCGCTTGCCCATGTCCCAGTCCGCCGTCCTCCTGTTGAACCTCGGTTCACCCGATTCGACCGCCGTCGCCGACGTCCGCCGTTACCTGGAGGAATTCCTCGGCGACGAACGCGTGATCGACCGGCCCGCAAACCCGTTTCTCCGCTCGCTGCTGGTCCGGCAGATCATCTGCCGGTTCCGCGCCCCCAAGTCCGCGCACGCGTATGAGCAGATCTGGACGCCCGAGGGTTCGCCACTGATCGTCACGAGCCGCCGCACCCAGCAGAAATTGCAGCAGCAGGTCGACGTGCCGGTGGCACTGGCGATGAACTACGGCCAGCCCTCGATTCCCGATGTCCTCGCCGGCCTGGTGCAGCGCGGCGTGACCCGGCTGCTCCTCTTCCCGCAATATCCGCACTACGCCATGTCGAGCTGGGAGACCGTGGTGGCCAAGGTCTACCGGGAGGCGGCCGTGGCGGCACCGGGCCTCCGGATCGAGAGCGTGCAGCCCTATTATGCGGACGCCGACTACGTCTCCGCCCTGGTCGAAAGCGCCCGGCCCTACCTCGCCGAGCCCTACGATCACCTCCTGTTCAGCTACCACGGCATTCCCGTCCGGCACCTGACGAAAGCCGACAGCTCGCATGCCCATTGCCAGGTCGTCCCGGATTGCTGCACGACCTGCTCGCCCGCCCATGCCACCTGCTACAAGGCGCAGGTGACCCGGACCACGCTCGAGTTCGTGCGCCGGGCCGGCATTCCCGAGGGCAAATGGTCGATCACCTTCCAGTCGCGCCTTGTGGGCGAACCCTGGCTCTCGCCCTACACCGACCAGGCGCTGCAAAGCCTGCCCGCCGCCGGGAAGAAACGCCTGCTGGTGATCACGCCGGCCTTCGTCACCGATTGCCTGGAGACCCTCGAGGAGATTCGCGGCGAAGGCGCCGGGGCCTTCAAGCAAGCCGGCGGCGAATCCTTCACGCACATTCCCTGTTTGAACGACCAGCCGGTTTGGATCGATTTCCTCCAGCAACGCATCCGCCAGTGGCTGCAGCAAGGAGCGGTTTGAGCACACCGTGGGCCGGGCTGAGCGATAACCCCCAAACGGCTCGTAAAAGTCGTTTTAATCTTTTCGCGCGCGCCCGGACCGGTCGCCGGCCCCCACTTGATGCTCGCACGACGGTTTCATCCGGCAAAGCTGCTGCCTAGGATGGAACAAGCCGCCGCCAATCGATTGACCAAGAGCCTAACCTACGGGTCCGGCGCGGTTTTGGTGCTCGATAACGACGGCCGCATCCTGGTCGCCAGCGCCGCCGCGCGGACCCTCCTCCAGGCCGGCACCACCGAGTTGGTTGACGATTTTTTCCCAAATCTCTTCGCCTTCGAGGTCACGTCCCGGGAGCCCGGCTGGGTTGAGTCGCAATGGGAGGTGCTGCTGTCCGCCGCGCTCGACCAGTCGATCTCGCTCAAGCTCCAGCCGAAGGAAGCCGCGGCCATCGATTGCCTGGTCCACATCGAGAAAGGCGGCGACAACCCGATCCGCTACCTCGCCTTCATCAGCCTGCCGGCGCCGGCCGCGCCGGCACCGCCGCCCACGCAAACCGCCTCGCCGTTTGGCCGTGGCGACGATTTCATCAGCCAGCTCAAGGACCGCAGCCCCCTGGGCTTCTTCGACCTGAACTTCGTCAAGAACGAGGTCTACTATTCGCCGGCGTGGAAACGCCTGCTGGGCTACGCGGAGGCGGCGCTGCCCAACACCTACGAGAGCTGGCTCGCCCTGATTCACCCGGACGACTCGGCGGCGGCGCCGGACCGGCACGGCCGCGGTGGCGCCACCGGCGCCCGGCCCTTCTCGCTCGAGTTCCGGATGAAGCATGCCAAGGGCCACTACATCTGGCTGCAAAGCGTGGGCCTGCAGCTCTTCGGCCCGAACGGGGCGCTGCAACGGGTCACCGGCGTTCACCTCGACATCACCGACCGGAAGGAATTCGAGGAGGCCAGCCTGCGCGCCGAGGACCGCCTGCTCCAACTCTCCGACCGCGGCCGCGCCGCCGTCTTCGATCTCGATTTCGCCACCGGCCTCTGCTGGCTCTCGCCGGGCTACAAGGCGCTGCTGGGCTACAACGAGAGCAACCTGCCGGACACGCTCGAGGCCTTCCTCCTGACGCTGCCGATGGAGGAGACCGTCGGGGGCGTGCAGGCCTATTTCCTCGCCCAGCACCCGAACCAGGTCGCCTATCTCGACACCCTGCGCCTGCGCCACCACGAGGACCGCGAGGTGCTCGTGCACGCCGTGGTCGTCCGGCAGATTTCCCGGCGGAAGGAACTGCAGCGCGTCCTCGGCTTCGCCCTGCCGCTGCCGGAGGACCGCGGCGCGGGCGCCGGCCTCGCGGCGGCCCCGGCGGGCCTGGCGGCCGAGCAACTCGCCTCGCTGCTCGAAGAGCTGCACGAAGGCGTGCTGGTGACCGATGGCCACGGGCAGGTCACGCTCATCAATCCGAAGGCCGCGCATCTCCTGGGCCGCGCGGCGGATGAATGCCTCGACCACAGCGGCTCGGAGATCTTTCACCTCGTCCACCGGGTGAGCGGCCAGCCGGCGGAAAACCCGATCGACAAGGCGCTGACGACCGGCGACGCCACCCCGCTCAACAACGAGTGCGCGCTCCGGGCCGGCGAATCCCGGTTCGTCCCGATCGCCTACAGCGCGCGGGCGATGGTCGACGCCGCCGGCCAGCCCACGGGCGTCGTCGTCGTCTTCCGCAACCCGGACGAAATGAGCCTCACGCCGGAGGACCTCGTGCGCTCGAACCGCTTCGAGGCCCTGGGCCAGCTCGCCGGCGGCATCGCGCACGATTTCAACAACCTCCTCACCACGATCCTCGGCGGCGTGTCGATGGCCAAGGACGCGCGCGATTACTCCGGCCTCGAGAACAGCGAGCGGGCCTGCCTCGCCGCCAAGGGGCTGAGCAAGCAACTGCTGACGTTCTCGAAGGGCGGCACGGCGGTGCGCCAGGTGGTGAAGCCGGCCGAGATCCTGCAGGAAGCGGTGCGCCTCGCCGCCGCGGGTTCCACGGTCAAGATCGAGCTCAAGGCCGACCCCACCGTGCCCACTATCTGCGTCGATCGGGCCCAGATCCTGCAGGTCTTCCAGAACCTCATCATCAACGCCATCCAGGCGATGCCCACCGGCCAGGGCAACATCTGGATCACGGCCGCCGCGGCCCGGCTGGCCGAGGGCGAGATGCCGCCGCTCGCCGCCGGAACCTACGTGGCCGTCGAGGTCCGCGACAACGGCAGCGGCATCAAGCCCGAGCACCTCGAGAAGATCTTCGCGCCGTTCTTCACCACCAAGAAAACCGGCACCGGCCTCGGCCTCGCCACGGTGCTCTCGATCGTCAAGCGCCACGGCGGCCAGATGGGCGTCGAGTCGGAGGTCGGCGTCGGCACGGCGTTCACCGTGTACCTGCCTCAGGCCGACAAGCCCGAGGAGGTTGAGGCCCGGCGCGCGCCGAGCCTGCGCTTCGGGACCGGCCGCGTCCTGTTCATGGACGATGACGAGAACATCTGCACCCTGACCGGCGGCATGCTCGAGAGCCTCGGGTACAAGTACGACCTCGCGAAACATGGTGAGGAGGCGGTCCAGCTCTACAAACGCTACCTCAACATCGGCCGGCCCTACGACGTGGTCATCATGGACCTCACGATCATCGGCGGCCTCGGCGGCGAGCAGACCTTCAAGCTCCTCAAGGAAATGGACCCGGAGGTCCGCGCCATCATCGCCAGCGGCTACGACAACGACGAGATGGCCCGCCAGTTCCTCGACCTGGGCTTCTGCGGCTACCTGACAAAACCGTACCGCGTGGGCGACCTCGGCAAGATGATCCGCACCGTGCTCGGCAAGTAACGGGCGCCGCCGCCAGGGTGGGATCTGCCCGCCGGGCCGGCTGAAAGCTGCCGGTTGGAGGCGGGACGCCCTCGTCCCGCGGGTTGCCCTTCGCATTTGCGCCTCGCGGGGTGAGGGCGCCCCGCCCCCGCGGTCCCGATCGCGGCCGCTGGAGGGCTGGCCTCCCGGCCAGCCGCGGCGGGTCAGGAGACCCGCCCTCCACATCTCGTATTACCCGCCCGCCGGCCCGCGGCGCTCTTCCAAGCGATCGAGCAGGCGCAGCAGGCCATCGAGGATGGTCAGCGGATGCGGCGGGCAGCCCGGGATGTAGAGATCGACTGGCAGCACGGCTTCGGCGCCGCCGAGGTGCTCCGGGTTGCCGATGAACGGCCCGCCGGCGATCGCACAGGCGCCGACGGCGATCACGATCTTCGGCTCGGGCACCGCCGCCCAGGTCTTCCTCAGGGCCAGCTCCATGTTCCGCGTCATCGGGCCGGTGATGAGCAACCCGTCGGCGTGTCGCGGCGAGGCGACGAACTGGATGCCGAAGCGCCCCAGGTCCCAGCCGATCGTGCCGAGGACGTTGACGTCCGATTCGCACCCGTTGCAGCCGCCCGCACTCACCTGCCGCAAGCGCAGCGACCGGCCGAAAAGCTTCCGCAGCCTGGCGTCGAGGGCCTCGGCCAGCCGGACTTCCTCGCGTCCCGGTCCGCCGAGCACGAGATCCTCGCGCCGGCGCACAGCCAGGCGGTGGTCTCCCGTCTGCGTGATCGCCCGGGTCGGGCACGCCGCCACGCATTCCGTGCAGAAGATGCATTTCCCCAGGTCGAGCGCCACCGGTCCGCCGGCCGCCCGCGTGATGGCCCCGGTCGGGCACGCAGCCACGCAGGCATCGCAGCCGTCGGAACATTTTTCCGCCTCGACCCGCAGCGCCCCGCCATGCCGGTCGGGCAGCGCCGGCGCCCGTCCCTCCGGATAGGCCATGGTCTCGCGGCCCCGTTTCAACCGGTGGGTGATGATGTCGGAAAAGGACATGGCGTTCGGCGCGGCCTCAGAGATCGAAACCGCAATAGGAAAGGTTGAAGCTCTTGTTGCAGAGCGGAAAATCCGAGATCGCCTGGCCGCGCAGCGCCAGCGCCAGGCCGGTCCAGTTGTGGAACGACGGGTCGGTGATCTTGTAACGGCGGAAGCGCCCGGCCGCATCCGTCAGCGCCGCATGGCACACCTCGCCGCGCCAGCCCTCGACCAGTGCAACCGCCAGCGTGTCCGGCGCGGGCGCCGGCGGCGTCTCGTGCACCGGGCCCTCGGGCGCGGCGGCAAGTTGTTCGACGAGGAATTGCCCCGAGCGCTGCACCTCGAGCCCGCGCACGCGGGCGCGGGCCAGCACGTCGCCGCCGGGCCAGACCGCGACCGGCACCTGCGCAAAGCGATGCCAGCCCGCCGGGTGGTCGTAACGCACGTCGCGCACGAGCGCACTGGCGCGCGCGGCCGGGCCGACGAGGCCGAGCTCCGCCGCCTGCGTGGGGTACACCGGGCCGGTGTTCTCGAAGCGGGCCCGCACCGACGCGGAGTCCCACAGCCATTTCGCGGCCTGCTCCACCTCCGCCAGGGCCGGTCGCAGCCGTTGCTGGAGCTGCTCCACCCGCGCCGGCTCGAGGTCGAGCCGGCTGCCGCCGGGCCGGACGAGGCCGCGGCCGAAACGATTGCCGCAAACCAGCGCGGTGAGATTGAGGAAATCGCCGCGGATCTTGCCGCACGCCGAGGCGGTGGGCAGGAAGGCCACGTCGTTGGCCAGCGCGCCCAGGTCACCGGTGTGGTTGGCCAGGCGTTCGAGCTCCAGGGCCACCGCCCGCAGCCACTGCGCACGCAGCGGCGCCTCGGTCCCGGCGAGCGCCTCCAGCACGCTGGCGTAGGCCGTGGCATGGCCGATGGTGGTGTCGCCCGCCACCGTTTCCATCTGGTACACCGTCGCCCGGTGCGGCCCGCCGGCCAGCGCCGTCTCCACGCCGCGATGCTGGTAACCGAGGGCGATCTCGAGGTGCAGCACCTCCTCGCCGGCGCACTGGAAGCGGAAATGGCCGGGCTCGATCACGCCCGCGTGCACCGGCCCGACGGCGACCTCGTGCACCTCGCGGCCGCCGACGCGGAAGAATTCGCCGTTGGCCGGCGCGGGGCCGGGGCCCATCCGCCGCACGGGCTTCAGCCACGGGTGCCCCTGCGGCACCAGGCCATGCTGCTCCCACACCTCCCGCTCGAACAGGTGCGCCTGGGCGCTCCGCACGGTCAGCGACGGATAACAGTTGGCCACCGCGAAGGGCATGCTGCTTTCGGGCTCGACCGGCGCGCTGCGGCCGACGGCCAGCGTGTTGTCGGCGTCGAAGGCCAGCACTGCGACCAGCCGGACGCTTTCGCCCTCCGGCACGCCGAACCACGAGCACAGGCGCGCACCGCGGCCGAGTTCCACCGCGGTGGCCTCGACAAAGTCCGCCACCGACCACTCGGGCACGTCCGCCCAGCGGATGGCACTCGCGTTGCCGAGGAGGGCAAAGGTGGTGGTCGCGCTCATGGCGTCGGGTAGAGTTGCGCGATGGCCGCGGTCCAGGCGTCGCGTAGCACCGCGGGCGTGGCCACGCCCAGCCAGAGGGAAAGGGCCAGGAGCGCGAGCGGCGGCAGGACCACGCCCCAGGCTTCCGGAAAACGCCGGGCAAGCTCCCGGGCCGCCGGACGCGGCCGGCCGTCCACCACGCCGAAGACCACGCGCGTCAACCCGAAGAAGGCAAAGACGAGGCAGCCGAGGAAGATTGCGGCCGCGGTCCAACGACCAGTGCCGATGGCCGCGCGCACCACGCCGAGCTCGCTGAAAAACGGGCCGAAGGGCGGCAGGGCCGTCACGACAAACATCCCGGTCACCAGCATCGCGGCCGACCACGGGGTGAGCCGCGCCATCCCGCGCACCTCGTCGAGCGTGTGCCCGCCCGCGGACCGGCGGATGTTGCCGGCGCTCAGGAAGAGCGCGCCCTTCGTCAGGCTGTTGCCCCAGACATGGAAAAGCGCCGCCCAGGCGCCCGCACCACCCAGCGCCGCCCCGAGGCTCAGGATCCCCATGTGCTCCACGCTGGAGTACGCCAGCATGCGCTTGAAGTCGCGCGTCCCGAGCAGGAACAGCGCCGCCACCGCCATCGAGAAGAGCCCGATGCACAGCAGCGTGCGGTCGGCGGTGGCGCCGAGGCCGGCGGCGGCCACGACCGCGCGCACCCGCAGGACCGCGGTGAAGGCCACGGTCGTGACGCCGCCCGCCAGGATGGCGCCGACGATGCCCGGCGCCTCGCCGTAGGCATCCGGCTTCCAGGTGTGCATCGGCGCCAGGCCCATCTTGGTCCCGTAGCCCGCCAGCAGCAGCACCCAGGCCGCCAGCAGCCACGGGCGCGAGAGGCCCGCGCCCTGCGCCGCCAGCGCGGCGAACGTGAGGTCGCCCTCGCCGCCGCCGTGCAACGACGCGTAGCCGAGGCAGAACGAGCCCAGCAGCGACAGCGCGATGCCGGTGCCGCCCACGAGGAGGTATTTCCACGTCGCCTCGAAGGCGCGGGCCGTGCCGTTGAAATGCAGCAGCGGGACGCACGCGAGCGTGACCGCCTCGGTGGCGATCCACAAGAGGCCGAGGTGCCGCGCCTGGTGCCCCGCGCTCAGGAGCCCGAGCACGGCCAGCAGCGCCGCCACGAAAACCCGGTTCGGCCGCTCCGCCCGCAGCGTCAGGTACGGCACACCGTAGGCCGAGCAGAGCAGGAAGAGCAGCGACACCGCCGGCAGCACCGCCCGGGCCAGCGGATCGAAGGCCAGCCAGGCGCCCGGCACGACCGGCAGCGGCGCGAGCAGCAGCCGCAGGCACAGCCCCGCATGGACCACCCCGACGGCCGGCAGCAGCCAGGGCCGCGTGCGGTTGTCCGGCCAGGACGCGGCCAGCACCGCGCCCGCCAGGGGCACCACGATGAGGAGGATGGAATTCATTCGCGGAGCACGGTGAGCTTGCGGGTGTCGAGCGAGTCGAACGCGCGCTGGATGCGGTCGACGATGATGCCGATGACGAACACGCCGACGGTGAGGTCGAGCAGGATTCCCGCCTCGACCAGCAGCGGCGTCGCCCGGATGAGGAGCAAGCCGAACAGGTAGATCCCGTTCTCGAGGATCAGGTAGCCGCAGACCTGCGAGATCGCCTTGGACCGGCCGATCAACAGCACGAATCCGGTCAGCACCGATGCCGCCGAACCGGACACCAGCAGCGAGCCCTGGTGTTCCGGCAGCAACGGCAGCGCGCGGGCCAGGGCCACCGCCGCAATCGTGCCGCCGGCGCCGAGCAGCAGCGACGGGACGAACCCCAGGAAGGGCTCGACCTCCCGGTCGATGTGCGCCGTCCGCATCGCGCGGCGCAGCAGGTGCGGAATCACGAAGCCCTTCCCCGCCACGGTGCCGGCCGCCACCAGCCCGACCTGCCAGTTGAAATGCGCCTCCATCAGGAGCGGCATCACGCCGAGCGCCACGCCCTGCGTCGCCACGATGCGGATGAGCGACGGCAGGCGGCTGCTGCCGAGCGCGAGCAGGTTGAGGCCCATTGCGAGCCCGATGATGAGGTTGAGGAGACCGTGGTTCATGCCGCCCCTTCCCTCCACGCCACCAGCAGGGCAAAGACGCACAGCAGGAAGGCCGTGGTCAACAGCAGCGGCACGCGCCGGAAGGCGAAGCGCGCCATCAGCGACTCCACCAGCCCGATGCCGACCGTGACCGCGAGCACGCCGGCCGCCAGCGCGCCGGCCGCGGTTACCGGGCCCAGGTCGCCCATGGGGAGCACCGCCTGCGTCAGCAGCACCGCAAACAAAAGCAGCTTCAGCGCCGCGCCGTGCAGGATGACCGCCAGCGGCGGGCCGCTGTGGTCGAGCACCATGACTTCATGGATCATCGTGAGCTCCAGGTGGGTGTTCGGGTCGTCGAACGGCACGCGGCAGTTCTCCGCCAGCAGCACGATGAAGAGGCCGCCGGCCAGCAGCACCGCGCCGGGCCCGACGGTCGGTTCGAGCATCGTGGCGAGCGCGATGCTCCCGGTCTGCACGCTCAGCGTGAGCACCGCCGCGATCAGGGCGGCCTCCGCGAGCACGGCATAGCTCACCTCGCGGGCCGCGCCCATGCCTTCGAAGGCCGAGCCCGTCTCCATCGCCGCCCAGGTCGTGCCGAACCGCGCCAGCGCGAGCAGGTAGATCAGCAGCAGGGCGTCGCCGCGGAAGCCGAACACGGACCCGGCCGGGCCGAGCGGGAGCAGCATGGCCGCACCGGCCAGCGCGACCCACGCGACGGCGGGACCGGCGACAAAGCCCGGCGAGACCAGCGTGCTCAGCACCACGCCTTTCCGCCACAGCCGCGCGAGGTCATAATAGAGTTGCAGCACGGGCGGTCCGCGGCGGCCGGCCACCCAGGCCTTCACCTTGTTGATGATCCCGGGCAGCAGCGGCGCGAGCATCAGCCACAACGCCAGCCGGGCGAGGAGGTCCAGCAGCAGGATCATGGCCGCCCTCCCGCCACCACCAGGGCCGCGAGGGCCGCCAGGCCCACGACCACATAGAGCACGTAGAACTGCAGCCGGCCATGCTGCAGCCGGCGCATCACCGCCGCCGCCTGCAAGACCCGGCCGCCCGCGGGAACGAACACGCGTTCCAGCACGGTTTCCGGAACGCGCTCCACGCGGCTGGCCTCCTGCGGCCACGGTCCGCGCGGCCGGCGCAGGCGCTGTTCCGGCTGCAACAGCCACCCGAACCAGGCGCCCGCGATGCCACCGAAGGAAGCGCTCGTGTATTGCATGCGCGCGGCCGGCGCGACATAGCCGCAGTCCCAGGTCGGTCCGCGCCGCAGGCCGTTGCCGTGCGCCCGGGCCCAGAGCGCTGCCGTCGCGGCCGCCGCGCCCACCGCCAGCGCGATCTGCACCAGGCCGAGGGTTGACAGGGGCGCGGGCGCCGTCGCCTCCGCCCACGCCGGGTGCCACAGGCCCGCGGCGCGCCCCACCGCCGGCCAGAACATCGCCGGCAGCAGCCCGAGCACCAGGCAGATTCCCGCGAGCGCCAGCATCGGCCCTCGCATGCCCGCGCCACATTCATGGGCGTGCGCCGCAACCTGCGTCCGCGGCGCGCCGAGAAAGACCACGGCCGCCGCCTTGACGAACGTGGCCAGCGCCAGCGCGCCGGCGGACGCCAGCATGATGGCCGCCGGCAGCGTCGCCCAGGCCGCCACGCCCCGGCCCGCCACGGCGCTGAACAATCCCAGGTACACCAGCCATTCGCTCACGAAACCGTTCAATGGCGGCAGGCCGGCCACGGCCAGCGCGCCCACGCCAAACAAAGCCGTGGTCCACGGCATGACCCGCCAGAGGCCGCCCAGCCGGCTCATCTCCCGCGTGCCGGTGGCGTGCAGGACCGAACCGGCGCTGAAAAACAGCAGCGACTTGAACGCCGCGTGGTTCCACACGTGCAACAACGCCCCGGCCAGCGCCAGCCGCCCCCACGCGGCGTCACCGTGGGTCGCGGCCAGCAGCGCCACTCCCAGGCCGGTCAGGATGATGCCGACGTTCTCCACGGTGCAGTAGGCAAGCAGGCGCTTCAGGTCATCCTGGGCCAGGGCGAAGGCGATGCCCAGCAGCGCGCTGGCTGCGCCCAGCCCGAGCACCACCCAGCCCGCCGCCGGCGGCACCGGCAGCCACCCGCTGAAACGCAGCAGGCCGTAGATGCCCATTTTCACGGCCACGCCGGACATGATGGCCGAGACGTGGCTCGGGGCGTTCGCGTGCGCCGACGGCAGCCACACATGCAGCGGGAAAATGCCGGCCTTCACGCCAAAGCCCGCCAACACCAGCCAGAACAAGGGCGCCAGCTCGGCGCGCTCGCGCACCGGCCCGAGATCCCAGCTGCCCGTGCGGGCCGCCAGGGTCGCGAAAAACGCAAAGAGGCACGCCGTGCCCGCATGCGAAGCGACCAGGAAGATCCAGCCGGCGCGGCGCACCTCGGGCCGGGCGCGATCCAGCGTGATCAGGAAATACGCGCTCACCGTGAAGAGCTCCCAACCGATCAGGAAATGCAGCCCGTTCGACGAGACCAGCACCCACCCGAGGCTGAACAGCAGCGCGCTCCACCAGACGCGGTTGCGCGGGGCCGAATCCAGGTAAAGGCGGTCGGGCCAATATTCCGCGGCGTAGACCGTCGCCGCGCCCGCGACCACCGCGAGCAAGGCCAGGAACATCGCGCTCAAGGCATCGAGCCGCAGGTGCAGCGCCTCGCCGCCGAGGCTGATGCCACCGCGCCACTCCCACGCCGATCTCCCGGCCAGGACCGAGCCCGCGGCCGCCAGGACGGCACCGAGGCCGACAAGGTTCAACGCCAGCCACGTCCGGGGCCAGCGGGAACCCGCGACGATCGCCGCGCCGCTGCCCAGGGCGGCGAGGAGGAGCAGCGCGCCGACCGTCATGGCCTTGCCCCCCCTTTCGCCGCCCCTTCGTCGCTCGCGGCCACCGCCAGGAAGATCTCGTCGTCGCTGGCGCCCTGCAGCACCTGCTGGCGCAGCGGCCCGCGCCCGAGCGCGCGGCTGAGGCGGCCCAGCAGGTCGAGGTGTGCGCGGGACGAAGGCGCGATGAAGAAGAACAGCCGCGTGACCGGCACGCCGTCGGGCGGCTCGACCCCGGGCACCGGCTCGCGCACCAGCAGGAGCGCCAGCGTGCCGGCTTCGCGCCCGAGCGCGACCCGCGTGCTCGGGTGCGGCAGGGCCAGGCCGCCGCCGACCGGGGCCATCGTCACCCCGCCCGGGCCGCGCAATCGCTGCCCCAGCAGCTGGCGCACGGCCGGCGTCACTCCGGGCAGCGTGCCGACGATTTTTTCCCACACCTTGGGAATGTCCGCCGCCGCCACGTCGCGCCAGATGCCGCCGGCCCGCAACAGCGGCTCGAGGCGGATGCCGGTCGAGAAAGGTGACTGCGTTTCCGGCGCGAGGAACCCCGCCTGGGCGGCCAGCCCGCGCGCCGCCGCCCAGTCGGCCACCTGGGCCCGGTCGAACAGCGGCCGGCCGCGATCGAGCATGTGGGGCAACCCCTCGCTGCGGATCCAGTCCTCGACGACCTTCTCCGCCACGCCGAACGACTCGGCGATCTGGACCAGGTTCAAATACATGGTGACACGGACTCCTTCAGGTTGGCAGCGGGCCCGGCGACCCGGCTGGCGGGTGAACGGCTCATGGCGCCCCTCCCGCCCAGACGAGCAGGGCCAGCGCCGCGAGGCCGATCACCAGGTAAAGAAGATAGGACTGCAGACGCCCGTGTTGCAACCGGCGCGCCGCCTGGGCGAGCTGCCCGACCGCGGCCCCCGCCGGTTCGACGACGTGCTCCAACACGGTCTCGGGCGTGTGCTGCGCATAACTGGCGGCCAGCGGGAACAGCTCGATGGGACGCGCGTCGTGCCGCACCGGGCGCAGGATCCAGTCGAACCACTCCGTGACGGTGGCGGCAAAGGACGCGGCGGTGTATTGCATGCGGGGCGTCGGCACCGCATAGCCGCAGTCCCACGTCGGCACCCGGGCGGCCTTCCCATCCCGCACGTGGCGTCCCATCCAGGCGACGGCGAGGACGGCACCCGCCGCCAGCATCACTTGCGCCGCGGTCAGTGCGGCCAGCGAGGCGGGCACGGCCGACCCGGCCCACGCCGGGTTCCACACCCCGGCGGCCCGCGCGATCGCGGGCCAGGCCAGCACCGGGACCAGGCCGGTCACCGCGCAGGCGGCCGCCAGCACCAGCATGCCGCTGCGCATCGGCAGGCCGCACTCGTGCGCCCGCCCGGCCAGCGCGGAGCGCGGGGCGCCGAGAAACACGACGCCGCACACCTTCGCGAAACACGCCAGCGCCAGCGCCCCGGTCACGCCGAGCAGGATGGCCGCCACCATGGCACCTCCGGCTACGGCCCCGGGCGCCGCCAGGATCGCCGGGCGGGTTGCGAGCGCGGCATCGAAAAGTCCCAGGTACACGAGCCATTCGCTGACGAATCCATTGAGCGGCGGCAGACCGGAGATGGCCGCGGCGCCCAGCGCAAACAGGCCGGCGGTCCATGGCATCGCCTTCCACAGCCCGCCCAGCAGGCTCATCTCGCGCGTGCCGGTGGCATGGAGCACCGAACCGGCGCCGAGGAAGAGGAGCGCCTTGAACAGGCCGTGGTTCCACACGTGCAGCAGGCCGCCCGCCAGCGCCAGCGCTCCCCACGCGGCGTGGCCGTGCTCGACCGCCACGACGGCAAAGCCGAGCCCGATCAGGATGATCCCGATGTTCTCGACGCTGTGGTACGCCAGCAGGCGCTTGAGATCGTGCTGCCCGAGCGCAAACGCCACGCCGAGGACGGCGCTCGCCACGCCCAGCAGCGCGATCACCCACCCCGCGCCGGCCGGCAGCGGCATCCATCCGCTGAAGCGGACGAGCCCGTAGATGCC
This sequence comes from Lacunisphaera sp., assembly GCA_035545835.1. Classification (GTDB taxonomy): domain Bacteria; phylum Verrucomicrobiota; class Verrucomicrobiia; order Opitutales; family Opitutaceae; genus Lacunisphaera. The sequence continues at coordinate 54,585 of DASZXO010000042.1, forward strand.
CATCTTGATGGTCACGCCCGAGAGGATGGCCGACACGTGGCTCGGCGCGTTCGCATGCGCCGACGGCAGCCAGATGTGCAACGGGAACAGACCCGCCTTCAGCCCGAAGCCAAACAGCGCGAGCCAGAACAGCGGCGCCAGGTCCTGCCGGTCGCGCAGCGGCCCGAGTTCCCAGGTGCCCGTGCGCACGGCCAGCACGGCGAAGAAGGCAAACAGCGCGAGCACGGCGGCATGCGACGCGCCGAGATAGAGCCAGCCCGCGGTCCGCACCTCCGTGCGCTCCCGGTCCAGCGTGATGAGGAAATACGCGCTGAGCGTGAACACCTCCCAGGCGATCAGGAAATGGAGCCCGTTCGCGGCGAGCAGCGTCCAGACGAGGCTGAGCAGCAGCAGGCTCCACCACAGGCGGCCGGCCCGCGCCGAGCGCGGATGCGCGGCATCGGTCCAGTATTCGTGCCCGTAAACCGTGGCCGCGCCGCCGACGACGCCGAGCAGCGCCAGGAACAACGCGCTGATCCCATCAAGCCGCAGGTGCAGCGACTCCCCGCCCACCGCGAATGCGCCCGGCCAGTCCCAACCCGCCCCGCCCGCCAGCACGGTCACCGCCGCGGCCAGCGCGCTGGCGAGGCCCGCCACCGTCATCGCCAGCCAGAGGCGCGGCGCAGCCCAGGCGCCGCCCATGCCCGCAAGCATTGCCATCGCGGCCGCCAGCACCAAGAAACCTCCGCTCATGGGCGCTGCGCGGGCCGCCCTTCTTTCGGCGAGGCAAACCAGCCGGGGAGATACCCGCCGCCCCGATCACCTTTCCGCCCGTCGCGTCGAGGCGGCGTGAGGATGTTTCCAAACATGGCAACCGTGGCCTCCCCGTGAGTCATGGCGGGAACCATGGGCCCGCGCCCAACGCTTGGCAATGAACGCATGGATCCGACGGGCCACATAGCAGCGCAGGTTTTGGTTCCTTAAGTATTGCGCATGCTTATCGCCGCCAAGTCAGTGCATGGCACAGGGCTACACCGGCGGCATCAGCCTCGTCGACCGCGAGCATCCGGCCGTGGCCCAACATGGCCATCACCGTGCGCGCCATCTGTTCCTTGCTGGCGCGCCCCTGGCCCGTCACCGCCTGCTTCACCCGCAGCGGCGGATACTCGAAGACCTCCCGATCCCGCAGCGCCGCCGCCGCGATCGCCGCGCCGCGCGCCGCGCCCAGGATCTGGGCGGTCTGGAAATTTTGGACGTAGATCGTCTGCTCCAGCGCGACGTGGTCCGGCTCGAGTTCCAGGAATGCCGTGACCGCGCGGTGAATCTCCCCCAGGCAATGGGCCATGCTGTGGCGCGCGGCGATCTGCACGGTCTGGCAACGCAGCAGCAGCGGCGGGCGGCCCGGCGCGAATTCCAGCAGCGCGAGCCCCGTGCCCCGCAGGCTGGGATCGATGCCGAGCACCCGGCCGCGATAGGCCGGGCGCGCGAGCGCCGTCGGTTCGGGCCAGGTCCGGGCCCCGAGCCGGCCCTCGAGCTTGGCCTTCCACATTTGCCTGACCGACGAGCGCGCCATGGATGGGCCCGGCATACACGCATCGCCGCCAAAGAAGAAGTGCAATGTTGGCGGGGCGCGTTCCGGCTTGAGAAGGCGCGGCGCCCCCGGCCAGAATGGCCGCCCATGAATGCTCACCGCCGCGGGCCGGCCGACGATGCCTCCGCCGCCCCGTTCGCGGGGAAGCCGCGCCGGCCGCGCTGGCGGGGATCGCGGCTGCGCGACTGGTGGTGGTGGATCCTCGACCTCTTCGAAGCCCACCGGTGGGCGCGGATCACCCTCTACGCCGCCGGGGTCGCCGTCATCGCCGGCTTCGCGGTGTGGTTCTGGCTTTATCCGGAGTGGAATCGCCGGAATTCCATCCGCCTCGCCCAGCAGTGGCTGGACGCGGGCCGGCTGCGCTATGCGGCCGAGGCGGCCCAGCGCGCGGCGGAACTCTCGCCGAAAAGCCCGGAGCCGTGGCGCATCGCGGCGGAACTCGCGCGCCGGGGCCGCCAGTTCGACCAGGCCCGGGATTACTCGCGGCGGGCGGCCGAACTCGCGCCGGACGACCCCGCCCTGATCCTCAACTGGGCGGCGGATGCGCTGCGCGCCGGTTCCAGGGCCGAGGCGGACACCGCCCTCGATCGCCTGCCGGTCGAATTCGCCAGCCATTCCGCCGACGCCCTCCGGCTCCGCGGCGAGCTGGCCCGGCGCGAGCTGCGCCTGACGGCCGCGCGCGGCTACTTCGAGGCGGCGCTGAGGCTCGACGGCGCCGTGGCCGTCGACGAGGTCCCGCTCGGGCTGGTTCTCACCAGCTCGACGGACCCCGCGGAACGCCGCCACGGCCTCGACCTGCTCGCCAAGTGGACCGGCGACCGCGACTGGGGCGCCACCGCGGCCCGCATGCTGCTGGAGGATGCGCTGACGCGGGCGGACGGCCCGGCCATGCTCCGCTGGGCCGAGACCCTGCGCCACCACCCGGGTTGCACGCTCGCCGACATGCCCCGGTGCCTGCTGGCGCTCTCGCGGGCGGACCCGGCCCGCTTCGCCGACGTGCTGGCCACCTTGGAAGGGAACCACGCCGGCTCGCCGGCGGCGGCCGCCCAGTTGCTCGGCTGGCTGACCGAAATCGGCCAGGGCACCGAGGCGGCGCGCTGGATCCAGACCCTCCCGACAAAGGGTATGCGCCAGCCCCCGCTGGCCGTCGCGGCCGCCGAGGCCCTGCGCCAGACCGGCGACTGGCCGGCTCTCGCCAAGTGGACCGACCAGGGCAATTGGGGCGCCGAGGCTGAGTTCCTGCGCTGGGCCTATCGGATGCTCGCCGCCCGCCGGCTCGGCGAGACCGATCGCGCCGGCGAACTGTGGCGCACGCTCTACGACCACGCCCAGCTCAACGGCACGCACGGGCTCTTCGCCGCTTCGCTCCTCTACAGCTGGGGCCTGTCCGGCGAGGCGGTCGACCTCTGGTGGCGCGCCGCGGCGCACGACGGCCCGGTGGCCACGGACGCGCTCGGCGCGCTGGCCCGTTACTACCAGGTCCAGCGCGATGCCGACGGGCAGTACCGGGTCTTCCGCCAGTTGCATGTGCTGCGGCCGAACGATCCCGCCGTCGCCAACAACTACGCCTTTTTCGCGCTCCTCACCTCGCGGGAGGAGCGCGTGGCGCGGGAAATCGCGCAGGCCAACCTGGGACGCGAGCCGGGCAATGTCGTCTACGCGGCGACGGCGGCCTTCGCGCAGTGGCAGCACAACGAGGCGGCGGCCGCGGCCGCGCTGCTGCGCCCGCTCGCCGGCCAGGCCGCGCAATCGCCCGCCCTCGCCTTTGCCTACGGACTCGCCCTGGCGGCCACCGGCCACAAGCCCGAGGCGCACCGGCTCCTCGACGCGCTGCCGCCGGAGTCCCTCACGGTCCGCGAAGCCGAGCTGATACGCCTGGCGCTCGCCGACTGATCACGCCGGCCGCTGGCGTCGTCGCCAGAACCGCCAGCCCCAGAGGCCGACGGCGAGGGCGACCGGCAGGACCGTCCCGGCCTCGGGCACCGGCTTGCCATCGATCGTGACGCCGCTGCCGACCTGGTAGACGAGCAGGCCGCTCGGGTTCAAGGCGGTCGAAGTGCTGCTGCCGGTCTGGCTGTTGGTGTTGGCCACCACGACGTAGATGTAATTCGTGCCGATCACGAAGCTGGAATTGTTGACGCCGCCGTGGGTGGTGCTGTTGCCGAGGGCAAACGAGGTCGTGTTGTTCCAGGCGGAAGTGCCGCTCGCGGATGCCGCCGTGCCGCCGGCACTGATGACCCCGCTGCTGTTCACCGTGGGCGAAGACGCCGGGTTCACGTAAACGGTGTAGGCGTCGTCCGCCGCAATCGTCATCGAAATTTGGATGTCATTCGTCACCGTGCCCGAGCCCGTGCCACCGATGGTGAACGCCAGGCGATAGACGTAATAGGCGCTGTTGGTGCCGGACGTGCCGTTGCCGGGCAGGTAATCACCGCCGACGTTCGCCGTGCCGCCGGTCGCCGCCGTCTTTGCGCCGGGCGCAGTGATCCACTGCGCGGTTGACGTGTTCGCCACATAGGCGGCGTCAATGTAACTGCTGCTCAAGACATACGCGGTGCCCGTGTAGGTGCTCGTGCCGGTGTATTGCGTGCCGCCGACGCGCGCGTAGGTCACCGACCAGTGCGCGTCGGTCGCGCCGCCGGCCGCCAGGCCCCCGCTCGAATCTTCACCCGTGTAGTACAACCCGGCCACGCTCGCCGCCGTGCCGGCAAACGCCACCGGCATCGCCACCGCGCCAAGCGCCGCCGCGAAAATGCAACCGAGGAGTCTGCCGGGGGTGTACATGGAGTCGCGAAGAAATGTAGGGGTATTTACCTAGTATTCAATAGGTATACTTGCCTCACTTGTATGAGCCTGTTTTTGAACCCCTTGTGATCATTTCTTACCAGAAAAGCAACTTCGCTACGGCCAGGATTGCGAGCGCCAGGGCGATCGACTCAAACGCCGCGGTGTTGATGCGCGGCAAGGCGACCCGTCCAAGGCAGGCGCCCGCAATGACGGCCGGTGCCAGCCAGAGATTGAGCAGGAGCGATTCGGCATTGATCAAGCCGAGCTGGACCATGAACGGCACCTTCAGCCAGTTCACCAGCATGAAGAACACGGCGCCGGTGCCGACGAACTCCAGCTTCGGCAACCGCATCGCCAGCAGGTAAAGCGTCATCACCGGGCCGGCCGCGTTCGCCACCTGGGTCGAAAAACCCGCGAACAGCCCGCTCGCCAGTGCGAAGGTCCGCGCGGACGGCGCCGGAGCCGCGGGATTCGCACGGATGCGAAGGCGCCGCCAGCCGTGCACCGCCAGCATCGCCAGCAGCAGCAGGCCGACCAGGCGCGCGGTTTGCGCATCGTCGGCTCTCCGCAACACCCACCACCCGACGAAGATTCCCGCCAGCGTCGCCGGCAGCAGCCGCCAGAGGTGGCGCCATTGGGCGTGCCGGCGGTACACGATCACGGCAAAGAGATCGCCGACGATGAGCAGCGGCAGCACGACGCCGGTCGCCTGGCGCGCGGGCAGCACGATCGCGAACACGGCCACGAACAGGATCCCGAGCCCGGGAATGCCGGTCTTCGAAAACCCGGCCGCCAGCGCGCCCGCGACCAGGAGAGCCCATTGCCAGGGTTCAAAGTGCATCTCGGAAAAACCCAAAGGCCCAACGCCAAATCCCAAGGAAGGATTGAGATCCTGAATTCACAACCTCGCTCGAGTCGCTTTCGACCGTAAGTGGAATTTCAATTCCAGTTCTCGTCATTCATTTGTTTGTTTGGCGTTTGGAGCCTTGGCGTTTGGATTTTCCCCGGCGCTAGGCGGCAATGGTGCCGTTCTCCACCGTCAGCACCTGCCACGGCGCGTCCGCCGCCGGCAGGCTCGTCCCGCTGGCGATGACCTGCGGCTCGCCCTCCAGCGATTCCCAGAATTTCGCCCGCCGCGCCGGGTCGAGTTCGCCGAGCACGTCGTCGCACAACAGCACCGGCGTCACCCCACCCTTGGCCTGGAAATACTCCGCCTGCGCGAGGCGCAACGCGATCACCATGCAGCGCTGCTGCCCCTCCGAGGCGTACACCTTTGCCGGGCGGCCGTTGAGCAGCAGGTCGAGATCATCGCGATGCGGCCCGCGCTCCGTCGACTTCAGCAGCAGGTCCCGCGGGCGGCTGGCGGCCAGGTGCGCCGCGAAGGCGTCCGCCGACGAAATCACGATGTCGGGCGCATAGGCCAGGCCGGCGTTCTCGCCCTCGGGCACGAGCCGGGCGTGCGCGCGCCGGTATCGCTCGCTCAGGTCCGCCACGCCCGCCTGGCGCTTCCGGCCGAGCACCACGGCATGCGTCGCGAGCTCATGTTCGAACGCGGCCAGCGCACCGGCGTCGCGCCCGCCATGCTTGAGCAGGATGTTGCGTTCGGCCACGGCGCGCGTGCAGGCCTGCAGCGCGCCGAGGTAGGCCGGATCCATGGCGGCCAGCGTCAGGTCGAGCCAGCGGCGCCGCAACGCCGGCGCCCCGCGCAGGAACTGGTTGTCCTGCGACGAGAATGCCACGGTGGGAAACCGGCCGATGAACTCCGCCAGGCGCTGCACGCGGCCCTGTTCCCACATGACCTCGCGCCCCTGGGGGGTGAGCGTGATGGTGATGCGGCTCTCCCCGAAGGTCTCGTGCTCCACCACGAAGGCGAGGCCGGCCTGCGGCTGGCCGGCGCCGACCAGGGCGCGGGTCTCCGCGCCCCGGAACGAGCGCAGCGCCGTCACGTAGCCGGCCGCCTCGAGGAAGTTCGTTTTGCCCTGCGCGTTCGCGCCGCACAGGAAGGTCCGCGCACCGGCCAGCGCCACGTCGACGAACGCCAGGTTGCGGAAGCCCTGCAGGGTGATCTTGCGGAAACGCACGCGGCCAGTGAGGCGCTCCCGGCCCGGCGTGTCCATTTGGTTCTTGCCTGCCGGATGAAGCCGTAAATTCATGCCGCCGGGCCAAACTCATGCACCGTATCTTCCGTCGGGGTTTTCTGGTGGCCGTGGCCTGCGGCGGCCTCGTGCCGTCACCGGAGCTGGGTGGTCGGGAGCTGCCTCCGGCCGCCGCATTCACCAAGCCGGTCGAATGTGGTGCCATCAAGCTGCGGCCGGATGGCGGCGCCGTCGCCATCATCGGTGTGCGCGACTACATTGATTATCTGTCGGTCGTCGACCTCGCGACGATGCAGCTGACGTACTCGCAGGGATTCCGGAACGGCGAAATCGATAACTTCTGGTGGAAGGGACCGGACCGCATCGTGATTCTCGCGCGGTCCAATCTGGGCTATTTGTTCTTCAAGCTGATGGATCTGCGGGGCGAAAAAAACCCGCCGGAATCACAAGTGGGAAGAACGGTGAGCATTCTCGACCCGCTGCCCGCTGATCCGGACAACATGATCATCATGGACGGCATGATGAACGTGGCCCGATTCAACTTTCGCACGGGCAAGTCGGAGCGGATCGAAAAGCACCAGGACGGCGTCGACCGGTGGATCCTGGGCGAAAACGGCACCGCCGCCGCCGCCTTCGGCTGGGGCGACGGCACCTGGTTCATGCTCACCCGCGCGTCACGCAACCAGGATTGGCACCGCGTGTCGCTGGGCACCCGCTCGTCCCCGGACTTCTGGCCGGTGGCGATGGCTGCGGACCAGCGGCGAATCGTCGGCTGGGACCAGGTCTCCCATGACACCGCCCAAGTCGTGATCCGGGATCCCGCGACCGGCCGGGACGAACCGATTCTTCATGCCGAGGACGTGGACCCGAGCCAAAACCTGTTTTTTGGCGATCGGCAGATCCGGCTGCGCGGCGTGATCTACGAAACTGACCGACCCCACGCCAAATACTTCCAGCGCGAAGATGCGGCCCTGGCCGACAGCATCGACCGCGCGCTGCCCGGAACCTTCAATGAAATCGTCAGCCTGTCGGCCGACGAAAACCGCGTCGTGATCGAACGCAGCAGCGACGCGACTCCGCCGGCCTTCTACCTGCTGGATCGCGCGGCGCATCGCCTCGTGCCGCTGGGCAGCAGCCGCCCCGGGCTCGATCCCCAACAGCTGGCGACCGCGCGTTTCATTCCTTTCACGGCCCGCGACGGGTTGCCCCTGACCGCGAGAATCCTCCTTCCGCCCAACGCCGGGGCACCTCCGCCCCTGCTGGTGGCAGCGGTGGGCCGGCTGGGCACGCGGACCTCGGCCTCTTTTCAACCCTACCTGCAATTGCTCGCCAGCCGCGGCTATGCGATCCTGGGCGTCAATCACCGGGGCGTCTCCGGCTTCGGCCAGAAGGTTGCCCACGAAGGCATCGAGCAGGTGGACGGCCGGATGGCCGATGACCTCGCCGATGCCGTGGACGCGGTCATCAAAACCGGGTGGGTGGACCGGACCCGTGTGGCCATCATGGGAGAGGACGAAGCGGGCATCCTGGCCGTGTATGCCCTGGCCCGTCACCCCGCGCTTTTTTCCGCCTGGATCAATGTGAATACGCCGATGGAAGTCGGCGTGCTCGACCCCGCGGCGCTGGCGTTTGGCCAGGAGGAGCGGATCGGGTTGAATCTGCCGGCCGCCGAGGAGTTCAAGCTCCGCCGCTACAGCAACCAATTGAATCCGGCTGAGCAGCTCAAGGAGGTGCGGATCGCCTCGTTCCATTATTATGACCGGCGCGTCGACGGGGCCCTGCTCTATTCCGGTGACCGGGCCCAAAAGGCGATGGCCCGGACCGGATTGCCCCTGACCTTCCTGACCGCGCCGTATCCGAGCCACTGGAGCAACGACACGGCCACGTACCGCCGGCAACGATTCGAGGAGGATACGCGCCTCTATGCAGAGGTGCTCAAGTTCCTCGGCCGCCAGTTTCCCACTCCGGACAACCAGACCGGCGAGCGCGTCGCACCCGGAACTCCGTGATTTGGTTCTTGCCGGATGGGGCCGCGGGCAGCTTGGCTGGCAGCTCCATGAGTCAAGAAACTGCCGCCCAAGAAGTCGCCGTGCTCAAGACGAGCTATGGCGAGATGACCATCGCGTTCTGGCCCGATGTCGCGCCCAAGACCGTCGAGAATTTCAAGAAGCTCGCCCGCGAAGGGTTCTACAACGGCACGGCGTTTCACCGGATCATCAAGGGCTTCATGATCCAGGGCGGCTGCCCCAACACCAAGGCGGGCGAGACGGGCATGCCCGGCACCGGCGGCCCCGGCTACAAGATCAAGGCCGAGTTCAACCTGAAGTCGCACGTGCGGGGCGTCATCTCCATGGCGCGCTCCGCGCACCCCGACTCGGCCGGTTCGCAATTCTTCATCTGCCACGGCGACGCCAAGTTTCTCGACCGGCAGTACACGGCCTTCGGCGAGCTCATCAAGGGCGATGACGTCCTCGAGCGCATCGCCAACGTCCCGACCAAGGCCGGCGGCGGCGAGAAGAGCACGCCGATCGACCGCGTCGCGCTCGAGAGCGTGCAGATCGTCCCGCGGTCGTAATCTGTCGGCGGGACGCCCTCGTCCCGCGAGGCGCCACCCCAGCCCGCGCTCCCCGGCGCGGGCTTTTTCACGCCGCCGCGCTGCCCGCCTCCAGCCGGCCGAACTCCTCGGTCACGGTCTGGCACAGCCCGACGAAGGTCTCCTCGCCCAGCGAGAGCCGGCGGCCGCGCCGGCAGGCCACGCCCCAGCGGCGGCGCAGCCGGCGCCGGCCGAGCGGCAGCGCGACCAGCGCGCCCGTTTCAAGCTCCGTGCGCGCCACCCACGGCGCGAGCACCCCGAGGCCGATGCCCACCTTGGCGAGTTCCTTGATCGCCTCCATGCTGCCGAGGTCGATGAAATTGGCCAGCGGCAGGCGCTCCTTCTGGAAGTACTCCTTCAGCAGCCGGAACGTGTAGCTGGCCTGGTTGTAGACGATCAGCGTCTCGTGCTCGAGCGTGGCGCGCAGCATCCGGCCGGCCCGCGCCCAGGGATGCCCCGGGGCGAGCAGGAAGCGCAGCTCGTCGGTGAACAGCGGCGTGAACGCCAGCTCCTTCAGCCGCAGCGGCTCGAGCATCAGCGCGAGGTCGACGCGGTTGTGCAGCAGCATCTCCACCTGGCGGGCGTGGTCGCCGGGCTCGATGGAGATCGCGCACTTCGGGAAGCTTTGCTTGAACTCGCGCAGCACGGTCGGGAGGATGTACTGGCAGGCCGTCGTGCTCGCCCCGAGGCGCAGCCGCCCGTGGCCCCAGCGGGACAATTCCTCCAGGCCGGCCCGCGCCGCCTTCATCTCGGCGAAGATCGGCTCGACGTGCCGCAAGAGCTGCTCGCCCGCCTGCGTGAGGCCGACGCGCCGGCCGGCGCGCTCGAACAGGCGGCAGCCGGCCTCCTCCTCCAGCGACCGGATGGCGTGGCTGATCGCGCTCTGGGTGAGGTGCAGCTCGCGGGCCGCGGGCGTGAAGCCGCCCACCCGCGCGATCGTGGCGAAGGCGAGCAGCTGGCGGGTGTCGAAGGTCCTGGGTTTCATCGGTCGGGCGCCGCGGACCGGGCATGAACCCGGCTCATGGCGCGCATGAATTCTTTGCGGAGCAATAATCAGGCCAAGGCCGCCCGGTGGCACGACACGCGCTCCCCCCGGGGCGCATGCCCGCACCCGCCACCCACGCCCGGCCCCGCGTCCTGCGCCTGGGCTTCATCGCGCTCACCGATGCCGCGCCGCTGGTCGCCGCCCAGGAGCTGGGCCTGTTCGCCCGCCACGGCCTGAAGGTCCGGCTGAGCCGCGAGGTCGGCTGGGCCACCATCCGGGACAAGATCATCTTCGGTGAACTCGACGCGGCCCATGCGCTCGCGCCGCTCCTCTGGGCCATCCAGCTCGGGCTCGACTGCGCGCCGACCGACGTCTGCACCGGGTTCGTGCTCAACGTCCACGGCAATGCCATCACCCTTTCGCACCGGCTTCGCGCCGCCGGCGTCACCGACGCGGCCGCGCTCCGCGCCGAGGCGCGGCGCCGCCGCGGCGAGTCCAGGCTGACCTTCGGCGTCGTGTTCGCGTTCTCCCTGCACCACCTGCTGCTGCGGCAATGGCTGCGGGCGGCGCGCCTGGATCCCGACCGCGACGTGCGCATTGCCATCGTGCCGCCGGCCCAGGCCTTTCGCAACCTGGCCGCCGGCACCCTCGATGGCTATTGCGTCGGCGAGCCGTGGAACTCGCTCGCGGTGCAGCGCGGCGAGGGCTGGTGCCCGGCCTGGAGCGCGGCGCTGTCACCCGGTCACCTCGAGAAGGTGCTGCTGGTCCGCACGGAATTCACGCGGCGCCAGCCGGCCGAGCACGACCGGCTCGTGGCCGCGCTCGCCGAGGCGGCCGCCTGGTGCGACGAGCCGCCGCACCGCGGCACGCTGGCCGCGATGCTCTCGGCCCCGGGTTACCTCAACCTCCCCGCCGGCGTCATCGCGCCGGCGCTCACGGGCCGCTTTGACCCGGGCACGGGCCGCATCGAGTCGCTCCCCGATTTCCACGTCTTCCACCGCGGCGGCATCAACCGCCCCGCCCCGGCCCGGGCCGCCGCGCTGCAGGCCGAGCTGGTCGCGCACGGCCTGGTGCCGGCGCGCCGCGCCGCGGCCGCGCTCCCCCGGCAGCTGTTCCGCGAGGATCTTCACGCCCGCGCACTCCCACGCTCCCTCCCCCTCCATGCCTGACACCAAACACCTCCTCCTCGTGGCGCCGCTGGCCCTGGCCGCGGCGCTGCATGCCGGCGACTCGCCTCCCGTGTCGTCGTTCGACGACGCCCTCGCCCGCGGCCACTTGTCCCTCGACACCCGCGTGCGCTGGGAATACGCCGACCAGCCCAACCTCAAGGCCTCGGACGCGTTCACCGCGCGCACCGCCTTCGGCTTCACAAGCGCCGTCGTCGACGGCTTCCAGGTGATGGCCGAGGCCGAGAACATCACCTCGCTCGGCGCGTCCGACCGCTACAACGCCGCCGGCACCAACGCCGGCGGCGCCGGCCGCACCGTGATCGCCGACCCGCCCGGCACCGCCCTCAACCAGGCGTGGCTGGACTACGCGGCCTATGGCGCCGCCCTCAAGGCGGGCCGCCAGCGACTCGTGTTCGACAACGCGCGCTTCGTCGGCGACTCCGGCTGGCGGCAGAACATGCAGACCTTCGACGCCGCGGCGCTGACGGTTCCGCTGGCGCCGGCCTTCAGCCTCACGTACGCGTACTCCTGGCGCGTCAGCCGTGTCTTCGGCAACCAGGCGCCGCAGCCGGACTTCACCGGCGACCTCCACCTCGTCAACGCCGCCTTCACCGGCTGGAAGGCCGGCCGGCTGGCCGCCTACGCCTACCTGCTCGATTTCGACAACTCCGCGGCCAACTCCTCCGACACCTGCGGCGCGAGCTTCACCGGCGCGGCCCCGGTCGGCTCCGCCTTCACGGTAAACTACCGGCTCGAGTACGCCACGCAGCAGGACGCCGGCCGCAACCCGCTCCACTACCGCGCGGATTACTACGCCGCTGAACTCGGCGCGGGGACCAAGGGCGTCAATCTCACCGCCGGCTGGGAAGTCCTCGGCAGCGACGGCGGACGCAAGGGCTTCGCGACGCCGCTGGCCACGCTGCATGCCTTCAACGGCTGGGCCGACCTGTTTCTGGCCACGCCCGCCCGGGGCCTCCGCGACGCCTACGTCTCGGCCGGCGTCACGTTCGCCGGCGGCTTCCCGGCGAAAGTGGTGTTCCATGATTTCGCGTCCGCCATCGACGGCGCCGATTACGGCCGCGAGTGGGATGCGCTGGTCTCCCACCAGATCGGGAACCACTGGAACGTGCTCGCCAAGCTGGCGCGCCATGAAGCCGGCGGCCCGTACGTCGACACCACCCGCTTCTGGCTGCAGTGCGAGTATTCGCTCTGAAGCCGCGCCGTTCCGCCACCCATGAATACGATTCATCGCACCGATTAATTAATTCGGCCCTAGGTCCGTGCCGGCCCGCCCGCGTTGGCACGGCGGGCGCTGAGTTTCCCCCGCTCATCCACGACCTTTCCCCACTTCACCCTCCCTCCCGCTTCCTCCCATGGACTACATCAAACCTGCCGATCTCGTCAGAACGATGGTCAGCGCCGGCGACACCAAGGCCGGCCTGCCCGTCAAGGACCTCCTCCTCCGCGGCTTTCTCTCCGGCGCGCTCCTGGGTTTCGCCACCAGCCTCGCGCTGACGGCCACCGCCCAGACCAACACGCCCCTGGTCGGCGCCCTCGTCTTCCCCGCCGGATTCGTCATGATCGTGCTGCTGGGCCTCGAGCTGGTCACCGGCAGCTTTGCGGTCACGACGCTGGCCGGGGTCGCCGGCCGCAAGACCTGGGCGCAGGTCATCGCCAACCTCGGCTGGGTTTTCCTCGCGAACCTGCTCGGCAGCGTCGGCTACGGCGTGCTGCTCTACGCGACGCTGACGAACGCCGGGAGCGCGGCCCCGTCGGGCATCGCCGCCGCGATCGTCAAGATCACCGAGGCCAAGACCGTCGCCTACGCCTCCCACGGCTTCGCCGGGATGGTGACCGTCTTCACCAAGGCCGTCCTCTGCAACTGGATGGTCTGCCTCGGGGTGGTGATGGCCCTGACCTCGCAGTCGACGGTCGGCAAGATCATCGCGATGTGGCTGCCGATCGTGACGTTCTTCGCCCAGGGCTTCGAGCACTCGGTGGTCAACATGTTCATGATCCCGACGGGCATGATGCTCGGGGCGAATGTCTCCGTCTCCGACTGGTGGCTGTGGAACCAGATCCCGGTGACGCTCGGCAACCTCGCCGGCGGTTTCCTATTCACCGGCCTCTTCCTCTACTGGACCTACCAGCCGGCGCCGGCCGCCGCACCCGCGGCCGTCGCCGCCGCGGTCGAGCCCGCCGAACCGGCCCGCGCCTGATTGCCCGATGTCCGCCGCCGCTTCCGCCGCCACGGGCTTCACGCCGGAACAGAAGCAGTACCTCGAGGGCTACCTTGCCGCCCTCGCGGCGCGCGCGCCGTTCGTCGGCCAGACGGCCGGCGGCCTGCTCACCGCCACGCCGGCGGCGGCCGCCGCCAACCTCGCCGCGCCGCCGGAGGACGCGGTGTTCGGGACGCCGCTGTCGGAGCTCAGCAAGCCGGAACGCTGGAAATACGACGAGAACCCGCTCGATATCTGGGAGAAACTCGTCGCGCACGCCGAGGCGGACAAATTTCCCGACGAGGCCGACACGTTCCGCTTCAAGTACCACGGCCTGTTCTACGTGGCCCCGGCCCAGGACAGCTTCATGCTGCGGCTCCGGCTGCCCGCGGGCGAGCTGACCTCGCACCAGCTGCAGGGCCTCGCCGACCTGGCGGACTGGGGCGGCGGCTATGCGCACGTGACCACGCGGGCCAACCTGCAGCTCCGCGAATTCAAGCCGCGCGACATTGTCCGCGTCCTCGTGCGCCTGCAGGAACTTGGCCTCACCTCGCGCGGTGCCGGCGCCGACAACATCCGCAACATCACGGCCTCGCCCAACAGCGGCTTCGACCCCGATGAGTTGATCGACGTCCGGCCTTTCGCCCGGGGACTCCACCACTACATCCTGAACCACCGCGACCTCTACGGGCTGCCGCGGAAATTCAACATTTCCTTCGACAACGGCGGCTCGCTCGCCGGCGCGGCCGACACCAACGACATCGGCTTCATCGCCTGCCGGGTGACCGCGGCGAGCCTGGCCAGCGGTCGGGCGGGATCGCCCGATCCCGCCGTCGACCCCGGGATCCATTTCCGCGTCCAGCTCGGCGGCATCACCGGGCACGGCGATTTTGCGCGCGACACCGGGCTGCTGGTCCGGCCCGCCGAGTGCGTTGCGGTCGCGGCCGCCATGGTGCGCGTCTTCAACGAGCAGGGCGACCGCACCAACCGGAAGAAGGCCCGCCTGAAATACCTGCTCGAGCGATGGGGCGTCGAAAAATTCCTCGAGGCCGCCCAGCGCAAGCTCGCCTTTCCGCTCGTCCGGCTGGCGCCCGAGGCCTGCGAACCACGGCGGCCCGAGGTCAAGCAGGGCTGGATCGGCGTCGCCCGCCAGGCGCAGCCGGGCCTGAATTCGATCGGGCTGGTTGTGCCGGTCGGGCGGCTCTCGTCGAAACAGATGCGCCAGCTCGCCGGCCTCGCGGCGAACTACGGCCAGGGCGAGCTGCGCTGCACCGTGTGGGAAAACATCATCCTGCCCCACATTCCCGATGCCTTCGTCGGGACGGTGCGGCGCAACCTCCACCGGATCGGCTTCCCGACCGAGGCGCACCCGCTGGCGGGCGGCATCGTCGCCTGCACCGGCAACCAGGGCTGCAAGTACTCCGCCACCGATACCAAGGGTCACGCCCTCGCCCTGGGGAAGGCGCTGGCCGGCCGCAAGATTCCCCTCGAGCAGCCCGTCAACCTTCACTTCACCGGCTGCCCGCACTCGTGCGCGCAGCACTACTGCGGCGACCTCGGCTTCCTCGGCGCCAAGCTGGCCGATGGCGCGGAAGGCTACCACGTTGTGCTCGGCGGCGGCCTGGGCCACGAACAGGGCATCGGCCGCGAGATCTTCCGCGGCATCCGCCACACCGAGGTGGCGGCGCTGAGCGAGCGCATCCTCCGCGTGTATGCGGAGAGAAAACAGCCGGGCGAGACCTTCGCCCAATGGACCCGCCGGCACAGCGTCGGCGAACTGCAGGTGTTGTTCTCATGACCGTTCCGGCCAGCCCGACCGTTCCCCTTCTCCCCGAGACCGCTCCCTTCACGCCCGAGCAGCGCGCCTGGCTCAACGGCTTCCTCGCCGGCCTCTGCTCGCGCGGGCCGGTCGCGCCGGCCGCGGCGGCCCTCGCCGCTCCCCCGGCCGCCACCCCGCTGCAGCCGCTCACCATCCTGTTCGGCTCCCAGACGGGCACCGCCGAGTCGCTCGCGAAACGGGCCGCCCGGGAAGCCGGCAAACGCGGGTTCGCCGCCAGCATCATGGACATGGCCGGTTTCACGCCGGCGCTCCTCGCGCAGGAGCGGAACGTGCTCCTCATCACGAGCACGTATGGCGAGGGCGAGCCACCGGACAATGCGAGGGCGTTGCACGCGGCGCTGGCACCGGATGGAGGCGGGCTGCCCCCACCCCGTTTGGAACAGCTGCGCTATTCGGTCTGCGCGCTGGGTGACACGAACTACGTGCAGTTCTGCCGGTGCGGAAGGGATTTCGACGAGCGCCTCGCCCGGCTCGGCGCGACCCGCGTGGCGGACCGGGTCGACTGCGATCTCGACTATGAGGGCAGGTTCTCGGCCTGGCTCGCGGCCGCGCTCGCGGCGCTCTCCGGCCCGGTGGGAGCGACCTTGGTCGCGACCCCGGGCGACCTGCTCGCGACCAAGGTCACTCCCACCGTCGAGCCAACTTACTCGCGCCAGAACCCCTTCCCCGCCCCTGTGACCGCGGTCCGCAGGCTGAACGCACCGGGGTCGGCCAAGGAGGTCAACCACATCGAGCTCTCGCTCGAAGGTTCCGGGCTCGCCTATGCCGCGGGCGACGCGCTGGGCGTGTTGCCGCACAACTGCCCCGAACTGGTCAACGAACTCGTTGCGGCGCTCGGCTGCGATGGCGAGGAGGCGGTGCCCGTGCCCGCGGGCGGGACGACATCGCTCCGCCAGGCCCTGACCGCGTGCTACGACATCGTGAAGCCCTCGCCGGATTTCATCGCCCGCTATGCGGCGCCGTCGCCCGCCGCCGGCGCCACGGCCACCGCCACCGTGGCCCGCCCGGTGATCGACATCCTGCTGGCGCGCCCCGAGACGCGGCTGGCCCCGGCGGATTTCGTCCGTCTCCTCCGCCGGCTGCAGCCACGGCTGTATTCGATCTCCTCCAGCCCCAGGGCCCATCCCGGGCACGTGCACCTGACCGTCGGGGCGGTGCGCTACGCGGCGCACGGCCGTGAGCACAAGGGGGTGTGCTCGACCTTTCTTGGGGAACGCTGCCCGGTGGGCTCGATCGCGCGGGTGTTCGTCCAGGCGAACGACGGGTTCCGGCCGCCCGCCTCCGGCGACACCGCGATGATCATGGTCGGGCCGGGCACGGGCATCGCGCCCTTCCGCGCCTTCCTCGAGGAGCGCCGGGCCGCCGGCGCGCGCGGCCGCCACTGGCTGTTCTTCGGCGACCGGCATGCGGCGACGGACTTCCTCTATCGCGACGAACTGCTGGCGTTCCAGGCCTCCGGGGTGCTCACCCGCCTCGACACCGCCTTCTCGCGCGACCAGCCGGAAAAGATCTACGTCCAGCAGCGGATGCTCGAGCACGCCGCCGAGCTGTTCGCCTGGCTCGAGGCCGGCGCGCATTTCTACGTGTGCGGCGACGCCAGCCGGATGGCCCGGGACGTCGATGCCGCGCTCCATCGCGTCATTGCAACCGCCGGCAGCAGGACACCCGCCGAAGCCGCGGAATATGTCGTCGCGCTGAAGAAGTCCCGCCGCTACCTGCGCGACGTGTATTGAGGGGGCTCGCCGCCGCTCAGTGCGGCAACGGGACCTTCGGCAGTTCCAACCGCAGGGTGGCGACGGATTTCCGGGCCGCCGCGTCCAACACTTCCCGGCGGGGCGGGCGTTGTTCCGCGCGGGCGCGAACCATCTCGGCCCAGAAGGCGACCCAGCCGTCGCTCTCCATCTTGTCGAGGCTGTCCAGCAAGTGCAGCGCGCCGGGCCCATCGCCCAGGCGCAGCCGCACCACGATCAAGGCGAGGAGCGCCCGCGGGCGGTTCGTCAGCGCATTGAATCGCTGCTGCACAAGATTGACGTTCGCGACGTTCGCCTTGGCGGAGGCCGCCTCGACCCAGGCGAGCTGTTCGTACGCCATGCTCTGGTCCGGCGCGTACTCGATCGACTTCGCGAGCAACTGGCGGAGCCAGTCTCCCCGTTCCACCGGGAGCTGGTAGTCGAGGGTGAAGGCATCGGTCACGACCCGCGACTCGAGCCGGCCGAGCTCGTGATAGACGGCGGCGTTGTTCCCGCCCAGCGCCATCGCCTGCTTCCACTGTTCGCGGGCGGTGTCGCTCTCCCCCGCCTGGAGCGCGATCGTCCCCAACAGCTCGCACAGGCGCGCCTCCGGCACCTGCTCCGCGCGCCGCAGGATGAACCACCGGGCGTAGGGCTCGCGGGCATAGCGAAGGGAAAGCTCCGCCAGCCGCGTGGCGAGCTCGTCGTCCGGCACCGGCCGGACCGGGTAGGTGGAGCGCGCCGGCAGTTTCGGCCGGGGCGTCCGCCGGCCGACGAAGCGACCCGTCTCGATGTAGCCGTGCAGCCGCTCGTGCAGCCCGGCGTAATCGCAACCGAGGAGGTCCCGGCAGACCGCCTCGAACCGCCCGCCCAGGGCCGGCATCTGCGGGGACCCGGCGATGCGGAGGAACGCCGACATCTTCTCGGGCGCGACCCCGTTCACGCCGAAGCAGCAATAGTGGAGAAAGGCCCAGGCCTGCGCATAGAAGCGGCCCGTGTGGTTGTCGTTCTGGAACAGCGGCGAATCGTAGGTGGCGCCAAAGAGCTGGTCGAAGGGCAGCAAGTCGCCCTGGCGCAGTTCCGCCACCCGGCCGGCGATGGGCTGGCCGAGCTCGAGCCAGTCGCCGTTCTCCTCCATCGTCGAGAAGAGCTCGGCCGCGCCTTCGTTGAACCAGGGCGCCGGGGTCTGTTCGGTGATGCGGAAAAGGTAGTGGATGAACTCGTGGTACACCACCTGCGCCGCCGACTCGTGGCTGGCGGCGGGCGCCAGCATGATCACCGTGCGGTCCGGGTCGCTCCGACAGAAGCCCGCCCAGGGCACGTCGCCCTTGCGCCGTTCGGGCGGCAGGTAGCCGCGGAAGTCCTGCTCGCGATCGAAGGAGTAGATCGTCACCGGTTCCGGCAGCCGCACCTGCAGCTTGAACGTGTCGAGCACCACCGCCCGCAGCAGCTCGAGTTTTTCGAGGATCTCGCGCGAGGCGCGATCGCTGTTCGCGCTATACAGCTCGAAGTGCGGCGACTGATAGCGGGACCATTTGCGCTGCTGGCCCGGGAACGCCACCTCGGCGGCGGGACCGGCCACGGCCGACAGTGCGACCAGGCCGGACACGATGAACATCAGGCGGGGGAATGGCATGGGCATGTGGAAGGCAGGCCCGTGCCCGGAGGCTGGGCCCTCGCCTTCCGGTGACAACCCCAATCGCCCGGTCCGCCTCAGGCCCGGTCGAAGCCGACGGCCTTGGCGACGGCGTCGTTGGTGATCCGCCCGCCGCGGGTGTTCACGCCGCCGGCGAGACCGCGGTGCTCGCTCAACGCGCGCTCCACGCCCTTCTGCACCATCATCGCCACGAACGGCTCCGTCGCCTGCGTCAGGCCCATGGTCGACGTGCGGCCGACCAGCGCGGGCATGTTGGGCACCGCGTAATGGATCACGCCGTGTTCCTTGTAGGTCGGCTGCGAGTGGGAGGTCGCCTCGACCGTCTCGATGCACCCGCCCTGGTCGATGGCGATGTCGACGATGACGCTGCCGGGCCGCATGCGCGCGACCATCTTTCTCGTCACCACGATCGGCGCCTTGGCGGCCGGGATCAGCACCGCGCCGACGAGCAGGTCGGCGTCGGCCACCTCGGCCTCGATGTTGGCCGGGTTGGACATCAGGGTGATGACCTTGCCGCGGTATTCCTGGTCGATGACCTCGAGCTTGCGGGTGTCGAGGTCGAGCACGGTCACGCGCGCGCCCATTCCCGCGGCCATGCGCACGGCATGCGCGCCGGAGTTGCCGGCGCCGACGACGACCACGTGGCCGGGCGCCGTGCCCGGGATGCCGCCGAGCAGCACGCCCGAGCCGCCGAGCTGCGACTGCAGGAAATAGGCGCCGATCTGGATCGAAAGCCGCCCGGCGATCTGCGACATCGGCTTGAGCAACGGGAATTGCCCGTCGCTTCCCTCCACGGTCTCGTAGGCGATGCCGAGGATGTTCTTCCGGCAGAGCTCCCGCGCCAGCGTGGCGCCGGCCGCGAGGTGCAGGTAGGTGAAGATCGTCTGGCCGCGCTGCATGAGCCCGTATTCGGCCTCGAGCGGCTCCTTGACCTTCAGGATCAGGTCGGCGCTCTTCCAAACCTTGGCGGCCGAGCCCACCAGCGTGGCGCCGGCCGCCTTGTATTCCTGGTCGGTGAAACCGGCGCTGTTGCCGGCGGACTTCTCGATGAGCACCTTGCCGCCCAGCGCCACCACGCGGCGGCACAGGCTGGGCGTCATCGAGACGCGCGTTTCACCGATTTTGATTTCCTTGGGGACTCCGATGATCATTTGCCGTTCGTGTCTAGCCGGTGCGGGATTGAACTCAAGTGCGCACGGGACACTACCGCCGTTTGGGTGAAAGCCGCGCTCGCCGAATGCGCTTGCCGCCGCGTTCCGCGCGCTGGTTTGCTGCGGGCCCAACCCGCTGATGGCCAAGCCAATCAACCTCATCGTCGCGTGCGCGGAAAACCGGGTGATCGGGCGCGACGGCCGGCTGCCGTTCGACATCCCCGAGGACAAGGCGTGGTTTCATGACCGGACCGCCGGCGCCGTCGTGGTGTTGGGCCGGATCTGCTTCGAGTCGTGGCCGCGCGTCCTGGCCGATGGCCGCCGTCCCGTGGTGATCAGCTCGCAGCCGGAGGCCGTCCGGGCCGGGGCGCGTCGGAAGATGGACGCCGCGCCGGGTGCGGCTTCAACCCGACCGGGAGCGGAGCCTCCCACGGCCCCGGCCGGGGTGCATGTTGCCGGCAACGTCGGCGACGCGCTGGCCATCGCCCAAAACCTGCCCGGCGAGATCATGGTGTGCGGCGGGCAGCGGGTATATGAGGAAACCCTGCCGCTCTGCGCCCGGCTGTTCCTGACCCTGGTGCACGCCGACGTCCCGGGCGACACGTGGTTCCCGGAATGGCGGCATCTCGCCTGGCGGGAATCCTGGCGGCGGGAGGGACGCGACGCCCATCACCGCTACACGTTCCTCATTCTGGACCGTGCGGCGAATGCGGCCGGTCGGTGAAGGTGGTGTCGAGGTGGAGCGGCCAGTAGAGCGGGCAGAACGCCGCGATCGCGGTCGCCAGGGGCGCCAGGCCGGCAAGGCCCCACCAACTCTCGTTGTGCGCCCCCCAGGCGATGATCACGCAACCGACAATGAACCGGACCGCTGCATCGTAGGAACCGACATTCTCTTTCATGGGAGTA
This sequence comes from Lacunisphaera sp., assembly GCA_035545835.1. Lineage (GTDB taxonomy): Bacteria > Verrucomicrobiota > Verrucomicrobiia > Opitutales > Opitutaceae > Lacunisphaera. The sequence goes on from DASZXO010000042.1 coordinate 75,288, forward strand.
CCGTGGTTGCCCCCAGCATACTCCGCCGCGCGCCCGCGGCTCCGCACATCTTGGCGAAGTCAGCGCATCATTGGCCGGTGGCGGGGCCCGCCCTTCGTGCGGGCTAAGGTCCGCCTGATGGAGGCGGGACGCCCCCGTCCCGCGGGTTGCCATTCGCGCTTGCGCTACGCGGGGTGAGGGCACCCCGCCTCCACCTGCGCCGAACCTACAACCCCACGACTCCGCCTCACGCCCGGCGCCCGGCATGCGCCTGCGCCACCTCGATGTACTTCAAGGCCCAGTCCCGCAGCCCCGCCTGCTCCGCCGCGGTGAGCGGCCGCACCACCCGCGCCGGCGAACCGAGAATCATCGATCCCGGCGGCGCCGTGAACCGCTGCGTCACGAGGGCGCCGGCGCCGACGATGCAGCGGTCGCCGATCCGGGCGCCGTCCATGATCGTGGCGCCCATGCCGACCAGGCATTCATCGCCGATCTCGCAGGCGTGGATGATGGCGCCGTGCCCGATCGTGCAATAGCGGCCGACCTTGACGCCATAGTCATCCGCCAGGTGCACCACCGTGAGATCCTGGAGGTTCGTGCCCTCGCCGATCTCGATCGAATTGATGTCGCCGCGCAGGACACAGCCGTACCAAACGCTGCTCCGCGGCCCGAGCTTCACCGCGCCCACGACGGTGGCGTTGGGCGCCACGAAGGCCGCCGCGGCGGTTTCCGGTTTGTGCCCCAGGTAATGCCAGAGGCGGGCGTTCAGGTCCATGCCTGCACGCTAACGCGCCTGGCGCCGCCGCCAAGCCCACACCTTCACGTCACGCTCCGGTCCTTGTGGGTTCCGAGCCTGCCACCTGCCAGCCACACGATCAGGCCGATGGCCGTGATCGCCATGACGGCCAGCGCCGCAACCGCGGCACCGAACGCCAGGACGAGTTCGATGGATCCCGTGATATTCATGATATGCATTGGGTACGATGGCCCTCGCCCCCTGATGACGCACAGGGTACGCCAAGGTTTCCGCCCCGGATTCATTTTCGCGTTTCCCCGGTGAAATCTCGCCCGCCATCCCGGGGGAACACCCCAGCAGCGGACCGGCGCCGCGCGCCGGCGGAATCCGCCTTGGATTCACGGCCCGGCCGGCTTCACGATCCGCCGCCCGTCAGGCCGCTCAGACCACGATGCCGGCAATGGTCGCCGAGAGATACGAAGCGAGCGTGCCGCAGAACAGGGCCTTCAAGCCGAGTTTCGCCAGGTCGCTGCGCCGTTCGGGCACGAGCGCGCCGATGCCGCCGATCTGCATGCCCACGCTGCTGAAGTTGGCGAACCCGCAGATCGCGATGCTGACGATGAGCAGGCCCTTCTCGGTCATGATCGGCACGGCCTTGTCCGTGAGGCTCTTGAAGGCGACGAATTCATTGATCGTCAGCTTCTGGCCCAGCAGCGTCGCGACATTGTTCACGTCCTCGCCCGGCACGCCCATGGCCCACGCCATCGGGTAGAAGACCTTGCCGAAAATCCAGTTCAGCGACAGGTCGAAGGACGGGTCGACCGCATGGCCGGCGCGCAGCAGCACCCAGTCGATGCAGGCGATGATGGCGATGAAGCCGATCAGCATCGCGATCACGTTCATCGCGATCTTGAAGCCGTCCCCCGAGCCGTGGGAGATCGCGTCGATGACGTTGGTATAGTCGCTCTTCACCTCGAGCCGCACCTCGCCCATCGTCTGGCTCGTCTCCGTCTCCGGCCAGACGATCTTGGAGATCACCAGGGCGCCCGGGGCCGCCATGAGGCTGGCGGTGATGAGCTTGGGCGCCAGGTCGAGCCCGGCCTGGAGGCCCATGTTGACGTAGACCACCAGGATGCCGCCGGCGATGCATGCCAGGCTGCCGCTCATCGACGCGAGCAGCTCGCTGCGCGTCATGCCGGCGAGGTACGGCCGGATCATGACCTGCGCCTCGACCTGGCCGACCATGGCGCTCGCGACATTGCTCAGCGCCTCGGCGCCGCTGACGCGCATGACGATGTTCATCGCGCGCGCCACCACCGACACGACGCGCTGCATGATGCCAAAATGATAGAGCACCGCGACCAGCGCGCACACCAGTACGATCGTGGCCGTCACGTTGAACGCGAACACGAAGCCGCCGCCGACGTAGTCGCCGTATTTTCCCGGCACCTGCGTCACGGCGATGCCCCCGTAGACGAAGGCGGCGCCGGTGCGGGCGAAGGCCTCGAGCTTGCCGATCCCCTGGCCGGCCAGCTGGAAGAATCGCGCCACCGGTCCGACATGGAAGATCAGGATGGCGGTGACCACCTGCAGGACGATCCCGCTGGCCACGAGGCGGAGGTTGATCCGGGTGCGGTTGTTGGAAAGGAGCACCGCGAGGCCGAGGATGAGCGCGATGCCGAGCAAACCTTGTAAGCGATCCATGAAGGGAATGGTTGGGGAAAGGGTGCCCGGCGAACGGCGCCGTTGGCACGCGCCGGACGGTGCGCGAAAGCGCCGGCCAATTCAATCCCAGACCTGACGCACCGCCGCCGGTCGACCGGTGGGAGCAACCTGGGTCGCGATCGGAACGTCATCGCCACAGCCGGGACGCCGACCGATCCGGCGATGGCTTCATTCTCCCGGCGGCTTCGCGTCCTCCGCCGGCGGCCTCGTCAACCCCGCGGCCCAGCGCGCGGCGGCAAATGCGGCGATCGACAGGACGCCGACCGTGCAGGCCAGCCGGCGGCCATGCCACAGGCTTCCGAACCAGTCGCTGAAATCCTTGGCCAGCACGTAGGTCTTGCCGCCCATCCGCTCCAACTGGTGCCGTTCGGCGTTCGTCGGCACGTCGATCCCGATCAGCCCGCGCTCCTCCTCCCCGGGGGCGATGGCGTAGAGGATCGCCGCTACCGCCAGGCCGGCGGCCAGGATGATGGCGCCAAGGTTGCGGAGATAGCGTGCGCGTTTCATCGCTCTCGCCGGGCCCTGGAATGGTGAGCGCCATTCATCCCCGGTCGCGCTTTTCCGCCGCTCCTGGGCGGGACGGAAACCAGCGCCACAGTGCAAAGCCGGCGAGAAGCACCAGCCCAAAGACCACCGCAAAACACCAGTCCGCCGGACCCGAATGTCCGATCGATTCGAGCCCATACGTGGCCTCGATCCAGCGCCAGAGCGGGATCAGCAGGATGGTGACGAAGAATGTCACTGGCAGTGCGAGCAGCACGGTCAGCAGTGCCGCCAGGAGCTTTTTCATGGAATGATCACCGGCCCGTTTATCCGGTGCCTCCGACGGCGCAAATCGAATCCCCGCGCGGCGTCCGGTGGGACACGGTCCCTTCACCCCCGCGCCAGTGCACGCTTGACCCGGCGCACATCCGGCACTTCGTCCCATGGCACCGTGCCAGCGAAGTCCACGCCGCTCCCGTCGCCCGCCGCGACCGCCGAGGCCCGCCGTCTCGCCGAGGACCGCACCCGCGCAAGAAACTGGAAGCGCTGGGGCCCGTACCTGTCTGAGCGCCAGTGGGCGACCGTGCGCGAGGACTACTCCGCCACCGGCGACGCCTGGGGCTACTTTCCGCACGACCACGCGCGCAGCCGCGCCTACCGTTGGGGTGAGGACGGCCTCCTCGGCCTCACGGACCGCGAATGCCGCCTGTGCTTCGCCGTCGCGCTGTGGAACGGCCGCGACCCGATCCTGAAGGAGCGCCTGTTCGGCCTCACCGGACCCGAGGGCAACCACGGCGAGGACGTGAAGGAACTCTATTACTACCTCGACTCGACGCCGACGCACTCGTGGATGCGCGCGCTCTACAAATATCCGCAGGCGGAGTTCCCGTATGCGCGACTCCTCGAGGAAAACCGCCGCCGCGGGCTCGCCGGCGCGGAGTTTGAACTGGCCGACACCGGCGTGTTCGACGAGGGGCGCTACTTTGATGTTTTCGTCACGTACGCCAAGGCCGCGCCGGACCACGTCCTCATCCGGCTGACCGTGGCCAATCGCGGCCCCGCGGCCGCGACGCTCCACCTCCTGCCGCAGCTCTGGTTTCGCAACCTGTGGACCTGGGGCTGCACGCGCGAGCACGTCGATCGGAAGCCGCAGCTCCGCCTGTCCGGCCCCGGCGCCCTCGCCGCCACGCACGAGAGCCTGGGCGAATTCGTGCTGCAGTACGCGCCCGCGAGCGACGGGACCGCGCCGACCCCGCTGTTCACCGAGAATGAAACGAACAGCGCGCGGCTGTACGGCTCGCCCAACGCCTCGCCCTTCGTGAAGGACGCCTTCCACCGGCATGTCGTCCAGGGCGAGGCCGGCGCGGTGAACCCGGCGATGACCGGCACCAAGGCCGCCCTGCACTACGTGCTCACCGTGCCGGCGGGTGGCGAAGCCAGCGTTGACCTGCAACTCTTCGCCCCGGCGCAGGGCCCGGCGCTCGCCTTCGGGGCGTCCTTCCATCGCGCCCTCGAGCGCGCCGCCCGCGAGGCCGACGAATTCTACGCGCACGTGATCCCGCCCGGCGCCACGCCGGACGAGCGCAATGTCATCCGCCAGGGTTACGCCGGCCTGCTCTGGTCGAAGCAGTTCTATTACTACGTCGTCAGCCACTGGCTCGAGGGCGACCCGGCCACCCCGCCCCCGCCGCCCGAGCGCCGTCTCGGCCGCAACCGCGAGTGGGCCCACCTCCACAGCCGCGACATCATCTCGATGCCCGACAAGTGGGAATACCCGTGGTTCGCCGCCTGGGACCTCGCATTCCACATGATCCCGATGGCGCGGGTCGACCCCGACTTCGCCAAGCAGCAGCTCGTGCTCTTCCTCCGCGAATGGTACCTGCATCCGAACGGCCAGCTCCCCGCCTACGAGTTCGCGCTCGGCGACGTCAACCCGCCGGTGCACGCCTGGGCCGCGTGGCGCGTCTACAAGATCGCCGCCGCGCGGGGCGAGCGCGATCGCGCCTTCCTCGAGGGCGTCTTCCAGAAGCTGCTCCTCAACTTCACCTGGTGGGTCAACCGCAAGGACGCCGAGGGCAAGAACCTCTTCTCCGGCGGCTTCCTCGGCCTCGACAACATCGGCGTGTTCGATCGCAGCCAGCCGATTCCCGGCGGCGGCCAGCTCCGGCAGGCCGACGGCACCGCCTGGATGGCGTTTTATGCGAACACGATGCTCTCGATGGCGCTCGAGCTCGCCCGCCATCCCGACGGCTCCGTCCATACCGCCTACGAGGACATGGCCTCGAAGTTCTTCGAGCACTTCGTCCAGATCGTCGACGCCATGAACAGCGCCGGCGGCACCGGCCTGTGGGACGAGCGGGACGGCCTCTATTACGACCAGATCGACCATGTCGATCGCAGCGAGCCGCTGCGGATCCGCTCGCTCGTGAGCCTGCTGCCGCTCATCGCCGTCGAGGTGCACGAGCGGGACGACATCGACCGCCTGCCCGGCTTCCGGAAGCGCTTCGAGTGGTTCCTGCACCATCGCCCGGAGCTGGCCCAGCACCTCGGCAACGCGGACGACGCCTGCGCCTTCGGCCACCGCAAGATGCTCTTTGCCGTCACGCCGCGCGAGCGCCTCACGCGCGTCGTCCGCTGCCTGCTCGACGAGGCGGAGTTCCTCTCCCCGCACGGGCTCCGCGGCGTGTCGAAGTTCCACGAGCGCACGCCGTTCATCTTCCGCGGCGACCACCAGGAGCTTCGGCTCGACTACACCCCGGGCGAGGGCACGACCCGCCTCTTCGGCGGCAACTCCAACTGGCGCGGCCCGGTGTGGTTCCCGATCAATTACCTGCTCGTCGAGGCGCTCGAGCGCTACCACGCCTACTATGGCGAGACGCTGCTGGTGGATGCCCCCACGGGCTCCGGGCGCAAGGTCAACCTGCGCGACGCGGCGTGGGAAATCAGCCGCCGGCTCGGGGCGACATTCCTGGCCGGCGCGGACGGCCGCCGCCCGGTGCACGGCGACGACCCGCGCTATGCCCGCGACCCGCATTTCAAGGACCTCATCCTCTTCTACGAATATTTCCACGGCGACGATGGCCGCGGCCTCGGCGCCAGCCACCAGACCGGCTGGACGGCGCTCGCCGTCCGCTGTCTCGAGGACTCCGCCCGGCGCCGGGAGCGCTGAGTTGCTGCAGGGCGGGATCTCCGAATCCCGCCAGGCAGGGCGGCGACTCCGCTCACTGCCGTCGGCGCGCAAGGGACTGCGCGCCCTACCCCCAATCAATGGCTCTCCCCGTCCGGCTCCGCGCCCGCCTCCGCGCACAACTCCCCCAATCGGACAGCCACGGTCGTCGCCACATCCGCGGCATCCGCATGGCCGCGGGTGTCGAGTTCGAACGCCAGGTCGGCGAGCTCGGTGCGGAGGGCCGCGAGCTTCCCGCGCATTTCAATGAAATCGTCGGTTGCAGTGGACATGGGACGCAGGGTTCCGGTCAGGCGCTTGGTCGCGCGACGGCCCAACTGTTCATCGGGTCATGCGCGGACCGGCCCTTCGGGGAACCCGGGCATGGGGCGTCGTCTCACGTGGGCGTGACCCGCGCCGCCAGCATCGGCTGGAAGGCGCGGCGGTAGGACCACGCCAGGTAGAGCTCGAGCGCGGCGAACACCAGCGCCATGGGCAGGCCCGAGTGCTCGAGGCGCAGGTGGAACGCAACGCTGTTCACCACGAAGGGGGCGAACAGCGCCAGCCCGAGCGGAACGAAGCGATTCGTCACGAGTGCGAGACCCGTCAGCAGCTGCGTGGCGCCGATCAGCTGCATCATGTAGCCCGAGGCAAAGAGCGCGCCGGCAAAGGCGGCCGCGCCCGGCGGCAGCGGTTTCTCCGGCGGCGGGATGAAGTTGAGGAATCCGTTGAGGCCGAAGACGAGCAGCGGCAGGCCCAGCACCCAGCGGGCGATGGTCGGAAGGAAACGGGTGAACGAGCGGGATGGGGAGTTGGTGGCATTCATGGCGTGGAGGGATGGTGGGCGATGAGCTCGGCGAGGCGGTCCAGGCTTTCGCCCCAGCCTTGGTGAAAGCCCAGTTGTTCGTGTTTGTCACGGTCGGCCTTGTTCCAGTGCAGCGCCCGGGCCGTGCAACAGGTGCCGCCGTCGGGCACCGCGTCGAAGGTGATGATGGCCGTGAAGAAGATGGCCGCATCGGGTTCCCACCCGGGCCCAAAGGCATCGGTGAAGACGATGCGCTTCGCGGGGATCACCTCCAGGAAAACTCCCTTGGTGCGAAATTCGCCGCCATCGGGCGCCCGCATGATCGTGCGGAAAATGCCGCCCGGGCGCAGGTCCATTTCGCACACCGGCGTGGTCATCCCGTGCGGACCCCACCAGTGCGCGAACCGCGTGACCCACGCCTGGTAGACCGCCGCCGGCGGCGCCGCGATGAGGCGCGAGAGCGAAAGCTCGCGGGTGGAGAGCGTGGTGGGGGCGTTCATTCGTCGTGCTTTCTAGTGAGACAATTCTGCGGGCCCTGCGCTACGTGCCGGTCCGGCCAACTCGAAGCAACGGTCCGGGAGGTGAAGACAAACATTGGATTCGCCGCATGGATCAAAAATGGTGGAGGGCCGGCCGCCCGACCGACCATGGTCGGCCAGGAGACCGACCCTCCAGCCGGGCGCGCGCGATCGACCATGGGATTCAAGGCCATCACCCTGCGTCGGCTCGGTTCGCACGGCCTCGCTGCCCGGCTCGACCGTGTCCGTGGCGACCAGCAGGACAAGCAGCGTGAGAATCAGCGTGGCGGTGATCATGGTTTCAGCGCGATCAGCCTTTCAACGAACCGGCCCCGTCTTTCCGGACAGGTCCCGGCCGCTTCGGCGGACGATTCCCCGCACCGCCAACGTAAGGGCCACGCCGGCGAGAAAGGTCGCAGCCAGCAGGGTCACGGCGGCCTGCCGGGGCGAGAGCCCGAGCTGCGCGCCGGCATCGGTCAGCCAATCCGGACCGCCGGCGCCGCAGATCTCCGCGCCAGCGGCACCGAACCCGAGCGCCAGCGCCACGTAGCCCGCGAGGCACACGAGGCACTTGGGCATCAGCAGCAGGGCCGCGGCACCCGCGAGCCAGCGCGGCCAGCGAGGGCGGCGGCGGGTTGACGCGGATGAATGCGCGACAACCTTGCCCGGGCCGTTGTCGTCATATTGCATGCAATATCGGGCGCCTTTCGCCGGTAGGGGCCGTTGCCCTCAACGGCCCAACGCCAGGCGCTTGGGGGCAAGCGCCCCTACCTCAGTCTGACCTCACGCCGGGTACTCATCCGGATAAGGATTCAAATCCGGGCGCGGCGGCAGGCCCTTGCCCGCCGACCGGCCCTTTGGCTCCTCCCAGTCCTCCTGGCGCCCGAGGGCCGTGAGATCGAGGAAGTAGTAGGAGCCGCCGGTGGTCTCGCCGCCGCGGCCGTAGGTGGAATACGTGTGATAAACCTCGTCGCCCTTCCGCAGGAAACAGCTTATCCCCGGCAGGTCGAACGGCGGTTTGCCCTGGAGGTAATAGGCGGTGCCCGCCTGTTCGTGCTCCGCCGGCGTCCGGTAGTTGTAGACGACGGGCGCGACCGACTCGTCGATGGTGACGTTGAAGTCGTAGTTGAAGGAATTCCCGGCCGACGAATACCACGGGACCGTCCAGCCCATGCGCTGCTTGAACGGCAGGATCTTCGCCAGCGGCGCGCGCGACACGAGCACCAGGGTCGTGTTGCGCGAGTGGAGCCCGTTGAAGATGCCACGCGAGAGCTGGTCGGCCCAGCCGGCGCAGCCCGCGCACGGGGTGTCGAGCGGCTGTCCCTGGTCCCAGTGCCACATGAAATGATAGACGATGAGCTGGAGCCGGCCGGCGAAAAGGTCGCGCAACGGGCGCGGGCCGTCCGGACCGGCGAAGACGTAGTCCCGCTCGACGCGCACCATCGGGAGCTCGCGGCGCGCCGTGTTGATCCGGTCGCGTTCGCGGGTCAGGGCCTTTTCCCGCTCGAGCAGGGCGAGGCGGGCTTGCAGCCATTCGGCGCGGCTGGCGGCGCGCGGGTAGTTGATGTCGGTGGAGCTCATGGCGGGTTGTCGTGGTTGGTTGCGGTTCCGGCGGCGGCGGTTCCTCCCCTTTCCACGTTTCGCCCGGCCCGTTTCGGACACGGCGAGGAAATTTTTGCCAAATGTCCGTTTTCGCCGCTATGGTTCGTCGTAGTTGGTGAAGCCTCCACGAACCCCGAACCCACGCTCCCCATGGAAAACCCGTCCCCGCGCGCCCATTACATGCTGTTCTTCCGCAACACCGGACCGGAGAACTACCAGCACCTTTCGCCGGAACAACGCCAGGAGGTCGTGACCCGCTGGAACGACTGGTTCGAGGGGCTCCTCGCCCAGGGCAAGGCCCTCGAGGGCCAGCCGCTGGTGATGGAGGCCCGCCTGGTGTCCGGCCCGGGCGGATCGCGGGTCACCGACGGCCCGTTCATCGAGGGCAAGGAGGCGATTGCCGGCTACGTGACCCTCCTGGTCAGCGACATCGACGAGGCGGTGGCGATCGCCCAGCGCCATCCGGGTCTCGCCTATGGCATGAAGATCGAGGTGCGACAGATGACCCCCGATTGCCACCTCGGCGTGAACACGAAGGCCCGCGGCCGCAGCACCCAGGAAGTCGCCGCCCGCTGAGGCCCATGGCCGACGACGCCGCCACGCCGCCGACCCCGGCCACGCCGGCCGGGCTGGTCGAGCACTTCTTCCGACACGAGACCGGACGCCTCCACGGCGCGCTCGTGCGGCTGCTCGGCGTGCACAATCTCTCGCTCGCGGAGGACGTCGCGCAGGAGGCGATGCTCCGCGCCATGCGCCACTGGTCCATGGGCGGCGTGCCGCCGAATCCGTCCGCCTGGATCACGCGCGTGGCCATGAACCTCGCCAAGGACGCCCTGCGCCACCAGCGGATGTCCGGCGCCAAGGAAACCGACCTCGTCACGCACTTCGAGATCACTGCGCCGACCCCCGCCATCGCCGTGGAAAACAGCCAGGCGATCCGGGACGATGCGCTCCGCCTGCTCTTCATGTGCTGCCACCCGTCGATCGCGCCGGATGCGCAGGTGGTGCTCGCGCTGAAGATCCTGTGCGGCTTCAGCACGGCGGAGATCGCGCGCGCGTTCCTCAGCAGCGAAGCGGCGATCGAGAAGCAGCTCACGCGCACCAAGCAGCGCATCGCCGACGCCGGCCTGGCGTGCGAGATTCCCGAGGGCGAGGATCTCGCGCCGCGCCTCGCCGGTGTCCTCGGCACGCTCTACCTGCTCTTCAATGAGGGTTACAAGGCCTCGGCGGGCGACCGCCTGCTCCGCGAGGAGTTGTGCGAGGAGGCCGTGCGGCTGACTTCCCTGCTCGTCAGCCACCCCGCCGGCCGCACGCCGCGGGCGCACGCGCTGCTCGCGCTCATGCTGCTCACGGCAGCGCGCTTCCCCTCGCGGCTGGACGCGCAGGGCGACCTGCTCCGGCTCGACGAACAGGACCGTTCCAAGTGGGACCGGGCGCTCATCGAGCGCGGGCTGCTCCAGCTGGTCGAGGCCGCGCAGGGGAACGAACTGAGCGAGTACCACCTCCAGGCCGGTATCGCGGCGATCCACTGCACCGCACCCGACGCCGCCGCGACGGACTGGGTTCGGATCCTGCGGCACTACGACGAGCTGAACCGGCTCAAGCCCTCGCCGATCATCGCACTCAACCGCGCGGTCGCCGTGGCCAATGTCCACGGCCCCCAGGCCGCGCTCGACGCCATTGCCGCGATCCCCGACCGCGCGCGGCTGGAGTCGCACTATCTGCTGCATGCCGTTCTCGGCGAACTGCACTGGCGCGCGCGGCATCATCGCGAAGCCGCCGCCAGCTACCGCCAGGCCCTGAAGCTCGCGCAGGTCGGGCCGGAACAACTCTATCTCTCGCGCATGCTGGAGCGCTCGCTGCAGGAGGACCAGCCTGGCCCGCACGCCGCCGCGGGTTGAAGGTGGAACCTGCACTCCGTGCAGGTTTCTTTCCTCGTCGACCTTCGCCGAACCTGTAGGGCGGGGTCTCAGAACCCCGCCGAACCGAAGGCTGGAGCCAACAGCCGGATTTGAACCGGCGACCCACGCTTTACGAAAGCGTTGCTCTACCAGCTGAGCTATGTTGGCCAAAGCCGGCTCGCATTCGGGGCATTCGCCGCGGCGTAGGCAAGCCCGATTTTGTGCTGAACGCCCGGTGCCAGTCCCAATCTTTTTGCTGACATCCGGGCGGCGGGGTAATCCCTTGGCGGGACGTGAAAACAGCGCTGTTCGACTTTGAACTGCCCGAGCGGCTGATCGCCCAAAAACCGGCGGATCGCCGCGACGCGTCCCGCCTTTTGGTCGTCGATCGCGCGAAGCACGCGATCGAGCACCGCCGTTTCGCCGACCTGCCCGAATACCTGCGGCCGGGCGACTGCCTGTTTCGCAACAACGCCGCCGTCATTCCCGCCCGACTCCACGCCCACCGTCCGACCGGCGGTGAGGTCGAGTGCCTGCTCCTCCGTCCGGCCCTTTCGACAGATGCCGGTTCCCAGCTCCCAACTCCCGGCGCCCCGCCCTCTCCGGTCTCAGGTCCCAGCCCTCAGGGTTCCACTGACTCCGCCCTCCGCCCTCCGCC
>DASZXO010000043.1:0-5604 GCA_035545835.1 Lacunisphaera sp.
CACGCGCGTGCCGGCAATGACGGCGCCCACCACCGCGCCCCCGACGGCGCCGGCGGCCGGCCGGCGGCACGTCGTGCAACCGGGCGACACCCTTTCGAAAATCGCGCTGCGGTACTACAACAGCCGGGCGAAGTGGCGCGACATCTACGAGGCCAATCGCGACGTGATGAAGAACGAGTCCGACCTCAAGGTCGGCGTGGCGCTGAAGATTCCCTGATCAGCCGCCGGCCAGGGCTTGCTCGAGATCGGCGCCGAGGTCATCGGGATCCTCGAGACCGACGGACAGCCGGAGCAGGTCGGCGGGCGCCGGGCTGCCGGCGCCCTCGACGCTGGCGCGGTGCTCGAGGAGGCTCTCCACGCCGCCCAGGGAGGTCGCGCGCTTCCACAGGCGCACGCGCGCGGCCGTCGCAAGGGCCGCGGATTCGCCGGCCCGCACGCGGATCGACAGCATGCCCCCGAAACCGCCGTGCATTTGCCGCGCGGCGACAGCATGGCCGGCGGCCGCTTTCAGGCCGGGATAAAGCACGGCGGCGACGCGCGGGTTCGCGGCCAGTCTTTCCGCCAGGGCCTGGGCCGACCGGCACTGGCGATCCACGCGCACGTACAACGTGCGCAGGCCACGCACGAGCAGCCAGGCTTCGAAGGTGCCAAGGATGGCGCCGACATTCTTCCGGACGGCCTTGATCCGCTGCCAGAATTCGTCGTCCTTCGCCGTGACCAGGGCGCCGGCGACGACGTCGGAGTGGCCGTTGAGATATTTGGTGGCGGAGTGCATGACCAGGTCGGCGCCCAAGGTGATGGGTTGGGTCAGCACGGGCGTGGCGACGGTGGAGTCCACCGCCAGCCGGGCGCCGGCGCCGTGGGCGATGGCGGCCGCCGCGGCGATGTCGGTGATCGTCCAGAGCGGGTTGGCCGGCGTCTCGATCCAGACCAGCTTGGTCCGGCCGGGTTGGGTGGCGCGGGCCAGGGCCGCCAGGTCCGATGCCTCGACAAACTCGACCTGCAGGCCCCACTCGGTGGCGGGGCCCTGGAGCCAGTGGCGGAGGCCCCAATACATGACCTTGGGTGCCACCACGTGGTCGCCGGGTTTCAAGGCGAGGAAAACGGCGGTCGCGGCGGCCATCCCCGCGCTGAAGACGGCCGCGCCGGCGCCGTGTTCCAGATGCGCCAGCAGCGCCTCGGCCTGGTTGAACGTCGGATTGTCGGCCCGGGCGTAGACCCGGCCGGAGCGATAAAGATTGTCCTCGTCGCGCAGGAACGTCGTGGCCGGCTGCAGCGGCGGCGAGAGGGCGCGCGTCGTCTCGTCGATCCAGCCGAGCCCCTGGGCGGCGGCGCTCTCGGGTTTGACGTCGCCGGGTTTCACAGCGCCCCGATGGCCTCGTCGAGCACGGCGAGCACGAAGTCGGCGTCGGCGGGCGTGATGTTCATCGGCGGGGCAAAGCGGATCGTCTGGCCCCAGAGACCGCCCTTGCCGAGCAGCAAGCCGAGCTCACGGGCATTCTCGACGACCTGCGCGCACTCTTCCTTGCCGGGGGATTTGGTCGCGCGGTCCTTCACGAACTCGAGGCCGAGCAGCAGGCCCCGGCCGCGGATGTCGCCGATCACCTGGTATTTCTCCTTGAGCCGGTTGAAGCCGGCGAGGAGATGCGCGCCGAGCCTGAGGCAGTTGGCCTGGAGGTTTTCGCGCTCGATGACCTCGAGGACGGCCTTGCCGGTGGCACAGACCACCGGGTTGCCGCCGAAGGTGTTGAAATGCGTCTTCTGCGCGAGCAACGCCGCGATCTTCGGCGTGGTGACGACGGCGCCCAGCGGGGCGCCGTTGCCGATGCCTTTCGCCATCGTGACGATGTCGGGAATGACGCCCTGGGTCTCGAAACCCCAGAAGTGCGTGCCGGTCCGCCCGAAGCCGGTTTGCACCTCGTCGGCGATGCAGACGCCGCCCGCGGCGCGCACGTGCTCGTAGGCGTGCTTCAGGTAGCCCGCGGGAAACTCGACGAAGCCGCCGACGCCCTGGATCGACTCGGCAATGAACCCGGCGATGCGACCGGGCGTGGTGTAGTCGATGACCTGCTTGACGTCGTCGGCGTATTTGCGCCCGGCGTCCGGGTCGTCGTAGCCGAAGAGCCCGCGGTATGGATAGGGCGCGACCGCGTGGTGGAAGCCGAAGCTGTGCGGCACGTTGAACTTCCAGTTGCTGTTCGCCGTGACGCCCATGCCGGAGGCGTTGCCGCCGTGATAGGCGTTGCGCAGGGCGATGAGGTCGTAGTTCCCGGTCGCGAGGCGGGCCATGAGCAGCGCGAGGTCGTTCGCCTCGGAGCCGGAGTTGACGAAATAGCAGCACTTGAGCTCGCCGGGCATCTTCGAGGCCAGCTTCTCGGCAAACTGCGCGATGTTGGGATGGAGGTAGAGGGTGGTGGCGTGCTGGAGCGTTTCGTTCTGCCGGTTCGCGGCGGCGACGACGTGCGGATGGCAATGCCCGACGCTCACGGTCACGATGCCGCCGAGGCCATCGAGGTAGCGCTTGCCCGTGTGGTCCCACACGAACTGCATCTTGCCCTCGACGATCATGATCGGCTGCTTGTAATAGAGCAGGATCGCAGGGTTGAGGTACAGCTTGCGCAGCGCCAGCACCTCCTCGGCGGACGGCCCGGTGTACGGGGCGGGCTGGTGGCTGCATGGCGGGAGCGGGATCGATTTCATGGGAAGGAAGGGGAAGGATGGCGGGGGAGGCGGGGCGAGGGCAAAGGCATTTCGGGCGGCGGGCTCGTCGCTGGTCGCTCAGCGCGCGTCCGCGGTCAGGCCTGCGGCGCAATCTTCCGCAGCACGAGGTAAACGACAAAGCCGAGCGCAAACCCGACGAACCAGGCGTAGTTGTAGAGACCGAGCAGGAAAGGCGACAGGCCGCGGCCGTCGATCAGGTGCACCTGGGTGAGGAAGCCGGGCAGCGAAGGCAGGATGGCGACGATGAGCGCGATGAGCGCCACCGTGCTGACGCCGTTGGTGTAGCCGTATTCTCCCTGGGGATTGTAGAGCCCGAGGACATTGAGCCAGCGCCGGCGGTGCACAAAATAGTCGGCGATCATGATGCCACCGATCGGGCCGAGAAGCGCGCTGTAGGCAATCAGCCAGATGAAGATGTAGCCATTGGGATCGGCGACGAGTTTCCAGGGCATCATGGCGATGCCGACGATGCCGGTGATGAAGCCGCCGACGCGGAAGGTGATGCGCTTGGGCGCCAGGTGGGCGAAATCGTTGGCCGGGCTCACGACGTTGGCGGCGATGTTCGTGGCCAGCGTCGCGAGGCAGAGCGCCACCATGGCGACGACGAGCACGACCGGGTTCTTGAAGCGGGTGAGCACGTCGACCGGATCCCAGATGGTCTGCCCGTAGATGATCGTCGTGGCCGAGGTGACGGCGACGCCGATGAACGAGTAGAGCGCCATCGTGAGGGGCAGGCCGAGGGCCTGGCCCAGCATCTGGTCGCGCTGTTTGTATGCGTAGCGGGAGAAGTCGGGGATGTTGAGCGAAAGCGTCGCCCAAAACCCGATCATGCCGGTGAGCGCCGGAAAGAAGAAGCTCCAGAACTGCCCGGCCCGGGGCCGGCCGGCGTCAAAGGCCGACGGTTGCGAGAGGATCGGGCCGAACCCACCCGCGGCGCGCCACGCCCACCACAGCAGCAGCAGCCCGAGCGCGAGGAGGAGCGGCGCCTTGATGTTCAGCAGCAGCCGGATCGAATCGATGCCCTTGTAGATGACGGCCATGTTGACGCCCCAGAACAGCAGGAAGCAGGCGAATTCGGGGCCAGTGATGCCGAACGCGCCCGCGCCGGCGGTGGCCGCGACGCCGGGGAAGAAGACCACGAGGATCTTGTAGATGGCCTCGCCGCCGATGTAGGTCTGGATGCCGAACCAGCCGCAGGCGACGAAGGCGCGCATCAGCGCCGGGATGTTGGCGCCGGCGGTGCCGAAGGAGGCGCGACAGAATACGGGGAAGGGAATGCCGTACTTCGTGCCCGCATGGGCGTTGAGCACCATGGGCACGAGCACGATCAGGTTGCCAAGGAAGATCGTCAGCACGGCCTGCGACCAGTTCATGCCGCCGCCGATGAGCGACGAGGCGAGCATGTAGGTCGGAATGCAGGCGGACATCGAAATCCACAGCGCCGCGAAGCTCAGCACGCCCCAACGCCGGCCGCTGGCCGGCACCGGCGCGATGTCGGCATTGTAGAGTCGCGAATGCTGGATGACCGAAAGGTCGAGTTCGACGTCGGGGGCGTTTTCGAGCAGGCCGGGGTCGGAGGACATGGCGGGGAGGGGGCTCGTCAGAAGTGGCTGGGCCGCCGGGCCAGGAAGCGACCGCGGCCCGGCGTGCCGCAGAACCGGCCGTCGCGCGCCGCGACCTGGCCGCGGACCGTCACGACGCTGGCGCGGCCCTCGAGCGGCCAGCCCTCGAACGCACTGTAGTCGACGTTCATGTGCTGGGTGGCCACGGAGATCGTCCCGCGATACCCCGGGTCGAAGACCACCAGGTCGGCATCGGCGCCCGGCTGGATTGTGCCCTTGCGCGGGAACAGGTCGAAGAGCTTTGCCACCTGCGTGCTGGCCACGTTCACGAACGTGTGCAGGTCGATGCGGCCGGCCTTCACGCCGTGGGTGTAGAGCAGGTTGACGCGTTCCTCGAGGGAGGGAATGCCATTGGGGATCTTCGTGAAATCATCCCGGCCCATCGGCTTTTGCTTCTGGAAATCGAAGGGCGCATGGTCGGTCGCCACCGTCTGGATGAGTCCGTCCCGCAGCCCGTGCCACAGGACAGCCTGGTTGCGCGCGTCGCGCAGGGGCGGCGACATGACGTACTTGGCGCCTTCGAAGCCGGGCTTCTCCGCGTACGTCTTGTCGAGCGTCAGGTACTGGATGAGCGTTTCGACGGCGACGCGCACCCCGCGCCGCCGGGCGGCGATCGCCTCGTCCAGCGCCTCGCGGCAGCTCAGGTGCACGATGTACGTCGCGGCGCCGGTCAGCTCGGCGAATGTCATCAGGTGGTGGACGCCCTCGGCCTCCACCGCGGGCGGGCGGCTTTCGTGGTGCTGGCCCGGATCGGTTTTCCCGGCGGCGAGGAGCTCCTTGCAGCGCTCGGCCACCAGCGTCTCGTTCTCACAGTGCGCCGTGACGATCACGCCGAGTTCCCGGGCCAGCTTGAGCGTCCGGTAGAGCTCCGTGTCGTCGATCCCGAACGCACCCTTGTAGGCGAGGAAGATCTTGAACGAGGCGATGCCGCGCCGGACGATCTCGCGCAGCTGCGCCTCGGTCCCGGTATCGAATTTCGTCACGCCCATGTGAAACGAGAAGTCGCAGGCGCTCTTGCCCACGGCCTGGCTCATCCAGAGTTCGAAACTCTTCAAGGCATCGTCCGCGCGGGCCGGACAGCACATCTCGATAAGCGTCGTGGTGCCGCCGACGAGCGCGGCCTGCGAGCCGGTCTCGTAGGTGTCCTTGGAGAACGTGCCCATGAACGGCAGGTAGATGTGCACGTGCGGGTCGATGAACCCCGGGAAGACGTACTTGCCGGTGGCGTCGACGACTTCGCAGCCGGCGGGGGCGGCGAGGT
>DASZXO010000044.1:0-3423 GCA_035545835.1 Lacunisphaera sp.
TGGGGGACACCGCGCCCTACCGTCGGCCTCGTGGCTCAATCGCCGACGAAAAAAGACCAGCGCATGGACCTGCAGGTCGTCGCGGCGCATCGCGCCGTTTCCGCGCCGACGGCGAGTTTGGAGCAAAGTCTGGCTCCGCCACGCTAAGCGGCTCCCCAAAAGGTAGGGCGCGTTGTCCCCAACGCGCCGGTTGCGTTCCGCTCGACCTGAAGCGCGGACGATACTTTCGGCGCGTTAAGGATAACGCGCCCTACCCTCGATCCCGGACGGGCAGGGCCGCCCGTCCCTACCTTGGCGCGCTCAGCTCATGGCAAAAAAAACGGCGGCCTCACGGCCGCCGCCACATCCTGCAGATTAGCAGTCTCGCTGCGGCATTACTGCGCGAGCAGCCGCACCGGGCCGAGCAGGCCGGAGGCAGTCGTCGGAGCCGCCGGCGCCCCGGCGCCGCCACCCTGACGTCCGCCACCGCCGCCGCCTGCACCGGCAAAGCCACCCGGACCGCCGCGACCCCGACCGCCGCCCGCGCCTTCGCCGAGACCGCCGGGCACGCCCGTCGGAGCGAATCCCTTCGGAGCATCGCCCGCCGCGGCTTGGCCACCGCCGGCACCGGCGCCCGCGCTGCCGCGACGACCGGCAGCGCCAGCACCGGCTCCGCCACCGCCGCCGAACCCGCGTCCCCCGCCAGCCGGCGCCGCCTGCACGCGCACTTCCAGCGTGTTCGCGCCCGGCTTGAGCAGGCTCGTCACATCCCACAGATACGGCGGCCAGGAGCGCGCCTCGAGGTCCGATCCGTTCAACCGGATCTTCGCATCCTCATGAACGTTGCCGAGATCGAGGTACACCCGCTTGCCGGCCGGGGCCGTCGCGGTGAATTCCCGCTGATAGATCGCCGTGCCGTTGAAGGACGGGACCCCGAGTTCCTCCCAGGACTTGAGGGCCGAGGTCAGTTTCTTGTCTCCGAGCGTCACCGACCAGTCGCCGTCCAGCGCCGCGAGCGACTGGCTGCCGGGGATCTCCGGCAGCGCCGCCGCCGCACCCGGCGGCAGCGCGCCGATCACGACGAACCGGCTCTCCTGGGGCTCGAGCGTGAGCGGCAGCTCCACGCTGCCCGTGGCCGCCGCCACCCCCGCGACCGGATGCACCGTGCCGCTGGTCGCGTCCCAGATCTGGACCTGACCCTTGCCCGCGAGGGTCGCGGTGCGCGTCTGCACCTGGTTCGATTCGTTGAAGAAGAAATAAACGTCCCCGTCCTGCAGCGTGCGCCGGATGTATTTGATCGGCGGGCAGGAGGCGCTCAGCCGCACGTCCGACTTCGGCAGCGCCGCCACGACGCGGTCCGTGATTTCCGGCTTCGGCTCGAGCGTGGCGAAGCTGAGGTCCGGCGCGCCGGGCTCGGGGTGCAGGAAACTGCGGTCCACCACCATCGTCGGCGTGCGGCCCACGAAGACCACCTTGCCTCCGGCGGATGCAAAGGCCTTCAGCCGTTCGAGCATGCGCTTGTCGATCACCGTCGAGGTCGGCACCACGATCCCGCGGTAGATCTGGCCGCTGAGATTCTTCAGGCCGCCGTCCGCCAGCGTGCAGTCCGTCACCAGCGCATCGAGGTCGATATGGTCGAAGTCGATCTGGCGCTCCATCAGCTCGGTCGTGAGCTTGACGACGACGTCGTCCGCTTCCTTGTCGCCCAGCCACATGCTGTCGGTCGGATGATACAGCGCGACCTGCGCCGCCGGCCGGCCCGTCGCCAGCAGGTAGCTCGCCCGGTTGACGTACCCGGACATCGCCGTCGAGGGGTTGAGCAGGAGCTGCGCGTTGTCCCCGGTCGCGTTGGTCAGGCCGCGGATGTTCAGGAAATTGACGCCGCGCACGAGCTGGTAGTCGGCGACGAATTTGCCGGATTGATGCAGCGCGCCGCCGGATTCCGTCCACACCTGGGGATGTCCGTTGAGATGGGCCGCCGAGGCCGCGAGCTTGGGGAAGTCCGCCACGATGCCCGGCCCGATCTGGCCGAGGTTGTCGATGCCGGTGACCCCGACGTGCCGCATCGCGCGAAAGAACGAGCCTTCGTTGCGGATCAGGTCCTCGCCGCGGCTGAGGTCGAGCATGAGCTCCTCATGGTTGAGATGCACCATGAAGTCCATGTGGCGCGCCTCGCACCACTCCTGCTGCGGCTTGAAATAGTTGTCGCGGAACATCGCGCTCCACACGTCCCAATAGTCGGCCTTGGCCCGCAGGACATCGGGCGTGAACTCGGGCGCGAAAAACTGCGCCAAATAAGGCGAGAGATCGTAACCCTTCACCCGCTGGAAGGTTTCCAGCAGCTTGGGCGTCCAGGGCATGAAGCCGGTGTAGTCGGGCTCGTCACCGCGGAAACCGAGGACCGTCTTGCCGAACTCGTCGCCCACGATCTTCTCGTAGGTTTCGTGGATGAGTTTCAGGTAGGTGCGCGTCGCCTCCGGATTGAGGTAGTCGATCAGCGAATAGAGGCTGTCCTTGTCGGCCGTGCCGTCCTCGCGGTTGGTGTAGCGGGTCGGCGAGCTGCGGAACACGTGACGCACGAACACCACCTCCGACTGGCCCGGGTTCGGCGCGGTGTACTGGAACTGGCCGTTGGCGGGAATGGGCAGCGGCTTGGCGGGGCCCGCCTGGCGATTGTAGGCGAGAATGCCGACGGTGTCGGGCGGCACCGGAATCTTCAGCGTCTGGCCGGCAGCCACGGAATACCGCGCATCCGCCACCAGCGCCTGCATGCCCAGCTCGGGATAATCCTTGCTGATCAGCCCGCCCGCCATGCCGTCCGGATAACCGGCGTCGTTCTCGATCCACACCTTCATCCCGCGCTTCTTGCACTCGTCGACCACGAACTTCACGAGGTCGAGGTACTCCGGCGAGAAGTACTTCGGCTGCAGGCCGCGCGAATTGTTGATCATGATGATGTAGCAGCCGTTCGCCTGCATGCGCTCGATGTCGCCCAGCGCCTTTTCCTTGGTCTGCACCCCGCCCCAGATGGCCCAGTTGATCGCGCCGTACTCGCGCGGCGGCGTGGGGAAGGCCGCGGCGGCCTGGGCAACGGTGGGCATCGTGATCTCGCGCCAGGGCTGGTCCGCGGCGGGCAATAGTGACGCCGCCAGCGGCAGAAGTCCGGCGAGGGAGAGGGTTTTGAGCGAAGGGGTTTTCATGGGGTCGAGATCAGAACAAAGATTGAAGTGGCGGTGGTTCGACGAAGGAGCCCGGCAAAAGATGCGCGTGTGATGTGTCAGAGACCAGACGGACACGATTCGAGGCAGGGCGAACCGTCCCCGGTAAGCCGCGGTTCGGCGGCGCGTCAGGGGGATAACGCGCCCCTGTGCCTCGATCGCCTGAAACGTAGGGGCGGCCTTTACGGACGCCCGGGTCAGCAATCGCCAAAACGGGCGTCCGCAA
>DASZXO010000045.1:0-63662 GCA_035545835.1 Lacunisphaera sp.
CCAGATCATCATCAACCAGCTCTACCAGAAGACCGCCCTCGAATCCTCCTTCGGCGTCATCCTGCTCGCGCTCGACCAGAAGCGGCCGAAGCAGATGAACATCAAGGAACTCCTGGAGTGCTACATCGACCACCGCCGCGACGCGGTCACCCGCCGCACCCAGTTCCGCCTGCGCCAGGCCGAGGCCCGCGCCCACATCCTCGAGGGCTACATCATCGCCCTCGATAACCTCGACGACTTCGTGAAGATCATCCGCGCGTCGAAGGACCGCGACGACGCCAAGGCGAAGCTGATGGCGAAGTACCCGCTCACGGAGATCCAGACCAACGCCATCCTTGAGCTCCGCCTCTACCAGCTCACCGGCCTCGAGCGCGGCAAGATCGAGGCGGAGTACATGGAACTCGAGAAACTCATCCTCGAGCTCCGCGAGATCCTCGCCTCCGAGGCCAAGCTCCTCGCGCTGATCAAGAAGGAGCTCCTCGAGCTGAAGGACAAATACGCCTCGCCGCGCCGCACCGAGATTGTCGACGATGCCGGCGAGCTGCGCATGGAGGACGTCATCCCGAACGAAGGCTGCGTCATCACTGTTTCCCACCTCGGCTTCATCAAGCGCACGCCCGTCGCCGCCTACCGCGCGCAAAAGCGCGGCGGCAAGGGCGTCATCGGCGCCGAGACCTACGAGGAGGACTTTGTCGAGACGCTCTTCACCGCCTCCACGCATGACTACGTGCTCTTCCTCACGAGCACCGGCCAGTGCTTGGCGAAGAAGATCTACGACATCCCGGAGGGCACCCGCACCGCCAAGGGCAAGTCCGTCTCGTCCTTCCTGCGACTCAACGCCGGCGAGAAACTCGCCGCCATGCTCTGCTTCAAGGAATTCGCCGCCGACCAGTACGTCGTCATGGCCACGCGCGCCGGCGCGATCAAGAAGACGTCGCTGCTCGAATACGAGGGCGCCACGCGCGAGGGCGGCATCCGCGGCATGAAACTCACCGAGGGCGACATCATCATCGGCTGCGTCCTCACCAACGGTGCGAACGAGGTCATCCTCGTTTCGCACCTCGGCCAGGCCGTCCGGTTCTTCGAGGGCGCGGCTTCCGCCGGCGCCGAGGAGGGGGCGGAGAACGGGGAAGCCGCCGCGCCCGCGGAAGGCGAGACCGAGGGTGAGGGCCCGAAGCTCGGCCTGCGCCCGCAGGGCCGTTTCACCGGCGGCGTCACCGGCATGCGCTTCAAGAAGAAGGGCGACTTCCTCCAGGCCATCGAGGTCTGCGATCCCGAGGCGCGCCTGCTCGTCGCCCGCGAGGACGGCATCGGCAAGCGCACGCCCTTCGAGGACTACCGGCTCATCCGCCGCGGCGGCACCGGCGTCATCGCCATCGACCTGCCCGAGGACGGCTCCGTCGCCGTCGCTGGCGCCCTCAGCGTCCGCGACGCCGACGAGGTCATGCTGCTCACGGCCAAGGGCCAGAGCATCCGCACCCGCGTGAAGGAAATCCGCGAGACCGGCCGCGGCGCCAAGGGCGTCCGCCTGGTCAACCTCGAGGAGGGCGACAAGCTCCTCGCCATCGCGCGCGTCGTCGAGTCCGACGAGGAAGAGGCCGCCAACAGCAACCCGCCGATCGAGACGCCTCCTTCGCCCTGAAAGGTGGAGGCGCTTGCCCTCAAGCGCCTGTGGGGCGGCCTCTCCGCATGCCGCCTCCGGGACGACGGGGTTCGGCCACCCCGCCCTGCAGGCAAGGTTGTGCCCGCGCCGTTTGTGGCGCACTCGTTTCCGGCCTTGCCAAGGTTTGCCGCCACGAATCTCTTGTCCAAACCGTCCGTGCATGGCCGTCCGCCTCTCCAGTCTGCTCGCCCCCGAGCGCATCGTCCTCTCGGTGCAAAGCACGAAGCGCACCGCCGCGCTCCAGGAAATCGCCCGGCGGCTGGAGCACGACCCCAACATCGCGAATTTCCCGGGATTCTACAATGAGTTGCTGGCGCGCGAACGCGTCGACACCACCTGCCTGGGCAACGAGGTCGCCCTGCCCCACGCGCGCACCGAACACGTGAAGAAGATCGTGCTCGCCGTCGGCCGCAGCGACCAGGGCGTGTTCTTCGAGAACAGCAACCAGACGGTGAAGCTCCTCTTTGTGCTCGGCACGCCGAAGAACAACCCGACCGATTACCTCATCCTCGTCGGCGCGCTCTGCCGCCTGATCAAGGAGGAATCCAGCCGCGCCGCCCTGCTCGCGGCGCCGACCGCCGAGGCCTTCATCGCGACGGTCACGGACCTCGAAAACCGGATCCTCGGCCCGGCGAAGTGATCGCAGCCATCGCGGATCGCAGATTGGGAATTTGGGATTGGGGATACAGGATCGGGCGCCGGTCAGAATTGCACTTTGGCAATCCGCAATCCCCGATCCCAAATCCGCAATCAGGGAATGGCTGCGAGACGCGGGCTTGCCTCATTCTTTGCGTCGGCTGAGCATCCGCTGCCCGCATGATCCACTCCTTCATCTTCAGCGAAGGCAAGCTGGTCGGCCGCGATCTCGAGCTCGAAGCCCTGCGCCTCGTGCGCGCTGACAAGGGCCTGATCGTGTGGGTCGACCTCGACAACCCGACGGAAGCCGAGATCAAGGACATCCTCGAGGGCGTCTTCCAGTTCCACCCGCTCGCCATCGAGGACTGCGTCACCCCCAGCAGCCTGCCGAAGATCGAGGACTATGAGGACTACCTGTTCCTCGTCACGCACGCCGTCGACTTCACGCGGCAGGAGAAGTTCGCCTCGACCGAGCTCGACCTCTTCCTCGGCAAGGAATACCTCGTGACCTTCCACCGCCAGCCGCTGCGCTCGGTGATGGCCCTCGCCGAGCGCCTGGCCAAGGCCGCCGGCCCCGGCCCGCGCGGTCCCGACCGGCTCGCCCACTCGCTGCTCGACCTCCTGGTCGACAACTACGTGCCGACCCTCGCCGAGCTGCACGACGAGCTGGAGGACATCGAGGAGGTCGTCCTCAGCAAGACCTCGGCCAAGGACCTGGTGAACGAACTCCTCCAGGTCCGGGGCGATTTCACCAGGCTCCGCCAGATCGTGCGCCCCCAGCGCGACATCATCGAACGCCTCGCCCGCGGCGATTCGAAGATGATTCGCTCGACCCTGCTGCCCTACTACCGCGACCTGCGCGACAACCTCGCCCGGCTGGAGGAAACGCTCATCGGCTACCACGAGCGATTGATGATGGCCTTCGACATTTACCTCAACAAGGCCGCGTTCGAGGCGAACGAGGGGATCAAGTTCCTCACCGCGCTGACGGCCGTCACCCTGCCCGTCGTGATGGTCGGCGGCTGGTACGGCATGAATTTCGAGCACATGCCCGAACTGCGGTCACCGCATGGCTACCTGTTCGCCAGCCTGTTCACCCTCGTCACGACCGTCCTGATGGCCGTCTACCTGAAGCGGAAGGGTTGGTTCTGAGCCGGTCGCCGGGCCGAAGACGCCGGCCAGCGTCCGTGGCTGAAACCTGCACTCCGGGCAGGTTCGGCGCAGGTGGAGGCGGGGTGCCCTCACCCCGCGAAGCGCAAGCGCGAATCGCTGCCCGCGGGGCGGGGGCGTCCCGCATCCATCAGGCGGTCCTTCAGCCCGCGCGGAGCGCGGGCTCCGCCGCGTTGCCCACCTCGCCTGCCGCCGGACGCGTCCTTGCCCGCCGAAGCCTGGGCGCGGGCGGGTGCGCTCCCGGGTTTTGCCGGCGGCTGCACCGGTGCGCCGCCCGGCGGTCGCTTGCCATCCTTCCGCCGCCCGGCACGCTGCCGGCATGAGCCCGAGTCCAGCATGAAGGAACTGCTCCGCGACTTCCGCATCCGGCGGCTGCTTTTCGCCAACGTGATCGGGTCGATCGGCTCGGGCATCACGATCTTCTCCGTGCCGTGGCTCCTGGTGCACCGCGCCGGCGGCAGCGAGACCTACGGGACGGTGACGATCGTGACGACCATCGTGCTGTTCCTGTTCATGCCGTACTACGGCACCTGGGTCGACCGCCATTCCCGCAAGACCATGCTCCTCACCAGCGAGCTCTTCGGCCTCGCCGCGACCGCGTCCATGGCCGTCCTCGGCGCGATCCTCGGCCGTTACGGCCTCGCCCAGCTCGCCACGATCTATTTCTGCGGCATGCTCTACTACACGCTGCACTACCCGGCCAAGTTCGCCTTCCTGCAGCAGGTCTTCGACCGTGCGCACTACCAGTCGCTGATGGGACTGATGGAGGTCCAGGGCCAGGTCGCGATGATGATCGCCGGCGGCCTCGGCAGCATCCTCGTGGAGAAGGTCAGCCTGACCACGATCCTGCTCTTCGACGCCTCGACCTATCTCACCAGCTTCCTGGTGCAGTCGACCCTGCCCTATCACGCCTCGCACCTGGCGGCCGGCGCTCCGCGCGTGTCCGCCTGGCGCGCCATCGGCGAGGGCTGGGCGTGGCTGCGCGACCGCCCGCGGCTGACGGCGTTCTTCGCCGCCTCGTTGATGCCGTTCATCACCGTCATGGTCGGCAACTACCTGTTTCCCATCTACGTGATGGACGAGCTGCACCAGGGCGCCTGGGTGTTCGGCGCGGGCGAGGTGGCCTTCGCCGCCGGCGCGATCCTCGCCGGCGCCTGGCTGCCGCGGCTGCTCGCCGAGCATTCCGCGCACCAGACCATCCCGGTCACCATGCTGCTCTACGCCGCCGGCCTGGCCGTGATCGTGTTCCTCCCGTACGTGCCGCTCTATTTTGTCGCTGGCGCGCTCCTGGGTTTCGGCAACGCCGGCATCCGCGTCGCGCGCAACGCCGTGATGCTCCACCTCGTCGACAACCGCGTCATGGGCCGCATCGGGTCGTTCTTCAACGCGTACGACCGCGTCCTGCGCACCGTGCTGACCTCCGCCGCGATGGCCATTGTCGCCGGCCCCGGGTCGCGCTCCGCGTACGGCCTGCTCCTCCTGCTCGTCGTCGCCACCTGGGCGATCGCCCAGTCAACCCGCCACGCCATCCAGCCCGCCGCGGCGTGAGCGAGCGCGGCATCCCTCGTTGGAGGGTCGGCCTCCCGGTCGACCGTACCGCGTTCCTCCGGCCGGCCTGGTGACCGGCCCTCCACCTCAGAGCAGCTCGCCCTGTTGCAGGTCCTGCCGTCGCTCCGGATTGACCGTGCTCATCTGCAGCAGCCACGGCAGCGTGGCGCCGGCGAACTCGGCCCGCTGCAGCAGCGCGCGCAGCAACAACGCCCCGGCCAGCGCGTCGTAGGGCGCGGCATGGTAACGGCGCCGCTCCACCGGCGTGTGCCGCGCCGCGAGGGTGTCGAGTTCGGCCTGCAGGCCCGTCGCGGCGACGAGACGCTCCAGCTTGCTCTCGCCGAGCTGCGGGAAGAACTGCGGATAAAGCCGGCCGGTGTCGATCCACGGCCCCCATTCGGCGAGGCTGGCCCCGGGGCGCGCGAAATCCGGCGCCGCGCGCGGATAGTCCCACACCGCCCGCAGCAGGTGGTTCTCCACCTGGGCGAAGTGCGCCGCCAGCGGCCCCGTCTGCCGCAATCCCGCGAAATACTCCCATTCCTCGTTGAACGGGGCCGCGTCCCACAGGTCCGGCTCGCGCAGGCCGTGCACGCGCGAGTCCTCGGTGCGAATCCGGCCGGTCGGCTGGCAGAGCCGCGTGCGTGACCCGACCACCTCGCCACCGCGCAGGGTCACCACGCCAAACTCGAGGATGCCCGATTCGGCATTGCCCTCGAAATCGATGAAGTGAATCGGCGTGTCGATGCCCATGGTGGAATGCGCTGGCTCCAGCGCGTTTCCTCCCTTGAGCGAAAAGCGCGTTGGGGTCAACGCGCTCCACCCCGGGGGCCTCCGCGAAACGCAGCAAATTTTTCGGTGTATTCCGCGGCGGCGGCGGGCTTTGATCGCGGGAATGGACCTGACGCCGTATCGCGCCTTCGCCCTCGAGCTGGCTGCCCGCAGCGGCGATTTCATCCGGCCGCTGTTCGGCCGCCACGATGTCACCGTCGAGCTCAAGGCCGATGACACCCCCGTGACCTACGCCGATCGCGGCGCCGAGGAGCTGATGCGCCGGCGGATCGCCCTGCGCTTTCCCTCGCACGGCATCATCGGCGAGGAATTCGGGTCCGACCGGCCCGACGCGGAATTCGTCTGGGTGCTTGATCCGGTTGACGGCACCAAGTCCTTCGCGACGGCCTGCCCGCTCTTCGGCACGCTCATCGCCCTCCTCCACCAGGGCCAGCCGGTGCTCGGCCTCATCCACCAGCCGATCCTGCGCCAGCTCGTCATCGGCGACGGCCTGACCACGGAATTGAACGGCGAGGGCGTCCGCTGCCGCGCCACCACCGACCTTGCCCAGGCCACGATGCTCACCTGCGACTGGACGACGCCGGCCGTGCATCAGGACGGCCCCGCCTTCGACCGGCTCTCCCGGGCCGTGCGCGTGGCGCGCACCTGGGGCGACTGCTACGGATACCTGCTGCTGGCCACCGGCTGGGCTGACCTCTGCCTCGACCCGATCATGAATCCCTGGGACATCGCCGCCCTCGTGCCGGTCGTGCGTGGCGCCGGCGGCGTCATCAGCGACTGGCAGGGCGGCCCGCCGTGGCCGGCGAAATCCACCGTCGCCGCCGCCACGCCCGAGCTGCACGCCGCCGCGGTGGCGATGTTGAATTCGTCAGTGTAGCGCGGGGTCTCCGAACCCCGTTGGCTTCAGCTCTGTAGCGGCGCTCTATGAGCGTCGCCGGCGACTCGGCGGTCACAGACCGCCGCTACAACCTCACCGCTTCTTCTTCCACTCGCACGTAATCCGCGAGGTGAAACCGCCGCGGGCCTTCCAGTCCGCGACGATCGTGAGCGAGCGCGGCTGCAGCGCCTTGCCGAGGTCGTCGCAAATCTTGTTGGTCGCCGCCTCGAAGAAGATGCCCTCGTTGCGGTAGCCGTGGAAGTAGAGCTTGAGCGACTTCAGCTCGACGCACTTCCGGTCCGCCACGTAGCGCACCGTGATCTCGGCAAAATCCGGATGGCCCGTCATCGGGCACAGCGAGGTGAACTCATGGTGCGTGTGCTCGATCACGTAGTCGCGCGCCGGCGCCGGGTTCGGGAAGGTCTCGAGGATTTTGGGATCAGACATAGGGAGAGTGAAAAGTGACACGTGAAGAGTGACGAGATCGAATCCAGTCGCAGATATTGCCTGCTGCCTAGATTGTCACTCGTCACACTTCACTCGTCACTCCTTCAGGTTGCCGTTTCCGTATACCGCTGCTCCCGGATCACGGTAACCTTGATCGTGCTCGGGTAGTCGAGCTCCTGCTCGATCTTTTGCCGAAGCTCCTTGGCCAGGGCGTGCGCCTGCTCGTCGGTCACGATGCTCGGTTGCACGACGACGCGCACCTCGCGCCCCGCCTGGATGGCGAACGCCTGCTGCACTCCGGGCATCGTCATCGCCAGCTTCTCGAGGCGGCCGAGCCGTTCGATGTAGGACGTCATCGACTCGGCGCGCGCGCCGGGGCGCGAGGCGGAGATGGCGTCGGCCAGGATCACCAGCCCGGCGTAGATGGTCTCGGGCTTCACCTCGGCGTGGTGGGCAGCGACGGCGTTGACGACAATGTCGGTCTCGCCGTAGCGGCGCACGAAGTCGGCGCCGATGAGCGCGTGGCTGCCCTCGTATTCGCCCTCGATGGACTTGCCGATGTCGTGCAGGAGGCCGGCCCGCTTGGCCACGTTCGGCTCGAGCCCGATTTCCGAGGCGAGCATCGAGCAGAGCTGCGCGACCTCGATGGAGTGGTCGAGGACGTTTTGCGTGTAGGAGAACCGGAAGCGGAGCTTGCCGAGGAGCTTGATGATCTCGGGGTGCAGGCCGGAGATTTTCAGGCGGTCGACCGCCTCCTCGCCGATCTGCGCGACGTGCAGGTCCAGCTCCTGCCGCGCGCGGTTGACGAACTCCTCGATGCTGGCCGGGTGGATGCGGCCGTCCTTGAGCAGGCCCTCGAGCGCCAGCTTCGCGATCTCGCGGCGCACGGGGTCGAAGGACGAGATCAGCACCATCTGCGGCGACTCGTCGATCAGGAGCGTCGTGCCCGTGGCCGCCTCGAACGATTTGATGTTGCGGCCCTCGCGGCCGATGATGCGGCCCTTCATTTCCTCGTTGGGCAGCTGGACGATCGTGGCGGTGATGTCGTTGTTCGGCTTGCCGGCCAGCCGCTGCATCGCGGCGACGAGGATGCGCTTGCCCTCCTGCACGATGTCCTGCTCGGAGCGCTCGAGGAGTTCCTTGCGCAGGGCGCGCAGCTCCTCCTGGCATTCGAAAGTGATCTCCTCGCGCAACTGCTTGCGGATCTCCTCGCCGTCGAGGGCCGCCGCGCCCTCGAGGCGCTTGCGCAGGGTCTTCGACAGGTCGCGCATGGCATCGCGTGCCTGCTTGATCGCCGTGGCCTCGCGCGCGAGCCGTTCCTGCCGCTGCTCGAGCTGGTAGTCGAGCAGGGCCAGCGACTCCTCGTGCGAGCGGATCTCGCGCAGCATGAGCTCGATCTCGATCTTGCGCCGGTCGAGGTCGCGGTTGAGCTCCGTCTCGCGCTCGCGGATCTTCTCCTCCGCCTGGTTGATCAGTTCCTGCGAGGCGACGGCCGCCTCGCGCTTGGCGAGCTCGAGGTGCGCCCGGGCGTTCTGCTCCGACAGCTGCCGGGTCTGCCGCATGCTCAGCCACACCGCCATGAAGCCGATCGCCGCGCCGGCCAGCCCCGCGACCACCATCACCCACAGGGAGGTCTCGGCCGCGGCGGCGATGATTACGGGCTTGGTGAGGGTGATGACGGTCATCATCAACGGGCCGGGAAACCTACGCCGCCCCCCCCGCTTGGCAACACCGCAGAATGCCTCGTTTTACAACCGCGCGCCTCTTGTAGGTCGGGGTTTATCCCGACTGTCAGGCGTAAAGCCCGACCTACCTGACCACCGCCGCACTGCGCCGTTGCCAGCCGCGCCCGCGCAGCTTTAGTGGCTGCTTCTCCCCTGTGAAGGTAACCCGCGGCATCGATCTCCGAGGCTTCTTCAAGCTCGCCACCCGTGAGAGCTTCGACTGGGTCACGCCCGTCTGCCTGTTCTTCCTGTCCCTCTTCGGCGTGTTTTTCATCTACAGCGCCCAGCTCGCCAGCGGCCGCGAACAATGGTTCCAACAGGTCATCTGGATCTGCGGCGGCGCCGTCATCTATGTGGCCGCCGCGCTCCTCGACTATCGCCTCTGGCTGCGCTGGGCGCACTGGATCTACCTGGCCAGCCTCGTCCTGCTGGTGCTGGTGCTCATCCCGCACATCGGCGACACCCGCGGCATGGGCGCCCGCCGCTGGCTGAACCTCGGCGTGTCGTTCCAACCCTCGGAAAGCGCCAAGCTCGCCGTGCTCGTCATGAGCGCCGCGATCCTCACCGGCGACAAGGTCGGCACGGTGCGCGATTCTCTCCAAACCCTTGTGAAATTGGCTCTTGCTGCGGGTATACCGATGGTGTTGATACTCGCCGAGCCGGACCTCGGGACGGCCTTGGTTTTGGTCCCGATGGTCTTCGCCATGTTGTACTTCTCGAACCTCTCCACGCGATTCTTTGCCGGTGCCGTCGGGCTGTTTGCCCTCCTGGTTGGCATCGTGGCGTTCGATACCTGGCGCTACTGGGCCTTCATGCAGGAAAACCACCTCTCGCCGTCCACCGACCGCGGCGCCTACGAGGAGCGTTCCTGGCTGCCCCTGCACGACTACCAGCGCAACCGCGTGCTGGCCTTCGTCGCCCCCGACAAGATCGACCCGACCGGCATCGGCTGGAACCAGCGCCAGTCGCTGATCTCCGTCGGCTCGGGCGGCCTCACCGGCAAGGGCTGGACCGAGGGCACGCAGGCCAAGCTCGGCTACCTGCCGCGCTCGATCGCGCACAACGACTTCATCTTCTCCGTCATCGCGGAGGAAAAGGGATTTTTGGGAAGCATCACCTTAATCGGACTGTTTGCCGTGGTGTTGTGGAACGGAATACGCATCGCCGGTCTCGCCCGCGATCGCTTCGGCGCCCTCCTGGCGCTGGGCGTCACGGTGCTCATCGGGGTGCACGTGTTCGTCAACATCTCCATGACCATCGGTCTGGTGCCGGTCACCGGCATACCGCTTCCCTTCATCAGCTACGGCGGCACCTTCGTGCTCAGCTGCTGCTTGCTGCAAGGACTGGTCCAAAGCGTCTATCGCTTCCGGAGGGACACCTGACGTGACAACCCTCCTTCACGATATTGACCGCTCTGCCGGAATCTCCTGCGCGCAGCCCGCTGGCCGCAAGTGCCCCGTGTCCACACCCACCCGGGTCCAACCCCACCATGAACGACCAGCCTGCCAATCCCGGCGTCCCGCCACAGGACGCCGCCTCACGCCTTGAAGAGGAGCTCGCCAACCCGCCGCCCCAGAAAGCCAGCGCGCCCCTCACTGCCGAACAACTCCGCCATGAATCCAAGGAACGCGCCGCCCAGCGGCCCATCCTCCAGAAAATTCTGAGCGTCTTCCGGAAGGAAAAGGGCACCTTCCGGGAACTCGTCATCAACTCCGAGCCACTCGAGAAGCGCGTCGCGCTCCTCGTCGACGGCCAGCTCGACCGTTTCGAGATCGAGCGCGACTCCGACAACCGGATGGTCGGCGGCATCTACAAGGGCCGCATCAAGAACCTCGACCCCGGCCTCAAGGCCGCCTTCGTCGACATCGGTTACGCGAAGAACGCCTTCCTCCACTACTGGGACATGCTCCCGGCCGCCGCCGACTCCTCCGTCGAGGTCGTCCGCGTCAACAAGAAGAAGGACTCCCCCCGCCCCGGCGCCACGCCCACGGTCAAGGACATCCCCAACCTCTACCCGCCCGGCACCGACATCGTCATCCAGGTCACCAAGGGCCCCATCGGCACCAAGGGCCCGCGCACGACGACGAACCTGTCCATCCCCGGCCGCTACCTGATCCTCACGCCGTTCTCCGACGGCTGCGGCATCTCGCGCAAGATCGAGGACCCGCACGAGCGCAAGCGCCTCAAGCACCTCATCAACGAGCTCACCATCCCCGAGGGCATGGGCGTCATCGTCCGCACCGCCGGCGAGGGCAAGAAGGCCCGGTACTTCGTCCGCGACCTCCACCTCCTCCTCACCAAGTGGACCGAGATCACGCGCAAGATGGAGACCGACCGCGCCCCGGCCTGCCTCTACCAGGAGCCCGACATCGTCGAGCGCACCGTGCGCGACTTCCTCACCGAGGAGATCGACCGCGTGCTCATCGACGACGAGGCTGACTTCCGGCGCACCCAGGAGCTCGTCTCCCAGATCTCCTCGCGCTCCCGCGGCAAGATCGCGTGGTACAAGGAAACGATCCCGGTCTTCGAGCGCTACAACATCGAGCGCCAGATCGAGCAGACCTTCCAGCGCCGCGTCACCCTGCCTTCCGGCGGCGAGATCGTGATCGACGAGACCGAGGCGCTCATCTCGATCGACGTCAACACCGGCTCGCACAAGTCGAAGTCCGGCGACGAGAAGAACACCATCTTCCAGGTCAACATGGAGGCGGCCGTCGAGATCGCGCGCCAGATCCGGCTCCGCAACATCGGCGGCCTCGTGATCATGGACTTCATCGACATGAAGGAGCGACGCCACCGCAACGCCGTCTACGAGAAGATGGTCGCGCTCATGTCGGAGGACAAGGCCAAGACCCACATCCTGCCCATCTCCTCGCTCGGCATCATGCAGATGACCCGCCAGCGCCAGCAGGAGTCGCTCGCCGCCAACATCTACACGGCCTGCCCGTATTGCCGTGGCCGCGGCATCGTCAAGTCGGCCACGACGATGTCGGTCGAGCTCCAGCGCAAGCTCAGCTCCGTCGCCCGCCGGCTGCAGGCCCGCAAGGACGGCAAGGAATACTCGCTCCGCATCCACGTCCACCCCTCGATCCTCGAGCGCCTCCGCTCCGAGGACTCCGAACTGCTGGTCCGCGTCGAGAAGACCTTCGGCGTGAAACTCGCGTTCCGCGCCGACCCGAACTACCACGTCGAGAACTTCAAGATCATCAACGCGAACACGAACGAGGAATACCGGTAAGATTTAAGCGGTAGGCTCTCAGCTATCTCAGCGACGCCCGGCCTCACCGCCGGGCGTTCTCATTTGGCCTTCACGGTTCGCCGTCGAAGGCTGGACGCACCGACCCGAACTACCACGTCGAGAACTTCAAGATCATCAACGCGAATACGAACGAGGAATACCGCTGACATTGGAATCACGGTTTAATTCTGTCTTTCGGGTTAATTCTGCTTCCGAAACGTTTTAATTCTGTTTCTTGAGACCCGGCTTCCGAAAGCCGGGACTTCTCTTTGTTCGACGAAAGCGACACGTCGTGCTGACGCCAAGGTCCCCGACCAGGCGCCCACGCGTTTTCTTTCTTCCGCTGCTGTCGAGCCGAGGAACTCGGATGCATCAGGTCCCGCCGCTCTGGCGGTCTCACCTAGCTATCGCTTCTCATACCCTAACCACGACTGATCGTGACATCGACCAGCTTCGGTTTCCCGGATGGCGGTGCATCGATCAACAGCTCGAATTCTTTTGTGCTGCGGCCAACGCCACCGATGTTGCGCGTGAGATATTGGATGCCGACCTTGCCGCGGACGCGCCAGCGATTCGTCCATCCGGGGACCGGCTCGGGGTCGTCAAGCAGGACATTGCTGTCGAAAACGTAGCCAATGCTCGAATTCGGATCCACCTCATATTTGAAATAGTGGTTGGCCATCTCCCGCGCCGCAGCCGCGACCGTTTGATCCATCCGGATTTCTTTCTCCATCGTGAGCTCCGCACGTTTCACATTCAACTTCCGCTGGGCGTCGCGGTCCGCATTTGATGAGGCTATGGTGCGTTTTTCTAGGTCCCGCTGGCGGCGTTTTGCCTGCGCCGAGGCGTCGGCCGCCGCCCGCTTCTCTTCCTTGATCTCTTCCTCTGTTTGGGAGGGAACCCGTTGCTTGATTCGCGCGGCAATTTCGTCGGGCAGGTCGGCAAGCCGGACAGTCATTGCTTCGCTGGCCGTCATCGCTCCGACCTTACCCGAAATGGTATCGTAAGTCTTGAAGGTGACTTTCACCAGACGTCGGCCGTTCTTCAGATCGACCTGGGGATAGGTGAAGCTGAAATCCACAAGAAGCGCTGACGCCGAATTCGCCACACCGAGCGCCAACACCAAGAGCCAGAACGACGATTTCATGGGAATAAGTCGTGCTGGCCCACACGACAGCTGGATCAAATTCCTTCTCTCTCTCGGAATCAAACCCGAATCCGTCCGAGGTTTCGCCACGGCAGTAACGAGATTAGGACAGCTGGATGGGGCAAGCTCAGGTTGCTTTGTTGCCGATGTCAGGCCGGCGGCGCGGACGGAGTCCGCACCCTACCCGTTCTAGAAATTTCGCGGCCTTTTCGTCGTGGCTTTGCGTCTCCACGCCGATTGGTCAGGTCAGCCGCCCGGGCGGCGGCGATTTTCTTACCGCCGCGGGGCGCTCAACTCGGCGGCCATGCGGTCGACGGCGGTGGCGGGAACCAGCAGCCGCCAGCCGGCGGCGGAACGGTGCAGTGTCAGGAAGGCAAGTTTGCTGTTGCGCTGGTCGGCCAGCATCGGCGGCGGCGCCAGCACCTCCGCCGCGGGATCGCCGACGACCTGGGCTGCCGTATCGGTCTCAGTTGTGCCCAACAACAGGCCGATCGTGGCGGAGTCGGCATCGGTCTCGCTAAACCAGGCAACTTGTGCCTCGGTGCGCGGGATATTGTTCATCGTCGCGATCGCGATCAGGTTTTCGGGCGAGCCAAGGATATTTCTCTCTTTCGCCGGCAATCGCCCGAGCAGGTCGGCCGCCTTGGCCCGCGTGACCTCATCCAACTCAAGCAGCGCAGCCAGCGTCGGAATTTCACCGCGAGCCGCCGCCCACAGCACCGTCTCGAGCGCCTCCGGTGGTGTCGCACTGCCCCGGTTGGACCACGTGCCGCTGGCCATCCATTCCCCGGGAAACAAACGAGGAACCGCCGCCACCGGCGGTTCCTCGACCGGAGGCGGCACCTCGGCGTTGGCGGCCTCCGCGGCTCGGGGTGCTGCGCGGTGCAGCGCGTCGTTCATCGCGTCCTGCAACCGCCGGCGCTCCCCCTGCAATCGGACCAGTTCGCCGTGCCGCTGACGCAGCGCATCGCTTTCGGCCTGCAGTCGCGCCGCCGTGGCTCGCCCGGCTAGCCAGCCGGCGGCGACGACCGCGCCGGCCGCGACCAAGACAAGGGTGAGGACGAACTTCGGGCGCACTGAAAAAATTCAGAACCACGTGTTTTCGGCGCCGGCGCCGGGCACCGCATTGCTCTCGACCACAATGTGCCTGATCCCTGCTTTGCGCGCCTCATCCAGCGCGTAAGCCATCTGGGTAAACAGGGTGTTATTTGCGTGGATGACCAATTTTGATTCGCCATCCGGCGTCGCCTGCTGAAGCGCACCCAGCCTGGCCAGATAGTCGTCCAGCGTGATGGGCCGGCCCTCCCATTGGATCGTGCCCTCCGGGGTGACCGTGATCTGGCGGGCCGTCGCCGCCGCGGTCGACACCACCGGCCGGACTCGCGGCGCCCGCGGCGCGGGTGCGATCGCCACCGGCAAGGGACGCGATTCGACCTCGGCGATGGCGCTGACCATGCGTTCGTTGTCGGCACGGAGCACCGGAATGGCTTCGTTCTCCCGCTCGAGCAGCGCGACCTCGGTGGCGGCCGTGCCATTCGCATAGCGCTGCGTCAGGACGGCAACGGTGCCCATCGCGACCGCCACCGCTGCGGCCACGGGAATCAAGGTGGCGGCGAGGCCGGTTGCGGTGACCGCCGCGGCCGCCGTGGCCGCGTGCGAGAGCGCGGCGGTCGTGACGCGGGCCACGAGGCCTTCGGGCGTGGCGCTGCTCCCGGCGGCGGCGAGCGTCACCCCCAGCGCGGCCATCGACGAGGTGATGCCGCGGCGGACGAGGAGGACATGGAGTTTCTCGAGCGCGCGGTCCACGCGCTTGCGGGCCGCCTCCTCGTTGACGCGCAGCGCGCCGCCGATCTCGGCGAAAGTCTGTTTTTGAAAAAAGCGCAGGACGATGGCCTCGCGTTCCTCGTCCCTGAGGGAGACCAGGGCGTCGTCAAGCAGCGGACGAAGTTGCGCGAGGTCCGCCGCGGACTGGTCGGGAGCATTGGTCAGATCCATGGTGTGGGCGGTTGCTTCGCGAGCCTTGCGGCGTTGTTCGCGGCGGACGACCTCGGCCGCGGCGAGTTGTGTGCCGAGGTAAAGCCAGCCCGCGAGGCTGGGCCGATCGAGGAGAGTGCCGGCTTTGCGGGCCAGGGTGATGAAGACGGTCTGCGTCACATCGTCCGCGAGGTGGACGTCGCCCCCGACGCGGCGCAGCGCCGTGGAACGAACCAGCCCGATGTAGCGACGCACCAGTTCGGCGAACGCCGCTTCGGAGCGGTTGGCGACGTAAGCGCGGAGGAGAATGGCATCGTCATTCATGTTGCTTCACCCCTTAGGCTGCCGCCGGTGGCGCAACCGGACAAAGAAATATCCGCAGCCAGCAATAAGCGGTCAACAGCATGGCGGAAATCGGAGACCCCCCCCGGACAGGGTCGGGCGTAAAGCCCGACCTACAGGAAGAAACGACGCCGAATCCCTCCGCGCCGCCAAAACTTTCTCTTTCGCTCCATCCAGTTCGATATTTGATTGGCGGACATACCCCACGCCCCCCGCGTATCCCATGACCCCCGCTCCTGACGCCTCACCCGCGCCCGCACCGCGCGGCATCCGCCGCGTGGCGCCCGCCTTCCTGTTGTACTTTCTGTCACCGTTCGTGGCCGAATTGCTCCTGGGCGATTTCTCGCTCGATGCGGCGTGGATCATTTTCATCGTCGGTCCCGCGTACGGCGGCGGGGCGCTGGTCGTGCGCGAAGTCAGCCGGCGCCTGGGTGCCGGCTGGGCCACGATGCTGCTGCTCGCACTCGCCTACGGCTTGTTCGAGGAAGGCATCCTCATCCAGACGCTCTTCAATCCGAACTACCTCGGCCTGCACCTGCTGCGCCATGGCTTCGTGCCGGCGCTGGGTATCAGCGCGTGGTGGACGCCCTTCGTGCTCACGCTCCACACCTGCTGGAGCATCTCCGTGCCGATTGCCCTCGTGGAGGCCCTGTTCGCCGAGCGCCGCACCACGCCGTGGCTCGGCAACTTCGGCCTCGGCGTCTCGGGGTTCCTGCTCCTCGCGGGCGGCGTGTTCATGCACGCAATCACCCGCAAGCAGGACCCGTTTGCCGCATCGAACCTCCAGCTGGTCTCAACGTGGGTGGCCATCGGCCTCGTCGTCTTCCTCGCCTTGCGCAGCCGATCGTCCGCCGCGCGCTCGCCCGGTACCGTGCCGACGCCATGGGTCACGGGTCTCGTGGCGCTGCTGTGGGGCCTCGCGTTCATGAACGCGAACAAGGTCGTCCAGGGCTGGCCCCTCGCCGGCGTGCAGATCGCGCTCGATGTCGTTGCCGTCGCGCTGCTGCTCGCCTGCGGCCGGCGCGCCGCCTGGACGCCATCCCACGTCATTGCGGCGGCCGGCGGTGCTATGCTGGCCTACGCAATCAATGGATTTCCGCAGGAACCGGTCGCCGGGTCCAAGGGCATGATCGATCTGATCGGGAATACGCTCTTCGCGGCAATCGCTGTCGCGCTCCTGATGCTGGCCGTCCGAAAGGAGCGAAGCCTCGAAGCAAGCTCCAAGCCGTGAGCTTTAAGCGTTAAGCTTCCAGCGCTCGGCATTCAGCTCTCCGCTGTAGGTCGGGCTTCATGCCCAACGGCAGGGCTGCCGCTTGCCGGCAGGCCGAGCGCGCTCTCAACACCGCGCCTCCACTTCTTCAGCAGTTGCGCGATGACGAAGATGAACATCGCTCCGCCGGGGCCACCTCCGAGGACAAGGCAAGGGATTGAATAGCCGACAGCCGCAAAAGAAAGGAGGAGTTGCATGGGACGACCGGGGACCTCGCCAATAGCGTTCCCTCCGTTCCGATGGTTCCTGCGTTTCGCGCCTTCGTGTCCCGCGCGATGGCTGGCCAGCGAGCTAGAGTGATTTGTTCGAGGCTCCGGCGAGCGGCAGCACACACCGCACCAGCTCCGCGTGGAACTTATCCGCATGGCTCCAGGCGGCAAAGTGGCCGGCGCCTTCCAAGCGCACGAATTCCTTGGCCGGCGCCTGCACGCCCTTGAAATACTCCTCGGCCAACACGATGGGCGTCACATGATCGTCGGTCCCCTGGATAAGGACGACCGGCACGCGAAACTCAGGGCCCAGCACCGCCAGGTTCGTGCTTAGGATGTCTTGGTAGAGCGCCCAGGGTGGCACCACCGCAAAGCCCCTCATGCGGTTCATCTCGTCGCCGAGCGTGTAGTTCGGTGGCGGCGAGAGCAGGCTGCGCTGGAGCTCACGCATCGCGGCCGAATCGGCGGGCGCCTGGTAGCGCTCGGCGCACTGAAAGTAAGTGGTCGTTTGCGGCCGACCGGCAAAGGGCGGCCGCCCGATCGCGGTCAGCTCGCGCACGGTCCGGGCGTCTTTGGCCGACAACGCCGCCGCCAGGAGGCGATCGTATTCCATCGCCACGCTCCGCGGGAGGTCGCTGGCCTGGCCGGTGCCGACAAAGGCGTAGAAAAGATCGGGCCGGCTCTTCACCATTTTCACCCCCAGGATGGAGCCGAACGAGTGTCCCAACAGGACGATCTTCTCCTTCCCCAGTCGCCGCCGGAGATGCTCGGCCACTTCAATCCCATCCCGGGCCATGCGCTCGATGGTCATCGTCGAGGCGACCGCCGATCCGGTCGCAGCCAGCGTTTTGCCGGCGCCACGTTCATCCCACAGCACGACCGTGAAGTCCTTTTCCCACGCGGCAAAGAGCCGCGTGACCGGGATCCACGTGCCGCCCGGGCCGCCGTGGACGCAGAGCAGCACCGGGTTGGCGCGGTCCTGACCGCGGATTTGAATCCATTGCTTGATGCCCCCGATTTCGACGTACCCGGCCTCGTCGATCCCGGCGGGCGCTGCGATCGCAAAGGTCTTCGCGTTGGTGCTCTGGTGGACTGACCGCAACAAGAGCAGCCCGCCGATGCCGGCTGCGATCACGGCCACGATCGCGATGAGGGTGCGCGTGGCATATTTCAGGAAGGTACGCATGGGGTGTGGGGTTGAGGTGACTGGGGTTGTGATCCCGAACAAAAAATCTGCGTGGTGGTTGGCGCACCATTACCGGTCGGGCGGCGACGCGGCGGCGTTGCTAGCCACCGCGACCAACGACGCCAGCCGCGAGCGAATCCCGAGCACGAAGGCTGTCCCGATGAACACCGTGGCCACGGCAAAGGTCGTGCGGGTGGCCAGCGCGACGGATTCTTTACCCAGGCCAGCTTCACCACCCGTCATCATCCCAAACACGCCGCCGAGGAATGCCGCCCCGGTAAGCAGGCCCAGATTCCTCGAGAGATTCAACAGGCCGGAGACCACGCCACGCTGGCCCGGCCCGGCACCGCGCATCACGGCGGTGTTGTTTGCGGTTTGAAACAGCGAGTAGCCCACGGTCATCAGTGCCACTGGAAAAAGGTAACCCACGATGCCCAGCGATTCCGGCATCACGGCCAGAGCCAGACAGCCTGTGCCCGTACCGGCGAGACCAAAGACCGTGGTCCATTCGGTGCCGATGCGATCCACGAGGCTGCCGGCCGGATTGGCCACCAACGCGGCGAGCAACGGCCCGACCGACAACACCAGGCCCATCGTCCCGGCGTTCACCTGCAAGGCTCGGGTGAGATAAAACGGCCCGACGACCAGGGTGGACATCATCACCGCCGCCACCAACAAGCTCATGCCAAGACTGGAACGCAGCGTGCCTTCCCGGAGCGATTCCGTCCGCACCAGGGGAGACCGGCTGCTTTGCTGCACCCGGACGAACCATGTCATTCCGCCCAGCGCGAGCCCGAGCAGCACCAGGTTCACGCTGCCGAAGCCGCCGCGCGGGCGCGTCATGGCCAGCGCATACGCCGCCAGGCTCAACGCCAGCAGCACCGTTCCGCGGACGTCGAAGTCGGCCAGCTTCGCCGTGGGTGCGCGATCTGGCGGCAGGTAACGAACGAGGAGCGCGAAAGTCGCAAGCCCGAGGGGAACATTGATGAGAAAAATCGCGGGCCAGCCGAAGGCGGCGAGCAGCAGGCCCCCGATGGCCGGTCCAAGCGCGGTGCCGATCGCCGACATGCTGCCGAGCAGGCCCATCGTTCGGCCGGCCTTGTCCTTGGGCGCCAGATCGCCGATGACCGCCAGGCTGACCGCCATCATCACCGCCGCCCCGATGCCCTGGACGAATCGCATGGCCACCAGCCAGCCCAGACCCGGCGCCAGGGCGCAGGCGCCCGCGGCCGCGGTGAACAGGGCCACGCCGACCAGCAACAAACGCTTCCGGCCCACGATGTCGGCCAGCCGGCCGGCACCGACGATCAGGGTGGTGATCGCCAGGACGAACGCGATGACGGTCCACTGCGCCGCCTGGGTCGAAGTGCCGAACACCTGCGTGAGGGCCGGCAGCGCGACATTGACGAGGCTCGTGTTGAGCGACGAAAGCAGGACGGTCAGCGACAGTCCGGCGAGGGCGAACCGCGTCGAGGCGGGTGCCATTCCGATTTCCTTTTCGTTGGGTGCTTTGGGCTGCGCGATCATGGTCGGCCTCAGTGGCGAAAGGTGACGCTGGCGTGCACGTAGCTGCGCGAAGGGAGCCCGGCGCGCGCCAGCACGTCGCCTCTGGCCAGGTGTTCATAGGCGACGCCAACCAGGACAAGGCGGCTCGGCGTCCAGCCGGCCTGCACCCGGAGCAGCCCACCGATTTCGCGCCCGGGCACCGCGGCCGTTCCAGGATACGCGCGCATTTGCCCGGCATAGGCGGCATCCCGTTCGTCGAGCCGTCGCGCGAAGCCGTAGTCGACCGCCAGCTTGGTCCGCGTTGCTGGCGTGAAGGAGAGTCCCGGTGAAATCAGAAGCAGATTGCTCGCGCTCAGGAACAGGCCCTCACCCAGGTAGCTGGAGCTGGCGTAAAGCTGGTCAAATCCCCCGGTCGTGCGCTCCCGTCCCGACCGACCGGCCGAAGCGGCATCGATCCTCAGGCTCAGGCGGGGCCGCCAGCCCCGACCGGTCAACTCGAGCGACTGCGTGGCGAAGACGGCCCAGGCCGCGCGGTCGCGTTCGTCGACGTGACTCGACTGGACCGCGGCCACCCAATCGATGCTCACTCTCCCCCGCTCACCGCGGGCCGCCGCTCCGAACGTGTTACGCACGATACCGGGCGTTTCGCTCCTCAACCAGAATGGATCGAGCCGGAGGCTGCCTCCGGCGCCCGGAACGGCCACACTCCCCGTGAGCCCGCCCAGGCGCTCGGTGCGGCTGATCCGTTCGTCCAGTCCGTCGCGGCCCAGCCGGGTCGCCCGAAAGGCAAACGCTGACAGGTCCGCGCCGACGACGTTTGCGCACACTTTCACGCCATTCCACGTGCGGTGAAGATTTGGGCCGTCGCCCACGCTGACCAACTGTCGCGGGCCGTCGTCGAATTCCTGCCGCCCCACTCTCGCGCTGAGCCGGAGCGACTCCGCCAGGATTGGCCCTTCGAGCCACAGCTGCTGCAGCGAAAGATCATTTTGAATGCTGGCCGACGCGGGCAACCGGTCGTTGCTCACCTGGCCGGAGGCAAGCTCGGCATAGGCGCGCCAGCCGGCTGGCGTCCCAACCCGGGCCCCGAGAACCTCCCGCGCGAGCAAACGTCCGATTTTCTCCCCGTTCCCCGCCTGGTCGCGCACCTCATAGCGGAACCGGGTCTCGGCCTTCAGTTCCCATGCCGGAGGATTCCCCTCGATCCGCGGTTCCGCCGCGGCGTGGAGAGAAATCGCGACTCCCAGCGCCCAAGCCAGCCGCCACGGACGCGACCCGCCCAAGGACGGTTTCGGCTGATGCGTGGCGCCGGCGTGGAAATTCATCCCGGCAGCATAGCCGGTTATCCATAAGTGCAGAAGACGCCTCCTCTGCACTTTAAGAGTGCATGAAACGCCATGTCTCCCTAGATCGGTTTCGATGAGTCTTCCCGACTTGAACCTGCTTGTGGCCTTGGAGGCGTTGCTCCTGGAGGGAAATGTCGCCCGGGCGGCGAAACGGCTTCGCCTGAGCCCGTCGGCGATGAGCCGCACGCTGGCGCGGTTGCGCGCCGCCACGGGCGACCCGCTGCTGGTCCGCGCGGGCCGCGGCCTGGTCCCCTCGCCGCGCGCACTCGCCCTCAAGGCGGAAGTCGGGCCGCTGGTGAGTCAAGCTGCGCGGATGCTCAGCCCGCCGGAGCAACTCGCTGCCCGGCAGGTGAAGCGGACCTTCACCATCCGCACCAGCGACGGCTTCGTGGAGAATTTCGGCCCGGCCCTGCTCGCGTTGATCGCGGCGGAGGCACCCGGCATCACGCTGCATTTCGTCCAGAAGGTCACGCGGGACGGCGCCTTGCTGCGCGACGGGTCGGCGGACCTGGAGACCGGCGTCGTCGGCACCACCCTCGGACCCGAGATCCGGACACAAGCGCTATTCCGGGACCGCCTTGTGGGCGTGGTGCGGCAGAAGCATCCGCTCGCCCGCGGCCGGATGACTCTCGCCCGCTATATCGCCGCGCAGCATGTCCTCGTCCATCGCGGCGAAGCAGAAAAGGCCCCTGTCGACGTCGACCTCGCCGTCCTGGGATTGGAGCGCAGGATCGCAACCACCGTCACCGGCTTCTCGGCGGCGCTGACCCTGGCCCGCTTAACGGATCTGGTCGCCACCGTGCCCGAACGCCACACGGCGAATCTCCGGTCGGGCCTGCACACGTTTACGCTGCCCTTCCGTACCCGGGAGCTGACGGTTTCCCTGCTCTGGCATCCCCGGATGGATGCAGACCCGGCGCATCGCTGGCTGCGCGAGCGCATCCGCCAGGTCTGTGCGGCCTCCGCGCCCGCTTAGTCTCCGCTGCCGGGGAACGAGCGCATTTCGCCTGTCCGCCCGCCAAACGCGGATCGCCGCCTGGTTCTGCAACCGCACCCGCGACTTCCGCTTTTCACCAACCGCGCCTGACGATGACAGAATGGAGAGAACGATACAGTGAAAGGTTGGCCCCCAACCGTCCTCCAAGGCCCAATCGTTACGCCGCTGCTGCTTTCCTGACCGGCACCCTAAATGTCTCGCCGACGTTCACCGCCAGCAAACGCTCCGGCTCGTGCTTGAACGCGGCACGGATGCGGGCCGCCGGTTCGTCCATCGTCTCGGAACTCAGCTTGAAGGTCTCGTGGTGGATCGGCACGAACGCCAGCGCGCCGGCCTGGCGGGCCATCTCGGCCGCCTGCTCCGGATTGCAGTGCGCCCGGATCCATGGGTCGTAGGCGCCGATGGGCATCAGCATGAGATCGATTGGCCGGCTCGCGTCGCGGAGTTTCGCGAAGGCCGGCGTGTACGCCGTATCACCCGCAAAACAGATGGCGTGGCCACCGCGCTCGAGGAGGTAGCCGTTGTAGCCGCGATGGTCGTCCTTCATCATCCGCGCGCCCCAGTGGGCGACCTCGAGGGCCGTGACGCGCACCGGGCCGCCACGCGTTGCGATCGTCTTGCTCTCGTTCCAATGCAACTCGTGGACATCGCGAAACCCGTGACACCGTAGCAGGTCGGACGTGGCGCGGGCCGTCACCACAGGCGTGCGGCGGTTGAATTTCCGCAGGCTCCAGACGTCGAAGTGATCAAAATGAGCGTGGCTCAGCACGATCAAGTCCGGGGCCAGCTCGCGCGGCGTAAGCGCCGGAGCGTGGTAGCGCTTCGGCCCGAGCACGAACGGCGGCAGGCCCGGTCCCACGCGCGTGGAAAAGACCGGATCGGTCAGGATCCGCACGCCGAGGAAATTCAGGAAGACGGTCGAGTGTCCCAGGACGCTCCCGGTGATGGCATCGTCGCGCCATTCGTCAGGCCGTGGCCGGTGCTTCGGCGGCAGCGGCTTCCCGCGCCCGTCGAAAATCATCTTCCAGATCATCTTCAGCCTCGGCATACGACGCACCCAATCCCACCCCGCCCAAAA
Source organism: Lacunisphaera sp. (assembly GCA_035545835.1). Lineage (GTDB taxonomy): Bacteria > Verrucomicrobiota > Verrucomicrobiia > Opitutales > Opitutaceae > Lacunisphaera. The sequence continues at coordinate 23,148 of DASZXO010000045.1, forward strand.
GTCCAGCGGGCTCCAGCCCCTGCAGGGCCGGAGCTCCGAATCCCGCCGCGCAGTGCGACGAGGCGCAGCGAGTCAACCGGCCGACGATTCCACATTTCCTCGCCTGAACTCATGGAAGCCGGTCTAGAACCAACGCGGCACCCGCCGGCAGTAATCGCGATATTCACCGCCAAATTTCTCCGCGAGGTATTCCTCCTCGCGCAGCACCACCAGGTAGTGGCAGAGCAGCGCCGGCAGCGGGAAAAGCAGCAGCGCCCAGTAAAGCGGGACGGCCAGGCTGAGTGCCAGATACACGAGGTTGCCGCCGAGATACATCGGGTTGCGGCTCCAGCTGAAAGGCCACCGCTGGACTACGGCGGTCGTCGGCCGGCTGGGGTTGACGTCCGTGCCCGCGCGCCGCAGGGCCCGGCCACTGCCGAAGAAGAGCGCCGCCCCGGGCAGGAAAAGCAGCGCCGCCGCCGTGAAACGAAAGCCCGGCGAAAGAAAATGCACGCGCCCCGCCAACGGCCAGGCCCACTCCAGGAGGATTCCCGCTGCGAGCGTTCCCAGGGGGAGCACGGGCGGAAAGATCGGCACGCGCGCATGGTCGCGCGGAGCGGCGCTTCCAGGGTTTGGATTGGAGGGTGGTGGAACGGATCGATGGGTCATGAACAGTGAGATTGGATGGAGACCGCCGGAATCCGCCGGCGCGGGACGCCAACAAGCGCGTCGGGTCTTCATCAACGAACGAGTCGCGCTTTCTCCAACCGATTCCGACGGTCCACCGATGATTCCAACGCAGCTTATGCGAAATTTTTTTATTCAGTAGCGCGACGTCTACCGGGAAACCCGCTCGCGTTCCCTCGCCCGCGAGATCGTCCACGGCCGTCCGGTCATCGCCGACGGCTATCATCACCTGTGCGCCGTCTATCGCCTCGATGAGGACGCCCTCATCCCCGCGAAGATTGTCTGAGCGGTTAAACGCAAAGGCGCGAAGGTGCAAAGGGGTGTGATCTCCTTCGCGGCTTCGCGCCTTTGCGTTTCTTCCGCTGGAAGGGTCCGTCAAGCGATTCCCCAACAGTGTCTCGGCGCGGACGGGGGTCCGCGCCCTGCCGCACATGTCACGCATTAAGTGACATCCCGCGGGGCGCAGTTCGACCGCGCCTGTGACCCCGCAGCCTGGCGCAAGGCTTCATCCTCCACTCGGCGATTGCCGCGGTCCGCATCACGCACGATAAGACCTTCGTCGATGCAACGTCTCCCACTCGCGTTCCTCCTCCTGGCCACCGCCACCCTGCCGGCGGCCGAGGTCGTCAAGTCCGGAGACTGGGACCGCCTGGAGAACGGCGAATACCTGCTGGAAAACAACGTCTGGAACGTCGCGGCGGCCCGCCCGGGCCGCGCCTGGCGTCAGTCGATCTTCTGCGATCGCGCGACGGGCGCCATGGGCTGGCGCTGGGACTTCACGGGCGAGGACGCCGCCGTGAAATCATATCCCGAGCTCATCTTCGGCAAGAAACCCTTCGACAACTACCGTTCGACCACGCCGCGGCTGCCCCGGCCGCTGGCGGCCTGCCGGTTCGTGATTGATTACGACTATGCGGCGCGGGCGACGGGCGCCTACAACACGTCGACGGACATCAGCCTGACCGACGCCCCCGAGGCGCGCGAGCGCAACGTCCGCGCGAAGCTCATGATCTGGTTTGATCGCCGGGACATGCCCTTCTTCCCGGACAAGAAAAAGACCCGCGCCGTGATCGCCGGCCGCACCCACGAGGTGTTCATCGATCCGGATCACAACGACGTCGACGGCCAGTGGGTGTTCATCGCGCTCTTGCCCGAGAACCTGCCGGGCCGCGGCGAACTTCGCCTCGCCGACTACTTCGACTACCTCCTCAAGATCGGGGCCGTGAAAGCGGAGTGGTTCGTCGCCAGCGTCGAGATCGGCAGCGAGATCGCATCCGGCGCGGGCGAGGTCAGATTCGAGAGATTCGTGGTCCGCTGATCCCGTCGAAAGACGTGATGATACGGCGGGCGCGGTCAAGCCGCGCCCCGGCAAAGATCGATCCGTCGCGTTCGTGGGATCTGAGGTTAGGACGGACCACACACCCCGGCCAGTGGGCCACCCCTCTTGCTAGAGGGGAGCTGATTGGCACCGGCGCGGATCCGCCGTCGCCAAGGCTAGGGCGGGACACGGCGGAGTCCGCGCCCTCCCATCGCGGCGTAAAGCCGCTCCTACAGTCTGGCACTTGTCACCTGGCACTTGTCACCTTGGCCGGTCCTCCGGCCTACCGGTGCTCCTCGTAGGTGATGTCGATCTTCGCCTCAAAGGCCTGCTTCTTGGCGGCGCCGTTGAAGCGGATGCTGTGCGTGAGGTCGTCGTAGACCCAGCCGTTCTCCGGGTCCGGCTTCACGTCCTGCCCGTCGACTCGCACGCGCAGGCTCTTCCGGTAAAGCGTCGCGCCGGGCGCAACCGGGTCGAGCGCGACCGCGACGGTGTCGGCGATGCGATCGCCCAGCGCCGCCAGTGGCGCGGAGAAATCGCCCTCGATGTTCAGCACCGTGCCGCCGGTGAGCTCGGCGGCGCGGCGGTGCGAGACATTCGCCGGCTCGACCACCGCGTCCATCTCGATCTGCCCGCGCTTGTTGCCCTTGATGATGATGAACGGGCGCAGCACCCAGAAGTTGATGTAGCTGTCGAGCGTCTGGCGCTTCTGCGGATGGCTGGCGTTGTACTCGTTGAGCAGCGCCGGGAGCCGGCCGTTCTCCACCCACTCCGCCTCGCGGCCGCCGCCGGGCAGGTCCTTCCAGGTCGCCATGCGGGTTTCCTCCTCGTCCATGAAGAAGACGACGATCGTGGTGGCGTCGGGCCGGAAGAAGGCGTGGTCGCCGTGCTGGTAGTTCGCGACGAGGTTGTACACGGCCGTGAACGCCGTGCGGTTGCTGTCGCCGTTCGTGCCGACCTTCACGAGCTCGGCAAAGACGCTGTCCGGCGTCGCCGGCGTCACCCACGGCTGCGGCAATTCCGGGAGCGTCACCAGGTCGCCGTTGCTCGCCACCTGCTTGGTCACCTGCTTCGGCCGGCCGCGCCGGTCGAGCACGGGCCGGCCCGCCGCGTCGAGCTCCGCGCCGCGGACCTCCTTGAAGAAATGCTGCGCGCCGGGCCGGGAGCCGGCCTCGGCATTGACGAAATCGGTCGTCAGCACCCCGATCCGGTAGTCGAGTTTCTTCTCGTCGAAGAGCTGGCGGAAGCGGCGGAGATTCTCGGCGATGCGGGCCTGGTGCGGCGCCATCGAGCGCGAGTTGTTGATCACGAAGACGAGGTCGACCTGCCGACTCTTCGAGCGGTCGGCCACGATGTGCTTCATCTCGCGGATCGGCTCGACGCTGACCACTACGGCGTTTTCCACCCCGAGCTGCGGGTTGTTCTCGTCGACCGTGTAGTAGTTGAAGCGATCCTCGCCGATGAAGCCGGGATCGGGCGCGTAGTTGAGCTCGCCGGTGGCGGGATTGAGCCGCGCCGTGCCGTGGCCGGGCTTAGCTTTTTCGTCCAGCGCCCACGTCACCTTCGGCTCGACGAGGGCGGCGCGTTCCGCCGCCGCCAAGTAATCCTCGTGGCTGGGGAGTTTTTGCGTGACAGGCAGGTTGGGCTTGGTGTTGAGCGCGACGGTGTGCTCGACGACGTCATGCGTCCGGGTCTTGGTGATGACAAACTTGTCCAGCACGACCGGCGGCGGCGGCTTCACGTCGATCATCACCTTGTTCTGGAACACCAGGCCGGAGGTCACGTTGCGCACGGTGTAGGTGAACGAATCCTCGCCCACGTAGCCTTCGCGCGGCTTGTACGCGAAATAGCCGAACGAGCCGCTCTTGTTCTGGAAGAAATCCTCCTCGTTCCCGCCGGCGAGGCCGACCTGGCCGAACAACGGCTCGACCGTGATCGTGTACACGAGGTCGCCGCTCGTGTCGGGGCTGATGAGCTCCTGGGCGACCTCGAGCTGGCCGTGCACGCCCTCGCCTTCCGCCGTGACCCGCTGCGGCTTCGTCCCGACGATCATCTCGGCGGCCCCCGGCGCGGGCGGCGGGTCGGCGAGGACCGGGCTGGCCGCCACCCCGGCGAGGACCAGCACCAGGCAAACGGCACGCCACCACGCGGGACTATGGGTCTTGAGGCTCATGGGTTAATGACGATGCCAACCTTGGAGTCTGTCAATCGAGCCGAGGTTCCGTATACGAACCGTTAAACGCAAAGACGCCAAGCCGCCAAGGATCGGAGAGGGGATTAGGCTACAATACAACCAGCCACTTTGCGCAGGATGGCATTGGAGGAAGCGGCTGAATGAAAACCGGCCCGTGATCAAAGCCCGCTTCGCGTCTTCGCTTCTTGGCGTTTAACCAGCCTGGAATTCTGCAACTTCTGCGTAGACCGCAGGGTTATAGTTGCACGATGGATCATCTTCGCCTGGCCCTGCGGTTGTTCGGCAAGTCGCCCGGGTTCACCGCGCTCGTCACCCTCGTGCTGGCGCTGGGGATCGGCGCCAACACCGCCATCTTCAGCCTGGTCGACAACACCTGCCTGCGCGCCCTGCCCTATCCCGACGCGGACCGGCTCGTGCACGTCACCGAGCACTCGAGCCAGTACTCGGACATGAGCGTGTCCTATCCCAACTTCCTCGACTGGCGCGCGGGCGCGGACGCCTTCACCGGGCTGGCCATCTACCGCACCGACGGCGCCAAGCTGAAGACCCCCGAGGCCAGCGAGCAGATCACCGTCGGGCAGGTGTCGCAGGATTTCTTCGCCGTGCTGGGCGTGCACGCCGCCAGCGGGCGCGACCTGCGGGCCGATGACGACCGCGTCGGTGCGGCGCCCGTCGTGTGGCTGACGCATGCCGCCTGGCAGCGCTTTTTCCACGGCCAGCCCGACCTGGCCGGCCGCACCGTCATGCTCGACGGCACCGCGACCACCGTGGCCGGCATCCTGCCGCCGGAATTCAGGTTTTACCGCGCCGTCGACGCCTTGGTGCCGATCGAGCCGCTCGCCGATGCCCAATTCATGCGCGAGCGGGCGAACCACAACGGCACGAACGTGGTCGGCCGCCTCCAGCCCGGCGCCACGCTCGAGTCCGCCCGCGCCCAGCTCGACGCCATCGCGCAACGCCTCGCGCACCAGTACACCCAGTCCAACGCCGGCATCGGGGTGAAGGTGCAGCCCCTGCGCGAACGCCTCGAGGGCGACGCAACCACGCGCCTCTACCTCCTGATGGGCGCGGTCGGCATGGTCCTGCTGATCGCCTGCGTCAACGTCGCCAACATGCTCCTCGCCCGCTCCTTTGGCCGGAGCCGCGAGATGGCGATCCGCACCGCCCTCGGCGCGACGCGCGGCGAACTCCTCCGCCAGTTGCTGACCGAGAGCCTGCTGCTCGCGCTCGGCGGCGGCCTGCTCGGCCTGCTCGCCGGCCGTTGGGGCTATGACTTCGTCTCGCGCCTGGCGCCGTGGGAAATGCGCGAGCTGATGCGCGAGGGCGGCTTCGACTACGGCGTCTGGTTCTTCGTCGCGGGGATCACGATGCTCGCGGGCGTGGCCTTCGGCCTCGCGCCGGCGTGGCAGCTGTCGCACGCGAATCCCAACGAGGCCCTGAAGAACACCCGGCCGGTCGTGCGCACGCTGTTCGGGCGCTTTCACCTGGCGGACGTGCTCGTCTTCGTGCAGGTCGCGCTGGCGGTCATGCTGCTCGTCGGCGCCGGCCTGCTCATCCGCAGCCTCGACCGCCTCAACGCCGTGCCGACCGGCCTGCAGCCGGACCACGTGCTCACGCTCCGCGTGGCGAATCCGCCCGACGCCTCGATCACCCGCAACGCCGATTTCTTCGTCCGCCACCACGAGCAGTTGCTCGAAAAGGTGCGCGCCATCCCCGGCGTCGACGCCGCCGCGTTCTGTTCGTCGCTGCCCTACACCTGGAACACCTCCAGCAACTCCTTCTACCGCACCGACCGGCCGACGCCGGAGCCCGGCAAGTTTCCCAACTCGAACCTCCACGTCGTCACGCCCGACTACTTCCGCGCCATGGGCATCCCGCTCCTGCGCGGCTCGCTCTTCACCGGCCACGAGCCGCGCGCGCCGCTGCCGGGCCAGCCGATCACCCTCCAGCTCGTCGGGCAGCTCTACCGCAACTTCACCGTCGACACCGTCATCAGCCGCAAGATGGCCGAGCAGCACTGGCCCGGCGAGGATCCCCTCGGGAAGACCTTCCTGCTCGGCAACGCGGACATGAAACTGGCGACGATGCGGATCATCGGCATCGTGGGCAACACGACGCAGACCGGCGCCGAGGACGGCGAGAAGGTCGAGTATTACACGCTCCTCCCGCAGTGGCCGGCGACGATCATGCTGCACCTCGTCGTGCGCACGGCCACCGACCCGCGCGCCATGGTGGCCACGCTGCGGCGCACCCTGCACGAGGCGGCGCCGGACGAGCCGGTCTTCGACGTCGAGCTGATGACCGACCGCATCGCCGGTTTTTCGTCGGACCGCCGCTTCAACATGGGCCTGTTCGCGTTCTTCGCCGCCACGGCCCTGCTGCTCGCGAGCGTCGGCATCTACGGCGTGCTGGCCTGCCTGGTCGGCCAGCGCACGCGCGAATTCGGCGTGCGGATGGCGCTCGGCGCGAAGCCGGGCGATGTCCTGCGCAATGTCGTGGGCCGCGGCCTCAAGGTGGCGCTGCCCGGCGCGCTCGCCGGGCTGGCGGCCGCCTGGGCCGGCAGCCGCGCGCTGCAATCCCAGCTCTTCGGCATCAGCGGCGCCGACCTGCCGACCTACTCGCTCAGCGGCCTGCTGCTCGTGCTGGCCGCGCTCGTCGCCTGCCTCCTCCCCGCCCGCCGCGCCACCCAGGTGAATCCGACCGAGGCGCTCCGGGCGGAATGAGCGGCGGCCATCTCCGGTTTTGATTGCAGGAGGGGCTTTATGCCCCGATCACTCCACCTCACCGGTCGGGGCATGAAGCCCCTCCGACCCCAAGCTGCCCTACCCGACCTTCTCCTTCCGGCCCGAGGCGGCGGCGCGATAGATCGCCTCGACCACGAGGGTGTCCTTCAAGCCTTCCTCGCCGGGCGCGAGCAGCGGCGCGCCGTCGAGGATCGCCGCCGCATCGTCGTCCATCTGCCGAGCCTGCTGGTTCGGGACGGTGGCGTCGAGGGTGATGCCGTCGCTGGTCCGGCCGCGGATGCCGCTGTACGACTGGAACGGAGCCAGCTCGTACCAGCCGCGCTCGTTGTCGACGTGCAGCCGGTTCAGGCCGCGGCCGAAGCTCGCCTCGCCCCGGCCGATGACCCCACCGGGGAATTCCAGCTCGAACTGCATCGTCTCCTCGACCTCGGTGTAGATCTCCGGCCGCGTAGTCGATGCCTTCGCCGTGACCGCGACCGGCTCGAGGCCCACGCCGTAGCGGAGCGCATTCAGCGGATAGACGCCCATGTCGCCCATGACGCCGCCGCCCATTGCCTTCTTCTGCTTCCAGTGGTCCTTCCGCGGGTCGAAATAACCCGCCTCGGCCGTGGCGCGCACCGCCGCGCCGTAGCGCTGCTCGCGACGAAACTGGATGATGCGTTGCGTGTTCGGCTCGTGGTGCATCCGGTAGCCGATCGCGAGCGACACGCCGGCATCGCGGCAGGCCTTGATCATGGCCTCGCAGTCCCGCACCGACGGCGCCATCGGCTTCTCGCACCAGACATGCTTCCCGGCTTTCGCCGCGCGGATCACGTATTCGGCGTGCAGCGACGGCGGCAGCACGACGTAGACGACGTCGATGGCCGGGTTGTTCGCGATCGAGTCGAAATTCCGATAATCGTAGAGGTTGCCGTCCGGCAGCCGGTATTGCTTCTGCCAGTCGGCCAGCTTCGACGGCGTGCCCGAGACGGCGCCGACAAGGCGACAGCGCTTCGTGAGCTGGAGCGCCGGCGCGAGCAGATCCGTGCTGTAATAGCCAAGGCCGACGAGCGCCACGCCGAGCCGCTCCTTCTTCCTCGGCACCAGGGTCGCCGCCCAGGAGCGCGGCGCCAGGGCCAGGCCCGCTGCTCCCGCCATCTGCGTCAGAAAAGTCCTTCGTGTGGTCATGTCCGGCCTCCTTTGGCCCGAACCTAGCCGGTGCTCGCCGGCGGTCAAGGGACGGCATCGGGCCGCGGTCAGCTAAAAGCCGCAGCTGCCGGCGAGGCCGACACACACCCCGCCCTGTCGGGCACCCCTCTTGCTAGAGGGGACTCCGCCGGCCAAGGCTTGGGTCCCCTCTAGCAAGAGGGGTGGCGCTTGCCTCGCCGAAGTCCGACGAAGGCGGGCGAAGCGACGGGGTGTGTCGGCATCGCGGCGTAAAGCCGCTCCTACAAACGGAGTCGGATACGCAGGTCGCCTCGAGTTGGCTCCATCGGTCCCACGCCGGATGGTCGTATGGGTGTGCCGACTGGAAATCCGCCCCGCCGGAAACCCCGATGAGTTTGCGACGAAAGCCGCCGGCGGCGGGGCGAAGCCCGCGCCACGGGCGTCCAGGGCCGAAATCGGCATCGCGCGCCGGGCCGCGGCGCCGGCGTCCGGCTTGACACCACCCTTACACTGCGTGCCCGTGAACCCTTTCACGCGCTGGCCGCGCGTCACCCTTGCCCTGGTCTATCTCGCCCTCCCGACGATCTTTTCCGTCGTCGGTGGCGTCGAGTCCGTGGTGAACGGCTCCACGCCCAACTGGGCCGAGGCCGTTCGGCGCGAGGGGCTGTATTGGGCGGCCTGCGTAGCCCTGTTCATCCCGACCTTCCGGCTTTGCCGCTGGCTGCACGCGGGCCGCCCGCGCTGGTCGCGCTACACCGCCGGCCTGGCCGCGGGCGCCGCCCTCGCGATCGTCGGTTTTCCGCTGATCTTCGCGGCGATTCGCTTCTTCGCGTGGCTGGTCGGCGCGACGCTCGGCTGGACGCACGCGCCGGCGCCCGCCGTCTGGGCGGAGTACCGCGGGCTCTTCCCGCACCTGATCACCGCCTCGGTGGTGATGTTTGCCTGTGCCGTGGTCGCCTGGCATGCGGTCACGCATTACCGCGAAGCGAAGGAACGCCGGGTCGAGGCGGCCGAGTTGGGCGCGCTGCTCCAGCAGGCGCAGCTGCAGGCGCTGCGCAGCCAGCTCAACCCGCATTTCCTGTTCAATACGCTCCACTCGATCGCCGAGCTGATCCACGAGAACCCGTCGCTCGCCGAACAGATGCTGCTCCAACTGGGCGAACTGCTCCGCCAGTCGCTCAAGACGCAGTCGCTCGAGGTGCCGCTGGCCGAGGAGATCGACTTCATCCGGAGCTACCTTGCCATCGAACAGATGCGGCTCGGCCCGCGGCTGGAGCTCGTCTGGAACGTCGATCCCGGCGTCCTCGCCGCCCGCGTGCCCAGCCTCATCCTGCAGCCGCTTGTCGAGAACGCCGTCCGGCACGGCACCGCCGGCGGCGCCCCCCGCAGCCGCCTCGCCATCTCCGCCACCCGCGACCGCGACCGCCTCGAGCTCGAGGTGCGCGACAACGGACCGGGCCTGGATGCCGGCGCGGAAAACACCGCCGCCGGGATCGGCCTCGCCAACACCCGCGCCCGCCTCGACCGCCTCTATGGCGCCGGCGCGCGTTTCCGGTTGACCAACGACCACGGGCTGGTCGTGTCGATGTCCCTGCCCTGGCTGGCCTGAGCGCCCGCCCCGCTCCCGAATCCCACGATGAAAATGCGGACGATCACGGTCGACGACGAACCTGTGGCGTTGCGCCGTCTCTCGCGCCTGCTGAAACGGGCCGAGGACGTCGAACTCGTCGCCGAATGCGCCGGCGGTCCGGCCGCGGTCCAGGCGGTCCGCCAGCATCGGCCCGATGTCCTGTTCCTCGACGTGCAAATGCCCGGGATGAACGGTTTCGCGGTGCTCCAGGCCCTGCAGGGAACCCGGCTGCCGGTGGTGATATTCGTGACGGCATATGATGAATTCGCCCTGCAGGCCTTCGACGCGCAGGCGCTCGACTACCTGCTCAAGCCCTTTGGCGAGGCCCGCGTGGAACAGGCCCTGGCCCGTGCACGCAGCTGTCTCCGTGGCGACACCGCCCGCGACGCGCACCTGTCGCGCCTCACCGAGCTCCTCGCGGCCGACCGGCGACCCGGCACCGGCTGCCTCCTGGTCAAGCGCGACGACCGCGTCCTCGTGCTGCAGCCAGCCGAGATCGAATGGATCGAGGCCGACGGCGATTACGTGCGGATCCATGCAGGCGCGGAAACCCACTTCACCCGGATGAAGCTGGCCGACGCCCGGCAACGCCTGGCCCCGGCGGGTTTCGTCCGCATCCACCGTTCGCGCCTCGTCAACCTGGCCCGCGTAAAGGAATTTCGCCCCGTCTCGCGCGGCACCTCGGTGGTCGTGATGCGGAGCGGAGCGCGGCTGGAGGCGAGCTACGTGTGCCTGAAGGAGATCCAGGACGGGCCGCTCGCCGCACCGTAGCCGGGATGATGCCGTTGCGGTCGAAAAACTCGCGCCGGGCCGAATGGCGCGCCGGGACGGCCTTCGACGCTTCCCCGGCGGCCTTCGCCGCAAAACGGTTCCATCCGCGCGCCGCGCGCGCCAGGCGTCGGTGCGTGACGCCAGCCAACCCGCCACCGTGCCCGCAGGACTCGGAATCAACGCCCGGCGCCGAGGCGCCCGCGCCCGGCGTTTCCCTGGACGTGGAAGCGTCGTCCCGCCGGCTCCACTATCTGGCGCTGGCGCACCTGCTCGCCACCTTCGGCGGTGCCAATTCCGACGCCCGTCCCGATGCGTCGGCGCCGGCCGACTCGGACATCGAGCGGGCTCGCTGAGGCCCGACGGGCGAAGCCGCCCTGCGATTTCATCGTGCCAGATCGGCCTTCGCCGGAAGTGGCGCGGCCTTGGTCGCATCGTTGTTCCGCCCGGGCGCGTGTCCGCCAACCTGTCGCCCATGAACCACTCCGTCCCAAATCCCCTGCCCTCTCGTTCGTTTCTCCTTCCGGCCGTCCTCGCCGGTGGCTTGCTCGCCGGCACACTCGATGCCGCGTCGGCGATCCACAATTTCGGCTGGGGCATGTTCTATGGCATTGCCAGCGGACTCCTCGGATCGAGAGCCAATCCCGCCGCTGGCGGCGGCCCGGCGATCTGGACGCTGGGTGTCGTGCTCCACTTCCTGATCGCGTTCGGCTCGGCCGCCGCTTACTGCGCGTCCACCCGCTGGCTCGGCTGCCTGCGCGAACGGTTCCTGGTCGGTGGCATCATGTGCGGCATCGCCGTCTTCCTGACCATGAACCTCGTCGTGCTGCCGCTCTCCGCAGTCCCGTTCCCGGTCGGGCCGTTCACCGTGCAGGGCCTGCGGCTCGGCCTCCTCTACACCACCCTCCTCGTCGGGTGGCCGATTTCACTCAGTCTCTGGTTCTTCGCCCGCCGCAGCCGGCTCGCCGCCAACGCCGCAGCCTGAATTTCCAACCCGCCTGCGGCCCGCTCCCGCGGGCCTATACGCGGAGCAGGCCCCGAAATCCCCGGCCGCTATAGTAGGAATCCGCGCCGTTGTGGTAGATGAACACCCGGCCGAAGCGCCGGTCGCCGAAGATCGCGCCGCCCAGCGCGCGGATCTCCGGCGAAGTCTTCAGCCAGCTCGACGATTTCGTGTCGAACTCGCCAAGCTGCTGCAGCTCGAAATACTGCTGCTCCGCCATCATCTCCACGCCCATCGCCTCCGCGAGCTGCATCGCGCTGCCCTTGGGCGGAAATTTCTTCCGCTCCTCGAGCGCCTTCTGGTCGTAACACAGGCTCACGCGCCCTTCGGGACTCTGCGGCGAACAATCGGCGAAGATGACCTCCCCGGTCTTCTTGTCCTGGCCGATGACATCCGGCTCGCCGCCGGTCGCCTCCAGCGCATGGAGCGAGCGCAATTTCGCCGGCGCGGCCTCGATGCGCGCCCGCACCCTGGCCCAGTCGATTCCCTCGTGGCGGCGCCGGTTCTTCTCGAACCGGGCCTCGAGCGTGGCGAGCAGCTCGTCGCGTTCCTTCGCGGATAATTCCCTGGTTTTGCCGGCGCTTTTCATCGTGGTAGAAAGGATGCCGGGTTGATGAGTCATCCCGGCCGGGTTGTCGATGCAATGCGCGCCGCGCTGCGGCGGTGCGCCGGTGTCAGGCGGACGCTTCCGGCGCGGGCCGCGGTTTCGTCGCGAACTGCGTCCGGTAGAGCTGGGCGTAGAGCCCGCCGGCCTCGACGAGCGCGGCGTGCCGGCCGCGCTCGACGATGCGACCCTTGTCCAGCACGAGGATCAGGTCGGCCTGCTGCACGGTCGACAGCCGGTGGGCGATGACGAACGACGTCCGTCCCTGCAGCGCCGACTGGAACGCCTCCTGGATCGCGCGCTCCGACTCGGAATCGAGGTGCGCCGTGGCCTCGTCGAGGATCACCACCGGCGGCGCTTTCAGCAGCAGCCGGGCGATGGCGACCCGCTGCTTCTCCCCGCCGGACAGCCGGTGCCCGCGGTCGCCGACGACGGTGTCGAGGCCCTGCGGCATGGCGGCCACGACGGCGGTGAGCTGGGCGTCGCGCAGGGCCGCCGCGAGCGCGGCCTCCGATGCGTCCGGCCGCGCGTAAAGCAGGTTGGCCCGGAGCGTGTCGTGGAAGAGGTGGGTTTCCTGCATCACCATGCCCACCGTCCGCCGGACCGACTCGAGCGTGGCGTCGCGCAGGTCGAGCCCGTTGAACCGGATCGCGCCGCTCCGCACGTCGTAGAGGCGGGCCACGAGGTGCGCGAGGGTGGTCTTGCCCGCGCCCGACGGGCCGACGAGTGCGACCATCCACCCCGGCTCGGCGGTGAAATCCACCTCATGCAGGATCTGCCGCTCGGGATGTTTCGCCAGCACGGCCACCGACTCAAGCGAGGCGAGCGACACCTCCGCGGCCGTCGGGTAACGGAAACCGACGCCGGCAAACTCGACCCGCACCGGCCCCGGCGGGACGGGCTTCGCGTCCGGCTTCTCCGTCACCATCGGCTGCAGGTCGAGCACCTCGAACACGCGCTCGAACGACACGAGCGTGGTCATGACGTTCACCTGCAGGTTGGCGAGGGCGGTCAGCGGACCGTAGAGGCGCAGCAGGTAGGAGATCAGCGCGACCACCGTGCCGACGTCCAGCGCGTGGCGCGCCGCCTCGATGCCGCCCCAGCCGTAGACGACGGCGACGGCCAGCGACGCCACGAGGCCCAGCCCGATGAAGAGCAGCCGCCCGTAGGTGGACGCCTTCAGGCCGATCTCGCGCACGCGGCTCGCCTGCCGGACGAAGGCGTCGCGTTCGTCCTCGGGCCGGCCGAAGATCTTCGCTACCATCGCGCCGGCGACGTTGAAGCGCTCGACCATGAGGTTGTTCATGTCCGCCGCGCGGTCGTAGGCCTCCTTCGTGAGCGCGCGCAGGCGCCGGCCCACGTAGCGCGCCGGCAGCAGGAAGACCGGCACGATCAGCAGCGTGGCCAGCGTCAGCCGCCACGACAGGGCGAACATGGCCGCGAGCACCAGGATCACTGTCACGAGGTTGCCGACCGTCGTCGAGAGGATGTCGGTGAAGGCGTCGCGCACGCCCGACAGGTCGGTGTTGAGCCGGCTCACGAGGGCGCCGGTCCGCGCCCGGGTGAAGAACGCCAGCGACATCCGCTGGATGTGGACGAAGACGCGGGTGCGCAGGTCGAGCAGGATGTCCAGGCCGATCCGCGCCGCGAGCTGGCGCTGCCAGAAGGTCAGGCCGGAATCCACGACCGCCACTCCCGCCGCCAGGAGCGCGAGCTCCACAATCAGGCGCTCGTTGCCGGCGAGGATGCCATGGTTGATGAGCTGCCGGTAAATCAGCGGGTTGACGACGCCGGCCGCCGCGTCGAGCACGACCAGGAGGAGGAAGAAGGCCAGGATCCCCGCGTAGGGCCGGCCGAAGCGGAAGACCCGCGCCACGAGGCCGGGCGCGAGCTTGTGCTGGAGCACCGTCTCGTCCCGGATCAGCGAGTGCGCTCCCTGCATCGGCCCGGACATCATGGCGCGGGCGGGCGCGCGGCGGGACGCCGCGATGCGTTGTTCCAGCTGCTTGGCACGAACATGAAACGATCCCGATCCGCCTCGGGGTGTCGAACCTCATTTGTCGCGCCGCCGGAGGAACATTGCCACGGGCCGGGTGCCTGATCATGCTTTCCCTGCACCCTTCCGAACGTGAATCCCATCCTCTCCAGGCTGGGCCTTGTCGGCGGCCTAATGCTGGCCGGGACCGCCTTTCCCGCCGATGACGCCACGCGGCCGGAGGAGAAGCACGACACTCCGAGCCTGCTCTCGGCCCACCTCAAGGCCGCCCTGGACGACCACCCGCCGGCGTTTGTGCCACCCCCACCCGCGCCCGCCGCCGAGGTCGACGCGGCCTTCCAACAGAAACTCGAGACGGCGGGCGATGACATCTTGCATCTCCCCAAGCTGGTCATCAAGGGCCCGCGCCCGCTGCAGCCGGACGAGGTGGTTTCCACGGAAGGCAAAATGGACCGCTACCTCGGCCCGAAGGACGGGCTCGACCGCGGCGTGCTCAATTTTCGCACCCTCAACCTCGGCGTCGGCTTCGTCCAGTTCGCGTTCTTCAACGCCATGACGAACGAGGATCGCGCGAAGGAGGCTTATCGCGACGAGAAGCGCCAGCACGACGTCGAGGAGCTGCAGGATTTCGCCTCGCGCCTGAAGCTGATCGACCAGGCCACGGCGGCCTTGGTCAAGGAACAGTCCGATGGTCTCAACTTGCGCACCAACTCGCTGGGCCGAACCAGCCGCGCCGCCTCACCGCAGACCGCCGTCAGCGACCAGAAGTGAGCGCGCGCTCACGGACCATGTAGGTCGGGCGTAAAGCCCGACCTACACAAACCGCAGCTTACTTCAGCTCCGCGAGCCACCTTGCACAGGCCTCCGTCCAGTCGCGCAGATGCCCATGCTCGAAGCCGAAGGAGAAACCATGGCCGCCATGGGGATAGAGGTGCATTTCGGCCGGCACCTTGTGCTGCAGCAGCGCAGCGTAGAACAGCAGGCTGTTTTGCACCGGTACGGCCGGGTCGTCTCCGGCGTGGATGAGAAAAGTCGGCGGCGTCCGGTCGGTCACCTGCAGTTCATTTGAGTAGCGCGTGACGAGTTCGTCCGGCGGATTCGCGCCGAGCAAGGCCGAACGCGAGCCCGCGTGCGTCACGCCTTTCTGCATGCTGATCACCGGGTACACCAGGATCAGGAAATCCGGGCGCGAACTGAGCCGGTCAACCGGGTCGGCGGCGTTCGCGTCGCCGGCATCGAAGTGCGTGCCGGCCGTCGACGCGAGGTGTCCTCCGGCGGAGAAACCCATGATGCCGACCTTGGCGGGGTCGATGCCCCACTCGGCCGCATGGGCGCGCGTCAGGCGAATGGCGCGCTGGGCATCCAGGAGCGGCACGAGCCACTTCTGGTGGGCCACGTCGCCGTCGACCGGCAGCCGGTAGGTCAGGACGATCGCCGCGATGCCCTGGCTGTTGAGCCAGCCGGCGAAATCGGAGCCCTCCCAATCGTAGGCCAGCCCGCCATAGCCGCCGCCCGGGCACACGATCACCGCCCGGCCGGTGGCGTTGCCGCGCGCCGGCAGCCGCACCTCGACCGAGGGGTTCGACACGTGGCGCACCCAGACGATGTGGCCTTCCTGGACGCGCTCGAACGGCTTGCCCGCGGGCTGGGCCTGGGGCGGCGTGCCGTCCCAGAGCGGGAGCACGAGCGGATTGGGCGCGGCGGGCATGGCGGCAGACAACACGGGAACAACGACAAGGGCAAGCAACGGGGTAAGGAGGCGTTTCATGCACCCGATGACTTGCCCAAGGCCGCGCCCGAGCGCGACACCGGAATCACAATTCCGTTCGATGATACCTTAGGTGGCAGCGAGCTTGCCCGCGAAGTTCCTGATATCGCCAGCAAGCTCGCAATTTTTCACACCACACGATGGCAGCTTCCCACACCCCGTCGCTTCGCGCCACCCCTCTTGCTCGAGGGGACCCAAGCCCAGGCTGACGAGGCTCCCCTCGAGCAAGAGGGGTGCCGGCCAAGGCGGGGCGCGTATGGAGGCCGATTCCAGGTCTTGCGCCATATCCTCTCGCCTCCCGTCGTTGCTCATTTATCCATTTCCTTCTGCGATGTCCCTCCCGCTGCCCGCCGATCCCATCATCCTGCTCGACCCGCATCCGCGCCGGATCGACCGGATCTTCGACGAGGAAACCAAGCGCCGCCTCGAGCAACTCGGCCGCGTGCTGTGGCACGACGGCTCACCCGCCAGCGCCGGGCACATCGACCGTCATCTGCCGCAGGCGATTGCGTTGATCGGCCAGTCGCCGCTTGAACGCGACCGCCTGGATCGCGCCCCGCACCTGCGCGCCGTCTTCAACGTCGAGAGCAACTTCCTCCCGAACGTCGATTATGCGGAGTGCGAGCGGCGCGGCATCCCGGTGCTCTCCACCGCCCCGGTCTACGCCCAGCCCGTCGCCGAGCTGGCGCTCGCCATGGCGATCTCGCTCGCCCGCCGCATGCACGAGGCCGACGCCGCCGTGCGCGCCGGCCGGGAGTTCAAGGGCGACAATCACGACTCCTTCCTCCTCCACGGGAAGACGCTCGCCATCCTCGGCTTCGGCAACCTCGGTCGCGCCCTGCTGCCGCTGCTCCGGCCCTTCGGCGGCGAGACCCTCGTCCACGACCCCTGGATCGAGCCCGCCGCCTTGCGCGCCGCCGGCGTGACGCCCGCGACGCTCGACGAATGCTTCGCGCGCGCCCGTGTCGTGTTCATCGTCGCCGCCCACACCGCCGAGAACACCGGCGCCATCGGCGCCCGGCAGTTCGAGCGCATGGCGCCCGGCAGCGTCGTCATCCTCGGCAGCCGCGCCGCCCTCGTGAATTTTCCCGAACTCCTCGCCGCCGCGCGCAGCGGCCGGATCCGCGCCGGCATCGACGTCTGGCCGGAGGAACCGATCCCGCCGGACGAGCCCGGCCGCACCACGCCCAACACCCTCCTGCAGGCGCACCGCCTCGGCAGCGTGCCGGAAATCCAGACGCTCATCGGGCGGTTCGTCGCCGACGACCTCGAGGCCATTCTCGCCGGCCGGCCGCCCGTGCGCTGCCAGCGCGCCCACGTCGCGACCGTCGCCAAACTGCGCAGCATTCCCGTCGGCGCCTGGTCGCTGGGCGCCACCGCGCGCCGGTCGGAAACCGGCGCGAGTTGAGAGTGAAGGGTTAAGCGTTGAAAGTCCGGACCTCGCCCCGCCAGCCGCTTTCGCGCTCTCAACGCCCAGCTCTCATGGCTTAACGCTCTCTCCCATGAAAATCCTCTTCATCGGCGGCTCCGGCATCATCAGCCGCGCCGTCACGCAGCAAGCCCTCGCCGCCGGCCACGAACTCTGGCTGCTCAACCGCGGCCAGCACCGGCCGATCGCAGGCGCCCGCACCCTCACGGCCGACATCAACGACCCGGCCGCCGCCCGCATCGCCCTGGCCGGACACGCCTGGGATGTCGTGGTGCAATGGATCGCGTTTGGCCCGGCCGACATCCGGCGCGATCTCGAGCTGTTTCGCGGGCGGACCCGGCAATACGTCTTCATCAGCTCGGCGAGCGTCTACCAGAAGCCGCCGCGGCCGCCTTACCTGATCACCGAGACCACGCCGCGCGTGAACCCGCACTGGGACTACTCCCGCAACAAGATCGCGTGCGAGATCGAACTCGAGTCGGCACATCGCGCTTTCGGGTTCCCGTACACCATCGTCCGCCCGTCGCTCACGTATGGCGACGACCAGATCCCGCTCGTGCTGAATTCGTGGCAGAAGCCCTGGACAGCGATCGACCGGCTGCGCCGCGGCGCCCCGCTCATCATCCCGGGCGACGGCACCTCGCTCTGGACCATCACCCACAACAGCGACTTCGCCGCGGGCCTGGTCGGTTTGTTCGGGCACCCGCAGGCGATCGGCGAGGCGTTCCACATCACCTCCGACGAGGCGCTGCCGTGGAACCGCTTCTTCGAGCTCACCGCCGCGGCCGCCGGCATCGCGGCGCCGCCATTCGTCCACATCGCCTCGGATTTCATCATCGCCTGCGTGCCTTCGACGGAGGGCACGCTCCTCGGCGACAAGGCGGTCTCCGCCGTCTTCGACAACACCAAGCTCAAGCGGCTCGTCCCCGGCTTCGCCGCCAAAACGCCCTTCGCCGAGGGCATCCGGCGCACGATCGCCTGGTTCGAGGCCGAGCCGTCGCGCCAGGAGGTCGACGCCGAGATGAACGCGCGCTGGGACAAGCTCATCGCGGCGTACGAGCGCGGCCTCGCGCAGGCGCGGGCCGGGTTCGGCGGAAGTTGAGCCGGGCGGGCGGCATCGCCAATCATTGGAGGGCCGGCCTCCCGGCCGGCCGCGGCCGGTCTGGAGTCCGGCCCTCCATCCCCAATCCGCTCGGGACGGTCCCCGCCTACAGCGTAGCCGCGACGCGCCGAAAATGATGCCCGATGATGGCGAGCTCGATGGCCAGGCGGAATTGCCTTGGCCGCCGCACCAGCGTGCCGAGGAAGAACCGCCAGTACGCCAGCCGGCCGCGGTGCCGCACGCCGAGCAGCCAGAACGACCGCAGGAACGCGCCCAGGTCCGCGCGCGAAAGCCGCAGCCAGGTGGTTTCAGGCCGGTGGTGCTGGAGAAACACCCGGATGCGCCGGTAGTAGTTCCGCGGCTCGTAGAGGCGGCGCATGAGCTCGCGGTAGCCGCTCTCGAGGAACTCACGGTTCAGCTTCGGCCGGAAGTTCAGCACCGCCGCCGTGTTGTTGCCGGTCGTCTCCGCGAGCAACCGGCCTTCGCGCTGGAGCCGCTGGTAGAGCCGCGTCTTCGGCAGGGCCGTCAGCAGCCCGACCATGGCCGTGGCCACGCCCGAGCGCTGGATGAACTCGAACTGCTGCTTGAAGATGTCGCCGGTGTCGCTGTCGAAGCCGACGATGAACCCGCCCATCACCTCAAGCCCGGCCGACTGGATCGACCGCACCGCGGCGACGAGGTCGCGCCCCGTGTTCTGCAGCTTGCGGCACTCGTCGAGCGACGCGGCCGACGGGGTCTCGAGCCCGACAAAGACCTTGCGGAATCCCGCCTCGACCATCAGCGCGCGCAATTCGGCATCGTCCGCCAGGTTGATCGAGGCCTCGGTGAGGAAGCCCATCTCCGCGCGCGTGCGCCGGCGCCAGTCGATCATCGCATGCAGCAGCGCGCGGGTGCGAACCTTGTTGCCGATGAAGTTGTCGTCGACGACGAAGACCATGTCGCGCCAGCCGAGCCGGCGCAGCTCCTCGAGCTCCGCGATGAACCGCTCGGGTGACTTCGTGCGCGGCACGCGCCCGTTCATCACGATGATGTCGCAGAACTCGCAATCGAACGGGCAGCCGCGCGAGAACTGCGCCGCCATTGTCACGTACTGCCGGAGGTCGACGAGGTCGTAGCGCGGCACGGGCGCAAGCGCGAGCGGCGGAAACCCGGGCGCATGGTAGAACGGCTGCACCTGCCCGCGCTCCAGGTCGGCGACCAGCCGGGGAATGATTTCCTCCGCCTCGCCGAGCACGAAATGCGGGATCTCGGGAAAGGCCTCGTGCCCGGTCGTGAAGAGCGGCCCGCCGGCGATGATCTTCCGCCCCAGGGCGGCGCAGCGGCGGGCGATCTCATGCACCGACTTCCGGTGCACGATCATCGCGCTCAGCAGGACGTAGTCGGCCGCGAGGATGTCCGCGTCCTCCAGCCGCGTGACGTTCAGGTCGACGACCTTCAGCCGCCAGTGGCGCGGCAGCAGCGCCGCCACGGTCAGGAGTCCCAGCGGGGGAAACGCGGCCTTCTTGGCCACAAACTTCAGGACGTGCTGGAAGCTCCAGAAGGTGTCGGGTGTTTTCGGGCTGACGAGGAGAAGATTCATGAGCGAGCGGAAGGTCCCGCCCGGCCAACGTAGCACCGCGCCGCCCGCTGGCCAGAGGCATTGCTGCGCGTGGATTGTCCATGCCGGCCCGCGGTTTGGTTTTTGCTTTTCCGCGCCGGCGCGGGCGGCAGGATTCCTGCCGTCCCGCATGTCTTCGCCCGACGACACCCTGCCGGCCGCCCCGCCGGACAAGCCCCTGGCCGACGGCTGGGGGGCGGCGGCCGGCTCCGCGCTGTGGGTCGTCGTGCTGGCCGCGATCAAGCCGACCCTCTTCGTCGGGCTCGACTTCGTGCGGATCGTCGAACCGTACCAGCGTTACCTGGGCGACAGCCTGCGCCGCGGGGTGCTGCCGTGGTGGAACCCGTACGCGAGCCTCGGGCGACCGTTTCTGGCCGACCTGCAGACGGCCGCGTTCTATCCGACAACCTGGCTCACCGTCGTGTTGGGCGTCCAGGCCGGCACGGTCCTCGCGCTCTTCCTCCACGGGATGCTCGCGCTGGCCGGCTTCGTCCGGCTCACCCGGTCGTGGCACGTCTCGCGTCCGGCGGCATGGGGCGGCGCGCTGGCCTACCTGTTCAGCGCCCCGCTCGTGATGCGGCTGCAGGCCGGCCAGTTGAACTATGTGTTTTCGCTCTGCTACCTGCCGCTTGTCCTCCTGCTTGCGTCGCGCTTCGCCCTCGCGCCGACGCGCCGGCGCTGGGTGGCCCTGGCGGTCGTTTGGGCGGCCCAGCTCCTCTGCTGCCATCCGCAGGTGTTCTGGCTTTCGGCGCTCGCCGCCGGGCTGTTCGTGACCGGCCTGATCCTGCGGCCGCCGTGGGGCCCGGCCCTCCGGGCGTGGCTCGGCGCCGCCGCCGGCCTGCTCCTGGCGTGCGTGGCCGGCATGGCATTGCTCGGGTTCGTGCTCGTGCCGTTCGCCGAGCTGGTGGGCCAGAGCAATCGCGCCGCGGCGTCGGAAGCTTTTTCGGCGGCGTTTGCGATGAACGCCGACCAAGGCATGTCGCTGCTCACCACCGCGAGCCGCGTCATGGCCGTCAATTGGGAATACCATCTCCACCCCGGCGTCGTCGTCTGCCTCGGCGGCCTTGCCGCATTGTTCCGCTGGCGCGATCCGGTCGGGCGCGGCCTGCTGCTGATGGCCGGGGTGAGCGCCCTCATCATGGTCGGCGAGGCGACGCCTTTCTTCGGCCTGCTCTACCAGGTGCTGCCCGGCTTCTCGAGTTTTCGCGTGCCGGCGCGCGCGGGCGTGCTGGTCGTGCTCGGCCTGTGTGCGGGCGCCTCGCTGCTCGCCGGGACGAAACCGGCGGGCCGCCGCCCGTGGCTGCCGGCCGCTCTGGCCGGCGGCTTCGTCGCGGCCGGTCTCGTCGTCTATTATGCGACGCACCTGGCCGCGTGGCCGGGCGCCGCCCGCTGGATGTTGGGGCAGTTCGCCTGGCTCGGCGCGTCTGTCGGCGCTTGGTGGCTCTGGCTGCAGGCGCCCGCCGGCCCGGCTCATCCGGCCGCCGCGGCGCGTCGCTGGGCGCTGCCGGTGGTGGCCGTGGCCCAGGTCGCGCTCGCGCTCTGGACCTGGAAGCTGTTGCCGGGTTATCCGGCCGAGTTTCCTGTCGAGAACCTCGTGCAGGCCGCCGTGCGCGCCCACGGCCTGGACCGCGAGGCCGCGCCGGCGCGGGTCAACCTGCCGCCCGATCTCGTGCGCGACAACAGCGGCATGCTTTATCGCTATGCCACGCTGACCGGCTTCGAGTCGCTTTCGCTCGAGCGCGTCTGGGTCTACCTGCACCGCGCCGCCGGCGTCGATCCCCACCATGCCTTCAACACGACACCCGACGGGCACGTCTACGAGGCCGGCGACCGGCTGGCGGCCACCGGCCTGAATATCACCTTGCCGGACGGCGCCGGCACGCTGCAGGTGAAGGTCGCGCCCGCGTCACGCGCCTGGCTCGTCAGCAGGATCGCGCCGGTGTCCGATGCCGACGCCGCCGCGCAACGCCTCGCCGCCGGCGCCGACGTTCGCCAGGAGGCGCTGGTCGAGCCCGCGTTCGTCGCCGCGGCCGGGCCCTTGCCGCTGGCCTTCGCCGGCGGCACGGCGCGCATCGAGCGCTTCGCCATGAATTCGCTCGACGTGGCCGTCGACAGCCCGGGCCCCGCGCTGCTCGTGATCGCCGAGGCCTGGTATCCCGGGTGGCACGCGATCATCGGTGGCCGCGAGGTCGCGTGCCTGCCCGTCAACGGCTGGATGCGCGGCGTGCCCGTTCCCGCCGGCCGCTCGCTCGTGACCCTGCGCTTTCGGCAGGACGGCCTGCTCGCCGGGTGCTTCGTTTCGCTTCTCGCCGCGGCGCTGCTGGCCGGGCTGTGGTGGCTGGGTCGCGATGCCGCCGCGGCGCGCGATTAACGGCGTTGTGACGAAAAACGCGTTGCCCCGGCGCACCGGTCCCGCAAGAACGATGCGCGGGCCCCTTTACTCCCATGCCTGATCCGGAACGCCCCAACCCTGCGCCGCGGCCGGCTGCTCCCGGTTCCAAGCCGGCCTCGCCCCTGCACTCCTTGCTGGGCAAGAAATGGTTCATGCCCGCCGTGCTCTGCGCTCTGGCCTTGCTCGCCATCGGTGTGATCAGCCTGAGCCGGGGCTCCGGGGAAAAAGCCGGGAAGCCGGCGGCCGCGGCCACGCCTCCGCCGCCCGACCCGCAAAAAACCGGCGGCCTGCTCGTGAAGACCAATCTCGCGGACGCCACGCTCGAGGCCGCTCGCGTCCCGGCCGCCGGCGAGGCGGCCGCCGCGGCGATCAAGCTGACCGCCGGCCAGGCCGAGCCGGGGTTAGCCCCGGGGACGTACGCCGTCACCGCCCGCGCCGAGGGCTGGCCCGACCTGCATGCGAACGTGCGCATCGAGGCGACCAAGACCACCGAGGCCACCCTTACCTTCAAGGTCGGATCGCTCAAGCTCGAGTCCAACCCGAGCGGCGCCACGGTGAAGAAGGGAACTTCGGTGCTCGGCAAGACCCCACTCACCGTGGCCCAGTTGCCGCCGGGCGAATGCGATCTCACGCTGGAGCTGCCGGGCTGGCCCGTGCAGGCCCACAAGGTCACCATCGCGGAAAACACCGAGGCCGGGGGAACGGTGCGTTTTCCCCAGGGCCGGCTGCGGGTCGAGTCGGTGCCCGCCGGGGCCACCATCGTGTGGGGCAGGCAATCGCTCGGCCAGACGCCGCTCACGATCGGCCCGCTCCCGCCCGGCCCGAAGACATTCGCGCTGCAGGCCCGGGATTTTCCCGTCCTGCCGGTGACCGCCACCGTTGAGGACAACGCCGAGGTCAAGGTATCGCGCGAACTCGGATCCGGCTTTCCCGTGCTCGATCCGGCCGCGCTGCTGCAGGCGGTGTGGGTCCCGAACAATCCGGATCGCCTCTCGCCGAGCTTCGACTCGTCCGGCGCCTTTGCGCCACGCAACGGCATCGTCAAGAACGTCAACCGGAAGCGGCTGTACGAGAACTGGCAGCACAAGTCCTACCGCTTCACCGGCACCGTGGCGGCCTACGACCCGAAGAAAGGGCTCGTCGAGTTCGCCGAGGACAAGAGCGACCTGGCGCATTTCCGCGTGGGGGCCACCATCACACCCGATCTCCTCGCGGACCCGGCGCTGAACCCGCAGACGATCAAGGGCACGACGCTCAGCGTCTATGGCCGGCTCGAGGCCGTCGAGGAGCCGCGCTGGCCGTCGAAGGTGATCAAGCTCGAGCTGGAGTCCGCGGCGTTGCTGCATCCCGACGCGGCGGGTTCGCCGTAGCGGGCACGATCTCGTGGGAGCGAGCTTGCTCGCGAAGCGCGGCCAATCGCGGGCAAGCTGGCTCCGACGATTCGGTGCTGCCGCACACCGCTCAATGGTCGCTGCTCACTATTCCCCCATCACCGTCACCACCACGCTCCGGGTGTGTGGCGCGCGGCGGTGTTCCCACAGGAAGATGCCTTGCCAGGTGCCGAGGTGGAGCTGGCCGCCCGCCACGGGGATCGTCTCGCTGGAGCGCGTCAGCGCCATCTTAATGTGGCTCGGCATGTCGTCGCCTCCCTCGAGTGTGTGAGTGAAGCGCGGATCGTTCTCCGGCACCAGGCGGTCGAGCCAGCCTTCGAGGTCGCGCCGGGCCGAGGGATCGGCGTTCTCCATCAGGACAAGGCTGCAGCTCGTGTGCTGGCAAAACACCGTCGCGAGCCCTCCGGCAATGCCGCTCTTTCTCACGGCCTGCGCGACCTCGTCCGTGATCTCGTGCGTCCCCTGGCCGCGGGTGCGGACGGTCAGCGTTGTCTGGAAAACCGCCATGCGGAGAAGCTAAGGGCGAAGCATCAGGTAACAAGTGACTTCGTCGCGGTGACGCACAGTAGGTCGGGCTTCAGGCCCGACAGGTCGGGCGTAAAGCCCGACCCACATGAACGAAGGGCGAATCGCCGTTCACCGATTCTCGCTGGCGGTCACCTCGTCGCCCTCCACCGGCAGCATCACGCCAAAGGTCGTGCCCCCGGGTCCCGTCGCCTTGAGGACCACCACGGCGCCGATTTGCCGGGCCAGCAACTGGCTGATCACGAGCCCCAGGCCCGTGCCGCCCGCCCGGCTGGTGCGGCCGGCTTCGAAGAGGTGGGCGCGGAATTCCTCGGGAATGCCCGGGCCGTCGTCCGACACCAGCAGCCTGATCCCGGATGCATCCCGCTCCAGCGCGACCCGCACCCGGCCCGCGGGACCGGCGGCGGCAACGGCGTTCTGCACCAGGTTGCTGACGATCAGGCACAGCAGGCCACCGCGATGGCTGTCGACCGTCTCCACAAAACCGTCGCCGACCTCGAGGGTCACGCTCCTGTCCGCCGCCGACGCCGCGTTGCGCCGCCGGATGAGTTCGGCCAGTTCCCGGCCCGTCAGCTCGTAGGTGGTGCCGGTCGACCGGTCGCCCAGCAGCGCCACGATCTCCTGGATGATCGCCTGCATCTGCTCGGCGTAGCCCGCCGCCGCCTTCCAGTCCGGCTCCGACAATCCTGCGGGCGCCACCACGGACCGCAGACCCGCCACCGAGCCCTGCAGGCCGTGGACGAGGTGCGAAGTGATCTGGCCGAGCGCGGAGGTCTTCGCCGCCAGCGTGAGTTCGGCGTTGGCGCGCTGCAGCCGCGCGGTGCGCTCGGCGATCGTGCGTTGCGCCCGTCCGAGCAGCGCGTACGCGGCGCCGACGAGCAGGCCGAGGGCGGCCAGGCCCACCGCCAGGGTCACGATCGTCTGCCGGCGCACGCCGGCGTCGAGCTCCGCCAGTTCCGCCGCCAGCCGCCGGGCATCGAGATCGTAACGGACGAACCCGATCGGCTCGGCCGCGGACGACCCGGCCGCCGGTGCCGCGCGCCCGTGCAGCGGCAGCACGACTTCCAGCACCGGCGTCGGCGCGATCGAACTGCCCGGCAGGATCGTCGCCAGCGAAAAGGCCGGCCAGAAGCGGGTGATCGGCCGCCCATCCTGCAGGCTGACGAAATCCTTCGGCGGGATCTCCACCAGGAGCTGGCCGGCCGGGATCCTCTCGAGCACGACGCCGTCGGCATCGAAGATCGCCATGGCCAGCAGGCCCTCGCGGTGCGCCGCGGGCAGGAGGGCCGCGAGCCACCGCCCGGAGTTGGTTCGATCCGGCGTGAACGCCGCCGACTCGATCTCCTGCTGCGCGACGGACGTCAGTACGGCGGCGTCCCGCTGGATCATCTTTTCATGGATGGCGGCGCGGAGGTCGTGGTCGTAGCGCAGCACCAGCCCCGCAAAAACCACGCTCATGACCGCGCCGAGGATCAGCGCGATCGTCGCGGGCCGGCGTTCGGCAAGGGGTGGCACGCGTCAGGGCTGCGGTTGGGCGGCGGGCGGCTTCGCCGGCCAGAGGGCGGCATTGAAGAGCAGGCGCCGTTGCGCGGACGACAGCCCCGGTTCCAGCACCGCGCGGCCGTAGTCCCGGTAGCGGTCCGCGTCCCCTTGCGCCCGGTACGCGCGAAGAAAATCGGCCGCGAGCTGGTCGACCGTGCGGCTTCGCCCTGGCGGGCTATGCTCCAGGTACTCCTGGATGGCGCGAGTCAGGTTTTCGCTCTCGCGCGTGAATTCCGCATAGTGCGGCGCCGCCGCCGCATTGAACCTGGCCACCAGGTCGGCGGCCTTCGCGTTGTCCCCCATCTGCACGATCACCAGGCCGTCACCCTGGGCCACGATGAAGAATCTCACGCCGGGAAAATCGCGCCGCAGGGTTCTCGTCTCGTTGAGCAGCGCGCGCCGCACCTCAACCTTGCGGGAATAAAACCTGCCCACCCGCTGGGTGAGGTCCGCCGGGAGACCCAGGTCGTTCGGCTGGCCGGGAAAGCCGAGGCTCGCGAGCCCGATCCGGATTTCCTCCGCGAGGGCTTCCAACGCGGCAAACCGCGGCGCTTCGGCGGCGGCCAGCGCCTCGAGGCGATGGGTGCGCGTCGAGCCCAGGACATAGTCGTCCCGCAACACGACCGTGCGCAGCTCATCCTTGAGGCCCTGCTTCTCCGCGACAAACCGGCGGATTTTCGCCTCCAGCTCCGGCGGCAGCGTGGCCGGCAGATGCAGGCGCGCCGTGGCCGGCTGGAAGAAAATGATGCCGCTGCCGGTTTCGGTTCCGGCCGTGTGCTGGTCGCCGGCGGGGCTCTTTCCGTCCGGCTCCCGGGAACGCGGCCCGCCCTCGGGGCCTTGCTTTTCCGCGATGATTTTCTGGATTCGCGCCTCCACCCACGGTGGCAGCGCGCCCGGTGGGAGGGTGATCGTCTCGAGTCCGGCGGGCCCCTCTCCGCCCTGCTCCTCGTGTGCGATCTCGGCGAGCAACATGCGCTGCTCGACCGACAGGCCCGCATAGAAGTTGGCCGCAAACAACAGGCGCGGGGAAGCCGCCGCATCCCCCCCCTCGAGTCGGAACGCAAGGCTGCGGCCGAACTTCGGCCCCACCCAGGCTACGTCGTCCCGGATGGCCTCTTCCTCCCGCTCCAGGTCTTGCAAGCGTCCGGCCTGCAGCGCGGCGAAGGCGGACAAGCCCGCCGCCCGCGCCGCCGGTGTGGCGCCCGCGAGTTCCGCAAGTTTCGCCCGGAGTTCAGCGAGCAGCTCCTGCTGCGCGCGCTGATAGGCGAGAATCCGTTTCGTTTGCCCGTCCGTCAGGCCGTCGCGGCTGGCGAGCAAGGCGAAGCCCACGAAAAACGACGTGCCGTCGAGTCCGGTGGAGGAACCATCGTCGAGCCGCCCCCCTTCGCCCGGCCAGGGCTCGCCCAGCGTCGGCGGCAGCAACCCGACGTGCAGCGTTTCGAGCGGGAAAAAAAGGTCGGGCCAGTTCGAGTTGCCGGTCGTGAGGTTCCAATGGTCCGGGCCCGGCGTGATGCCCCGATCATGATTCGGCAGTTGATCCATCGCACGGTCGCCCGCGCCGCCGCGCAGGTAGACGAACGGGTCGGTGTTGGTCTGGGCCGGCGCGCTTCGGAACAGGAGCGCGGCAACGACCGTCAACATGCCGAAACGAACTACCGCGGGGCCAGGGGGGCTGTGATGCATGGTGGTAAGGGGTGAACCTCCCCACTGCCCTGCCCGTGCCGTGCCAACCTGGGTGCCCCCGGGCCAAATGGTTCGCGCGCGCCGGCTTGCGCCTGCGGGCGGTGCCGCACCGTCCTGGCGGCGGGCCGAATCTGGGTGCCTGTGCCCAAAAACAATCAACTTTCGCGCCCCGGTTTGGGTCCAGTGACCCATCATGCTTTCGCGTCCTGGCCGGGCTTTTGCACCTCGAGGCGATAGCGCAAAAAATCGCGCGTGACACCGAGCCGCCGCGCGGTGGCGGAGACGTTGCCCTGCTCCTCGCGCAGGACGTCCGCGATCAGTTCGTCGGTCATCGCGTCCAGCGAGAAGCCCGTGGCGGGCACCCGCCAGGCGGGATTGCGCCAGGCGCGCGTTCCCGCTGGCGGCGGCTCGCCGAGGGCGGAAAAATCGAGCGGCGCCCCGCCACCGAAGATCACCGCGCTCTCGATCACGTGCGCCAGCTCGCGGACGTTGCCGCGCCAGGGCTGCGCCTGCAGGCGCGCCTCCCCGGACGGCGTCATCGCCACCGCGTTCAAGCGGTGGTGGGCCGCGATGCGAGCGAGGAGGTGGCGCGCCAGCGGAATGATGTCGCCGGCGCGCTCGCGCAGCGGCGGCAGCGTGAGCGCCAGGAGGTTCAGCCGGTGAAACAGGTCCTCGCGAAATGCGCCGGCCGCGACCAGCTCGCGGAGCGGGCGGTTGCTCGCGGCGATGAGCTTCACCTCCACCTGGATCTCGCGCGTGCCGCCCAGCCGGCGGATGACGCCGTCCTCGATCGCAGTGAGCAGCTTCGCCTGCGTCGGCCGCGAGAGCAGCCCGACTTCGTCGAGGAAGAGCGTCCCCCCGTCGGCCGCCTCGAACAGCCCGAGCCGCGCGGTCTTCGCGTCGGTGAAGGCGCCGCGTTCGTGCCCGAACAGCTCCGACTCGACCAGCGTCTCGGGCAGGGCCGCGCAGTTGACCGCCACCAGCGGCCGGTCCGCGCGCGGGCCCTCGCGATGGAGCCAGCGCGCCAGGACGCTCTTGCCCGTGCCGGTCTCGCCCTCAAGCAACACCGGCGGCAGCCCGCGCCCGAGGCGGCGATCCGCGGCGAGGATGGCCTCCGCCTGCTTCCGCAGCGCGTCCAGGCCCGGGCCGAAGAACATCGCCGCGGCGCCCGTGGCGCCCTGGCGGGCGGCATGTTCCTCGCGCCGGGCGCCGCGCCGCGCGGTGGCGCAGCGCTGGAAGGCCAGCGGCAGTTGCTCGAGCTCGAATGGTTTCGTGAGATAATCGCCCGCGCCGAGCCGGATGGCGTCCACCGCCTCCCGGATGCCGCCGAAGGCGGTTACGACCACGACCCCGGTGTTTTCCGAAAACGCGCCCGCGCGCAGCAGCTCGAGTACGTCGCCGTCCGGCAGGTGCAGGTCCACCACGGCGAACTCAAAACGCATTGCCGCGAGCAGCCGGCGGGCCTCGGCGAGCGTGGCGCATTCCGTCACGGCGGCGCCAGCGCGCGCGAGGTAGGCCGCCACCCGTTTGCGCAGCGGGGCGTCGTCCTCCAGCAGGAGGATCTCGCAGCCGCGGGGTATGGCGGGCTCTTCGGCCATCACCGCACCATGCCGCACGGCACCGCCGGAGGGCAACGCTGAAGCCGGCGGCGCGGTGCCAGGCGAACATGGAGGCGGGACGCCCTCGTCCCGCGGGGTGCCATTCGCGCTTGCTCCTCGCGGGGTGAGGGCACCCCGCCTCCACTTCGCTGCTGGCCAGCCCGCTTACCACCTACTGCTTGCCGCTCACTGTCAATCCGCCCTGAGCGCGATCAGCGGATCGAGCCGCGCGGCCCGAAGCGCCGGCAGCCAGCAGGCCACCATGGCCGCCAGGCCCACGGCGACGGCCGCGAGCGCCAGCGGCAGGGCGGTCAGTCCGTCCATGTGGTAGACCAGCGACTTCAACGTCGACGCGAGCGCGAAGCTTCCGGCCAGCCCGATCGCGAGGCCGAGGCCGACCCAGCGGCTGCCCTGCGCGAAAACCAGCCGGAGGATGTCGCCCCGGAGGGCGCCGATCGCGACGCGCACGCCGATCTCGCGGGTGCGTTGCTGGACGTGGTAGGAAAGCGTGCCGTAGAGGCCGACCGCCACCAGCCCGAGCGCCGCCGCCATGAAGAAATTCACGAGGCCGGCCACCGCCGCCTCGCCCTGCGCCGCCTGGTTGACCACCTGGCGCATCGTGCGGAGGTCCTTCAAGGCCAGCTCGCTGTCGACGGCGCCCAGCTCCTTCCGCAACTGCGGGGCCAGCTGCGCGAGCGTCAGCGACGACCGGATCACGAGGTGCGCGCTGTCGCCCCAGTGGCCCTCGGGCGTGGTGTACATCTCCGGCTGCACCTCGGCGGTGGCGCCCCACTGCTTCACGTTTTCCACGACGCCGACGACGCGCGCCGTGTACCACGGCTTGCCGGGGTTGTTGCCGCGCATGAGCTCGCCGAGCGGCTCCTTGTTCGGCCACGCCTTGTCAACGCACGCCTTGTTCACCACCACGCCGCGGATGTCGCCGGTGCGGTCCTCGTTCGTGAGATTGCGGCCCTTCAGCAGCCGCAGGCCCATGGCCGCGAAATACTCCGCGGTGACCGACGAACGCTCGACGCTCATGCGGCGGATCGTCGGGTCGTAGACCTCGTCGTTCACCAGCGCGTTGGTGTTGCTCCCGCCCTCGAGCGGCAGCTTCGACGTGATGGCGGCGCGCTGGACGCCCGGCAGCGCCTTGATGCGGTCGACGAAAAGGTTCCAGAACTGCACGCGCTGCTCGTTCTTCTCGTAGCGCGGCCCCTGCAGGGCGATCCGCGCGGTGATGACCTCGTCGCTCGACAGCACCTGGTTTTCCTTCAGCACCTTCAGGTAGGCGGTGGAGAACAGCACTGCGCCGTTGGCCAGCACGAAGGCCACCGCCACCTGGGCGATGACCAGCGCACGCAGCATGTGATGGCGCGAGCGCGAGCCCGCCGCGCCGCGCGCGTCGCAGCGCAGGATGCTGGCGACGGAGGTGCGCATTGCCGCCAGCGCCGGCGGCAGGCCCGCCAGCAGCGCGGTCAGGAGCGTCGCGCCCAGCGCGAACAGCAGCGCCGGCGCGTGCAACGCCATGGCCGCCTTGCGCGCGGCGCTGACCGGCGAGATCAGCCGCAGGACGTCGATGCCGCCGTAGGCGAACAGGATCCCGAGGACCGCGCCCGCCCCCGCCAGCACGAGGCTCTCGGCGAGCCCCATGGCCAGCAGGTCGCGCCGCGAGGCGCCGAGCGCCACCCGCACGCCGAACTCGCCCTGGCGGCGCGCGCCGCGGGCGAGCAGCATGCTCGCGACGTTGCCGCAGGCGACGAGCAGGACGAGCGCGACGGAGCCGAACAGCAGCCAGACCTTGCCCGCGATGTCGCGCGTCATCTCGTCGTGCAGCGAGCGGACCAGGAATTCCTTCCGGGTGTTCGAGTCCGGATAGAGTTTCGTCAGGCGCCGGCCGATCGTCTTGATCTCCGCGTCGGCGGCCTTGACGGTCACGCCGTCCTTGAGCCGCGCGATGCCAAGCAGGTAATGGCTGTCGCGCTGCTTGATCTCGTCGGCGTCGAAGGAGCGCGGCGTCCAGAGCTGGCACTCCTCGGTCCGCATCCAGGGGCTGACGAACTCGAAGCTGGCGGGCATCACGCCCACGACCTCGGCATCGATGCCATTGAGGCGCAGCTTGCGGCCGATCGCCGCGGGATCGGAGGCGAACAACTGCTGCCACAGGGCGTGGCTGAGGATGACCACCGGCGGCGCCTTCGGCACGTCGTCGGCCGGCTCGAAGAAGCGGCCGAGCATGGGGGCGATGCCGAAGGCTCGTAGGACCTCCGCGGTGCCGGTGACGCCGGTGACCGACTGCGCATTTTCCGCGCCGACGTTGTAGGTCGAGGGCTGGTAGATGCCGAAGGCCGTGTAGCTCGCGGTGTCCTTCATCAGGTCGAAGGAGTCGGCCGGGGACAGCGGCCAGCCGTTGCCGGACCAGAGGTGGACGAGGCGGTCGGACCGCGGGTAGTTGTAGGGCGAGATCACCAGCGCCTGCAGCGCGCTGAAGATGGCGGTGGTGCTGCCGATGCCGACGGCGAGGGTCAGGATGGCGACAACGGCGAAACCCCGGGAACGCGCGAGCGAACGCCAGGCCAGGCGCAGGTTGTGGTTCATGGTCTCCCTCAAGAACCCGTCGCGCGCGGGAAGGTTACAGGGAATCCCGCCCGGCACCGCGCCGCGGCCTGCCGTTTTTGCTTTCCGGCCCCCACCCCGGCCCCAGAATCCCGGGCACGCCCGCATGCCCTCACACGCCGACCGCCAGCCCGCCGCCCAGATCAAGTTTCCGCGGCTGAAACTGGCCTGGAAGCCCGCCGCGATCCCCCAGGCGAAATGGTGGCTGGGACTCTTCGGCCTGGGTTACCGCGAGACGCCGCGGCGTCTCTTCTTGTACGCCAGCGTCCGGGGCCTGCTCGCCTGGGGCGGCAGCCTGGCCCTGGCCGGTTATCTGGCGGGCACGGCGGCGCTGGCCTGGTACTGGGGCAAGAATCCCTACAACCACATCACCTACGCCGATCTCGTTCTGCCGACGCATTGGGGACAGTTGCGGGAGAAGCGCGGCCAGGGATACATCGACCAGGGCATCCACCTGATCCGCGCGGACCGGGACTACGCCGGCGTGATGCTGCTCAACCGCGGCGTCAGTCTCAGGCCGTCCGACCTGCGCGGGCGGCTGGTGCTCGCCCAGATTCTCATGGGCATGGGCTACCTGCACCGTGGACAGCAGGTCTTGGAGGAAGGCCTGGCGTTTGGTTTTCCGCCCCGGCAATACCGCGAGGCCCTGTTCCGGCTGGCCAACTACCTCGAGGACTACGAGGCGGTCCTGCGTCTCGCGGACCGGATGGAAAAGGACCTCCCGCCGGATGACCCGGGCGCGCAGCGCTGGCTCCTCGGGCAGAAGGTCGCCGCGCTGGAAAAGCTGCAACGCATCGACGACATCGACCGGTTGCGCCAGGCCCGGGGCGGCGCCCCGTCGTATGTCGTGGAGGAGGCCTGGGCCCGGCTCCAGGCCGCCCAAGGCCGGCCCGCGGACGCCCTGCGCGAGCTCCAGGCGCACCCGGACCGTTTTGGCGTGCCCGCCGACCGCTATGAACTCGAGCTGGCCCTGGCGGCTGCGTCGGGGGATGCCGGCGCAGCCCGGGCGGCGAGCGCGGCGTGGCGCCAACTGGAACCCACCCGTCCGCAGCCCCGGATCCAGGAGCTCCTGGCGCTGATTCAACTCGGCGACGACCGCGCCGCCCGCGACCGGCTGCACGACTTCTTCATCTTCTTTGCCAGCGACAAGGGCGCGGTGGTGCAGCTGTTCAAGCGCCTCGACGACCTGCCGGACGTGCGCTGGCTGCAAGCCGCGCACCAGGAGGCGGCCGACACCGGGGCCCTCAGCCTGGAAGCGCACATCGCAACGGTGCAGGGACTGCTGATGGCAGGCCGCGTGGCGGAGGCCCAGGCGGAATTCAACCTGACCACCGCGCTGATCGAAAAAGCCCGGGTTCCCGATGGCGGCTGGTCGAAGGGCACGCGGCTGCTCATTGCGGTCATCAACAGCGATTCGCCGTCCAACCGCGCGTTGTTCTTCGATTTCTTTCGCAACCAGCGCCTGACGCCGGACGCCTTCCGCTTTGCCCTGCGCAGCCTGCGGCGCGCAAAGGGCACCGAGGTCGCGGCGGAACTGTCGATCCTGGCCCGGAACCGTTTCCCCGCGTT
Source organism: Lacunisphaera sp. (assembly GCA_035545835.1). Lineage (GTDB taxonomy): Bacteria > Verrucomicrobiota > Verrucomicrobiia > Opitutales > Opitutaceae > Lacunisphaera. The sequence continues at coordinate 56,426 of DASZXO010000045.1, forward strand.
CCGCGACGAGGCCTTGAGCGGCCTGGCGGTGGTCGAGACCGGCAAGCCCCGCACCGAACAGGCCCCGGCATTCCGCACCGAACTGGAAGCGGCCGCGGAGCTGCGCCGCATCGACGAGGACTTGAAACAAGGCAACATCGACTCGGCCTTCGCCCGGCTCAAGGCCGTCGAGCAGGCCGGATTCGACAACCTTCGGGCGGAGCTCCTGCCCCGGCGGATCCAGGTGCATGGCGAGCGCCGCGAGCAGTCGGAACTCGCGGCCGCGCTGCAGCTCTACCTCGCGAGCCCGAGGGTGAACCAGGCGTGGCTGCGCGATCTCGCGGAAGGCTGGGCCCGCCGGGCCCAAAGGGACAGCGCGGCCACGGTGGCACGCGAAACGCGCGAGAAATTCCCGCAGGCCAGATGGGCGAGCGAGATCCTGGGCCAGCCGCCCGCGGCACCCGGCGCGCCGGAGACCGTCGCGGCACCGAAATTCGTCGTGCGCGAGACCCCGCGCGCACCCATGGAGTCCCCCGCGGCGGCCGGCGCCGCCGGCCCGCACAACGAGGCGGAGGCCCGGGTCGAGTTGAAGAGGATCGACGAGGAGCTGGACGCCGGCCGGTTCCCGGCGGCACTCGAGCGCATCAAGTCGGTCGAGCGCGCCGCGATTCCCGGTCTCAGGCAGGAGCTCCTGTTGCGCCGCATTCGCGCCCATGGTTCGTTGGGCGAGCAGACGGAATTGGTCGCCGCCCTGGGAATCTATCTTCCCGGCAAGGATGTCAGCCAGTCGGCGCTCCGCGACCTGGCCGTACGCTGGAACGCCGACGGCCAGCGCGACAGCGCCTTGTCGCTCCTACGCGAAACCCTCGTCAAGTTTCCCCAGGCCCGCTGGGCCCTGGACCTCCGCAAAAAAATCGAGGGCGACCTGCTGGTCGCCCCCGGGAAATCGGATTGAGCGGTTTCGCTCAGGCTTTCACCGCCACCTGACGACGGCGGAGAGCCACGAGACCCAGCGCCGCAGCCCCCAGCATGGCCGCGTAGGTCGACGGCTCGGGAATCGGTGCGCCGGTGGTGCTTAATGAAAGATTATCGAATGTCATCCTGAACGCCAGGGTTCCCGGTGTAGGCAGCCCACCACCAATATTCCATTGGACTAGCAAAGTCGGGTCGACGGTGGTCCATGCAAGCTGCACATACTGAGTGCTCAGAGTTGACGTGAAGGCTGAGGTCGGAATCGTGAATGCCTCGGAATTTCCATTATCGTCCACAAATCCAATCTTCAGTGATGTAGCCGCATTACCCGCATCTACGCTGGCCGTCACTGCAACGTAACTCCAAGCGGAAATGTCAGTTATCGCAAAATTCGATACATACCCGCTATCGTTCATTGCCGGGCTGCCGACCGTCATGGTGCCGCTTGCCCCGGAGAATGTCAGCGCGGTATTCCATGTGGTCGCCGCGTTAACCGCTCCGGTATGCGACGTGCCAAAATCGTCCAGCACCAATTGGCCAAAGGCCGTGAGATTTAAAGCAGCACCTGCGACAACGCCAAAAATGAGCTTTTTCATGGTGGTGACCTAATTCGAGTAATTATTCTACCTTTTGGCTAGCGAAAAATCAGGTCGAAGGCGGAGCCGGCAACAAAATCAGGTTTTGCCCCGTGGTAACTCCTTGACGAACGATCATGATCGGTCGGCCAGTTGGGATCGAAATTGTATCCCGGTTGGACAAGGTGACGTCGGATGTCCTTCGCCAATGCCCATAACCCGAGTCATAGTAATAGTAGAGCCAACTTGTACTGGACCAAATTTGGAGGTAGTCGGCATCAGCAAGAGCTGTCGCAATGTTCGTCCCCGCCGTCCATCCGGGCACGGCATTCTGGAGGTTCAGATTTCCCAAGGTCACAGCGGTTGGTGAACCAGTGCTTAGAAACGTCACTCCAGGTCGACTATGGAAATAACGCGGAGCAGTGTCGGGAACGCGCCCAGCCACGTAGAATTTCAACGCCGTAGGTGCATTTCTCACGATCATAATCCCCCGATCCGGCCGCAGAACCTGATTGCCTCGATTGGTTGGAGTTACATCGCTTGCCCGCTCCCACTCGCTCCGGGTCGAATTGTAGTAATAGATCTGCCAGCTCGTACTGCTCCAAACCCAAATATTGTCCGCCGTATTGATATCAGGTCCGCCCTGAAGCGTCGAAGAGCCGAAGAGAGAAGATAGGGTATCCGCCAAGACCAATTCATACTCGTCGCCGGGAACGACGCCACCAGCCGAATTGGGGGCTACGCCGTCGGTGGAAAGAAACACCCGTGTGGACGTATTCGCCGTCGTCGAAACGAGCATTATTCGCCCCGATGATGCACCTGTCTTAATTCGAATATAATACGGAATGGCAGTATTGCTCAACGCCCCTGCCGTCCAATTCGCATTGGCTGCATCGATGTAGTTAGATCCAACTCCTGTGATGATTCCAACCATTTCACCGGAACCCGCAGATGCATGCAAGAGAGGCAGGGACAAGGATGCTGTGCTGGACGCCGGAATCGAAATCGTCTCGCCCCCAACCGTCGGCGAGACGGCGGTCACGGAGGCGGAGGCGAAGGGCGCTGCGAGGAGCGCCGGCAAAAGAGTGAGGAGCTTTTTCATAAGCCGGTTCAAGGTTGGGATACTCTGAGTCGGAAGTAAATGTTCGTTGCGGAGAGAGGATAAACCGCCTGGCGGGTGTCGAGTCCGCCGGAGTCGCCGATCGAAACATCGGACAACGTGTACCACGTGGTCAGGTCGGTGGAGTATTCGACCTGGTAGGTGACATCCGTGATGTTGTCCGGCCGCACGTAAGTGTAGACCCAGTTGCCGCCCGACGTCGTGACCGTGGGCAGGCCGGTCGTGATGTTCTGCTTCGGCTCGAGTCCGAGGCCGTACTTCAGGATGTTCGGCAGGCCGTCCTGGCCGTAGACCGCGTTCGGGCCGCTGATGTTGCTGTCCAGCAGCTCGCCGGCCGTGAACTTCGACTGCTGCCAGGTGCTGAAGGTGCTGCCGAACGAGAGCGTCGCCGCGTTGCTGGTAACGTAGTTGACGGCGTTGGTCAGCGTCACCGTGTAGCTGGCGGCATCCCCGGCCTGGACATTCTTGAGGAGCAGCGTGGAGCTGTTGGCCCCGGCGATCTGGCTGCCATTCTTGAACCACTGGTAGGCGACATTGAGGCCCGGCGACGCCGTGACGGAGAACGTCACGTCGCTGCCGATCGTCGCCGACTGGCTCTGCGGCTGGGTGGCAATCGTGGGCGCCACCGTGCCGACCAGGCGATGCAGGCCGTACGGCAGCAGGTCGAAGCCCTGCGCAAAGGTGCCAGCGACGTAGATCTCACCCGAGGCGCCGATCCTCACCTTCGTGCCGGTGCCCAGGTAGGGCCGGTAGCCGATTGTGGTGGCCAGCGAGGTGTCGACCGTACCGTCGGCCTTGAGCTTGACGATGCCGGGTGCCGGCGTGCCGTTGAAGCTGTCGAACACGCCCGTGATCCAATACGAGCCGTCGGGAGCCACATCGACGCTTTCAACCTGGGGTGAGCGCCCCGCCGGGGCACTCAGGGCCGGGCCGGTGCCGACGCTGAACCCGGTGTCAAAGCTGCCGTCGTTCTTGAGGCGCGCGATGCCCGGGGCGGCATGGCCACCGATGTTCGTGAAGATGCCGAAGACGATGACTCCGCCGTCGGACTGCGGCACGACCCCGCTGAAGGGCGAACCGTTCACAAACACCCCCTGATATTGCTGGGCGCCGAGGCCGGTATTCTGCGGATCGACCAGCGGGACCGTGAAGGCTGAAACCGTGCTCCAGGGCACCACCGGGGCGGTGAACCCGGTGTCGATCGAGCCGTCGGTCTTGATCCGGACCAGCGTCATGTCGAGGGACGTGGCATTGGCCGGATACGAGCCATTGGGCACGGTGGCGATGACCAGTGCCCGACCGTCGTCGTAATGGCCGGCGATGGAGAACACGCCCTGCACGAAGCTGGTGATCGTCGAGGGGCTGCCACCGGTGCGGTAGACGGCACCGAACGCCGAGGCATTCGGGCCGGTGAAGGAGCCGTCGAGCGCGCCGCTGCTGTCGACCCGCTGCAGCACCGGGCCGCCCGCAAGCAGCGTGGCCGTATCCATCCCGCCGGCGAGGATATGCCCGTCGGGCAACGGCTCGATCCCGTTGCCATTGACCGACGGAGCGAGCGAGAAGCCGGAGTCGACCGTACCGTTGGCATTGAAGCGGACCACGCCACCGCCGAGGTTGTTCTGGTACGTACCCACGAGGGTGTTGGCGAGGATGTGGCCGTCCGCGAAGCGAAAGGCCCCGGCCACACTGTAGAGATTGGGCACGCCACTCAGGTTGAATGAATCGAGCGAGCCGTCGGGACCGATGAGCGCCATGCCGTGCCGCGCCATCGAATTCACCGTGTCAAAGTTGCCCCAGATGAGCACCTTCCCGTCCGGCTGGATCGTGAAGTTGTTCGGATAAACCTCCGTCTGGAACGGCGCCGGGGGCGTGAAGCCGCTGTCCAGCCCGCCGGTGTTGGTCAGGCGGAACGGCCCGTTGACCGGCGTGCCATTGACGGTGGTGCCATATTCCGGCGCCACGAGCACGCTGCCGTCGGCCAGCGTCTCCATCCAGTAGGATTCATTCGAGAACACCGGCTGGTTGTAGCCGGCGGCGAGATTCCCGTTCGCGTCGAACTTCGTCACGGTCGCGGACACGGTCGTGAACGAGTCGTCCGCCAGGACATTGAGGAGCCGCGGCCGCACGCCATTCGCCCCGATCACCGTCGCAGTCGGTTGCAGCGTGAACGAGTTGTCGAGCGAGCCATTGGCATTGAGCCGGATGACCGGGTAGGCGGTGCCGGAAACCTTGAGGCCGCTCCCGGCCACCAGGATCTTGCCGGCATTGCCGCCCTGCGTCTGGAGGCCCAGGCCGCGGACCTGGACGGTGGCGGTGCTCGTGAATCCGCTGGGCAAGAACGTGCCGTCGAGCGTGCCGTTGGCTTGCAGCCGGGCGATTCCCGGGACGGTGGTGCCATTGACCGTCTTGAACGTGCCGCCGATGATAATGTTGCCGCTGCCATCGACGAGGACGGTGGCGAAGATCGAGTTCGTCACGTCAAACGTGGGGCTGGTGAACCCACTATCGACGGAGCCGTCCTGGTTCAGGCGCACCAGGTTCGAGAGCCCGCCGTTCGGGTAGAAACCGCCGGAGGGAGCCACCAGCAGCTTGCCGTCGGCTTGCAGCGTCATGTAGCGGGGAATGCTCGTGAACACCGGCGAACCGTAGCTGGCATCCCGCGAACCGTCGGCGTTGAGCCGGAAGACGCGGTACGCCGGCTGGCCCGACTCATAGGTTTCCGAACTGGCGAGCCCGCCGACCAGCAGCTGGCCGTTGGCCAGCGGAACGATCGCCCACGCGTCCGCCAGGAACGAGCCCGGGGCAAAGCTCGGGTCGAGCGTCCCGTTGGCGCTGACACGGACCACCGCACCGAGGCGCACGTTGTTCGCGCCGGTGACCGAGCTGGCGTTGCTCCATGTCAGGTAGACCTCGCCGTTGATGCCCTTCGTCACGCGGCCCGGCAGCGAGGTGCGCCGGAATTCCGGCCGCACGAAGCCCTGGTCCACGGCCTCGACCCCGGCGGCCGGCGCCAGGTTGACCGTGAGCGTCGCCGTCGCACTGGTCGTGCTCCCGTTGCCATTGGTGATGACCACGGTGTAGGCGCCGGCGTCGGCGACGGTCGGGTTCGGGAAGTCCAGGGTCGCGCTGTCGGTGCCGACGTTCACCCCGTTGCGCCGCCATTGGTAGTGGAACGGACCGGTGCCGGAGACCGCGACCGTGAGCGAGGTTTCCTGCCCGGCGTTGACCGACGCGCTCACCGGCTGCGTGTCGATGGTCGGCAGGAGCGAGCCGACCGTGAGGGCCACCGCGTTGCTGGTCACCGGCCCGCCAAAGGGGCTCGTGATCAAGACGTCGTAGTTGCCGGCGTCGCCCGCCGCGACGTTCGTCAGGTTCAGGATCGAGTAATTGGCGCCGTCGATCGTGGCCGAATTGGACAGGGGCGTGCCGTTCTTGCGCCATTGATAGCTGAAGGGCGCGGTGCCGCTCGCCTTGACGTAGAAGGTGGCCTTGCCCCCGACCGTGGTGCTGACGGCGGCCGGCTGCGTGGCTACGCCCGGCGCCACCGGCGCGCCGCGGAAGCGCGCATAGGCCAACGGCACGCCATAGTTGTAGCTCACCGGGTTGTTGTAGACGTAGACGCTGCCGTCATCGCCGAGGAAGATGCGCGCCGAGGAGCCGAAGCCGCCGGTCAGGCCGGTGAGGGCGAAGGTGTTGTCGACGGTGCCATTGCTGTTCAGGCGCACGGCGTACGGTGCCGGCGTGTTGACGAAATCGCCGACGAGAATGAACTTGCCGTCGGCCTGGGCCACGACCTGGCCAACGGTGTTGTCGATGGCCGCCGGGGCGGTGAAGCCCGGGTCGATCGTGCCGTTCGCCATGATCTTCACGACCCGGTTGACGGGCGTGCCGTTGTAGCTGGTGAACGAGCCCGCGAGGATGGCGCTGCCGTCGGGCAGGACAACCCCAGTGGTGATGCTGCCGGCGCTGACTCCGGAGCCCGGATTGAAGCTCGAGTCCAGCGAACCGTCCTCGTTCAACCGGATCACGTTTCCGGTCACGGTCGTGCCGTTGTAGGTGGTCATGGTGCCCGCGAGCAGCAGCTTGCCGTCGGGCTGCTCGGCGGCGAAGGTCACGGTGGCGTTGTTGGTGCCGTTCAGCAGGCCGGCGCCGAGCGGGAAGGAGGTGTCGCGCGAGCCATCCTCATTGAGGCGGACAAGGGCGCCGACCCCCTGGCCGTTGAACGTGTAGCCGTTCGAGAGGTTGTAGAGCAACGTGCGCCCGCCGGAGAGGCCGATCATCGGCGGGAAGACGGTGCTCGGGCCGCCCTGCACGTTGAACGAACTGTCGAAGCTGCCGTCCGCGTTGACGCGCATCATGCGGTAGGCCGGGTTGCCGTTGTAACCCACAAGGTCGCCCACCACGAGATACTTGCCGTCGCCCTGGAGAATCGCCTTGTAGACGCCGAAGCGCGACAGCCCGTTGAGCACGAAGCCGCTGCCCTGCGGGAACGAACCGTCGAGTGAACCATCGTCGTTCAACTGCACCGCCTGGTTCGTGATGGTCGAGCCGACCAGGTCGATCGAGCCGAAGACGACCGACTTGCCGCCGG
>DASZXO010000046.1:0-2246 GCA_035545835.1 Lacunisphaera sp.
CGCCACCTTCTCCTTGCCGTCCTCGCTGTGCAGCCAGCCTTCTGCCGCATGCTGCGACGGGAAATTGCCCGCGGCGCGGTGCGGCTTGTTGCGGTTGGGCACCGGCACCAGCACCTCGAAGGTCCCCGCGAAACGCGTGTCTTTGGTTTCGGCGACGTAGGCCGGCGGCAGTTTCTTGTTCTTCTTCATGGCACGAATCCTTCAAGAGCGTGGGCGCGCTCCTATCATCTTTCCCAGGGTTTGCGGATATCTTCTTTTTCGGTGCGCTTCTTGCGGCCGATGCCGAGGTGCTCGCGCCAGAGCTTCGCCGGAATCTCCTCGACCTGGCCGGGTTCCAGATGACCCAGATGGAACGGCCCGAACTGGATGCGGATGAGGCGGGCGACTTTCAGCCCGATGCTTTCCATCACGCGCTTCACTTCGCGGTTCTTGCCTTCCTTGAGGCCGACCGTCGCCCAGGAATAGACGCCCTTGGAGCGTTCGAGATCGGCGAGCACCGGGCCGTACTTCACCTTGTCGATCGTCACGCCGGTGGCGAGCTTGTCGAGATCGGCCTGTTTTACCTTGCCGAACAGGCGCGTGCGGTATTTGCGTGTCCACCCGCCAGCGGGCAACTCAAGGCGACGCGCGAGATCGCCATCGTTGGTGAGCAGCAGCAGCCCCTCGGAATTGAAGTCGAGCCGTCCTACGGACACGACCCGGGGCAGGGACTTCGGCAGGTTGGCAAATACCGTGGGGCGGCCTTGCGGGTCTTTGTGCGTGGTCACGAGGCCGGAGGGTTTGTGGTAGCGCCACAGCCGCGCGGGCTCCGGCTCACCCACAGGTTTACCGTCGATGGAGATGACGTCGTGCTCGCCGGCCTTCACGCCCTGGCCGGCCACGGTTTCGCCGTTCAGCGCCACCCGGCCTTCCTCTATGAGCTTCTCGGCATCGCGGCGCGAGCAGATGCCGGCCCGGGCGATGACCTTGGCGATGCGCTCGCCCGCCCCCGTGCTATCCTCGGCCAAGATGACGTTCTCCGGAAAAGTATGACTGACGAGGAAGCCATAGCACTCGCACTCTCCGAAGCGGAAGCGGCGGCGGGACGCGGGGAGGTGCCGGTCGGCGCGGTGCTGGTTTCGGCCTCCGGAGAGGTGCTGGCCCGCGACGGGAACCGGATCGTGGAGCGCCACGACCCGACTGCCCATGCCGAAATGCTCGTTCTCCATGCCGGTGCCGAAAAGCTCAACAATGAGAGGCTTTTAGGAACAACTCTTTATGTTTCTTTGGAGCCTTGCGCGATGTGTGTTGGCGCTGTCAGCTTGGCCCGTGTGGCGCGTCTGGTGTTCGCGGCCGACGATCCCAAAGGCGGCGCGGTGCTTCATGGCCCAAAGTTCTTCGAACAGCCCACCTGCCACCACCGACCAGTGATTGCCCGCGCCGGCGACGCCGATGCGGCAGGCTTGCAGCTCAAGCAATTCTTCCGGGCTCGGCGGGGCTAATCGAGGCGGGCCTCATCAATGCGGTTCGTACCTGCGGGCAATTTGAGGACCTTACCGTCGTAGCCAAGTTCCACACCGTCGGGCCTGACGTCTGATACGCCGCGCAGGAACAGCTTCTCAGCGAAGCGGTTCGGCAGCATCGGAATGATGTGGCTGAACACGAGCAGTTTGACGTGCGCCTCGTTGGCGATCCGCGCGGCGTCGACCGGTGCGGTGTGGTAGCCCGGAATGTCGTGGAAAATCTTCGCCTGGCGGGGCTTGCCGGCCGCTGCCAGCGCGTCATGCATGATACCCACCATCTCCGGGTTCAGGCCTTCATGGATGAGGACATCCGCCCCTCTGGCGAGACGGGCGAGATCTTGGTCGGGCGCTGTGTCGCCGCTGATGACGATGCTGCGGCCGTTGTAGTCGAAGCGATAGCCGTACGCCGGGTTGGCAGGCTCATGCTTCACCTTCACAGCGGTGACTTTCAGCCCGTCTTGTTCGAACACGATGCCTGGCATGACGGGTCTGGGAACCAGTGCAACGGCGTCCGGCGGCAACATCGCCGCACCGTGGTGCTTGGTGCGGTAGCCATCGTCGAGCGCATAGACCTCGTTGAAACCATTGACCACGCGCGCGACACCCGGAGGTCCGTAGACCGCGAGCGGCGTCTTGCGGCCCGCAACCCAGGTCTGCAGACGCACCTCGCCCAGATCGCCGATGTGGTCGGAGTGAAAATGGGTGATGAACACGCCCGCGATTTTCTCCAGCGGAATGCGCCAC
>DASZXO010000047.1:0-2786 GCA_035545835.1 Lacunisphaera sp.
TCTCGAAAGCCGGCTCCGGGTGTTCATGGCCGGCAGCACCGTCACACAGGCCCGGGATTTCACGGCGGAAGCGGTCCGGCGTTATCTCCAGACCGTGCCGGGCGGCCCGGTGGTCAACGACGATCTGTTTCCAGCCGTGACGACAATCTGATTTCGACATTGTCGCTGAGGTCGCCGCAACGCGGCGCCTGGGGGATGGAGGTGTGGAGGAAGGGGGCAGGCGCCTCTGCTTTGGGAGGTGCCGGATCGGCCCCCTTCCTCCACCTCATGACTCACGCACTGGTTTTGGCTTTCGCCGACTGGGCCCGGTGGCTGTCGCCATTAAACTCGAGGATCGTGGCGTGATGCACGAGTCGGTCGATGGCGGCCATGGTCGTCATCGGGTCCTTGAAGATCTGGTCCCACTGGCTGAAGACCAGGTTCGAGGTGATGACGACGGACTTCTTCTCGTAGCGCTCGGCGAGGAAGGTGAAGAGCACCTCCATCTCTTCGCGGGACTGCTGGACGTAGCCGATGTCGTCGAGGATCACGACATCGAAGCGGTCGAGTTTCACGAGCGCGGCGGGCAGCTTCAGGTCGCGTTTGGCCGCGAGCAGTTGCGTCACGAGTTTGAAGGTCGGGGTGAAGAGCACCTTCAACTGGTGTCGCTGGATCCACTCGCGCCCGAGGGCGGCCACCAAGTGCGACTTGCCGCGGCCGGGTAAGCCGAAGCACAGCAGATTGTCGCCACGACGGACCAGTTCGCCCGACAAGAGCGTCGGCAGTTGGCGCCGCACTTTGTCCGGCAGTTTTTTCTCCTCCAGTGTTTCGATCGTCTTGCCCGGCGGCAGGCCCGATTCCTTCAGTTGCCGCTCGATGCGCCGGCGCAGTCGCTCGTTGAGCTCGTTCTCCACGAGGTAGCCGAGGAAGCGACGATAGCCCCAGTTTTCCGCCTCGGCGCGGATCAGGATCTCCTCGTGCTCGCGCGCCATCGTCATGAGTAGGAGCGCGCGCAACGGTCCGGCCAGACTTCCCTCGGCGCTCATGCGCTCACCTCCGCAATCAGTGCGTCGTAGCTGTGCAACTCCGGCGTAAACGACGCCAGCACCGGCGGCGCCACGTCGCGACTCGCCAGCGCGGCCTCGATCGCCTCTGGCCAGGGCACGCCGGCCTCGCGCAACACCACGCCGAGTGCCGCGGCCACTTCGTCCTCGCCGCGTTCGGCGGCCAGCGCGAGCAAGCCGAGGTAGTGGCGATCGGCTTTCGGTTCGTCGGCGCGCACCAATCGATCGTAGGCCTGCCGGAACGACAGCCGCGGGAACAACTCCTCCCGGTAAATATAGCCGGCGAAGGCGCCGGGTTTGCGCACCAAGGACGCGATGAGGTGCCGATAATCGATGCGGGCCTGGTGGCCGATCGTGCGGGGATAACGCACGATCTCGACGCCGTCGTGCCGCACCGCCACCTCGGCCTCGGTGACCAACACCTGCACCATCGCGCCGATCAGTTTCGCCGGCACCGAGTAGGCGCACTGTTTCACGCGCACCGTGCTGTAGCTGGAGACGCGCACCCGCGCCTCGTCCGCTTCCGGATAACGCGTCGCCGGCAGCGGCCGCAGGCGCGGCCGTTCCTCGGCGAGTTTCGCCGAGCGCAACAGATTGATCCTCGTGCAGACCTCGGCGACGAAGCCGGCGAACGCGGCCTCGTCGGCAAACTCCCGCGAACCGCGCAGCGTCAGATGCGTCGCCAGCCGCCGCTTCAAGTGCCCGTTGGCCGACTCGATGTCGCCGTTTTCATGCGGGCACGATGGATTGATCGTGCAGGCCTCCAGCCCGAGATGGTCGCACAGCGCCAGATACTCGACGTTGAAGCCGCGCTCGCCCGTCCTGCGACTCAGCACATGCGTCGCCGTCGAGCTGTGATCGGTCTGGAGTTTTAACGGCACTCCGCCCAACGCCCATAACGCCGCCTGCAACCCGTGCCGCAGCGATAACATCGATTCCGACCGACACGGCACCGCCCACTCCCAATTCGAGTAAGGCAGCACCGCGTGACAGAGCAGCTGCTCCCATCGCTGACCGGCGACCATCACACCCAACTCCGCCACGTGCGTCCAATCCAGCTGCAAGCTCGCGCCCGGTTCCCGCGCCTGCGGGAAAAATACCTCCCGCGGCGGACCGTGTCGTCGTCGCCAGCCGAGCACCCGGCGTTGGAACGTGCGCAACGCCCGCTGGGCCTGCGGCGCTTCGCTCTTGGCCAGCAGGTGCTCGAAGAGCGCCTTCGCCTCCAACTCCGGCGCGTCGACCAGCAGCCGTTCGGCGGCCGGCCAGATGGTCGTCAATGGATCGAGCCGCCGTCGCCCGCGTTTCTTCTCCGGCTGCGGCCCCTGGCCGGCCAAAAGGTATTTGGCCGCCGTTTCCCGGTGCATCCCCGCCTTCATCGCCGCCGTGCCCTGCACGCCGGTCTTCGCATATTCCTTCATCAGTCGTTGGTATTGTTGCTCGGTAATCATGGGCCCGCGTGGGCCCCGAGCCTCACCAACGTCAGACCAACGACGCTCCTAAAATCCCCGGCTTCACTGCCGGTTTCAGAATGTCGTCAGGCTGGTTTCTGATCGTCGTCCTACAGTTGACCTGCCGAATCGTGGGGCAACCGCTTCTCGCCCTGCTCGCTCCAGGCGCGCGGCACGCCACCGTCGCCTGGTTGAACGTGGCGATCTCAGGCGGGGCGGCGCTGCAGGCCCTGGGCGTGGTCGGGCTGCTGGCCGTGCTGGTCGCCACGTTCCGAGCCGGGCCGCCGCTGGACCC
>DASZXO010000048.1:0-36891 GCA_035545835.1 Lacunisphaera sp.
CCTCAACATGTCGGTCAACGAGATCGAGCTCTCGGTCCGCGCCGCCAACTGCCTCAACAACGCCAACATCACCACCGTCGGCGAGCTGGCGATGAAGACCGAGCAGGAGATGCTCAAGTACCGCAACTTCGGCAAGAAGTCCCTCAACGAGATCAAGGAGAAGCTCGAGGCCCTCGGCCTTTCGCTCGGCATGAAGTTCGACGAGCGCCTCCTCGACACCAAGAAGGAAGCCTGAGGCGCGACTTCGCCGCGCAAGTAACAAGGATCAAGTAACAAGTTTCAAAACACTGAACGGAAACCGAGTCACGAGCCACAAGTCCTGATACTTGTTCCTTGTTACTTGGCCCTTCCTCCCCATGCGTCACAACAAACATCACGCTTCCCTGGGCGTCACCCGCGAACACCGCCGGGCGATGCTCTCCAACCTCGGCGCGAGCCTGATCAAGCACGGCCGCATCGAGACCACGCTGACCAAGGCCAAGGCCCTCCGTCCCTTCATCGAGAAGGTCATCACCAAGGCCAAGAAGGCGGCCGCGGCGGCCGAGAAGAAGGACGCCATCCACCTGCGGCGCCAGGCGCTGCGGGACATTCGCGACGAGGGCGCCGTCACCCTCCTGTTCAATGAGAAGGCCGCGCAGTTCGCGAAGCGCCCGGGCGGCTACACCCGCATCTACAAGCTCGGCCCGCAGCGCATCGGCGATGCCGCCGAGATGGCGCTGATCGAGTTCGTCGGCGCCGAGGACACGGGCTACTCCAAGTCGCGCGGTGCCGCGAAGAAGAAGGGCGCGAAGAAGCCCGCGGCCAGGAAGGAAGCCGCCGCGGCCGCTGCGCCCGCGGCGCCGGCCGCGGAAGCTCCCAAGGCGGACGAGCCCAGGGCCTGACCCGCTCCCGCCGGAGCGGGCCTGCCCGCGATACTCTCGACGCGCCGACCCGCCGGTCGGCGCGTTTTTCTTTCCCCTTGGCGCCCCGCCGCCGTTGTGCGACGTTGCGGACGTGCCGCACCCGCCCGATTCCACCCTGGCCGTCGTCCTCTACGGAATGCTGGTCGTGGGGTCGTTCGCCGTCCTCTGGGTTTATTACGACCGCCGGGATCGCGCCTTCTACGATGCGGAGCGACGCCGGATCACGTTTCACTGCATCCGCTGCGACCACCTGTACACCGAGAAGGAAGGCACCGATATGTCGCCCTGTCCGAAGTGCGGGCACAACAATACCCGGCTGAAATTCTGACGCGGGCGCGGCGCGGGAATTGGGATTGATTCGCGTCCGGCGGCTCCCCACAAGTTCGCATGGCACAGACAATCGCCGTCCTCGACTTCGGTTCCCAGCTGACGCAGGTCATCGCCCGCCGCATTCGCGAGTGCCAGGTCTACTCGAAGATCTACCACTACGCCACGCCGGCGGCGAAACTCCGGGAGGAGGGTGTCATCGGGATCATCCTCTCCGGCGGGCCGCAAAGCGTCTACGCCAGGGGCGCCCCGCACCCTGACCCCGGGATCTTCAATCTCGGCGTGCCGGTCCTCGGCATCTGCTATGGCGTGCAGCTGATGGGCCACTTCCTCGGCGGGAAGGTCGAACACAGCCGGGCCCGCGAGTACGGCCACGGGCATCTTGCCATCCGGAAACCGGGCAAGCTGTTCCAGGGCCTCCCGCGGAAGCTGCGCATCTGGAACTCGCACGGCGACAAGCTCGCCAAGCTGCCACCCGGCTTCGCGGCCACGGCGGTCTCCGAGAATTCCCCGTACGCCGCCATCGAGGACACCCGCCGCGGCTTCTACGGCATCCAGTTTCACCCGGAGGTGTTCCACACCGAGCGGGGCGTCGACATGATCCGCAACTTCCTCGTCCGTGTCTGCGGCGCGCGCCAGGACTGGACGACGAAGGACTTCATCAGCCACGCCATCGCCGACATCCGCGCCAAGGTGGGGCGGTCGCGCGTCATCCTCGGTCTCTCGGGGGGCGTCGATTCCTCGGTCGCAGCGGCGCTGCTGCACCAGGCCATCGGCCGCCAGCTCACCTGCGTGTTCGTCGACAACGGCCTCCTGCGCCTGGACGAGCGCAAGCACGTCGTTGATCTCTACGCGAAACACTTCCACATCGACCTGCGGGTCGTCGACGCGTCGAAACTTTTCCTGCGCCGCCTCCAGGGGATCACCGACCCCGAGCGGAAGCGCAAGGTCATCGGCCGCACGTTCGTCGAGGTCTTCGAAAGGACCCTCAAGTCGATCAAGGGCCGCGCGGAGTTCCTGGGGCAGGGGACGCTCTACCCGGACGTGATCGAGTCCGTGTCCATCGGCAACAATCCGGCCTCGGTGATCAAGACCCACCACAACGTCGGCGGCCTGCCCGCACGGATGAAGCTGAAGCTGGTCGAGCCGCTGCGGGAACTCTTCAAGGATGAAGTCCGCCAGGTCGGCGCCGCGCTCGGGCTGCCGCGCGAGGTCGTCTGGCGCCAGCCGTTTCCCGGCCCGGGGCTGGGCGTCCGCGTGATGGGCGAGATCACGGCCGAGAAGCTGGAGATTCTCCGCCGGGCCGACGCCGTCCTGCACGAGGAGATGATGGCCTCGGGCCTCTATTGGAAGGTCTGGCAGTCGTTCGCGGTCTTCCTCCCGGTGCGGACGGTCGGGGTCTTCGGGGACGAGCGCACCTATGACTACGTGATCGCCCTGCGCGTGGTGGAGAGCACCGATGCCATGACGGCCGACTGGGCCCGCGTGCCCCATGACGTGCTGCGCAAGATCTCGAGCCGGATCACCAACGAGGTGCGCGGGGTCAGCCGCGTGGTGCTGGACATCAGCTCCAAGCCGCCGGCGACGATCGAATGGGAATGAATTTCCCGTTGCGAACCACGGCACCGGGGCCAATTCTGGCTGTCCCCAACCCCCCATGATGCCGCGCCGTTTCCTTTCCGTTTGGCTCGCCCTCGCGCTCGCCGCGGTGGTGCAGGCCGAGACGGCGGAGCAGGTGATCGCCCGGGCCCGGGCCTACCTGGGCGGCGACCAGGCCCTCAACGCCATCACCACGATCCATTTCACCGGGACGCTCGAGACCACCGCCCTGGTCCCGGACCCCGCCGACAAGACCAGGCAGATCGAGCAGGCGGTGCGCCTGCCGGCCGACATCGTGTTCCAGAAGGAGTACCAGCAGCGGATCACCATTGCCGACGCCAAGGTCATCGAGACGACGGCCCTCGACGACTTCGAAGGCTGGCAGAAGCGGACCAATCCGCTCAACCCGGCCCAGTGGACCGTGACCCAGTTCGACCTGGCCCAGGTGAAGAAACTCCGGGCCAACACCTGGGAGAACCTGGCCTTCTTCGCCGGCATTGAAAAAAAGGGTGGCAGCGTGCACCTCGACGGCGAAGTGACGGTCGACGGGGTGCCGTGCGTGCAGCTTTCGTTCCGGCATGATGCGGACAACGTGTTCGAGCGCTTTTTCGACAAGGCCACCGGCCGTCTGGTCAAGACCGTCACCGAGAACGGCACCGAGATCCGCGAGGAAGGCGAGCTGACGGTCAATGGCGTGCGGTTCCCCCGCAAGGTCATCAACAAGTCGGCCAACGGCCGGGCGACCACGATCACCTTCGACCGCGTCGTGCTCAATGAGCGGGTGCCGGCCAGCGCGTTCGCGTTCCCGGACCTCAAGCCGAACTAGCGGCCGCCGACGTTACCATTGCTTCCGGCCGCGGCGCGCCGGCCTTATGACTGCCATTTCGCCGGCTCCTGCCGGTCGCTTTGCTTTGCAACAGGCGTGAATTCTGCTCTTTTAAACTCGCCCCCTCCCGCATGCAAAAGAACGCCCTCATCAAACTGGACGACAAGGAAGTGACC
The DNA here is from genome assembly GCA_035545835.1 of Lacunisphaera sp. Lineage (GTDB taxonomy): Bacteria > Verrucomicrobiota > Verrucomicrobiia > Opitutales > Opitutaceae > Lacunisphaera. The sequence continues at coordinate 3,831 of DASZXO010000048.1, forward strand.
TGCCCGGTCATCATCGGCACCGAAGGCGAAAAGGCCGTCGACGTCCGCGCCTTGCGCAAGGACTCGGGCTACATTTGCTACGACCAGGGCTACGGGAACACCGGCTCCTGCGAGAGCGCCATCACCTACCTCGACGGGGAAAACGGCATCCTGCGCCATCGCGGCTACCCGATCGAACAGCTGGCGGAACAGTCCGAGTTCGTCGAGACCGCGTACCTCATCATCTACGGCGAACTGCCGACCCCGCAGCAGCGCAAGCGATTCGGCACGATGCTGCGGGAGAACGCCGCCATCGACACGCAGATGATGCGCATCTTCGAGGGCTTTCCCCGCGAGGCGCCGCCCATGGGCATGCTGACGTCCATCGTCAGCTCCCTGGCCGCGTACTATCCGCATCTCGCGACGAACAATTTCGAGAAGGACCTGGCCAACTTCGACCTGACCGCCGCGATGGCGATGTCGAAGATCCGCACGATCGTCGCCGGCATCTACCGCTACCGGCACGGGCTGCCGTTCATGCACCCGAAGGATGTCCCGTTCTGCGAGAACTTCCTGCACATGATGTTCTCGGAACCGTACAAGGAGTATGTCGCGATCCCGGAGGTCACGCGGGCGCTGAACCTCATCCTCCTGCTGCATGCGGACCACGAGCAGAACTGCAGCACCTCGACCGTGCGCATGGTGGGCTCGAGCAGCGCCAACCTCTTCACCTCGCTCGCCGCCGGGATCTGCGCCCTGTCCGGCCCGCTCCATGGCGGCGCCAACGCCGCGGTGATGCAGATGCTCCAGTCGATCCACGACGAGGGCGATGACGGCACGCGCTTCATCGAGGCCGCGAAGTCCGGGGGGAAGGGCAACCGCCTCATGGGCTTCGGCCACGCCGTCTACCGCAATTACGACCCGCGCGCCCGCATCATCGGCCACGCCTGCGATGTCGTGCTCAACAAGCTCGGCATCGTCGATCCGCTCCTCGACATCGCCAAGCGCCTGGAACATTGCGCGCTGCACGACGAGTATTTCCTTTCGCGCAAGCTCTACCCGAACGTCGATTTTTATTCGGGCATCATCATGCGGGCCCTGGGCATCCCGACCGAGCTGTTCACGACGATGTTTGCCATCGGCCGCGCGCCGGGCTGGATCGCCAACTGGAAGGAGGTCGCGTCCAATCCCAAGGGCCGCATCTACCGGCCCCGCCAGGTCTACATGGGTCCGACCCAGCGCGATTACGTCCTGATCGGGAAGCGCGGTTAGGCGCCGCGGTCCTTCGGTGTTTCGGCTGGCGGCGGCGCGGTCTCCGCCTTGCCGGGCGGCGTGGCGCGCAGGATGTCGTCGATCGTGAGCCCGCTCAGGCGCTCGATGCCCTTCAGCAGGCGCCAGAGCGCGTACATCATCATTGCCATCGTGGGGATCGACAGGCCGAGCAGGCTGACCCAGTGCATCTTCGCCAGCTCGCGGTTGAAGGCTTCGGTGCCGGCGGCACTCCGGATGATGGCCCGCGCAAACGCAAAATTGAGCAGGGCGCTGACCAGCATGGCCAGCGCGATGAGCAGGCTCGAGGCGCGCATCAGCCGCCCAAATTCCGGCTGGGCGTTCCGCGCGCCCAGGGCGGCGTCCACGCGCTCAACGTCGATCACCTGGGGATTGTAGAGAATCTCGTGCACCAATGGCTCCTTGGCGCGCATCGAGGCCAGCACGGCGACGCCGATCAAAGCCGGCAGCGCGCCGTCCTTCACCGCAAACCAGAAGCCATCGAGCTTCATCAGGCCGAATCCGCCGGTGATGAGCACGCTGGCGAATCCGACCCCGGAAATGAAATTGAAGCGGCGGCGGCGCAGGAAGTCGTGGATCCCGTACCCGAGCGGGAAGAGCAGGGCGACCAGCAGCCCCCACTTCGGGCCGAGGCCGCGCGCGCCACTGCCCCAGCTCATGATGGCGGTCGGCAGGGCGACGTTGCAGACGAGGTTGACGAGCAGGTTTTCCGGTTTGGGAGGGGGAACTGATGGGGCCGGTTCGGTCATTTCGTTTTGCCAAGGAGAAGCGGGCGGCCTTTAGTCGTCAACCTTGCCTCCATGATTCTCCTCGGCGTCAACATCGACCACGCCGCCACCCTCCGCCAGGCGCGCTACCGTGCCGCCGGCGCGGCCACCGGCGGCAACATCGAGCCCGATCCCGTGGCGCTGGCTGCGCTCTGCACGCGGGCGGGGGCCGACGGCATCACGGTGCACCTGCGCGAGGACCGGCGCCACATCCACGAGCTCGATGTCCGGCGGCTGGCCGCAACGGCGGCGACGCGACTGAACCTCGAGATGGCCTGCACGCCGGCGATGATGGATTTTGCCCTCGGCATGAAGCCGAACTCCGTCTGCCTGGTGCCGGAGAACCGCGAGGAAGTCACCACCGAGGGCGGGCTCGATGTGGTCCGATACCGCGACCGGGTCGCCCGCGTCACCGACGCGATGAATGCCGCCGGCATCAAGACCAGCCTGTTCATCGACCCCGAGCCGGCGCAAATCGAGCTCGCCGCCGCACTGCGGGCGCCCTGGGTCGAGTTGCACACCGGAGCGTATGCCGAGGCGTACCACGGCCCCAAACGCGCGGCCGAATTCCAGCGGCTGGTGGCCGGGGCCGACCTGGCGCACGCGGCTGGCCTCGTGGTCAACGCGGGCCACGGCATCAATTACGTCAACATTGCCGAGGTCCGCACCATCCCCCATCTCCACGAGCTTAACATCGGCCACAGCATCATCAGCCGCGCGTTGTTTCACGGCATCGAGGAAGCCGTGCGGACGATGAAGCGGCTGATGAACGGTTGATGAAGTAGCGAGTAGCGGCTAGTGAGTAGCGAGCATAGTGCGCTCGCATTTTGGATGTTTAGGCTTTCTACTCACTACTAATTGGCCATGAGCATCGTCCTTCCCCCCGGCGGCATCCTGATCGGCCTCGGCTGCGACCTCATCGAGACTGAACGGATCCATGGCGTGCTCAAACGCCACGGCGACCGTTTCCTCCAGCGCATCTTCACCGCGGAGGAACAGGAGTACTGCAGCAGCCTCAAGCACCCGCACAAGCACTACGCCGCGCGCTGGGCGGCCAAGGAGGCGGTGTCGAAGGCGTTCACCACCGGCATCGGCGAACACCTCGACTGGACCTCGATCTCGGTCTACCACGGCAGCCGCAAGGAGCCCCTCGTGCGCCTGGACGCCAAGGCCGCGGCCCTGCTCCAGCAGGTCGGCGCCACCCACGTCTGGCTGAGCCTCTCCCACATCGATACGCACGCGATGGCGGTCGCGGCGCTCGTCCGCCACGCCTGAACCATGAAGACGGCGGGCTTGGAGCGCACCTCCGCGGCCAAGGCCGGCTGGCTGGTCATCGCGCTCACGCTCGGCTGGGTGGTGTTCATCTTCCTGGCTGATTCGTCCACGCCCCCGCCGCCGGAGCCGGCGAAGATAACGGTCCCGGCTTCGTCACTGCAGAAAGCCGGGCTGCGCGACTATGTCGACTGGGAGGGCCTGCCCGAGATCTTCGCGATCTGGGCCGATCACGCGGAATGGAAGGGCAACCGCGCGCTGTTCGCCTACTGGCACCCGGTTACCAAGAAATACTCCTATCACTTCGAGGCGCGTCGCGTCAACGGACGCTACCGCTTCCGCGAAATCTCCGAGCCGCGCGAGTCCGAATACTACCTGGATGAGAGCCTCGGCGACGACTGTCCGATCCGGTTCTACAAGGCCAATCCAGTCCCTTCCGCGCACGCGTTCGACGGGGACGTGGTCAAGGACGCCTTGGTCCCGGCGAATCCCGCTCCCCCGCCGGCGAAGGTGCCGGTAGAATTGCCGGCGCGCGGACCTGTTCCTCCTGCCGTCGTTCCTGCCGTAGCAAAGCCCTGATTTCCGGGCGCCCGAGCCACAGCCATGTCCGCCAACATTCCATCCTACCCGGTACTCACTTGCTCTGAGGCCAAGGCCTGGGAATCATCCGTGCTGAAGGACGAGGCGCAGGAATGGGCGGCCATGATGGAGGCGGGCGCCAGGCTCGCGCAGGCCGTGCTGGAGGATTTCCGGGAGATCGGCGGATTGCCGCCGGCGGCTGGTATTCTCGTGCTCGCGGGAAAAGGACACAACGGGGGCGACGCGCTGCTCGCGGCGCGCGAAATCCTCGCGCGGCACCCGGACGCCACCGCCACCGTCGTGTTATGTTTTGGCGCGGGTGAGTTGCGGCCGCTAGCCGGTCGGGCGTTGGATCGGTTGAAGGCGGACGCACCCGGCCGCGTGCAGCTCATGGCGGTCGCCAAGGCGCTGGACGAGAGCCGTTCCTATGCCCTGTGTCTCGACGGGATTTTCGGCTTCCAGTTTCGTCCGCCGATGGCCGGGCCCGTCGCCGACCTGCTCGCGGCGGTGAACGCGCATCCCGCGATCAAGCTGCGCGCGGCGGTCGACCTGCCCAGCGGCGTGGGCGAGCACAGCGCGGCGACCGCGTTCCGGGCCGATTTCACCTACGCCACGGGCATCGTCAAATACCCGGTGCTCCACGCCCGCCAGGTCAACGCCGTCGGCCGGCTGCGTTTTCTGAACCTCGGGCTCATGCGCGCGGAGGCCGCACCCGCGGCGCATGAGCGGATGTTGACCGGGGAGCTGCTCGCTCCGCTGGCCGGGCTCCGCCCGCCGCAGACCGACAAGCGAACTTACGGCCACCTGGTCGTGGTCGGCGGGTCGCGCAGCTATCCCGGCGCGGTGCTGCTCGCCGTGCGCGCCGCGCTGCGCAGCGGGGTGGGGTTGGTCACGGCGGTCGTGCCGGCGCAACTGGCGCCTGAGTACGCCGCCCGGCACCCGGAAGCGATGTGGGTGGGTGGCGCGGAGAACGACGCCGGCGGCCTGGACGTGTCGTGCCTGCCCGCGGTGCGCGAGCGCATGGCCCGCGCGTCGGCCCTGCTCATCGGGCCGGGCCTCGGGTCGGCCGAGCACACCATCGCCTTCGCCGCGCGGCTGGCGGGTGAGGCGCAGGTGCCGGTGGTGCTGGATGCCGATGCCTTGCGGCGCGAGGTCTTCGCGCCCGCGCGGGAAAAAACCTTCATCGCCACGCCGCACGCCGGCGAGTTCCAGCGGATTGCCCCGGTCCTGTTCAGTGACGGCCGGTTCACCGCCCCGCGCGGGGTGTTGGTGCTGAAAGGCCCGATGACGCGCGTGACCGACGGGCACACGATCTATCACAGCCCGTTCGGGGGACCGGTGCTCGCGCGCGGGGGGAGCGGGGACGTTCTCGCCGGGCTCATCGGCGGATTGCTCGCGCAGGCGGCGGACGACCCGGTGCTGGCGGCATGCCGGGGCGTGGTGTGGCACGGCCACGCCGCGGATTTGTTGGCTCGCGCTCGCGGGCAGGTCAGCGTAGAGACGACCCAACTCTTGGAGCAGCTGGGGCCGGCGCTCACCCCTGACCCATGGCAAATCCACTGACGGAACGGCAGGCGTTCATGGTCCTGAACGACCTGCCCAACATCGGGCCCATCACCCTCAACCGCCTGCTGGCCGAATTCGGCGGCGATCCCGGCGCCATCCTCGCGGCCGACCGCCGGCGGCTGGAAGCGGTGCGCGGGGTCGGGCCCGAAACCAGCGCGGCCGTGACGGCCTGGCGGGAGCATTTCGACCTCGCGCGCGAAGAGGCACGGCTGGCGCAGGCCGGTGCTGCTTTCATCACGCCGCGGGATGACGGCTATCCACGGCTCCTGAAGGAAATCCACGACCCGCCCATCGGCCTCTACCGCAAGGGCGGCTATCGGTTCGAACATCCCTGCATCGCCGTCGTGGGCAGCCGCCGGACGACCCTTTATGGCCAGGGCGTGGCAAAGAAGCTGGGCGCGCAACTGGCCCGGCTTGGTTTTTGCGTGGTCAGCGGGCTGGCGCGCGGCATTGACACGGCGGCGCACGAGGGGGCGCTGTCCGTCGACGGCAAGACCGCCGCGGTGCTCGGCTGCGGGATCGACATCGTCTACCCGCCGGAAAATCTCGAGCTCTTCCGGCGCATCGCGGACACAGGCGCAATCCTGTCGGAGTTCCCCTTCGGCCGAAAGGCCGACAAGCAAACCTTCCCGATGCGCAACCGCGTGGTCGCGGGCATCTGCGAGGCCGTGGTGGTGGTGGAGAGCGATGTGGCGGGCGGGGCGATGATCACCGCGCGATTCGCCGGCGAGCAAGGACGCCTGCTTTTTGCCGTGCCCGGGCGCATCGACCAGCCCAGCAGTGCCGGCTGCCACCAGCTGATTCGCGACGGGGCGACGCTGCTCACCAGCGTCGACGACATTCTCAACGAGCTCAGTTACCTCGATGGCCTCCGGCCGAAGCCGGTCACCACGGCGGGCGAGACGCCGCTGCTCGAGCAGCTGCTCCCGCCGCTCTCGGAACCCGAGCACAAGGTGGCCGAGGCCTTCCGCGGCGGCGCCATCCTCGGGGCCGATGCGCTGACCACCGCCACCGGGCTGGCGCCGGCGGAAATCTCGGTCGCATTGATGAGTCTCGAGCTGAAGCGCATTGTGCGGAAGCGCGCCGACGGCACGTTCGAGGCGCGCAATTGAGCGCCGGCCGCCGGCCGTTTACTGGTTGCCGGCGCCGCCGACGAGTTCGTCCTTGCGCAGGTAATCGCCGCGTTCGTCGACAAAGGCCTTGAGGCTTGTCGTGGCGTCGCCCTCGCGGCCGCCGGCGCTGGTGTTCTGGTCGAATTCCTGCACGAACTTCTCATAGCTCGTGGCCTTGTGGGTGTCCTGGCGCACCTCGTCGGCAATCAGGTCATGGTACTGCCTGGCCACCGGCCCGAGCCTGGACCAGGCCAGCCAGTTCTGCGCGAGATCCCGGAGATAAGCCAGGTAACGGTCGCGCAACCCCGGCGCCGCGAGCAGCCGCCTCAGCAGCGGCCGCGCCTCGTCATCCGCCCCGGCGAGGGCATCGAGCTCCTCGCCGAACGTCACGAGGGTGCGCGAGTCGTCGCCCCGCCGGCCCGGCAGGCCGAGGTGCAGCGGCCCGACATTCATGCCGGAGCCACCGTAACCGCCGCGGTCGCCGCCATTGCCGCCGCCACCACCGCGCCGGCCGCCGCCGCGTCCGCCGCGTCGCGGGCCTTCGTCTTCCTCGGCCGGCCGCGCGCCCTTGGCCGCGGCAATGTAGCTCTGGTCCGCCGAGAACACGCTGCGGCTGAGAATGGAGGCGAGCCCGGCCTGGATGGTGGGTTGTTTCAACACCGGGTCGGCCCCGCGCCAGTCGTCGAACCAGCGCCCGAACGACGCGACCATCTCGTCCTGCGTCAGCCGGCCATCCCGGTCGGCGTCGAGCGAGGTGAAGAGATCACCCCCGATGAGACCGGCGGCATCGACGCCGCCAAAGGTCTCGCGGGTGCGGCCATCGAGCAGGGATGGCGGCGTGATCACCTGGCGCGCCTTCGCGATGAACTGTTCGCGGGAAAGCCGGCCGGTATAGTCCTCGTCCATGACGATGAACCAGGAACGGGCAAAGGCCTGCCATTCCTCGCGGGTGACCTTCTCGTCGAAATCGCTGTCGGCCTTGTTGACGAAGCTGGTGCTCAGCAGCATCGCCAGGTTGGTCTGGGCTTGCTTGGGGAAGTCGTTCCGGCGACTGCCCTGGGCGGCTGCGGTCCCGCGATCCGCGGTGCCGGCCGCGGACCCCGGCCGCCCGCGCGCGCCGCGCTGGGGCCGATCGTATTCGGCCACCTGCACCAGGCGGAAGCTGGCCTCGGCGTCCTGCGGCACGAGGTGAAAACGGCCGGCTGGGTCCAGAAACAGGCCGTAGCCGCCCGAGCGGCCGCCATAGCCATCCTGGTTGATCAAGGCGTTTTGCACGGCGAAGAACCGCAGGGCGCCATCGAGGTCCAGTTGCGTGGCGACGGTGGTTTCGAATTCACCGGCCTTCGCCTCATGGATCGTCTTGCAGAGCCGGATGAGCGCGGCCCACGCCGCCGGGTTCTCCGGCGTCAGGAGCCGGTAACCAGCACGGTAGGGAGCCGGGTCGTCGCCCAGGTACTCGAGATCGGCGCCGGGACGGGCGAGCCAGCGCGCCCCGCCGGCAGCCTGCCACGCGGCCTGGATGAAGCCGTCGTCCAGCGGCTGCGTGCTGGTGTAGATGCCCCAGTCCTCGCCGTTGATGACGACGCGGAGATAACAGCACTGCGGGGCGGGCACGAACGCGGCGGCGACGTGGTGATAGAGCATGGTCCGCAGGAAGGTCGGGTCGGTTGCCGCCGCGCGCAACCGAAGCTGGCGCTGGCCGGCCACCCGCTGCGCTGGGTCGCTGAAATCAAAATTGAGCTCGAGCGACCGCTTGTAACCGGCCGGCAGCGCTGACTCGGCCACCTGCGCCTGGAAGTGGGCGCCGACTTCCGGGTAGACGCGTCCATCGAGCGTGACCCGTGCGGGCACCTGGACGTCGGTGGGCGCGAAGGCGATGAGCTCCTGCTCCCAGTCCGGATCGGCGAATTCGAGGAAGAGCGAGCGCACGACCGTGGGGTCGTAAAGCGGCCGGTCGGCGTAAGCCCGGGCGCCGTCCACCGCGATCTTCCGGCCGGGTGCGGCCGGTTCCAGTTCGACCGGCAGGGCGGGCGGTTCGCCCGGCCGCGATGGCGGGGCCAGCTCCGGCGCGGGATGCTCCTGCAAGTAGGCGCGGGCCGCCCGGCGCTCCTCGGTGTCCAGGCGCCCATCGCCGTTGCGATCAAATTGGGCCACCAGCCCGACTTCGGCCTGGTTCACCGTCCCTGGCGCCGGCGCCCCCGTGGCGCTCGCGGCCGGGCCGGGCAGGTTGACGGCCGGCGGGGCATGCGTGAGCGACGCCGTGTCGGCCCGCAGGAGGCCGGGGCCGGCGGTCAGGACGACCAGCAGGGCGAAACTACGCGACAGGCTCATGCAGGGGCACGGGGCACGCGGGCCAATGGGATGGGCGGCGGAGGGTTTTGTTCCGTCGGTGGGCCGGATGATGACGCCGGGCCCGGTCGGCCGATTACCGCCGACGTCAGCCCGGCGGCCACGCGAGCGGGCGCTTCCCCAGCAGGTGCACATGCAGGTGCGGGACCGATTCGCCGCCGTCGCGCCCGTTGTTGATCACGAGCCGATAGCCGGTCTCCGCCACGCCCAGTTTTTTTGCGACGGCCGCCGCGGTCAGCAGCAGGTGGCCCAGCAACGCCTGGTCGGCCGGGCCCGCTTCGCCGAGGCGCGGCACGGGCTTCTTGGGGATCACCAGGACGTGGACGGGCGCCTGCGGGTTCACATCGTGGACGGCAATGCAGAGGTCGTCCTCATGGGCGAACTTGCCGGGTATCTCCCGATCGATGATGCGCTGGAAAATGGTCTTCGACATACCGGGTGAAACTAAACGCGAAGGTGCAAAGACGCCAAGGCTTGTCTCTTGCCCGCTTCGCGTCCTCGCGCCTTGGCACCTAGAGAAACAGGAGGTTCAGGTTCGCACCCCGGCGCGAACGGGCGGCGGCGAGCTCGCGGATGAATTCCAGTGTGTCGTCGTAGTCGCGGCGGCGCCGCCGCGTCCACCGGCGCCGCGGCGGGCACTGGGCGGCACGCAGGTTCGTCACGAGCAATGTCGATTCGGGGAAGACCGCGAGCCGCTTCAAGCCCTCCATGACGCCGGCGCGCGTGAAGAGGGGCGAGGCGCCGGCATCGTCGGTGGCGGCATCCCAGTGGAAGAAGCCATGCGCGGGCTGCCCGGCGCAAACCCGCTCGAAGAGCCGCGCGGCGGCGGCGACGAACGACGGGTCGTTGGGCGCGCGGTCCGCGGCATCGCCGAGCGAGGAGGCGATCGCGTCGTCGATTTGCTGCGCGAGGTAGAGGTCCTGCCCGGTGAGGGGCGCAAAGAGGGCGTTGAGGAAGTGGAGCCGGCGCAGCTTGAGCGGACGCGTCATTTCTTGGGCTTACTCGTAGCGTTCGGTTCGAAAGGTGCAAGGCTGCTGATTTCGTGCACGAATTCCGAGACGTCGCGAAATTCCTTGTAGACGGAGGCGAAGCGGACGTACGCGACCTGGTCGATCTTGCGCAGGCGCTGCATGACGTGCTCGCCGATGGCGCTGGTCGGCACCTGGCTGTCGAACTGGGCCTCGACGGCATCGATCACGTCCTCGATCAACATCGTCGTCTGCTCGGTGTCGACCGGGCGCTTGTGGCAGGCGGCGCGGATGGCCCGGAGGAGCTTGTCCCGGTCGAACGGTTCCTGCCGGCCATCGCGCTTGACCACCACGATGGTGTCGCGCACGAGGACCTCGGTCGTGGTGAAGCGGTGCCCGCACTCGAGGCATTCGCGTCGCCGGCGGGTGTTGTTGCCGTCGCGGGTCATGCGGGAATCGATGACCTTGTCTTCAATGGAGGTGCACTTGGGACAGCGCATGGTTTGGCAGCAATTTCGGATTCCGGCGGTGGGAAAGTGTATCCGGGGTCGGCGGGGCGGAGGCGGGCGGCGTCAGTTCAGGGCGAGGAAATTTTGGAGAATCTTCATGCCACCCTCGGTGGCGATGGATTCAGGATGGAATTGGACACCGAACACCGGGAATTGTTTGTGCCGGAGGCCCATGATTTCCCCTTCGGCGGTTTCAGCGGTGATCTCGAGGCAGGAGGGGAGGCTGGATCGTTCCACCAGCAGCGAATGGTAACGGGTGGCCGTGAACGGCGAGGGGAGCCCGGCGAAAATGTCGGTGCCGCGATGGTGGATCGGCGACAGCTTGCCGTGCATCTGGCGATCGGCCCGGATCACCTTGCCGCCGAACTGCTGGCCGATCGACTGGTGGCCGAGGCAGACCCCCAGGATGGGCCGCTTGCCGGCAAAAGCCCCGATGATGTCGAGACTTGCGCCAGCCTCAGTGGGAGTGCACGGACCCGGCGAGATCAACACGCGCTCGGGCTTTAGTTTCTCGGCCTCGGCCGCCGTCAGCTCATCATTCCGGAACACGCGCATGTTCACGCCCAACTGGCCGAAATACTGGACCAGGTTGAACGTGAAGGAGTCATAGTTGTCGATGACCAGCAGCACCCTAGGGGAGTATCCCCACCAAGGCGGGCGCGTCAAGTGCCGGGGCTTGCCATGCCGGTGGGGCGGGGGACAATTCAAACCTTTCGATGACTCCAGCTGTGTCCCCCTTGGCATCAAAAGCTTGGAAGAGCCCTCACCAACGGGCCCTCCCCGTGCCGGGGGCGAGGACGCTGATCATGGGCGTCCTTAACTGCACCCCGGATTCGTTTTCCGATGGCGGCCAGCTGCCGACCGCTGACGCCGTGGTACAGCGCGCCCGCCAGATGGTGGCCGAGGGTGCCGATGTGCTCGATATCGGGGGTGAGTCCACGCGCCCCGGCGCCGCGCCGGTGTCGGCAGCCGAGGAGATGTCGCGCATCCTGCCGGCGATCGAGGCGGTGCGCCGGGCGCTGCCGGACGTGCCGGTCTCGGTCGACACCTACAAGGCGGAAGTCGCGGCGGAGGCCATCCGGTGCGGGGCGGACCTGGTGAATGATGTCTGGGGCCTGGCGCACGGCCTGTCGGCCCGCGAGCGGGCGGAAATGCAGGACGGGCTGGCGCGGGGGCGGCCAATTGGCCGGACGACGGCAATGGCGGAGACGATCAGCCGGCTGGGCTGCCCGGTGGTCCTGATGCACAACCGTCCCGACCGCGCCTACCGCGATTTTTGGGCCGACGTGCTGCTCGACTTGCGCCTCAGCCTCGCGCTGGCCGAGGCGGCGGGCGTGCCGGCCGCGCAGGTCTGGCTCGATCCCGGCTTCGGCTTTGCCAAGGACGCGGCGCAAAACCTCGCGGTGCTGCGTGACCTGTCACGCCTCGTCGCGCTCGGGTTCCCCGTCCTCCTGGGCACCTCGCGCAAGTCGACGATCGGGCGCGTCCTCGGGACCGACGTGGGTGACCGGCTCGACGGCACTGGCGCGACCATCGTCTGGGGCATCCAGCAGGGATGCGCGATGGTGCGGGTCCACGATGTCGCGCCGATGCGTCGCTGGGTGCAGATGGCGGACGCCATTCGCGCGGGCCTGGAGTTTTCCCCATGAAACCTGCGGACAAGCTCATCCTCACCGACCTCACCTTCCAGGCCTGTCATGGCGTGCTGCCGGAGGAGCGCACCCGGCGGCAGGAGTTCCGCGTCAGCGTGGAGTTGGAGGCCGACCTGCGCCGCGCGGGTCGCTCCGACGACCTCGCCCACGCCATCGACTACTGCGAGGTGCAGGCGGTCGTGGGTGCGGTCGTGGAAGGGGCCCACCGGTATCTGATCGAGGCGCTTGCGGAGGACATCGCCCGGCGGCTCCTGGCGCGGTTCCGCTCGGCCCGGGCCGTCACGGTCGAGGTCGTGAAGCCGGAACCGCCCGTGCGCTTCAAGTTTGCCGGCGTGCAGGTGAGGATCCGCCGGGAGCGGGGCCGCCGCGCCGCGCGGACATGACGCCGGAACGGCAGGCGTTTGTCGGGATCGGCGCCAACCTGGGCGACCGGTGGGCCAACATCGCGGCGGCGCTCGCCCGGCTGCGCGCGGCGCCCGGCGTGCGCGCCCTGGAGACATCGCCCGTCTTCGAATCGGATCCCGTCGGGGTGCTGGACCAGCCGCGGTTTCTCAACCTCGTGGCGGGAGTGGAGACGACGCTGGCGCCGGAGGCATTGCTGCAACTGTTGCTGGCGACGGAGCGCGCCCTCGGGCGGGAGCGGCGGGTGCGATGGGGGCCGCGCCTCATCGACCTGGACCTGCTGGCCTATGCCGGCGAAACGCGGTCGAGCGAGGCGCTCACGCTGCCGCATCCGCGCCTGTGGGAGCGCAGCTTCGTCGTCGAGCCGCTGCGCGCCCTGCTGGCCCGACCGTCGTTCAACGGCCCGGCCTGGGCGGACCTTCGCGCCCGACTTCCGGCGACGCCCGACCTTTGCGGCCTGCGGCCGTGGACGCCGGGGGCGGACAGCGCCCCGGCCTGAAATCGATTGCGTCGGCTGTCGCCGGCCGCGAGCTTCGGCCTGATGGCCCCATCGTTCCAATTGCTGATGACCGACCGCGCGACGGCCGCCCGCCGGGGGCGGCTGGCGACTCGCCATGGCACGGTGGAAACGCCGATCTTCATGCCGGTGGGGACGCAGGGCACGGTCAAGGCCCTCACGCCCGCGCAGGTGCGCGAAGCCGGGGCGCAGATCATTCTCGGCAACACCTATCACCTCAACCTCCGGCCGGGCTCCGAACTCGTGCGCGAGCTGGGCGGGCTGCACCGGTTCATGGGCTGGGACGGGCCGATCCTGACGGACAGTGGCGGCTTCCAGGTGTTTAGCCTCGCCAAGCTCCGGGAGATTCGCGACGACGGCATCGCGTTCGCCTCCCATATCGACGGCGCCCGCTTGTTCCTGGGGCCGCGCGAGGTGATGACGATCCAGGCCAACCTCGGCTCGGACATCGCCATGGTGCTGGACGAATGCCCGCCGTGGCCATGCTCGCGCGCGGAGTGCCGGCGCGCGGTCGACCGCAGCCTGCGCTGGGCGAAGGAGTGCCGGCAACTCGCCACCGACAACGGGTTTCTCGGGGCCGGGCACCACGTTTTCGCCATCGTCCAGGGCTCGACTTTCGATGACCTGCGGCGCGAGGCGGCCGAGTCGCTCGCCGCCCTCGACTTCCCGGGTTACGCCATCGGTGGCGTCAGTGTCGGGGAACCCGAGCCGGAGATGCTGAAGCAGGTCGCCGCCACCGCACCGTTCCTCCCGGCGGACAAGCCCCGGTACACCATGGGCCTCGGCACGCCGCCGCAAATCCTCAAGATGATCGCCCTGGGGGTGGACATGTTCGATTGCGTCCACGCGACCCGGGTCGGCCGGAACGGCGCCGCGTTCACGCCCGACGGTTTGATCAACCTGCGCAACGAACGCTTCCGCGCCGACCCGGCGCCGCTCGTGGCGGGCCTGGACAACTATACCTGCCGGAATTTCAGCCGCGCGTACCTGCGGCACCTCGTCATGGCCAACGAAATCCTGGCGAGCACGCTGCTCACGCTGCACAACGTGCACTTCTACCTCGACCTCGTCGCCCAGGCGCGGGCCCACATTGAGGCCGGCGACTTCGCTGCGTGGAGCCGGGCGTGGATCACGCGCTACGAGGCCGGGGCGTGAAGGCCGGAAGATTGTGATGGGGCGACCCGGGCCCCGCCCGGCGCCATCCGGTTTGCACGGCCGGGCATTTGCGTGTACACGTGGCGCCATGAAATCGAATCAACCCGATGCGAGGCGGAGCGGTGTGTTCAAGATCGGCGGTGATGTCCCGGTGCGGCGGCTCGGATTCGGGGCGATGCGCATCACGGGCCCGGGCATCTGGGGCGAACCGCGTGATCCGGCCGCGGCGCGCCGCCTGCTGCGCAAGGCCGTCGATCTCGGGATCAACTTCATCGACACCGCGGACTCGTACGGACCCGAGGTGAGTGAGCGCTTGATCGCGGAGGCGCTGCATCCCTATCCGCGCGGGCTGGTCATCGCGACCAAGGGCGGCTTGACCCGCTCCGGTCCGGGGAAATGGCACCCGGTCGGCCGGCCCGAGTACCTCCGGCAGTGTGTCGAGATGAGCCTGCGCCGGCTCAAGGTGGACCGCATCGACCTCTACCAATTGCACCGGATCGATCCCAAGGTGCCGCTGGCCGAAACGCTGGGCGCCCTGCAGGAATTGCGCCGGGCCGGCAAGATCCGGCACATCGGCCTTTCGGAGGTTTCCGTGGCCGAGATCCGCCAGGCCCGCCGGATCGTGCCGATCGTCTCGGTGCAAAACCTGTACAACCTCGGCAACCGCCAGAGCGAGGCGGTGCTCGACTATTGTGCGAACGAGGGCCTGGCGTTCATCCCGTGGTTCCCCCTCGGCGGCGGCGATATTTTCCGGAAGGGAGGCCGGCTTGACCGGATGGCCCGGGCGCACGGCGCGACCGTTGCCCAGCTGGCGCTCGCCTGGCTGTTGCGGAGATCGCCGGTGATGCTGCCGATCCCGGGCACCGCGAGCCCGGCGCACCTCGTCGAAAACGTCGGCGCGGTCGCCGTGCGCCTCGGGCGGGAGGAATGGGCGGAAATCGAGCGGGGCACGGACAAGGCTGGCCGAGCGCGGCGGTAGCCCGGGCGTTGGACCCGGCGGTGGCCCGGCCCTCGCCCGGGGCGCCCGTCGGCCCATCTGCGGGCTCGCCAAGCCGGCCGGTCCGCTTATGAGTGCTCCAACCTTTCCGTCATGCGCATCCTTGTCACCGGCGGCGCCGGTTTTCTCGGCTCCCACCTCTGCGACCGCCTCGTCGGCGACGGCCACGACGTCGTGTGCCTCGACAACTTCTTCACCGGCAGCAAGGCGAACCTCACCGGGCTGCTCGGTCATCCGCGTTTCGAGCTGGTCCGGCACGATGTCATCGACCCTTTCAAGTTTGAGGTCGACCGGATCTTCAACCTGGCCTGCCCGGCGTCGCCGCCGCATTACCAGTACAATCCGATCAAGACCACCAAGACCTCGGTCATGGGCGCGATCAACTGCCTCGGCCTCGCCAAGCGGGTCAAGGCGCGCGTCTTCCAGGCGAGCACCTCCGAGGTGTACGGCGATCCGGCGGTGCACCCGCAGCCCGAGAGCTACTGGGGCAACGTCAACCCCATCGGCCGCCGGTCCTGCTACGACGAAGGGAAGCGCTGTGCGGAGACGCTGTTCTTCGACTACCACCGCGAGAACAAGGTCGATATCCGCGTCGTCCGGATCTTCAACACCTACGGCCCGCGCATACACCCGAACGACGGCCGCGTGGTTTCGAATTTCATCGTCCAGGCCCTCAAGGGCGAGAACCTCACGGTCTACGGGAACGGCTCGCAGACGCGCTCGTTCTGCTACGTCGACGACATGATCGAGGGTTTCGTCCGGATGATGGAGCAGACCGAGACGGTCGGCCCGGTCAACCTGGGCAACCCCGGCGAATTCACGATGCTCGGCCTGGCGGAAGAGGTGCTGAAGCTCACGCGCAGCAAGTCGAAGATCGTGCACCAGCCGCTGCCGGCCGACGACCCGCGCCAGCGCCGCCCGGACATCACCCTCGCGCGCCAGGTGCTCAAGTGGCAGCCGAAGGTGCCGCTGGCGGAAGGCCTCAAGAAGACCATCGCGTATTTCCGAAAGACGCTCTGAGGCGCGGTCCCTAGATGTAACTGAGCCAAGCGGCGTCGCGATGGCGGCGCTTGTAATCGGCGAACCACCGGCAGGCGGGATAGAGCGCCAGGATGACAAAGGCCCACACGGCGTAGACGACCCACAGCGGGAAGCCCGCGTCCACCGGGGCCGCTGGCCCACCTGGCAGGAAGAAATCCGCCCGGCCGTAGCGATGCTGGAACCACAGCCACGACAGCGCATGGATCAGCGGGATGTGCAGCGCATAATAGAAAAACGGCACGCGCCCAAACACGACGAAGGGCTGCAACAGCCGCGGGCCGCCGCGATCCCAGGCCGCCAGCAGCACGAACCCGGGGCCCAGGGTCATCAACAGGTAAAGCAGCGAGGGCGGATACTTCGTGACGTTGAGGAACGACCACAGGCTGAAACCGGCCCGCGGTTGTGGCGACCACGGGCGGGCATCGCCATAGATGTTGCCCGCGCGCAGGACCACGAAAGCGACGATGGCACCGAGGCCCAGCCGCCACAGCCACGCGCGCCGGGCCTCCGGGGCGAGGGTGTAGAGCGCGCCAAAAGCGTAGCCGGCGGACATCACGCCGACCCACGGAATCAGCGGGTAGAAGGCGAGGAAGCCATAACCCGAGCCGATCGTGAACGTGCCCGGCACGTGCAGGAGCTGCCACAGCCAGGCCAGCGATCCGAACGCCGCCGGCGCGATGCCATCGAGCGCGTTGTGCCCGGCGATCATCACGAGGCTCACCGTCGCGATCGCCCACCTAGGCAGGTGGATCAAGGCGGCGAGGAAGATCATCGACCACCCGAGCGCCCAGATGACGAGGCCCCAGTTGTCGTGCCACGGCAGCGTGAAATTCCACGCCCAATAGAAAAAGGTGAGCTCGAGCAAGACGAGCCACGCGCCGCGCGTGACCAGGAACCACGAGAGCTCGCGCTTCGTCTTGCCGCGAGTCGCGGACAGGAACACGCCCGTGCCGGCGAGAAAGGAAAAGGTTGGCGCGCAGTAGTGCGTGATCCAGCGGGTGAAGAAGATCCCGTGCGATGTCCGCGACAGATCGGTCGGATCGATGCCCTGGATGGCGCTGAAATGGAAGTAGTCGCGCGTGTGGTCGATGGCCATGACGACCATCACGAGCCCGCGCAGCAGGTCGATCGAGTCGAGGCGGGCGGGCCGGGCGTTCTCCATGGGACGGGCGTGGGTCATCCGGAGGTTGCGGGCGAGGCATAGCGGGCCGCCTGTGCGGAGCGAGCCTGAACGGAGTCGGGTCCCCGGGCCTTTCCTCGGCCGGCCCGTCGCGCTCCGGGCGTCGGAAAACGCCGCGCGCCTCGCCGCCGGCAGGCGGCCCGGGTTGAGGTCCGGGGCGGATCCGGCGCGAGCCCGGCCGGCGGCGGGGCCGGCCGCGGCGCGTTGGGCCCGAGCGCCTGGCGGGCAGGGAGTTGCGCCGCGCGCGGAGGCTTCATTTTGCCATTTGCCAAGCCCCCGGCCGTCGCTTTCATTCGCTCCCTTCCATGTTTGATTACCTGCTCAAGAAGTTTTCCGGCCGGCACCATCGCAAGTACGTCGAAAAGTGCCGCCCGGTCGTCGCGCGCATCAACGAGATCGAGAAGGAATACCAGGCGCTGACGGACGAGCAGCTCCGGGCCAAGACCGACGAGTTCAAGGCCCGGTTGAAGCAGGGTGAAACCCTCGACGCGCTGCTGCCGGAGGCGTTCGCCGCGGTGAAGAATGCCGCCCGCCGGCTGGTCGGGCGCCCGGTCATCGTCTGCGAGCATGAGCTCACCTGGGACATGGTCCACTTTGACGTCCAGCTCATCGGCGGCATCTGCCTGCACGAGGGGCGCATCGCCGAGATGGCCACGGGCGAGGGCAAGACCCTCGTCGCCACCCTGCCGCTCTACCTGAATGCCCTGGTCGGCCGCAACGCCCAGCTGGTCACGGTCAACGACTACCTCGCCCGCCGCGACTCCGAGTGGATGGGTTACCTCTACAGTTTCCTCGGTTTGTCGGTCGGCTGCATCCAGCAGCAGATGCATTCCGAGGAGCGGCGCGAGATGTACGGCCGCGACATCACCTACGGCACCGCCTCGGAATTCGGCTTCGACTACCTCCGCGACAACGGCATGGCCACCCGCAAGGAGGACCAGGTGCAGCGCGACCACTGGTACTGCATCGTGGACGAAATCGACTCGATCCTCGTCGATGAGGCGCGCACGCCGCTGATCATCTCGGGGCCCGCGCCGATCGAGCGCGAGCAGCCGTTCCTGCGCCTGAAGCCCGGCGTCGAGCAGCTCGTCAACGCCCAGCTCCGGCTGATCAATCACCTGGTCAAGGACGCCGCCGACCTCCTCGCCAAGCCCGACCTCACGCCCGAGGACCGCCAGCTGGCCGCAATGAAGATGCTCCAAGTGAAGCTGGGCATGCCGAAGAACAAACAGCTGCTCCGCCTCATGGAGAACCCGGAGTGGCGCAAGCTCCTCGACAAGACCGACGTCGAGATGCACTCCGACTTCAACAAGGACGAGCTCTACAAGTGGAAGGAGGAGCTCTTCTTCACCATCGACGAGAAGAACCACCAGGCCGACCTGACCGAGCCCGGCCGCCTCAAGCTTCGCCCGGACGATCGCGACGCCTTCGTGCTGCCGGACCTCGCGACCATCTTCATCGAGGTCGAGAAGGACGCGTCGAAGTCGCCCGAGGAAAAGGAACGCGCCAAGCGCGAGGCCCAGCAACGCTACGAGGTCGTGTCCGAGGACATCCACGCGCTGTCCCAGCTCCTTCGCGCCTACTCGCTCTACGAGCGCGACGTAGAGTATGTCATCCAGGAGGGCAAGGTCCTCATCGTCGACGAGAACACCGGCCGCGTGATGCCGGGCCGCCGCTGGTCCGACGGGCTGCACCAGGCGGTCGAGGCCAAGGAGGGCGTGACCATCGAGCGCGAGACGCGGACCTACGCCACGGTCACCATCCAGAATTACTTCCGCATGTACGAGAAGCTGGCGGGCATGACCGGCACCGCCGAGACCGAGGCAACCGAGTTCAACGAGATCTACCGCCTCGCCGTCACCCAGATCCCGACCAACAAGCCCTGCATCCGCGTCGACAAGAACGACTCCATCTTCAAGACCCGCCGCGACAAGTACGCCGCCGTCGTGAAGCAGATCGAGGAGGCCAACAAGCGCGGCCAGCCGGTGCTCGTCGGCACCGTCACGGTCGAGCAATCGGAGGTGCTCAGCCGCATGCTGAAGCGCGCGGGGGTCATCCACACCGTCCTCAACGCCAAGTTCCACCAGCAGGAGGCCGAGATCGTCTCCCGCGCCGGCCAGCGCGGCTCGGTCACGATCGCCACCAACATGGCCGGCCGCGGCACCGACATCAAGCTGGGCGAGGGCGTGCGCGACCTCGGCGGCCTGTTCGTCGTCGGCACCGAGCGCCACGAGTCCCGCCGCATCGACCGCCAGCTCCGCGGCCGCTGCTCGCGCCAGGGCGACCCGGGCATGACCAAGTTCTTCCTCTCGCTTGAGGACGACCTGATGCGCCTCTTCCTCCAGGGCAACATCGCCTCGAAGATCATGGAGAGCGCCATGCAGGAGGGCGAGGAGCTGGAGCATCGCTGGCTGAACCACTCCATCGAGTCGGCCCAGAAGAAGGTCGAGCAGCAGAACTTCTCCATCCGCAAGCGGCTGCTGCAGTACGACGACGTGCTCAACAAGCAGCGCGAGGTCATCTACGGCATCCGCAACGGCGCGCTGCACAGCGACCGGCCCAAGGACATCATCTTCGAGATGATCGAGGAGGAGGTCCACAACCGGTGCGACATCGCCGGCTTCCGCGGCAAGATGGGCGCCCCGCTCACCGCCCTTGAAAGCCTCGCCGGCTGGCTCAACTCGCATTTTCCCATCAGCATCAAGGTGGACGACCTGAAGGGCGACGATCCGGAGAAGGTTGCCGCCCTGATTCTGGAGCGCATCAAGCAGGCCTACGCCCTGAAGGAGGCGGTCGAGGACCAGGCGGCGCTGGGCGGCCTCGAGCGCTACATCGTCATCAACGCCATCGACCACCACTGGCAGGAGCACCTCACCGAGATGGAGGAGCTGCGCCGCTCGATCGGGCTCCGCAGCTACGGCCAGAAGGACCCGCTGTCCGAATACAAGGCCGAGGCCTACACGTTCTTCGAGGAGCTGATGAACAACGTGCGGCTGCAGATCTGCACGAGCCTGTTCCGCTCGGCGACGAACCGCGACGCCTTCGAGAACCTCTTCGCCATCCTCTCGCGCTCGGCGCGCCTGCAGGGCCCCGACGCCGCGCCCACGGCGCTCGCCGCCGCGACGCAATCCGCCTCGGGCGGCGGGGCGGCCTCAGCCCGCGGGGCCGGAGCCGGTGCCGCCACTGCGACTGCCGAGCCCGAGATCAAGCTGCCGGCGGTCACCATCCGCCGCGAGACGCCCAAGGTCGGCCGCAACGAGCCGTGCCCGTGCGGCAGCGGCAAGAAATACAAGAACTGCCACGGGGCGTGATGCACGCGCCCGGTGAAGGCGGGGTGCCCTCACCCCGCGAGGCCCGGCCCACAATCTGAATCCCGCGGGGTGAGGGCACCCCGCCTCCAACCCATGATCCGCACCATCGGTTTCGATGCCGACGACACGCTCTGGCGCAACGAGGACATCTTCGAGCGCGCCCACGAGCGCTACCGGGCGCTGCTGGCGCGGCACCACCCGGCGCCCGAGGTCGACCGGATGCTCTTCGCGACGGAGATGCGCAACCTCGCCCTCTACGGCTATGGCGTGAAGGGCTTCACGCTGAGCTGCGTGGAGACGGCGATCGAGCTGACCCGCGGCGCGATCACGAGCGCAGAGATCGCCGAGATCCTCGCCACCGGACGCGAGATGCTGGCGCACCCGGTGGAGCTGCTCGCGGGCGCCGCCGAGGTCGTGCCGGTGCTTGCGCGTGATTATCGCCTGATCTTGGTCACCAAGGGCGACCTGCATCACCAGGAACGCAAGGTTGCGGGTTCGGGCCTCGCCCCGTATTTTCAGGCCGTGGAAATCGTCAGCGAGAAGGACGGGCCGGCCTACGAGCGGTTGCGCCAGCGACACGGCATCGGGTGGGCGGAGTTCGCGATGGTTGGCAATTCCTTGAAGTCGGACATTTTGCCGGTGCTCGAGCTGGGCGGCGCCGGCGTCCACGTGCCGTATCACCTGTTGTGGCAGCATGAGCACGTCGAGGAACCGCCCCTGGACCACCCGCGCTTCCGCCGCGCCGGGCGCCTGGCCGACCTGCCCGCGATCCTGGCGACGCTTTGACGATGCCCGACGCCGCCCCATCCGTCGATCCCTACGATGTGCCGCCGCCGTTCTGGCGGCGCCGGCCGGACCTGCTCTGGGCCGCGGTGGTCTTCGCCGCGACCGCGTTTCTCACGTACGTCGCTTTCCCGCCGGTGGACGCCGGCGAGGCGGGCTACGCGCTCGCGATCGCCGCGGTGTTGTGGGCCTACCGGCGGCCGGCGTTCAAGCTGTACGCCTGGACCGTGCTCGGCGCGAACGTGGTGGCCTGGACGCTGCTGCTCGGCTGGCTGCATCACGTCACCTGGGGCGGCCTTTTCCTCCTCGGGCCGTTCATCGGCTTGATCGTCGGCTCATGGTACCTGGCCGTGTGGTGGACCGTGCCGCGCCTGGCCGGGCACACGGCGGCGACCCGGATCATCGGCCTGCTCGGGCTGGCGGCGCTGTGGGTCATGCTCGAGTGGCTGCGCAGCGTGCTGTTCGGCGGCTTCCCCTGGCTGCCGCTGGCGGCCAGCCAGTGGCAGCGACCGCTCGTGCTCCAGAGCGCGTCGTACGCCGGGGCCTGGTCGGTGTCGTACGTGCTCGTCCTCTTCAACCTTGCCAGCGCGGCCTACGCGCACCGCATCTTCTTCGAGGGCGCGACCGGCCTGCGCAAGCGCAGCCCCGAGTTCATGGTCGCGCTCATGACCCTCGTCTTCACGTCCTTCCCGTTCCTGGCGGAGATGATGGGGCAGGCGCGGCACAAGGTCGGCAGCGTGGCGCTCGTCCAGCCGTATATCCCGCAGGACGAGAAGTGGGACAGCGCGCGCGCGACGCAGGTGATCCATATCATCGAGCAGGAAACGCTCGCGGCCAACGACCGCGGCGCGCCGGACTTCATCGTCTGGCCGGAGGCCGTCGTGCCCTGGCCGCTGTTTCGCGACCCGGATGTCCGGCCCTGGCTGGAATCGATCGCCCGGCACACGGGCAAGGCGATGCTCCTGGGCACGGTCTACACGCGCGGCGGCCCCGCCAACCCGCAGTGGTTCAACGGCGCCTTCGTCGTCGACCCGGTGCGGGGCGTGACCGAGCCCGGCTACGCGAAGCGCAAGCTCGTGCCTTTCGGCGAATACATCCCGCTGCGGCCGCTGTTCGGCTGGCTCGAAAAGTTCGTGCCGATCGGCGGCGATTTCCAGCCCGGCACCGATCCGTCACCTCTCGTCGTCCAGGCCGGGGTCAACCGGGTGCCCGTGGGCGTGCTCATCTGCTATGAGGACGTGTTTTCCAACCTCGCGCGCGACAGCGCCCGGGCCGGCGCCGAGGTGCTGGCGGTGCTGACCAACGACGCCTGGTACGGCGAGGGCGGCGCGGCCTACCAGCACGCGGCGCATTCGGTCCTGCGCGCCGTCGAGACCCGCCGGCCGGTCATCCGCTGCGGCAACGGCGGCTGGAGCGGCTGGATCGACGAGTACGGCAACATCCGGTCGACGTTGCGCGACGAGAACGGCAGCGTGTATTTCCGCGGCGGCGACACGGTGACGGTCACCCGCGACCTGCGGTGGCACGACCGCGCGAGCTTCTACACCGAGCACGGCGACTGGTTCGTGGTGGCCTGCGCCATCCTGTCGGTCGCCGCCTATTACCTGGTGCTGATCCTGCGTCCGCCGCGACCGAAGCCCGGCGCCGAGCCGGTGTTCTGAGGCCGCTGCCGGTGGAGGCGGGACGCCCTCGTCCCGCGGGTTGCCATTTGCGCCTGCGCCTCGCGGGGTGAGGGCACCCCGCCTCCAAATTCGACCAGCCTGCACGGAGTGCAGGTTCCACCTCCTGCTCGGTCCCCGCGCACCTACACGGTCTTCTCGGCCGGGGCCGGGAAATGACGCAGGTGCACCGCCTGTTTGCGCAATTCGCCCCGGAAATCCGGGTGCGCGACGGAGATCAAGGCTTCGGCGCGCTCGCGGAGCGAGAGCCCGTGCAGGTTCACCGCGCCGTATTCGGTCACCACCCAGTGGACGTGGCCGCGGGTGGTCACGACGCCGGCGCCGGGATTCAACTGCGACACGATGCGCGAAACCTTGCCGCCGGCGGCGGTCGAGGGCAGGGCGATGATCGGCTTGCCGCCCGGGGAGAGCGCGGCGCCGCGGATGAAGTCCATCTGCCCGCCGATGCCGGAGAAGATGCGGTGCCCGATCGAGTCGGCGCACACCTGCCCGGTCAGGTCCACCTCGATGGCGGAATTGATCGCGACCATCTTCGGGTTGCGCCGGATGTTCGCGGTGTCGTTGGTCCAGTCGCACGGGTAGAAGGCGACGCCGGCGTTGTCGTTGACGAAGTCGAACAGCCGCCGCGTGCCGTTGATGAAGCTGGTGACGATCCGGCCGCGGCCGACCGCCTTGAGCTTGTTCGTGACCGCGCCGGACTCGACCAGCTCGACGACGCGGTCGGAGAACATCTCGCTGTGGATGCCGAGGTCGCGCTTGTCGTGCAGGCGGGCGAGGACGGCGTCGGGGATGCCGCCGATGCCCATCTGCAGCGTCGAGCCGTTGTCGATCATCGGGGCGATCAGCTCGCCAATCTGCGACTCGACGTGCGACTCGGGCTCAGGATGGTGCTCGTGCAGCGGGCGGTTGGTGTGGACGAACGCCGTGATGCGCTGGAAGGACAGGGAGCTATCGCCGTGCGTGCGCGGCATCTGCTCGTTGATCTCGGCGATCACGATCTTCGCCGTGTCGGCGGCGGCGCGGGCGGCATCGATCGACGTGCCGAGCGAGCACATGCCGTGGCGGTCCGGCGGCGACACCTGGAGGATGGCGACATCGAGCTGCACCTGGCGGCTGAGGAACAGGCCGGGAATGTCCGAGAGGAAGATGGGGACGTGGTCGGCCTCGCCTTCGTTGACCGGCTTGCGCAGCGGCCCGCCGGTGAAGAGGGAGACGGAGCGGAAGATGCCGCGCGTTTCCGGGCTGATCCACGCGGCCGGGCCGGCCGTGTGCAGGTGATAGAGCCGGACGTTCTCGAGGTCACGGCGCACGGCGAGGGCGTTCGTCAGGGTCGTCGGCGTGGCGCAGGCTCCATGGAGAAAGACCTTGTGGTTGCTCTTGACGAACGACACCGCCTCGGCGGGCGAGGTGGCGCGGTCGGACCATTTGTTGCTCATGAGGGGCACGGGATTCGGCGTTTCCATGATTTTGCCCTCATTATCGCGCGGGAAAAGCCGCGAAGATGCGCATCAACAGTCAATATGTGCTCTTATCTTGTTCATTATGGGCCGGACCGTCCGAACGGCGTCATTGCGGGTAGGGCGCGACCGCTGGGTGCGCCGCCACGGCATTCGCGGACGGCCCGGCGGTCCGTCCCTACGGTCGTTTTCAGGCCACGAAGAGCACGCAAACCGGGGCCGGGACCGCGACGGTGGCCCCGGTCGGGGCGAGGCGGCCCGTGTCCGGATCGACCCGGAAGACGACGAGGTTGTTGCTGTCCATGTTCGCGCACACGAGCCAGGCGCCGTCGGGGGACAGGTTGAAGTTGCGCGGGTGTTTGCCGCCGCAGGGCGTGAAATCCACCAGGCGCAGGGCGCCGCCGGCCTCGCGGGCAAACAGGGCGAGGCTGTCGTGCCCGCGGTTGGAGGCATAGACGAACTGGCCGTTCGGATGGATGCGGATCTCCGCCGCGCGGTCGGGGTCGGTGACCCGGAAACCCGCGGGCAGCGTGGAGATGTGCTGGAACGGCGTCGCGACGCCGCGGGCGGCATCGTAGCGGCACGATGAGATCGAGCCGTCGATCTCGTTCAACACATAGAAGAACCGGCCGTCGGCGGTGAACTTCGCATGCCGCGGGCCGGCGCCCGCCGGGAGGATGGCGCTGGACGGTTCGTTCGGCACGAGGCGCGCCGCGGTGACGTCGAGCCGGAACGAGAACACCCGGTCGAGCCCGAGGTCGGCGACCAGCGCGAAGCGGTTGTCGGGGGCGATCGTGACCGAGTGCGCGTGCGATTGGTTTTGTCGCAGCCGGTTCGGACCGGGCGAGCCCTCGAGGGCAATCCGGCCGGTCGGGGCGCCAACGCGGCCCTCGGCGCCGAGGGGGAAGGCCGCGACGTAGCCGCCGTGGTAGCTCGCGGCGACGAGCATCCGGCCGGTGGCGTCGACCGCGAGGTGGGCCAGGCCCGCGCCGCCGGAAGATTCGCGGTTCAGCAGCGTCAGCTGGCCGGAGACGGGATCGAGCGCGTACGCAGCGACGGCGCCGCCGGATCTGCCGTCCGGCAATGGCAGCTGGCTGAGCGAGTAGAGGAACCGGCCATGCGGATGCAGGGCGAGAAACGTCGGGTTGGGCGTCTCGGCCGCGACCGATGGCGTGGACAGCGCGCCCGTGGCGGGATCGAGGCGGGTGGCGTAGATGCCGCGGCTGGAGCCATCCTTCGTGTAGGTGCCGATGAAAGCCAGCAGCGGCGTGGCGGGCGGGCGGGCGGACATGGCGCGATTCAGCTGGCGAGCGCTTCCTTGAAATGCCGGCGGCACATCGCCACGTAGCGATCGTTGCCGCCGATCTCGACCTGCGCCCCTTCCTTGACCGCGCGGCCGCCGGGACCGATGCGGAGGTTCATGGTGGCCTTGCGCCCGCAGTGGCAGATGGTCTTCAGCTCGATGAGGTCGTCGGCGAGCGCGAGGAGCGCGGCGCTCCCGGGAAAAAGCTGCGCCTGGAAATCGGTGCGGAGGCCATAGCAGAGCACGGGGATGCGGAGGTCGTCGGCAATGTCGGTCAGCTGCTCGACCTGCCCGCGGGTGAGGAACTGCGCCTCGTCGATCAGCACGCACGACACCGGCTGCGCCGCGTGGGCGGCGCGGACGTAGTTGAGGACATTTTCATTCGGCTGCAGCACGAGCGCGGGCGCCTCGATGCCGATGCGCGACTTCACGCGTCCGCCGCCCCAGCGCGTGTCGATCGCCGGCACGAACACCAGCGTGCGCATGCCGCGTTCCTGGTAGTTGTAGCTCGCCTGGATGAGGACCGTCGACTTGCCGGCGTTCATCGCCGAATAGTAGAAGTAGACCTTCGACATACGCGGGCGAGCCAAGCAGCCGCCGCCGGGCCCGGCCAGCGAAAAGGCCCGGGGGATGACGTGGATGGGCGCGCGGCGAGGGCATGGTGGCGACCCTGATCGCCGCCGCGGCGCAGGAAACTGCGCACCCTACTATTGGGAGCCGTTGGGGATGCGACACACCCCGTCGCTTCGCGCCCCCTCTTGCTAGAGGGGACCCGGAAATGGCTTGGCGAAGGTCCCCTTTAGAAAGTGGGGCCTGCCGTCCGTAGCCTGGGCGAAGGATGGTGCCCTCACCCCGCGGGACACCGGCATTGACGGCGACCCGCGGGACGGGGGCGTCCCGCCTCCCATGACCGGCAACCCTTCTGCCGCCTCACTCCCAGCCGATCGGGCGGCCTTTGTTCTGCTCCTGCAGCCACTGCATCAGCGGCGCATAGTAGTCGACCATGGCGCGCGTCGAGAGCTCCTCGCCGGTGGCTTCCTTGAGGATCGTGCGCCAGTCGCGCGTCTTGCCCTGCTCCATGATCTTCCGGAAGAATTCGCCGACTTCCTTGTTGTCGGCGTAATTGCAGGCCTGCGGCGGCTGGTGCAGGATGTGTTTTGCGATGTAGTCGTTGAGCTGGTACTTGAAGACCTGCGCAATGGCGTAGCTGTAGTAGTAGCAGGGCGTGTCGTCGATGTGGGTCTTGGTCGCCGGGTCGCACCACTCCTCGCCGCGCGGCTCCGGCGGCTCGATGCCCTGGAACTCGCGGACGTACTGCCACCAGCGCGCGTTCCACTGGTCGGCCGGCAGGTGGTGCGCATAGACGTCGGCCTCCCAGTGCGTCATGACGCCGGAGGACCAGAAGATGAACGGCACGCCGGGGGAGAGGGCGTCGCTGAGCAGGAAGGCGTTCTGGTCGACCTTGTAGTCGGGCGGGAGGATGCCGAGCGACTTGAGGTACGGCGCCATGCCGGCGGCCAGGGCGGTCAGTTCACCGAAGCCTTCGTGGAACGCCGGGTTGGCGCCCGTGCGCAGCAGCATCGGCACCTCGTCGCGCGTGTAGCCGATGAAATAATAGATGTGGCCGAACTCGTGGTGGGCGGTCTTGAACCACTCCGGGTTGGCCTCGATGCTCTGCAGCGAGCGGAGGTCGCTCGCCAGGTCGACGTGCCAGGCGGAGGCGTGGGTGTTCTTCTTGCGCGTGCTGCCGGCGGGCACGGGATAGAGGTCGGATTTCTCCCAGAACGACTGCGGCAGCGGCGGGAAGCCGAGCCCGACGTAGAACCGCTCCGCGCTGTGCGCGACCCACTCGGGCGTGCGGTCCTTGAAGAACGGCGTCAGGTCGGCGCCTTCGGAGAGCCCGTCCCATTCCTGCGACCAGCGGTTGTTGATCCAGTGCGCCGGGATGAGCTTCGGCACGGGTTGGTGGTACTTTTCCGCCAGCTTGTATTTCACCCAGGTGTGGAGCTGCAGGTAGAGCGGCCGGAGCTCGCGCATGAACTCGTCGTTCAGCTTCACCATCTCGTCCGTCGTCATGCCGTAGCCGGCAACCTGCAGCGCGAAGTAGTCGGGATAGTCCAGCTCGCGCGCCACGCCATTGCGCAGGTCGCGGAGCTTGATCAGGCCGGCCTTGAGCGCCTTGCCTGATTCCTTCGAGGCCTCCCACACCGCCTTGCGCTCGGCGAGGTCGGTGCTCGATTGGAGCAGGTTGTCGATTTCATTCACGGTGATCGGCTTTCCCTTCAGCTTGAACTCGAAGCCGTTCAACGTGGACGCCTGCGCGACCTCCGCCGCGATGCGGTCGGCCACCAACTGCGGGTTCGTCATCGGGCCCTCCGCGGCGTTGAGCAGCAGCTGCTCGAGCTCGCGCACGGTCAGGTCGTTGAGGTCGGAGCGCTTCAACAGGAGCGCCTTGGCCTCGTTGATGACCGCGACATTGCCGACGAAGGCCGCGCGGGCCTTGCTGGCGGTCTCGGACGCGGCGTCGTGGACGGGCGAGACATCGGTCAGCGCGTCCCACTGCGCACGCGACTCGAGGGTGATCATGGCCTGGTAGCCGGAGTTGACGAGGGCGAGGAACCGGTCGGCGCGTTCCTGCGTGGGGTTGGCGTCGGCGGCGCGCAACCCGGGCGCGACTGCGAGCAGCACCGCGACGGCGGCACGGCGGAGGGGGGATGTAAGCTTGAGCATGGCGCGCACGGTAGGCGCGTGCCCGCCCATGGCAAACCCGGAGCGACGAAAGGGTGGCCCGGCGCGCCGCCACGCCTGGCAGGTCGGGCTCAACGCCCGACGCATGGGTGGAGCTCGCACGGGTGCGGGCTGACAGCCGTCTGATGGGGGAGGGACGCCCCCGTCCCGCGGGCTCCCATTCGCGCCCTGCGCTTCGCGGGGTGAGGGCACCCCGCCTCCACCGGCGCCGGACCGGCACGGCGTGCAGGTTCCACCGCGGATCCGCTCACAGCTTCACCGGCTGGACGCGCTGGCCGTCAGCGACGCGGTCGCCGGGGTAGAGGATGACCTCGTCGCCCTCCTGCAGGCCGGCGGTGACCTGCGTCTCGGTGCCGCTGGAGCGCCCGGCCTCGACCGGCACGAGCACGGCGCGGCCGTCGCGCACGACATAGGCCGACCACGCGGCGCCGCGCCGGAACACAGCCGACACCGGCACCTTGAGCACGCGCTCGCTCTGCCAGACGACGACGCGCGCCTCGACGCGGTAGTTGTCGCCCAGCGCCTGCCACTGCTCGCGCGGGCTGGTGAAGTCGGCAACCACGTTGACGCGCTGCTCCTCGACGCCGAGGGCGGAGATCTTGGTGAAGGCGGCGGGCTCGACCAGGCGCACGCGACCCTCGAGCGGCCTGGGCCCGCCCCATTGCTCGAACTCGACCGGCGTGCCCGGGGCGATGGCGGCGCCGTCGCGCGAGAGCAGCTCGACCACGACCTCGAGGTCCGCGGGGTCGCCGAGGTCGAGCAGCGGCGTGCCGGCGGCGACGGGGCGTTCGCTTTCCTGGTACACGTGCAGGATGCTGCCGGCCACCGGCGCCGTCAGCGTGACGAGCGCGGCGGTCTTGTCGGGCCCCTCGACGCCCAGCTCGGCGATGGCGGCGCGCAGCTCGCCCTCGGCGGCGATGACCTCGCGCGCGGCGGCGGTCTCGCGCACGCGCACGGACTCGAGGTCCTGCGGCGAAACGGTCTTCTGCGCGAACATCTGTTCCATGCGATGGACCTCGTTTTCGGCGAGGACGTGCGCCTCGCGCGCCTTGGCTAGCGCGGCCTGCGCGGACGAGCGCCGGGCCTCCGCCAGCGCGCGGGCGCGCGGGTCGAGCGGCGAGGCCGCCATCGGCTCGATCGTGGCCAGCACCGTGCCGGCGGCGACGACCGCCCCGGGCTTGAAGGGCACGCGGTGCAGCTGGCCGCTGATGGGCGATGACACGACGTAGCGCTGCTTGATCCGCGTCTTGCCCTCCTCGCTGACGGTGGCGCGCAACGCGCCGTACGCGGCGCGGGCGGTCTCGACGGGCGCCGGCCGGGGCCGGAGGCCGAGCGTGAGCAGCACCAGGAGCACGAGGCCGGCCGCGTAGGGCAGCCAGCGCAGGCGTTTGCCAGGAGGGGAGGAGTTGGGCATGGGGAGATTACTCGGGCGCCTTCAACGTCGCGATGAGGTCGAGCTGCTTGAGTTTCCGCAACACGAACAGGGCCGAGAGCGACGAGGCGACGATGACGACCAGGATGGCGAAGGAAAACGTATACGTCGTGAACACGAGCGGGAGGCGGACGGTCTCGGTGTTGATCGAGTGGACGATCACGGTCGAGAGGCCGGTGCCGAACAGCAGGCCGAGCGGCACCGCGAGCGTGCCGAGCACGACCAGTTCCGTGACCAGGATGGCGCCGACCTCGCGCTGCGTCATGCCGACGACACGCAGCGTGGCCAGCTCGCGCGCCCGCTCGGCCAGCGAGATGCGGGCGTTGTTGTAGATGACGCCGAAGGCCACGATGACGGCAAAGGTCAGGTAAATGGACTGGATCAGGCCCATGCTCTTGGCCGTCGTCTCCCGGAACGCCTGGCGCAGCGACTCCTTGATGGCGACGACGCTGATGCGCGGGATCTGCTTGAGCGCGGCCAGGAACTCGGCCCGGCGCGACTGGTCGAGGCCGAGGCTCGCGCCCGTGATGACGTCGCCCTCGCCGAGAAAGCGGTTGATGGCGTGCCGGTCCATGTAGGCCGTGATGCCGGTGAAATCCTCCGCCAGCGCGACCAGCGTGGTGTTCAGCACGCGCCGCCGGCCCTCCAGCGACTCGAGCGTGAGGGTGTCGCCCAGGCGCGCCCCGAGCACCGTCGCCAGTTTTTCCGACATGACGACGCCGTCCGCCGGCGGCGAGATCTCGTGGCCGGCGCGGTCGACGGCGCGGGCGTGGATGCCGCCCGGTTCCAGGCTGCGCATGTAGATCTGGCGGCTGCGGCCCATGAAGTGCACCCGCACGACCGTCGAGCGCGTGGGCTCCATGCTGGTCACGCCGGGCAGGCGCTCGATCTCGTGGGCGATGCGCGCCGAGGACGGCTCGACCAGCCCGATGTTGAGGTCCTGCCGCTGGTTCACGTCCCAGTCGAAATCGAGGACCTCGTGGATGCCCGCCTTGAAGGTGTTGGGCAGGACCAGGAGGCCGGTGGCGAGGGCGAGCCCGGCCACGGTGAAGAGCGCCTGCATCGGCCGGCGCTCGAGGTTGCGCAGCGCGATCCGGAACGAATGCGAGAACAGGCGGGCGATGCCGGTCCGCTCGATGACCGCCGGCCGGAAGCTCGCCGGCGGCTCGGGGCGCATGGCCTCGGCCGGCGGGAGCCTCGCGGCCTTGCGCACCGCGCCGAGCACGCCGAGGACGACGGCCGCGATGCCGACGCCCAGCGCGATGGCGACGGCGTGGAGGTCGAGCCGGAAGTCCAGGACGGGAAAGCGATAGAAGATCTGGTACATCGCCACGAGCTTGTGGCCGAGGCCGATGCCGCCCAGCAGCCCCAGCACCAAGCCGGCGATGACCATCACGAAGGCGAACTTCAGGTAGTGCACGACGATCTGCCGGTTGGTGAACCCGAAGGCCTTCAGGATGGCGATCTGTTCCCGCTGCAGCGCCAGCAGGCGGGTGAGCACGGCGTTGGTCATGAAGGCGGCGACGCTGAGGAAGACGGCCGGGAAGCCGATCGCGAGGATCGTCAGCACGCGGATCTCGTCGGTCACGCGGATGTGCGACGGGTGGTCCTTGCGGCCATACGCGCCGAGCCCGCCGTACGGCCGCAGCAGCCGGTCGACGGCGGCGATGACCGGGCGTTCGTCGGCGCCCGGCGCGAGCGTCAGCGCGAAGTGGTTGAACGCGCCGTACAGGTCCCAGGCGGTGGCGACCTCCTTGTACGGCATCCAGAAGATGCCGAAGGTGCGGCTGTCGGGCAGCGCCACGCCCGGCCGCGCCTCGAAGATGTACTCGGGTGAGAGGACGATGCCGGCGATGCGGAACTCCTGTCGGCGGCCGTTCAGCAGCATCGCGACGGTGTCGCCCGGGTTGAGGTGGTTGGCGTTGGCGAAGGCTTCGCCGACCAGCAGGGAGCCGCGCGAGCCCGGGTCAAGCCAGCGGCCGCGGCGGAGGAAGAGGCGGTCCAGCTCGGGCTCGTTGAAATCCGGCAGGGAGCGGACGATCCCGCTGCAGGGCTCGTCGACGCCCGGCAGGTCAAGCGTCACCGGCACCGAGATGTCGGTCTGGGCGGTGGCCACGCCGGGAATCGCACGCAGTTCGTCGGCCAGGTAGTTGGGCGCGCGCTTCAGCGAGCCGAAGAGGTCGGCGAAGTGATGCGTCTGGTAGTACTCGCTGCGTGTCGACTCGAGCGAGTAGATCAGGCTGCGGGCCATGATGAGCATGGCCAGCCCGCAGGCCATGACGACCGACACCGCGCCCGCCTGGCCCTTGAGGCGCTTCAGGTCGCGGAGGAGCTTGCGGTCGAGGTGGGGGAGCATCCGGAAAAACTCCAGATTTCAAGAAGCCCAAGGCGAAACCAGCTCCGAAACGTTCGAGAGGAAATTCACGTTTGGGCCTGGAAGCCTTGCTGCTTGGAGAAGGCCAACACACCCCGCCCTACCGGGCACCCCTCTTGATAGAGGGGACTGCGGTGGCGGGAATCTAATTCCCCGCTAGCAAGAGGGGTGGCGCAACGCGCCGGGGTGGATGGATCGTACATTCTAGCAGGCAGGACGATCAGGTTGGGGATGAGGGTTGTTTGGACTTTGGAGCTTCCGGATTTCTTTGGCGTTTGGCCCTTGGCGTTTGGGATTTTTTCCTGGCGTCACCAATTCAACGTCGACACTTCCGCCCGCACGGCATTGCGGTGCTCGTGGTGGACGCGGCCGTCGGAGAAGTGGATCACCCGGTCGGCCATGCCGGCCATGACGGCGTTGTGCGTGATGATGACGGTGAGGGTGCCGAGCTCGCGGTTGGCGCGGACGATGGCCTCGAGGACGGTAATGCCCGTGCGGACGTCGAGCGCGCCGGTGGGTTCGTCGCAGAGGAGCACCTCGGGCCGCTTGGCGATGGCCCGCGCGATGGCGACGCGCTGCTGCTCGCCGCCGGAAAGCTGGGCCGGGAAATGATCCAGCCGCGGCGTGAGGCCGACAAGC
>DASZXO010000049.1:0-38598 GCA_035545835.1 Lacunisphaera sp.
AGGCGATTTCGTCCGATCGCTGTCCTGCCCGATCGCCTGCAAGCAGGCTCCTACAGCGAACCCCTCGATTTTGTCTGGAAACAATGCCGGAACCGCCTGTCCTATCCTGCAGGACCATCGCATGAGAAACGCCGCCCTCGCCTCCCTGTTGCTCGCCGTGACGGCGGGACTGTCCGCGGAGGAAACCCCTTCCGCGGCGGCCAGCGCGGCCCCGGCACCATCGAGTCCGGTCCAGTCCGCACCGGCGGAAAAGAAAGCCGATGCCGCCAAGGCCCCCGACCCGGCGCCGGCGGCCGCGACCAAGCCCGCGCCGGTGTCCGCCGGGCTGGCCCAGGCCTTGGCGACAACCATGCCAAAGTACGCCCCGCCGCCGCCGGAAAAGCCGGTCACCGTCGACCCGGACGTGCTCGAGCTGCCCAAGATGACCGTGCGAAAGCCGCGCCCGCGCGTGAAGCTCACCGACGAGATCGTGATGTCGCGGGATGCGTTCAACCAGAAGCTGGCCCGCGAGAACCTCGGTTCCTTTGATCGCAATTTCCTCAACAAATTCACGCTGCCGTTCATCGGCGTGTCCGCCGAGGAACGCGCCCGCGACGAGTACGAGCGGAAGAAGCGCGAGGAGCTGGCGGAGGAGGTTGCGCGCCTCGCCAAGGTCGGCGCGGTGGTCGATCCCGAATCGGCCAAGGCCCTGAAGGACGCCGCGAGCAAGCCCTGAGGAGTTTCCTCCTGGTCGGCCAGCGAGAGGGCGCGCTCCATCGGCACCCCGGGGTCGGTGGAGGCGGGGTGTCCTCACCCCGCACGACATGGGCGCGAAGGGCAACCCGCGGGACGAGGGCGTCCCGCCTCCAGCCACCCGGTCCGGAACGCAACCCAACCCGGCGGCCCGGCACCGGCCCTGCCGGCCGGAGTGGAGGGCCGGTCTCCTGACCGGCCGCAAGGACCGGAGACGGTCGGCCAGGAGGCCGACCCTCCCGCGCCTTGGGATCAAGTCGCTCCGCCTGTCCCTTCGCCCAGCAACTCCCGCGCGATCCGCTCCCATTCCGCGGCGAGGTCGCCGTGGGCCGCCGGCCGCCCGGCGCGCCGGTACCAATACCCCGCGTTGGCCTCGTCGCCCTCCTTGCGATGCAGGTACGCATGCACCCAGTCGCCCTCCGCGCCGGCGGCCTCCTGCGCGAGGCGGTGGGCCAGGTCCCAGTCGCCGCGCGCCTCGTGCCACAAGGCCAGCAGCGCGCGCGACAGCCCGGCCGGCGGCGGAGCCCGCCCGGCGCGGGCGGAGTCGGCAAAGGTCTCGAAATCCAGCGGCATGATCCTGCTGCGGGCGAGCGTGCGCCGGAAACGGCGCAGCGCAAATCCCAACCTCGTTTCGTTTGTTTCCCATGAGAACACAGTGGCCGGGCCAAAATCGGTCCCCCGGCTCGCGGTGATGTTCGCAATACGAACATCAGCCGGCCGCGGGCAGCGCCGCTGCCGCCGGCTTGCCAGCCGCCGGATCCGCGCCAAGCATCGCGGACGAGTGTCCTCGACCGAAATCACCATCCTCCGCGAGTTGCTCGCCGCCGAGCCCGAGCCTGTCTCGGGCAACCGGCTCGCGAAGCAGCTGGGGGTGTCGCGGGTGGCGATCTGGATGCACCTGCAGAAACTCGCGCAGCAGGGCTTCGTGTTCGAGGCGCGGCGCAGCGTGGGCTACCGGATGACCCGCACCCCGTCCCACCTGCACGCCACGCTGGTCAAGGCCTACCTCAGCGGCCGGCCGCGCCCGCCGCACCTGGTGTGTCTCGACCGGGTGGACAGCACCAACAGCGAGGCCGAGCGCCAGCTGGCCGCCGGCTGCGCCGTGCCGCTGGTGATCCTCGCGCGCGAGCAGACCGCGGGCCGCGGCCGCCGCGGCCGGGCCTGGCACAGCCCGGCGGCCGGCAACCTCTATTCCACCTTCGTGTTCCGCCCGAAGCTCGAGCCCGCCCTCATGCAGGACTTCACCCTCTGGATGGGTCTCAACATCTGCGAACTCATCGCCAACTTCTGCAAGCTCACGCCCGGCCTCAAGTGGCCGAACGACCTGCTCATCGGGGACCGCAAGGCCGGCGGCATGCTCACCGAGGCGCGGATCGACGCCGACGAGATCCGCGACCTCGTCTTCGGCCTGGGCCTGAACCTCAACGGCCGCCTCGCGGACCTGCCGCGCGACCTCCAGCGCACCGCCACCACGCTCGCCGAGGCGACCGGCCGCCCGCTCGACTTGAACCGGTTCGCCGCCGCGCTCATCGGGCGCGTGCTCACGGCGTACGGGCAGTTCGTCGACGGCCACTATCGCGACAAGTTCGCCGAACTCTGGGCCCGCTACGATGTGCTCCGGGGCCGCCCCGTGTCGGTGACGCAGGGCCACCGCACCTTCGCCGGCACCGCCACGGGCATCGATGCCGAGGGCTCGCTGATCGTCCGCCTCGCCGGGGGCGGCACGGAACGATTTCGGGCGGGCGAGGTCACCTTGGGGCGGCAGCCTGCCTCCGCCTGATTCGCAGGCTTGCTCGCGCGGTCAATTCCGCGTGTAAATGCCTGCCTAACCGCCTGCATGGCTGAAATCCCCGACATCACCATCGAGGTCGCCCATCTCACCAAGACCTATGGTCCCCTCACCGCCGTCCACGACCTGAGCTTCACGGTCAAGCGCGGTGAAATCGTCGGCCTGCTCGGGCCCAATGGCGCGGGCAAGAGCACCACCATGCGCATCCTCACCGGCTACCTGCCGGCCAATTCGGGCTCCGTGCGCATCTGCGGCGTGCCCGTCGCCAGCCACCCCGAGGTCACCAAGTGCCACGTCGGTTACATGCCGGAGAACAACCCGCTGCCCGAGGAGATGCGGGTCTCGGAGTACCTCTGGTTCCGCGGGCGGCTGAAGGAAATCCCGCGGGCCCGGCTGCGCCTCCGCATCGACGAGGTCCTCGAGCTGTGCGACCTCAAGCGCAACCGCCACCGGGTCATCGGGCGCCTGTCCAAGGGCAACCGGCAGCGCGTCGGCATTGCCGAGGCGATCCTGGGCGAGCCCGCCGTCATCATCATGGACGAGCCGACCATCGGCCTCGACCCGCACCAGATCATCATCGTGCGCGACCTCATCGCCAGCCTGCGCGGCCGCATGAGCGTCATCATCTCGAGCCACATCCTCCCGGAGATCGAGACCTCCTGCGATCGCGTGCTCATCATCAACGGCGGGCGCATCGTCGCGCAGGGCACGCCCGCCGACCTGCGGCACGAGATCTTCGGCCACACCAGCTACCGGCTCCAGTTCGCGGGCGAGCCCGCCGGCCTCGCGCCGCTGCTGGCCGGCATCGAGCCCAGCTTCAAGGTGGCCCAGGTCGGCGACTGCGGCCCCGACGGCTTCTGCACGGCCACGCTCACCACCGAGGCCTCCGCCGACCTCGGCGAGGCCCTGCTCGCCGCGCTGCCCGGCCGCGGCTACCGCGTGCGCGCGCTCAGCCGGCTCGAGCCGACGCTGGAGGATGTCTTCCTCGCCGCGACCCGCCGCAGCTGGGACGCCCGGCTGCCCGACCAGAAGGAGCGCAACGGCGACGAGCGTGCGCCCCTGCCGAAGATATGAAATTCAAATATTACCATGGGCAAACCGCGGTGTCGTTCAGTACGACGGTAGGGGCCGTTGCCCCCAACGGCCCTCGGAAGGCGAGGCGCTTGAGGGCAAGCGCCCCTACCCCGGCCGCCCTAAGCCGGTCTTCCTGATGCGCCACTACTTCACCATCGTCGCCCAGGAGATCCGCAGCCTGATGTACAGCGCGAGCACCTACATCGCCGCCGTGCTGTTCCTCCTCGTGATGGGATTCATCTTCACCAACCTGCTCGACGTCTACACCAAGTCGCCGCAGGAGTCGCCGCCGGCCGTGCTGTTCTTCCAGCTCTACTGGTTCCCGGTGCTGTTCATGGTGCCGCTGCTGACGATGAAGACGTTCGCCGCCGAGCGCCGGCAGGGCACGCTCGAGACGCTGCTCACCTCGCCGGTCACCACCGCCGAGGTCGTGCTCGGCAAGTTCACCGCCGCGTATTTCTTCTACCTGTTGCTCTGGGGCTCGACCCTCGGGTTCCACTACCTCCTGCATCTCTACGCCCGGGATGCGCGCTACCTCGACGCCGGCCCGCTGGCCGGGGGGTACCTGTTCATTGCGGTCAGCGGGCTGCTGTTCATCGCCGTCGGCATCTTCGCCAGCGCGATGACCCGCAGCCATGAGGTCGCCGGCGTCCTGTGCTGCACGCTGCTCATCGGCCTCATCCTCGGCTTCAGCTACCTGGCCGACCTGCCGGTGCTCAACCAGGAGGTCCTCCTGCCGGCGAAGACCGCCGTCGATTCCCTCCAGATCGCGCAGCACCTCGACGACTTCACCCACGGCGTCATCGATACGCGCGAGATCATCTTCTACGTCAGCGGCGCCACGCTCGCGCTGATCTTCAGCATCCTCGGGGTCGAGGCCAAGATCCTCAACAGCTAGGCGCATGCATTTCTCCGACAGCTTTCGCGCCGCGCGCTGGATCCGGTTCACGAACCTCATCCTCCAGGCCCTCCTCTTCCTCGGCCTGTTCGGCGGGCTCAACTACATCGCGCTCAACCACGCCTGGCGTTTCGACCTGACCCACAGCCGCCGGCAGTCGCTCTCCGCCGAGACCCGGTCCTACCTCGAGCGCCTGGAGCGCGACGTGAACGTCTACGTCACCATCGTCCGCGACAGCGACAACCCGGAGCTGGCCCAGTCCTACCGCGACATCACCAGCCTGCTGCGCGAGTACGCCTACGTCACCCGCGCCAGCGGCAAGGGCCGCATCAACGTCCGCACCATCGACATCTACCAGAACCGCCGCGAGGCCGAGGAGCTGAAGCTCGAGACGCCCAACGCCGTCGTCCTCGCCTGCGGCGACCACCGGCGCGTCATGCCGGTCGGCGAGTTCTACAAGGTCAACACGAAGGAGGGCCGGAAGGAATCCTTCCTGGGCGAGCCCGCCCTCACCGCCGCCATCCTCGACGTCTCCAGCCCGGACAAGAAACGCCTCTACTTCCTCGCCGGGCACGGCGAGATGCGCCCCGACGACGTCGACGGGCTGCGGGGCCTGTCGCAGCTCAGCGACGAGCTGCGCATGCGCAACTACGACGTGGCCCAGCTCGACCTGTCGATCGCGCACAAGATCCCCGACGACGCCGCGCTCATCCTCATCATCGGCCAGCAGGGCCGGGTCCAGCCGTTCGAGGAGGAGCTGCTCCGCAACTACCTGCAGACCCGCGCCGGCCGGATCATCCTCATGGCCGACCCGTTGCGACCGCTCGGCCTCGACAACCTGCTCTTCGACTGGGGCGTCATCGTCTACGACAACGTCGTGATCGATCCCGACCCGCGGAGCTTCACCGAGACGCGCGACCTCCGGCTCTGGCGCTTCGCCCCCGACCCGCTCAGCCACATCACCGACAACATCATCGCCAACGGCCTGCCGGTGCTCGTGGGCTCCGCCCGCGTGGTCACGAAGGACATCGGGCGGTCCGAGGACGACGGCTTGAGCATCCGCGAGCTGGTCGCCACGAGCGAGAACGCCTGGGGCGAGAAAAGCCTCAATCTCCGCACGCGGCCCGAATACACGCCGGGCACCGACCTCAAGCTCAAGAACGGCCTCGGCGTCATGGTCATCTCCGAGCGGCTCAAGCCCGCCAACAACCTGCCGCTCAGCGTCCGCGGCGGCCGCCTCGCCGTCCTCGGCAGCGCCGATGTCGTCACGAACAACCGCATCATCAATGTCGGCAACCTCAACCTGTTCCTCGCCACCGTGAACTGGGCCGTCGACCGCGACACGCAGCTCAACATCCCGCCCCGCCCGATCCAGCGCTTCCAGCTCGCGCTCAGCCAGGACGAGCTGATGCGCCTGCGCCTCGCGCTCTTCCTCATCGTGCCGGGCGCCGTCGCGCTCCTCGGCCTCCTCGTCTACTGGACCAGGCGGAACTGACGTTCCGCGGTTCATGTTTCAAGCCTTGGGTTTTAAGCTCCCACCCCCGCACCCGCTTCCGCGCACCGCCCTTAAAACCTAACACGTAAAACCTAACACTTTTCCCGGCCATGCGCTCGAAAGTCACCGTCGTCCTCCTTTTCCTCAACGTCGTCCTCTTCTTCTACATCTTCAATTACGAGGAGAAGTGGAAGGCCGAGCAGAAGACCCTCGAGGCCCGCCGCCGCGTCCTCGGCCCCGAGGCCGCCGCGATCGACTCGCTCACGCGCACGATGCGCAACGGCCCGACCGTGAAGCTCGAGCGGCGCAACGACACCTGGTGGCTCAGCCAGCCCTACGACTGGCCGGCCAATGCCAACGCCGTCTCGCGCATCACCAACGAGCTCCAGTTCCTCGAGCACGACACGAGCTTCGCCGTCGCCGACCTCGCCAAGAGCGGCCAGACCCTCGCCGACTACGGCCTCACCGACCCGGCCATCACGCTCAGCTTCACCTCCGCCGGGAAGGCCTACACGCTGAAGATCGGCGACGACACCAAGATCGGCAACCGCCTGTACGTGCTGTCCGCCGACGGCACCCGCATCCACGTGGTCGGCCGCAGCCTGGCCGACACGACCGGCATGCCGCTCGACGAGATCCGCGCCGACTCGATCTTCACCGTGCCCGTGTTCGAGGTGCGCTCGCTCAACCTCCAGGCCGCCGCGCCGTCCAACCTCAAGGTCCGCCTGCGCCGCGACGCCGCCGCGCGCTGGTCGTTCGAGGCGCCGATCAACGCCCGCGCCAGCAAGAGCGCGGTCGAGGTGACGATCAACACCCTCAACGGCCTCAAGGCGAAAAACTTTCTCGATCCCAAGGAGGCCGATCCGGAACGCACCGGCCTCGGCTCGCCGGCCGTGCGCGTGACGCTCGAGGGCAACGCGCGGCGCGAGACGCTGCTCCTCGGCAAGCCCGCCGGCGCGACCGTGCCGGCCTCCGGCGAGGGCACGCTGCCGCACACGGAGTATTTCGCCAAGGTGGAGGACAAGGCCGTCGCCTTCACCGTGGACGTGCCGGAGCCGCTGCTCGCGGTCCTGCGCACGGCCCAGGAGGCGCTGCGCGACCCGCACGTCCTCGACTTCGAGCCGGATACCGTCACGTCGCTTGTCATCGCCGCGCCCGGCCAGCCCGAGCTGACGCTCCAGAAGCTCGAGGCCGGCGCCAGCGGCTCGGCCGGCGGCTGGCAGGCGGTCGTGCGCCTGCCCGGCCAGGTGCCGCAGACGACGACGGCCGACACCGCGATCGTCGAGGACCTGTTGCAGAAACTGAAACTCCTCTCTGCGCACGACATGGGCAAGGACCGGCCGCGGTTCGTCAGCGACGCGCCCTCGGCCGCCGACCTCGAGGACAAGGGCTTCAACCGGCCCGAGCGCGAAATCACCCTCAACCTCAACACCGGCGGCGGCCTTCGCGGCAACGAACCGTCCGCGCAGACCCTGCAGGTCGGCATTTCGCCCGGCCAGGCCGGCCAGGCGTTCGCGCGCGTGACCGGCGCGCCCTTCGTCTATCGCATCCTGCCCGACATCCTCGACCAGGCGCCCGCCTCCGCCCGGTATTTCCGGCAGCGCCTGCTGCGCGAGCTGCCGGACAGCGCGCGCATCACCACCATCAAGCTGGCCGACCTCGCCACCGGGCAGGTCTACTACCAGGTGCACAACGAGCACGCCGTCACGTTCGAGGGGCTGGCCAAGGCCGACCAGCCCGAGGCGACACTCAAGGTGGGCGTCGTGCTCCTCGCCCAGATCCGCACGCTCAAGGCGAAGCGGTTCGTCGCCGAGACCTTCTCGACCGACCACGCCGACACGCCCCAGGGCACCCAGCCGTGGAAATACCGGCTCGACACCGACATCGTCTTCGCCGGCGGCGCGGGCGACGCGTCGAACACCACGTCGACGCTCTACCTGACCGAGCGCATCGGCGGCACCACCCTCTACGCCGGCACCGCTGAATTCGGGGGCGTCGAATTCGAGGTGACGCCCGAAATGCTCCAGGCGGTGTTCGCCTTCACCTACGCCGCCAAGAACGACCCGGGCGTGCCCGCGGCGCCGGAGGCCGATGCGGCCAAGGAGAAATCCGCCGCCCCGAAATCCGGCGAAGACAAGGCCGCCACGCCGCCGGCCGACCAGCCCGCGCCCAAGCCCTGACTGCAGCGGCGGTCTATGACCGTCGCCCCGTCATTCCGATGTATCCGCCACGCCTAACCCGGCTTTCGAAGACCCACGACAGGTGCCCGTCATATTTCGTGACCTTCTGCACAAGCAATCGTCAGGCCCTCCTCGCTCGCCCCGCAGTTCACAACGCCTTCGTCGCCTTCTGCCTTCAAGCCGGGATGGGGGGAATCGACGTCGGTCGATAT
The DNA here is from genome assembly GCA_035545835.1 of Lacunisphaera sp. GTDB lineage: Bacteria > Verrucomicrobiota > Verrucomicrobiia > Opitutales > Opitutaceae > Lacunisphaera. The sequence continues at coordinate 8,381 of DASZXO010000049.1, forward strand.
GTCCTCATGCCAGATCACGTCCATTTGTTTGTGGCGATCGGGAACGGTAATGACCTCTCATCCGGGGTGAAATCGCTGAAGAACAGTCTTTCGAAATGCCGGCGCGGCGAAGGCTGTTCCTCTCCTCGCTGGCAGAAGGGCTTTTTCGACCATGTCCTGCGCTCCGGTGAATCTTACGAGGAGAAATGGGAGTACGTTCGCGCGCATCCTATTCGGGCCGGCCTGATTCCGGAAGATGGCGAGTGGCCTGACCAAGGAACTGTCAATCCGCTAGCCTCATAACATTGATGCGACGGTCATAGACCGCCGCGACAACAGCCGCGATGACCTCCCGCCCCAGCGCCCTCAAGTCCGTGCTGCAATTCTGCGGCTCGTGCTGCCTGACCGTGGGTTGCTGGGCGCTCTGGCTCGTGCTGACGGTGTCGCTGTGCTGCCTGGCCTTTGTCGCGATCGCCCGCGAGCTGCCGGTCCCCGATTTCGTCCTGCGCCGGGTCGAGGCGGGGCTCGCGCAGGCCGACCTGGGCATCACGTTCGGCAGCGCGGTGTTCGACCCGACCGGCCGGATCCTGCTGCGGGACGTCAAGCTCCGCACCGGCCAGTTCGAGGAGCCGCTGGTCACGAGCCGCCTGATGTACGTGCGGCGAAGCATCTGGTCGATCCTGGCCGGCCGGCCGGTGCCGGACGAGATCCAGCTCGAAGGCGCGGCGCTGCAGTTGCCGGCGATGCTCTCCCCCACCGGCACGGTCGAACCGCTGCTCCGCGACCTCACCGTCATGCTGCGCCACGAGGACAACGTCTGGCACGTCGACCAGTTCGCCGGGCGCGTCGGCCAGCTCGCGCTCACGGCCGCGGGCGACATTCGCGTCCCGCCGCGCGCCGCCGGCGCCGCGCCCCTGTCGCCCGCGGAGATCACGCGCCAGTTCCTGCAGACGAGCCGCCGGGTGGCCGTGGAAATCCACCGGTTCGACGCCTTCGAAAGTCCCACCCTCGATGTCCGGCTCGAGCTCCTCGCGGGCGTGGGCAACATCGCCACCGTCGTGTTCACCGCCGCGGGCGCGGACCAGCCCTGGGGCCAGCCGCTCGTGCTCGGCCAGCTGGTGGCGGCGACCACCGTGCGCCTGGAAGGCAAGGCGGCCCGGCCCGTGCGGCTCCACGCCGCCGTCGCCCGGGCGGGCTACCGCGGGCTGGTCGACGCCGACCACGTCCGGGCCATCCTGACGGCGCGGCTGGAACCGGCAGCCGGGCTCGTGCGCCCGCTCGAGGCCCTGGTCGCCGTCGGGCGGCTGACGGCCGAGGGCGAAACCGCGCTCGGTCCAGTCCTGCGCGCCCGGCTCGCCGGCTGGCCGCAGGTCGGCGCCGCGGTGGAGACCCAGGTCCGGGGTGAATTCCTCGCGGCCGAGGTCGACGCCGAGCTCGCGCGCCAGACCGCGCGCATCCGCGGCGAAGGTCGCGTGGCCCCGGACCTCATCAGCGCCGTGCTCGAAAAGCACACGCCCCGGGCCGCGCCGTATTTTGTCTTTGGCGACCCCGTCGGTTTCACCGCCGAGGCCGAGCTCGGGCCCGGCTGGCATTTCGAACGGGTGGCGGGCGTGGTGGATGCCGGCCGGCTCGATTCGCATGGGGTCAAGATCACCGCCGCCCGCGGCCGGATCGACATCGTGGGCACCTCGTTCCTCGCGCACGACGCCCGCGTGGAGCTGGCCGACAACTTCGCCACCGGCTCGTATTGGATGGACTTCAAGACGACCGATTACCAGATGCTCCTGACCGGCCGGCTGCGGCCGCTGGAGATCGACGGCTGGTTCAAGACCGGCTGGTGGCACAACTTCTGGGCGCACAACTTCGAGTTTGCCGGCGGCCCGGCCGAGGCCGACGTCGAGGTAAGCGGCCGCTGGAAGGACCACCTGCGCACGCTGTACTTCGGCCGCGCCGACGCCGTGGGAACGCGCGTCCTCGGCGGCACGTTCGACGCGGTCCACACGCGGATCTTCGTGCGCCCGCAGCTGGTCGATGCGCTCGAGATCACCGGCGGGCGCGCGGGCGGCCGCCAGCGGCTCGCGGGCCGCTTCCGGCGCTACGCGGATCCGTTCGAGCACCGGGCGGAACGGGTCGACTTCGCCTTCGACGCGAACCTCGATCGCGACACCTACCGGGCGATGGCCGGCGGCAAGATCGACGGGCTGCTCGACAGCCTGAAGTTCACCACCCCGCCGCAACTGCATGTCGCCGGCGCCCTGGTCGGCGCGTGGCCGGGACCCGTGCCCGACTACACCTTCCACGGCACCGCGACGGACGGCCTCGAATTCTACGGGTTCCCGCTCGACGCGGTGGAGGTCGACGGGACCGTCAAGGCCGACGACGTGCGCCTCGACCGGATTTCCTTCGCGGCGGCCGGCGGCACCGGCGGGGGCAGGGCCACCCTCAGCGGGCCGCCGGACGCGCGTCGCCTCGGGTTTGACCTCTCGGTCACCGGCGCCGGGCTGGCCGCGAGCATCCGCAGCGTCGAGCAATACACCGCCCGCCACACCGGCCAGAAGGCGGTCTCGGTCACGGAAAGCAAATTCATGCAGCGCGCCGCCAGCGGCAAACTCGACCTCGCCCTGTCGGCGGACGGCGTGCCGGGCGACCTGGCCAGCTTCAAGGGCAGCGGGAACGCCTCGCTCAAGGGCGCGGAGCTGGGCGAGATCCACCTGTTCGGACTACTGTCGCAGGTGTTGAGCGGATTGTCGCTGAACTTCTCGTCCCTGAAGCTCAACGCCGCCACCACGAGCTTCAAGATTGACCAGGGCAAGCTGCACTTCCCCGACTTGAAGGTCACGGGCTCCGGCGCGGTCATCGACGCCCGCGGCGACTACACCTTCGCAACCAATGGCCTCGATTTCACCGCCCGGCTCAAGCCGTTCCTGGAAAGCAGCAACCCGCTGAAGGTGGCCGTCGGCATCGTCGTCAGCCCCTTCGTGAGCATTCTCGAGCTCAAGCTGACCGGCCCGGTGAGCAAGCCGAGCTGGTCCCTCGTCGTCGGCCCCTCCTCCTCGCCGCCGCCCGACAAGACCGAGGCTCCGCTGGCGCCGCCCAAGACTCCGCCGGCGCCGCCCAAGACGTAGCCGGGATCATTTCATCCAGATGGAGCGCGCTGGGCTCAGCGCGTCGGGTCGCCCAAAGCTGGAGGGCCGGTCTCCCGCGCCTTGAGGTCAAGTCGCTCCGCCTTTCTCCACCCCGATGATCCCCGCGGCTCCACGTCGCAACGGCTCCCGGCCGGCATGGGGAATTCCCCTTAAAACACATTGCTATGGCTGGAGCGCCCCCGTAGCAAGATTCCGGCCGTAATTCATGTCACCCGTCTCCCAGATTCGCCTCCGCCTGCTGCATTATGGCTGCCTTGCGCCGTTCGGGGTTTTGACCGTTTACGCGCTGGCGATGCTCGGGGGCTGGGAAACGGGCAACCTCGCCCTGGCCCAGCCCCGGACCTACGACCCCGCCTTCCCCGCCAATGCCTGCGCGTGCCTGGCGCTGCTGGGCCTGGCCCCCTTTGCCCTGACCCTCGGATGGAGACGCACGGGGGTCGGCCTGGCCCTCGTCGCCACCATCCTCGCCTGGGCGACCCTCATCCAGGACCCGTTCGGGCTGAACCTCCACCTCGACAACCTGCTGGTCAACCACGAGGCGCTGACCGCCGGCTCCCACGTCGGCCGGATGACCGCCGCGGTGTCGACGCTGCTCACGCTCGCCGGCGTGCTCATCGCCTGGATGGGCCTGCGCCCGCAGGACCGGCGCCGCCCGATCCTCGTCGCCCTGCTCGGCTCGTTGAGCGGCGCCTACGGCCTCACCGCCCTGCTGGGCTATCGCATCGGCCTGACGTCGGTGGACGCCTGGATGACCTACGCCCGCCTGGGCCCGCACGCCGCCGTGATGCTCCTGCTTTTCGGCGGCGCCCTCATCCTGCTGGCCGCGGTCGACACCCGCGATGACACCGACGCCGGCCCGCGCTGGCTCTGGCTGCCGATCGTGGTCACCAGCTCGACGGTCACCATCGCCTTCTGGATCGCGCTCAGCCAGCGCGAGCTCAACTACACGAACGGCACGACCCAGCTCACCATCAACAACATTGCCGCCCTCTTCAGCGGCGAGCTCGAGTCCCATGTCGAGAGCCTGAACCGCATGGCGCGGCACTGGAGCAAGGCCAACGGCACGACCCAGGCCGAGTGGGAGGCCGACGCGGCCGACTACATGCAGGCGTTCGAGGGCTACAGCTCGATCCAGTGGGTCGACGACAACCTCCACACCCGCTGGTTCTGGCCGCACCAGGGCAACGAGGACATCCCGCATTACGACCACGCGGAGAACCCCGTCCGCCGCGCCGCCATCGCCGCCGTCCGCTCGAGCCACGACTACGCGATCGCCGCGCCGCTCGACTCGCCGCTGACGCCGCCCTCCTTCGCCGTGTACTCGCCCGTGACCCGCAACGGCAATCCGGACGGCTTCATCGTCGGCGAGTTCTACTACGACAAGTTCTTCGACACCATCGACCGCCGGCTGAACATTTCCCGCCGCTACCAGTTCCGGGTCAGCGTGGCCAACCCGCTGGCCCCGGCCCCCGGCGCCGCCCTCCGCGTGTTCGAGTCGATGGCGCCGGAGGAGAAGGCCGACGAACGGCTCCGCCAGTCCGCCGTCTACAACCTCTTCACCCAGCGCATCACGATCACGCTCGCGCCACGGCCGGAATTCCAGGCCTCCAACCGCCAGTACCTGCCCGGGCTCGCCCTCGTCTCCGGCCTCGGGGTCAGCGCGCTGCTCGGCCTGGTCGTGAATCTCGCGCAGTCGGCGCGCTCCCGCCAGCGCCGCGCCGAGCGGACCAGCGCGCAGCTCCGCGCCGAGAACGAGGAGCGCCGCCGCGTCGAGGCGCGCCTGAAGGCCACCGACGAGCGCCTCAACCTCGCGCTCGAGTCGACCCAGGTCGGCGTCTACGAGTGGCACGTCGAATCCGACCAGGTCTTCTGCACCCCGAGTGTCTGGAAGATCATCGGGTACGAGCCCGCCGCCATGCCCGCCACGGGCAAGGGCTGGCTCGAGCTCCTCCACGCTGACGACCAGCCGGCGGTCCGCGCCGTCATCGAGGCACATTTCCGCGGCGAGACGCCCTTCATCGAGATCGAGCAGTGCATCCTGCATGGCAGCGGCGAGTGGACCTGGATCGCGCTGCGCGCCAAGTGCACCACGTTCAGCGCGGCCCGCCAGCCCGTCCGCGTCCTCGGCACGATCCAGAACATCAATGCCCGCAAGCGCGCCGACGAGGCCCTGCGGGCCAGCCAGGCCGCCACCCGCAAGCTGTCGCTCGTCGCCAGCAAGACCGAGAACGGCGTCATCATCACCGACGACCGCGGCCAGATCGAGTGGGTCAACGAGAGCTACTGCCGCCTCACCGGCCGCCGGCCCGCCGAGGTCGCCCGCCAGCCGCTGACCGCGCTGCTCGCCAGCCCGGACGGCGACGCCGGCGCGGTCGACCGCATCGCGGCGGCGATCGAACGCCGCGAGCCGGTCACCATCGACGTCGTGCAGCTGGCGTCCGAGGACCGCCGCTTCCACGTCCGCCTCGACGTGCAGCCCGTCCTCAGCGACGAGGGCGTCGTCGAGAACTTCATTGCGATGGAGACCGACATCACCGCGCGCGTCGCCACGGAGCAGTCGCTGCGCCAGGCCAAGGCCGACGCCGACGCCGCCTCGCGCGCCAAGTCGGAGTTCCTCGCCTCGATGTCGCACGAGATCCGCACGCCGATGAACGGCGTCATCGGCATGACCAGCCTCATGCTCGAGACCGAGCTGACCGCCGAGCAGCGCGACTACATCAACACCATCCGCACCAGCGGCGACGCGCTGCTCTCCATCATCAACGAGATCCTCGATTTCTCCAAGATCGAGTCGGGCAAGATGGAGATGGAGAACCATCCCTTCGAGCTCACCCAGTGCCTCGAGGAGGCCATCGACATCTTCGCCCAGCAGGCGGCGATCAAGGACATCGAGCTCGCCTACCACATCGACCCCGAGGTGCCGGCCTGCGTGCTGGGCGACATCACCCGCCTGCGCCAGATCGTCGTCAACCTCGTCAACAACGCGGTCAAGTTCACGCCGCGCGGCTTCGTCACGATCGAGGTCGGCGTCGCCGCGCGCCACCGGCCGGCCGCCGGCGGCGACGAGCGCGTGACGCTCGAGTTCTACGTGACCGACACCGGCATCGGCATCCCGCCCGAGCGGCTGAACCTGCTGTTCAAGCCGTTCAGCCAGGTCGATTCCTCGACCACCCGGAAATACGGCGGCACCGGCCTGGGCCTCGCGATCTGCGACCGCCTGTGCCAGCTCATGGGCGGCAGCATCGACGTGCAGAGCACGCCGGGCCGGGGCTCGCGTTTCCATTTCCGCATCGAGGCGGACGTCGTCGACCTCGCCGCCGGCGGCGCGCCGCCGCTGTTCGCGCCCATCCCCGGCCAGGACGTCCTCGCCATCGACGACCACCACGTCAACCGCGCCATGCTGCGCGACTGCCTCACGGCCTGGCAGCTCCGGCCGCTCCTCGCCGCCGACGCGACCGAGGCCCTGCGGCTTGCCGCCCAGGCGCAGCTCTCCGCCGCCATCGTCGACCATCGCCTGGGCGACGCGCCCGGCCTGGAACTGGTGGCCCGGCTGCGCGAGAAGTTTCCCGAGCTGCCGATCGTGTTCTACACCTCGCCCGACGAGGGCACCCGGCGCCCGGACTCGACCGACACGCTCATTTTCCACCTGCCGAAACCGATCAAGCCCTACCTGCTGCACGATACGCTCCGGCACGTGATCCACGGCACCCATGCCAGCATGTCGGCGCCGCCGATGACGACCGGCGTCGCCGTCCGGCTCGCCGAAACCATCCCGCTCGAGATCCTGCTCGTGGAGGACAACCTGGTGAACCAGAAGGTCGCCCTGCGCTACCTCGACCGCATGGGCTACACCGCCGACGCCGTGGCCAACGGGCTCGAGGCCGTGCGGGCCGTGGGCGAGCGGAACTACCAGCTTGTGTTCATGGACATGCAGATGCCCGAGATGGATGGCCTCGAGGCCACGAAGGCGATCCGCACGCGGATCCCGCCTCCGGCCCAGCCCGTCATCGTCGCGCTCACGGCCAATGCCATGCAGGGCGACCGCGAGCGCTGCCTCGCCGCCGGCATGAACGACTACATCACGAAGCCGGTCAAGATCGAGGACATCCAGAGCATCATCACCCGCTACTTCGGCCCGAAGGACGGGGCGTGAGGCGGTGGAGCCCGCGCTCCGTGCGGGCTGAAATGCCGTGGGTGACTGCCTTGCGCTCAAGGGTGTGTCATGCGAGCCGGTCTGGAGGGTCGGTCTCCTGGCCGACCGCGGCCGGCCGGGAGGCCGGCCCTCCACCGATCGAAATCCAGGCCCGAGTCGAATGTCCGGCCTTGCATCCTAGACCATTGCTCCGCGCGGGCTGGCGCGCTGGAGCGCCTTTGCGCCACGATCGGCCCGAGTGTCGACGGCACCCCTGTCGCGGCGCTTTATGGGCGCCGACCCGAATTGCGACGGTCACAGACCGCCGCTACAACCGAGCGCAATGCCGGACCAGCCATGCCACGCCTACAGCAGCGCCTTCAATGCTTCGATTTCGTTCCGGCGCGCCGGGTCCTCGGCCAGGTTCTTCAGCTCGAGCGGATCGTTGGCCAGGTCGAAGAACAGCCACGGGCTGCCGTCGGCCTTGAGCACGAGCTTGTGCCGGGGCGTGCGGAAGCCGCGCCAGGCCCGGTCGCACTGCAACGGGATGCTCGCGGCCGTGGGCATGGAGATCGCCGCGCTGTCGCGCCGGCACTGCCAGTCGCGACCCTCGGCCCAGGCCACCGCCAGGTGCGGCAGGTCCACGAGACTCACCGGGCTTTGGCTGACTCCACTTGTCACTTGCCCCTTGTCACTTGTCACTTGCTTGTGCGGATAACGCACAAGCAGCGGCACGCGCACCGACTCCTCGTACGGCCAGGCCTTGCGAAACAGCCCGTGCGCGCCGTGCATGTCGCCATGCACCGAGGTGAAGACGATGATCGTGTCGGAGAGCTCGATCTCGGCCAGCAGCTTGCCGATCGCGCGGTCCGTCGCCTCGATGTGGGCGTAGTAACCCGCGAGTTCCTCGCGGGCGATCCGGGCGGCCGGCGACGCGGCCGGGACGTTCGCGCGCAACTTGATTTCCTCGGGCCGGCGCTCGGCCACGTGCGACGCGGGCGCGTGGTAGGGCGGATGCGGGGCCTCGAGGCTCACCAGGCAGAACCAGGGCGGCCCATCCGCCAGCTCGCGCGCCGTCCCCTCGCGGCACCACGCGGCGGCACGCTGGCCCAGCACGTCGGACTGGTAGCCCCTGAACTGCTGCGGCTCCGGCAGCCGGGTGCCGTGCAGCCAAGGATCGTTCAGGAGGAAACCGCTTTCGAAGCCTTCCCAGATATCGAAGCCGCCTCGCCGCTCCGGCGGCACGATCATGCGCGCATGCTCCTCGCCGACGAACGGCGCCGACCGGTCGCGCTTGGCGAGATGCCATTTGCCAAAGAACCCCGTGACATAGCCGCGGTCACGCAGCGCGTGCGCGATCGTGCGCCCCAACGGCAACGGCGGTCTGTGACCGTCGCCCTTCTCCTTTTCCGGCGCCGTCCCATAGATCGGCAGCGGGTCCCAATAATCGCTCACGCCGTTTTCCGGGCACAGCCGGCCCGTCAGCAGCGCCGCCCGCGCCTGCGGCCCGAGCGGATGCGGCGTCACCGCCTGGGTGTAATCCACGGCCTCGCTGGCCAGCCCGTCGAGCCAGGGCGTGCGCGCATTCGGGTCGCCGGCATAGCCGGTGGCCATCGCCCGCCATTGGGTCGTGACGATCCAGAGAATATTCGGACGCGGCATCGTATCAGCCCCGGGCGCTCTCTTCGTTCACCCTCTCAGTCTCGCCGTAGCTTCGGAGCGAAGGCGGACTCGTCTCGCCGTAGCTTCGGAGCGAAGGCGGATGGGTCGTGACAATCCCCAGGATGTTCGGTTGCCCGGCCATGAGACCTTTCAGCCACAAAAAGGGCCGCAGCGGCACAAAAATCGAATCCGGCGTGAAGGTGGTACTGGGTGGAGGCGCGGCCATCAGCCTCGCGGGGCCATGATCACTGATCATTTCACAAAGTAGTGACGTAAATCGTGGCGATCGCGAAGACCCGACCCTACACACCCCACCCTGCGGGCACCATCCTTCGCCAAGGCTACGGACGGCAGGCCCCTCTTTGTAGAGGGGACCTTCGTTGGCCTTGATCTGGCTCCCCTCTAGCAAGAGGGGTGGCGCTCGCCGCGCCGAAGCTAGGCGCAGGCGGGCGAAGCGAGGGGGTGTGTCGCTTCTATGAGTAATGCTCAATAGTGGTTCGGACCCCGACTCATGCATTTGAACCACAGATGCACACAGATAAACACAGATGAGAAAAGGCATTGGCCGCGAACATAGAGCGCCAGACGCCTCACTCAATCTTGGGCCGAGCCACCAAGCTCCTTCTCGCCGGAACTCCGTCTCATCTGGGTTCATCGGTGTCGATCTGTGGTTTTCCAGTGAATTGTTCCGGTTGAACAGTTCGGATCCTTTCGCCATTTGTCCCCGCATGTCCTCTCGATCCACGTGCCGATTGCTGCGGCCGGCCTTCGCCGCCGCCTTGCTCGCCGTGACCGCCTCCGCGGCCACCAGCATCCACCCTTACCAACCCGGCCAGGTCGAACGCCTCGACCCCGCCCTCGACCGGCTCATCGCCCCCGGTGCCGTCATCGAGCAACTGGCCGACGGCTTCAGCTGGGCGGAAGGCCCGGTCTGGCTCGACGGCGCCGTGCTGTTTTCCGACGTGCCCCGCAACACGGTCTATCGCTGGCAGCCCGGCGCGTATGGCGCCAAGGTATTCCTCCATCCCAGCGGCTCGTTCTCCTCGGATCCAGGGGTGAGCCAGGAGGGCAGCAACGGGCTGGCCCGCGATGCCCAGGGGCGACTCCTCCTCTGCCAGCACGGCGCGCGGCGGATCGCGCGTTACGACGCGGGGCAATTCACCGTCCTCGCCGATCGCTACGCCGGCAAGCGCTTGAACTCCCCCAATGACCTCGCCGTCCGCCCGGACGGGAGCATCTACTTCACCGACCCGCCCTACGGGCTCGTTGGCGGCGACAAATCGCCGCAGAAGGAACAGCCCGGCCACGGCATCTATCGCGTGACGCCCGACGGCAGGGTGACGCTGCTTTCCGACGCCGTGCGCTTCTGCAACGGCATCGGCTTCTCGCCCGACGGCAAGGTCGTGTATATCGGCTCGACCGACCCCGCCGCGCCAAAGCTCTATGCCTTCGATGTGCTGGCCGACGGCACCTTCGCCCATCAGCGCATTTTCTATGATCCCGCGGCCTTGCTCAAGGCCGGCGACGGCGGCGGTTGCGACGGCCTGAAGGTCGACCGCGAGGGCAACGTCTGGGCCACCGGGCCCGGCGGACTTCTGATCATCTCCCCGTCCGGCCGGCTGCTCGGCCGCATCAAGACGCACACGGGCACCGCCAATTGCGCGTGGGGCGACGACGGCGGCACCCTCTACATCACCGCCCAGCAGTATCTGCTCCGCATCCGCACGTCGACCAAGGGCGAGGGCTGGTGAGGCGCGGGCGCGTTGGCCTCAACGCGCTTCATCGAACTCGACGGTCATAGACCGCCGCTACAACAGCGCGTAGAGGTCAACGCGCTCCACCCCGCGCAAAAGTCTTTGATTCGAGGCCGACCGCCGGCCACCTTTCCGCCATGCGCATCCGTGTCATCGCCACCGGCGGGACCATCGACAAGGTCTACTTCGACGCCGCCAGCACCTACGAGGTCGGCGAACCCCAGGTCGGGCCCGTGTTTCGCGAGTCCAACGTCACCTTCGACTTCGTGGTCGAGTCCGTCATGCAGAAGGACAGCCTGGCCATGACCGATGCCGACCGCGACCTCGTGCGCCAGCGCGTCGCGGCTGCGCCCGAGAAACACATCCTGATCACCCATGGCACCGACACGATGACGGCCACGGCGGCGGCACTCGCCGGCCTGAAGGACAAGGTGATTGTCTTCACCGGCGCGATGCAGCCGGCCCGTTTCCGCAACAGCGATGCCGTGTTCAATCTCGGCTGTGCCGTCGGCGCGCTCCAGGCGCTCCCGCCCGGCGTCTACATCGCGATGAATGGCGTGGTCGCCCCCGCCCACGCGGTGAAGAAGAACCGCGCCGCCAGCCGCTTCGAGCCGAAGGGCTGAGGCCGTCCGCCCGCTGCGGTCAGGTAGACCACGGAACGCAGGTCGGGCTTTACGCCCGACGACGAAGAGACCCAGACGCCAGACCCGAGAACCCAGACCCTGCGCTATCACCACGGATTTCACGGATCACACGGATGAAAAGACCAGGCGCTCGCTGATTTGAATTCACCCGATACACACCCCGCCCTGCCGGGCACCATCCTTCGCCAAGGCTACGGACGGCAGGCCCCTCTTTCTAGAGGGGAATTCTATCGGAGTTGGCTTGGCTCCCCTCTAAGAAGAGGGGTGGCGCTCGCCGCGCCGAAGCCAGGCGCAGGCGGGCGAAGCGACGGGGTGTGTCCTTTCTCTCGCTCACTGGTCGGATTTTAGGCTCAACATGTAGCGGGGCCTGTGACCGCCGACCCGAACCACGACGCTCTGGAGCGCCGCTTCACCGCTGCCAGCCTCTCAGCTCTCAGATCTCAGGTTTCAGTCTTTCAGCATTTCATCATTTCATGTTTCTGGGCCAAGAAATGCGCAGCAATTGGACTTTGAGCGACGGCCGTCGCCACTAGGATCCCCACCAGGCTGTGGGCCGCTCCGGACGGCCTGACCTCGGGGTTGAGTCGCTTGGGGATGTCCGCTGGCGCCCGTCTACTCCCACCGATGAAAATTGAGGATTACATTCAATTCGCCCGGGCGAACCCGGTGTGCAGCCTCGCCACGGTCGAGGGCAGCCAGCCGCATGTCCGCACGGTCCTGCTATGGTTTGCCGACGACACCGGCTTTTACTTCGTCCTCCTGTCGCCGAAGAAAGTCAGCGCCCAGCTCAAGGCCAACCCCCGCGCGGAGGTCTGCTTCTGCAGCCATCCCACGGACCTCGTGCAAACCCGGCAGATGCGCGTCACCGGCCGGATGGAATTGGTGACCTCGCCGGAGCTCCAAGCCCGTGCGCGTCAGGACCGGGCGTTCCTGTCGCAGCTGGCCGGCCGGCCGGTGGACGATCTGATCGAGGTCTTCCGCCTGACGGATTGCGACGCCCACTTCTGGGTCATGCGCGACATCCTCCACGAGCCCGCGCTCGAGCACGTGGCGATCTGACTCCGCGCAGTCACCACGGATTTCTCGGATCACACGGATGGAGGTAGGTCGGGCTTCACGCCCGACTTGTCGCAGCCGTCTATGACGGTTGCTCCTCGATCAACGACGCAATGCAATCCACGACGCTCATAGCGCGCCGCTACACCGTTCCCAGCCATCAGCTCTCAGGTCTCAGCTTTCAGCTTTTCAGCCTTTCAGAATTTCAGCTTTCTCTTCGATCGAGCGGGCTCCTCACCCCCAGCCCCGGTTTCTGCATCACGTGCAGGTAAATCTGCGTTGTCCGAACATCCGCATGTCCCAGCAGCTCCTGCACGGTGCGGATGTCCGTCCCTTCCTCCAGCAGGTGGGTCGCGAAGGAATGCCTCAGCACGTGCGGCGTGACCCGTTTGCTGAATCCCGCCTTGCGCGCGGCATCGAGCACCACGCGTTGGAACGAACTGTCGGTCAGGTGGTGCCGGCGGCGAATTCCTGTCGCCGGATCGATGCTGGTCTCGCGCGAGGGAAACACCCATTGCCACTCCCAGCTTTCCCCAGCCTTGGGATATTTCCTCGCCAGGCCTTCCGGGAGCCACACGCCGGGCACGCCGTTCGCCCGGTCCCTTTCCCATAAGCCGCGCAATTCCCGCAGACGGTCACTGAGCTTGGGCACGAGCCGGCGGGGAAGGACCGTCACGCGGTCTTTGTTGCCCTTGCCCGCCATCACCTGCAATCGGCCGCGTTCGAGGTCCAGGTGATGAACGCGGAGCCTGATCAACTCCATCAACCGCAAACCGGCGCCGTAGGCCAGCTCCGCCATCAGTTGGTGCGTGCCGCTCATGGCGGCAAACAGCCGCTCGCATTCCTCCACCGAGAGGACGGTGGGCACCTTGGCGCGCGGCCGGGCACGGCGGAAATCGATTTCCCCCAGTTCGCGGTGCAGCGCCTCCTGCATCAGGAAAACGAGCGCATTGAGCGCCTGCTTCTGCGTGGATGGGCTCGCGCGCAGCCTCACCGCCTGGTCCGAAAGGAACGCGGCCACATCCTCGGCGGCCGCGGCGTAGGGGGAACGCGGGGCGATGAATTGCGCGAACCGCGCCGCCCAAGCCCGGTAAGTCTCCTCCGTGCGCCAGAGAAATCCGCGCTCCCGCGCCGCCTTGATCAGGTCGCGTTCCCAATCCGGGCCCCCCTGGTCGAGCGCCGCCGGCGGAGGCTCCCGGTTCGAACTCCGCAACGGTGGGACGTCCGCCCGTCCCCACCCATCCGGCAAGGCGCCGCCGGCTTTCGCTGCACGATAGAACCAGCGCAGCGCCTCTCGGGCCGGGCCTGTTGAGGCCCGCTCGCGGTCCGGTAGATATCGCCGAATCAGATCGGCCGTGATCCAGGCGTGCCGGGATTTGCAGAACTTCAGGAAGGCGATGATCTCGCCGGAATAGGCGGCTTTCTGCTGCGGGGTTAAGGAAGCCATCGCCAAGGCTTCCTTCCACTGGGGAAACGATATGGGCTGCTGATCCATGATGATAGCGGCCCGTCGCCGACGAGTGCGGCTTTTTGCCCACGGCATCGCAATCACAAAAAGCCATACTCAAAATCTGCGTCCTTGAATCATAGCGCCTTGGCCAATCTAATCCGGCCATGACACCCACTTCGGTTAGGTTTTCGAGTGCGGCACAATAACACTGTTCGGCAGAAAAATGAGAGGGCTGTTTTTGAGTATCGAGGTGGCGATCGGATTTGTAGCGATACTGAGCTTTATTCGAGCGGCGATAGCCGGCTCCCAGCCAGATCCCGATATCGAAGCACGGAATAAAGCTGCCAAAGTGTTTGCTGTTTGTGCCGGTCTACTCGCGCTTCTGGCATTCGCCGCGACCATATTGGATGTCCCGTTGATGACTTCGAAGTAGCCGAACCAGCAGCCACAGCGCAACGCCCTTGATCTCACCTGATTCGCTGATGATATCTCCGCTCAGCATGGCCCAGTATTTCAAAAGAGACGGCTTGCCCGATCGGCGGGCGTGGCTGATCTGAGTCGATTCGGCAGAGAAAATGCCTAGGCGACGTATACTGGCAATTGCCGCTGCGCTTGGACTCCTAGTCCCAGTCGGCGTCGAGTTTCTAGTCGGATGGGGCCAGGTCGTATTTGGACAGGAAGTCCTTTGGGTTTGGCCTGCTTCGCTATGGCTTCTCGCGAATGAAGGAAGCGCTCACCCGTGGATTATGGTCATGATCGCTGTTCTCGCAAACGTAGTGCTCTACCTGCTGATCGCACTCTTGGTTATCGCTATTGAAGCGGGAGTCCGGGGCGCTGCCAAAAAATGAAGAAGGCAGCCGAACCACCCGTCAGAGACAACGCGCGGGAAGTGACCGTCATTCGCATGGCCCAGCTCCGCTCAGCAGCTCACCTAAATTCAGGTCCTCCGCACGCTCGCCCACGCGTGTCTCACCGGTAACGTTCGGCAAAAATCCTTCCGTGCAGCGATTGCCCAAAGATCCTCTCACGCCCGCGACCCGTAGTCAGGTGATCGTTGCGGGTGTAGCCTCGTTGATCACTGCGATAGCGTTTATCATTTTTGCCGCCGTCACCACGCAAATGACTTTCGCATCAGGTCGCATCCGACTTCCGTCGGTCATGCTGTTGATCGCCTTCATGCTTGTTATCAGCCTTGGTTTTTTCGATGTCACCGTCGCGATCTTTCGAAAGCGCCGACTCTACCTTCTCAGCAGCACCACGCTGTATTTGATCGGCTCCTTCCTCTTTATTCTTCCGCTCGGCATGCTCGGCTGGAGTCTCATGAAAGAATCCCCGGAAGATACGTTATCTGTTTTGAAAGTGCTATCGCTCTCTAGTCTCGGCCTGTTGACCATTCGCCTTGCCCATATTCGAAGAAAAAGAGCTCTCAATGCGCCATAAGAAGAAGGAGCCGAACCAGCCGCTACAGCGCAACGCCTCGACGGGGCCCGTTTCCAATTTCCAGTCGCCAGCTCGGCGTGGCTGACCAGTGATCGTTAGCAAAATGGAGACAGCGCTACATGGCTGGCGAGAACCGCAGATCGGTGCGCGAGTCGACTGGAAGGAAGATCCAACCAGATTCTGGGCACCCGCCGTTTGGGCAGGAACCTTCTACGTGATTTTCGTGGTCAAAGGAGTCGCGCCATTGTCGTGGCGCGCATTTGCGATCCTGCTCATTACGTATTGTTTCATTTGGCTATGGACGTGGCTATGGTCTTTTGTCCCGCGAACCATCGTCCTGCTGCCGAAGAAGATTAAGATCATACAGAGTAGATTCCCACGTAGGATTCCGCTGGCTGAGGTCGTGATTGCTGAAGTGGCGAAGACTCCGGAGGGCTCGGCCGTACGGCTGGTTCGTCAGACTGGACGGCCGCTTTGGCTTTTTCTTGGCGCCGGCATGGAGGTGGGTGAAATCGAGGCCTA
Source organism: Lacunisphaera sp. (assembly GCA_035545835.1). Classification (GTDB taxonomy): domain Bacteria; phylum Verrucomicrobiota; class Verrucomicrobiia; order Opitutales; family Opitutaceae; genus Lacunisphaera. Next base: position 24,166 of record DASZXO010000049.1, read on the forward strand.
CTTCCGTCGCCATGCCATCCAATGGAAAGATGCTAACCAGTCATTACAGCCAACGCGGGCCTTCGGCCCGCGTGGCTGACCTCTAACGTTGGGCGAACAAAGATGACATCGCTTCCGAAATTCGAATCCCAGGTTGGCGATGAGTGGTTGCCGCATCGTTACCCCAAGGTGTTCATGCGTGAGAAAACCAAAGGACCAGATCGATTGAAGATCGCAGTTTCAGAAGAAGGCACGCAAATCCTGTTGCAGCTTGCCTCGCTTCTCCGTGAGCCATTCGCAGCCCTCTATATTTTGCTCGTTCCTCGCGGAGGCAGTGCGGAAGGTCGCTATCAGAGTCCTTGGATGAGTCGCTCAGAACTTTCGGATTTGTTCGAGCGGTTCGCTGCCTTCTGGGATCAAGACGCAAGGCATCATCTCTGGCTGTTTTCCGATCCGGATCGAGCGACGCTAGTCTACGACCGGCACAACGTGATATTCGCTTATGGCCCGATCGAGGATTATGTCCGTGTTCTTGAAGCTGGCGGCTACACGGAGGCACAGGAGCTGCCATTTCCGGCTCCGCACACCCATCACTATCACGCTACGCTCGATGAGCAAGAGCGTGCCTTGGTTTCACTTCCCGGATGGAGCAAGTCACCGCTTCGGGAGGGCGACGAGTGGTGAAGAAGGAGCCCAACCAGATGCCAGTGCCAATGTCAGGGCTGCGCCCTGACATGGCACATCGTTAACGTTGGTCAGAAGAGAAGTCCTGCTGAGGGCCAAAGGGTCGCCGGCGCGTCCCGCTGGTCGGACCTTCACTCGGTTGACGCAGCCACCGGGCCTGCCGCCCTTTTTCAACGCCCATTACGCTGTCCGCGCGACACCGGTAGGGCCGGACTCTGCTGCCGGATTCGGATTTCTTCCGGGGAAAACGTTCTGCCCGCCCCCCATCGTCCTCGCCCGCAGACAAACGCCAGCAGCCTGTCATCCCCGCGGCGTCGGCGAACTCGCATCGAGCTGCGGGCGGCAACGAGCGCTCGCCTTTCCCCCTTCGCCCAGCCACAGTGCGCGTCGTGAAAAAGAACGAGCTGGTCCAATCCCTGCGCGAGGCGCGGCACGACCCGGCGCTGCGGGCGCGCCTGCTGGCCGACGCGCGTTTTCTGAGACAATTCTCGTGGTGGGGCATCGCCATCGGCCTGATCCTCGTCGCCGCCGGCTTCTGGAGCACCGGAAGTTCCGGTCCGTGGACGCTCCACCAGGCCATGGCCAATTCCACCTCCGCGCTCCTCGTCCTGTTTTCCGTCGTCATGATGTACGACAAGGCGACCGACCGCATTGCGGTCCTCGTTTCGATGGAGGACCCACCCGCGACGCCGGCGCCGGCCGACGCCGCCGCGGCCGGACCGGCCTGACCTGACGCGGTCCGAACGAAGCTGCTTCGCCGGGTACCGCGGGTTGCGCAGGACCGCCAGGTCGCGCCTCCGGCCCGTCGCGGGCCGATTGCGATTCGATCCCTTGGAGCCGGGCGCCCGTTATCGCATCGGCTCCGGGTCAGGCAGCCGGTAGCGGTGCAGCAGCCCGGCATCGGGCCCCAGGGTGCGGCGGGGCACTCGCACCACGACGTGGCAATGATTGCATTCGAGCGCGCAAGCGAGGGCCTCCACGCCGCAGTACCCCTTTCCCCTCAACCTAGTCCGGGACAGCTTTTCCGCCTGTCCCTTAGGTGTCTTGGGCGCTTTTCGCCCGCCTTTTTGTCTGTCCCTTTCGAAGTCCGTCCCTCAAAGAATTCCGCGGTAACGGTTGTCGATATGGTGCACCACGAATTTCGTCCATGCCGCGACAGCGATCGCGAATGGGCTTACGCGCTCAAGTCCGAAGCCTACCGCGAGGTCGTCGAGCGACAATTCGGGCCGTGGGACGAGCCGTTTCAACGCGCCCTGTTCAACGCGCGGTGGAAACCGGAAGCTTCGCAAGTGATCGTGATGGCCGGCGCGGCGGTCGGATTGATGGTGCTGGAAGACCGGGACGGGGAATTGTGGCTCGCCGAGCTGCAGCTTGTGCCGGAGTGGCGACGCCGCGGTCTCGGCAGCGCGATCCTGCGTGAGCTGCTGGGCCGGTCGCAGGCCGCGCGAAAGCCTCTCCGGCTCCAGGTGCTCAAGGAGAACAGGCGGGCGCGGGAGCTTTACCTTCGTCTCGGCTTCCGGGTCACCGGGCATGGCGACACGCATGTATTGATGGAGGCGGATCCCGCGAAATCCTGAAGTCCCTGGATGAGCGGGTGCGGCGAGCGGTCCCCGGCGACTGCGGGCGGGCGGCCGTGGCACAAATTCACCGGACCCAACCCTGAAGGGGACATCGCGCACCCGCCGGGGCTGCGCGGAGTCTTCTTTCAGTCGGGCGCATCGCGTGCGCCCGGGGGCTGGCGTCATCGGCGCCCAGCGCGGACCATCCGCGCCCCGCAATGATCCCGCTCCCCGATGCCTGCTAGCGCCCGTCGAGCGCGTCGAGGTCGAGATCGATGAGATTCTCCAGCGGCCGGTTCACGTCGAGATCGAGCGCGACCGCCTCCCCGCCGCCGACGGGCTCGCCCGCGAGGTGCAGGTGCGACGACACCCCCCGCGGTGCCCCGGGCGGATGGATGTCGAGGCGAAGCTCGTGGACCACGAGCCGCCGCAACCCGAGTTCGAGCTGTTTTCGGACCAGGTAGCCGCCATCCGATTCCTTCAGGCCCGGCGTGAGCAGATCAGGCGCATGCAGTTCCAATTCGGTGGACTCGCCGGGAGCCAGCGCCAGCCAGCCGGGAGCCAGGCGCGCGCCACCAAAGTCGATGCGCAGCGGCAGGCGCCCGGCGATGCGCCCATGCCCGCGCGCGGGAACGCCGGGGGCGAGCCTCAGCACCTCGGCCAGGTCAAGGCCCTCCGCCCTGACAACCACATCCACTTCGCCCGGCCCGTCCACGCGGTACTGGAAGGGCTCGACGTCGGCCCGGCCACCGAGGGCGGAGAACGACGCCTGCGTCACCGCGAGGCGGCTGGAACTTTCCAGGCCGAACGTCGCGACGACGTCGCGCAGCTCCAGCCGGCCAATCCGCAGCTCGCGGGCCCGGAGCGCACCGGGCCTGGTCGCGAAATGGCGCTGCTCCAGCAGTTCGAGGTCGAACTCCACGCCTTCGGCGGCAATGGCGCGCGTCGGGTGGCGGTAGCTCCCTCCCCGCAAGTGCAACTCGCCGCCCACCTGGACCCGGCCGCCACCGATGCGCCCGCTGGCGTGGCCGGTCACCTGTCCGTCAATCCGGGCCGGCCCGCCGGGCGGGAGTACGAGGCGCTGCAACATGTCCTGCCACGCCCCGACCTCGAGTTCGAACCGGTCCACCGTGAAGGCAACGCTGCCGCCGCCGGGCTCGACCTCCAGCGCGCCCGCGGCCGCAAGGCCGTTCGCATGCAGCGCGTACGGCCCCGACCAGCGCCGCGCGTCGGTGTGCCGCAGCGCGAAGCGCGCCGCGATTTCCGCTTCCGGCGCACCTGCGGCGCGCACCCCCAACGTGCCCTCGGCGGAAAACTCGTCGAACGGCAGACTGAACGGCTGGAAGCGAACCTCACCGTTGCGGTAGGAGGCCCAATGCCACGGATCCACGCCCGAGCCGTCGAGGCTGAAGGCGACCCGCGCCGCCGTGGCGCGGACGACGCCGAGGGTTGGACTCCACCAATGTTGCCGGTCAACGGTCACCCGGCCCGCGGCAAGATCATGGGTGCGAACCCGGAACTCCACTCCCGCCAGTTCCAGGTGCCAGGGCGAGGCGCGAATCACCTCGAACCGGGCGTGCTCGGCGCCGAGAAGGTGAAACACGCCGCGCACCGCGAGCCCGGCCAGCGGCTGGCGCAGGAGGAACACGGCGAGCAGCAACAGCGCCAGCGTCGCGCCGACGAGCCGCCACCGGGAGCGGGTCGCGACCGGATTCGGCGGGGCGGGCAAGGCAGTTTTCAGGACGGGCACGGTGGGGCGGCCGATCCGGCGATACCAAGGCGGCCTGGCGGGCATCGCGACCACAAAAGCGGGGCGAGCCAAAGTGAAATCTGCCTTCCGTGCAGGTTTGCCAATTTTTGGAGGCGGGGTGCCCTCACCCCGCGAGGCGCCACCCGCGGGACGAGGGCCGTTTTTTGGAGACGGGGTGCCCTCACCCCGCGAGGCGCAAGCGCGAACGGCCACCCGCGGGACGAGGGCGTCCCGCCGCCACCAAATGGTTTTCAGCCCGCACGGAGGGCGAGCCCCGCCTCGCGACCGCGGTCACAGACCGCCGCTACGGTCACGGCACGCGGGCGGGCTTCAGGTTCCAGATATCCTTCGCGTACTCGCGGATGGTGCGGTCGCTGGAAAACTTGCCCATGCGCGCGGTGTTGAGGATCGCCATCGACGCCCACTGGGCCCGGTCGCGATAGGTGGCGTCGACCCGCAGCTGGGCGTCCGAGTAGCTGCGGAAATCCGCCAGCACCAGGTAGGGATCGCCGCCGCCGAGGAGGCTGTCGTGGAGCGGCCCGAAGACGCCATGCTGGCCCGGGGTGAAGAAATCGCTGCCCAGCCATTCGACGATGGCGCGCAGCTCGGGATCCGCCTGGAAATAGGACTGCGGATGGTAGCCCTTGGCCCAGAGCGCGGCGACCTCCTCGACGGTCAGGCCGAAGATGAAGATGTTCTCCTCGCCCACCTCCTCGCGGATCTCGACGTTGGCGCCGTCGAGCGTGCCGATCGTCAGCGCCCCGTTGAGCGAGAGCTTCATGTTGCCCGTGCCCGAGGCCTCCTTGCCGGCGGTCGAGATCTGCTCGGACAGGTCGGCGGCCGGGATGATCTTCTCGGCGAGCGAGACCCGATAGTTGGGCAGGAACGCGACCTTGAGCTTCCCGTTGATGCGGGTGTCGCCGTTGATGCGGGCGCCGATGACGTTGATCGCGCGGATGATGTTCTTCGCGAGGTCGTAGCCCGGCGCGGCCTTGGCGCCGAAGATGAAGACGCGCGGCACGACATCGAGGTCCGGGTTCTGCAGCAGGCGCCGGTAGAGCGCGATGATGTGAAGCAGGTTCAGGTGCTGCCGCTTGTACTCGTGCAGGCGCTTGATCTGGACGTCGAACAACGCGTCGGGCGAGACCTCCACGCCGCACTCCGCCTTGATGACCGCGGCGAGGTCCACCTTGTTGGCGCGCTTGATGGCCATGAACTCCTCCTGGAAGGCGGCGTTGCCGGCGACCTTCTCGAGGCCGCGCAGCAGGTCGAGGTCGCGGACCCAGGCCTCGCTGCCGAGCTGGCGCGTGATGAGGGCGGAAAGCCGCGGGTTGGCCTTCAGGAGCCAGCGGCGCGGCGTGATGCCGTTGGTCTTGTTCTGGAAACGGCCGGGATAGAGCGCGTCGAAGTCCGGGAAGAGGTTTTGCTTGAGCAGCGCCGTGTGCAGCGCGGCGACGCCGTTGACGGCATGCGAGGCGACGACGGAGAGGTTGGCCATGCGCACCTGCTTGTGGCCGTTCTCCTCGATCAGCGAGCACACGGATTTCTTCCAGTTGTCGCCGGGCCACTTCTGCTCGACCACCTGCATGAGCCGGTCGTTCATCGCATAGATGATCTGGAGGTGGCGCGGCAGGACCTTTTCGAACAGGCCGACAGTCCAGCGCTCCAGCGCCTCGGGCAGCAGGGTGTGGTTGGTGTAGGCAAAGGTGCGGCTGACGATCGACCAGGCGTCGTCCCACTCCATGTTTTCCTCGTCGAGCAGGATGCGCATGAGCTCGACGACCGCGATGGCCGGGTGCGTGTCGTTGAGCTGGATGGCGACCTTGTCCGGGAAGTTGGCCCACGAGTTGGCCGGGTTGCGCAGGTGGCGGCGGATGATGTCCCGCAGCGAGCAGGCGACGAAGAAATACTGCTGCATCAGGCGCAGCTCCTTGCCGTTCTCCGTCTTGTCGTTCGGGTAAAGCACCTTTGAGATCGTCTCGCCGATGGCCTTCTCGCGCACCGCCTCGACGTAGCCGCCGCGGTTGAAGGCCTCGAGGTCGAAGTCCTCCGTGGACTTGGAGGCCCAGAGCCGGAGCAGGTTGACGGTCTTCGTGCCATAACCGGCGATCGGGATGTCGTGCGGGACGCCGAGGATGGTCTTCGTATCGACCCATCTCGGCCGGTAGTTGCCGCGGTCGTCGAACACGTTCTCCACCCGGCCGAAGATCTGGATCTCCTGGATGTACTCGGGGCGCATGACCTCCCAGGGACTGCCAAAGATGATCCAGCTGTCGGGGTGCTCCATCTGCGCGCCGTTTTCGAACGCCTGCTTGAACAGGCCGAACTCGTAGTAGATGCCGTAGCCGAGCGCCGGGTAGTCCATCGTCGCGAGCGAATCCAGGAAGCAGGCGGCGAGGCGGCCCAGGCCCCCGTTGCCGAGTCCCATGTCGGCTTCCGCTTCGCGAATCAGCTCGAAGTCCTGCCCCAGTGCCTGCAGCGCCGACTGGGCGGTCTGGAGCAGTCCGGTGGCGAGGAGGTTGTTGCCAAACAGCCGGCCCATGAGGTACTCGAGCGAGAAATAGTAGATGCGGCGCACGTTGTTGTCGTTGTGCACGCCCTGCGTCTCGATCATGCGCTCATGGATCGTGTCGCGCACCGCCAGCGCGGTGGCGACCCACCAGTCGCGCGGCGTGGCCGAGCCGGTGTGCCGCGCAAGGGTCGAAATCAGGTGACGCTCGATCAACGATCGCAGGACGACTTCCGGCGTGTCGGGATGCGGGCGCCCGGGGCTCACCGGCGGCGTGGCGGGAGCAGCTTTCTTGGCCGGCTTGGCCGGCTGGGCTTTGGCTTTCGGTGGCATGGTGGAAATTTGCATCAGATGGCGTGCCTGTCGGGCAGGCAAGGAGGGATTACCCGGAAAAAACCTAGTTCACCCGCTTGGAACTTTGGTGAAATTCGTCCCCCACAAGGCCTGCACCGACCGGTCGAAGGACGGGCGCCGTTCCGTTTGGAGGCGGGGTGCCCTCACCCCGCATTCATGCGCGGGACGAGGGCGTCCCGCCTCCATCCTACCGCTGGAACCGTCGCGCCAGTTCCCCCCGGCTGAGCTCGAAATGCGTCGGCCGGCCCGACGGGCTCGTATGCGGCTGCTGGCAGGCGAACAGCTGCGCCACGAGCGCCAGGGCGTCGGTTTCCGTGACCGTCGGCGGCAGCCGGACGGCCTTCTGGGCCGCCAGGCGCGCGAGCTCCTCCTCCGCCAGGTCGGCCTTGCGGCCGTCGAGCCGGCCCTCGCGGAACAGGCCGATGACGTCGCGCAGGAACATCTCCGCATCCGACGGATCGAGCCACGCCGGCACGGCCTCGATGCGGAAGAAGTGCCGGCCAAACTCCGCCACCTCGAAGCCGTGCGCGAGGAGGAACTTGAGGCGGTCGAGCAGCAACGCGCTCGCGATGGCGTCGAGTTCGACGGACTGCGCAAAGAGCAGCCGCTGGCTCGCGAACTCGCCGCGTTTGAACTGGCCCTGCAGCCGTTCGAACCAGACGCGCTCGTGGGCCGCGCGGCGGTCGAGCACGACGATGCCGCCGGGCGACTCGAACAGCGCGTAATCGCCGTGGGCCGTGCCGAGAAACCGCCAGCCCGCCAGGCTGGCGGCGGACCGCGCGGCCAGGCTTCCCGCGGCCGTCGGAGCGATCGGCGCGCCAGCGCTGGAAACCGGCGGCTCGATCCGCGAGGGCAGCGAGGCAAAATGCCGGAACGGCTGCGCCATGATGTCCGCCGCGGTCACCGGCGGCGGCACCGGGTCGCCCGGCATGGGTTCCGCCGGCGGCAAGGCCGGCGGGGCGGAGGGCTGTTCGCGGAGCGGCGCGCCGGCCGCGGCCCCAAACTCCCGCAAGCGTTGCAGCACGGCGCGGATGACGAAGCCGCGAACGACGCCCTCCTGCCGGAATCGCACCTCGCGCTTGGCCGGATGCACATTCACGTCGACCGCCGCCGGCTCGAGTTCGAGAAACAACACGGCCACCGGGAAACGCCCCTTGGCGAGCAAAGTCGCGTAGGACTCGATCACGGCATAATTCAGCGTGCGGCTGTCCACCGGCCGGCGATTCACGAACATCAGCATCTCGTGCCGGGTGGCGCGGTGCACACCGGGGCGGCCCACCAGGCCGTGCAGCCGGAGGCCGGTCTCCGCGCACTCCAGGGGCAACAGGTCCGCGGCGAGCTGGCGGCCAAAGATCTCCCCCACCCGCTCGGCCAGCGTCGTGCACACCGGCGAGCGAAACAGCACGCGGCCGTCCTCGATCAACGTGAACGCCGTGCCCGGGCAGGCCAGCGCGTAGAGCCGCACCGTCTGGATGATGTGCGCCGACTCGGTCGCGTCGGACTTGAGGAACTTCCGCCGGGCCGGCACCGAGTTGAACAGGTGCGACACGGTGATGCGCGTGCCGGGCGCCAGGCCGCAGTCGCGGACGTGGACGGGCTTGCCGCCGTTGACCAGGATCTCCGTGCCCGCGGCCGCATCGGCCCGCCGGGTCTGCAGGAGGAAATGCGACACGCTCGCGATCGAGGGCACCGCCTCGCCGCGGAAACCGAACGTGCCGAGCCGGTCGAGGTCGGCGGTCTCGACCAGCTTGCTCGTCGCATGGCGCGCGAGCGAGAGCTCCGCGTCCTCGCGGGTCATGCCGCTGCCGTTGTCCTCGACGCGGATGGAGGCGCGCCCGCCGTTGCGGAACTCGATCTCGATGCGGGTCGCCCCGGCGTCGAGGCTGTTTTCCACCAGCTCCTTCACCACCGCGGCCGGCCGTTCGATCACCTCGCCGGCGGCGATCTGGTTGGCAACCCGGTCGGAAAGGATGCGGATGGACGGCATGAAGGTGGATCGGAAATCGCGGAAGCGCGGAAGGGCGGAAACGCGGATCCTATCTGGTGAGCACAACGCGTCGGATATCGAGAACCGGACGGGAGAAATTGATCACGAGAGCCAGTTGAAGCCCGGTGGCCCTCAAATAGGAGCGGGCTGTGGCGAGATGTACGTCCTCGATCCCGGCGCAGGCCTTCAGTTCCAGGACAATTGTATGGTCGACCAACAAATCCAGACGAAGTTCACCGACCAGTTTGCCCTCATAGAGAACGGGGACCGCCTTTTGTCGCTCGAACGGCAAAGCGGCCTTGGTCAGCTCTTCGCCCAATGCCGCCTCATAGATGGATTCGAGAAAGCCTGGACCCAAAACCTTGTGAACTCGGAGGCAGCAGCCAATCACCCGCTCAGATGCTGCTGCATGGATAAGCTCCATTTCCGTGCTTCCGCTATTCCGCGTTTCCGCGATCTCCCTCGTTCATCCCAGCTGCTTCGCCCAGCGGCGGAATTGCCGGGCGAGCTGGGCCGGGCCAGGCATGCCGGTGCCGGTGCGTTTCGCCATTGCGCGCTCGAGCTGGAAAACTTTTCGCCAATCGGGGCCGAAGGCCGGGTGCACGGACCTCACGTCCGCCGTGGTGAGCCGGTCGAGCGACACGCCCTTCTCCTCGGCCAGCCGGACCACCGCGCCGACGGCATGGTGCGCCGCCCGGAACGCCACGCCCTTGCGGACGAGATAATCGGCGAGGTCGGTCGCGAGCAGCGCCGGGTCGGCGACGGCCGCGGCACAGCGCGCGCGGTTCACCTTCAAACCCGCCACCGTGCCGGCGAGCACCTGCAGGCAGAGCACGACCTGGTCATGGCTGTCGAACAGCGGCGGCTTGTCCTCCTGCAGGTCGCGATTGTAGGTGAGCGGCAGGCCCTTCACCAGCGTGAGCAAGGTGTGCAGGTTGCCCTGCAGGCGCGCCGACTTGCCGCGGAGCAGCTCGAGGGAGTCGGGATTCTTCTTCTGCGGCATTAGGCTCGAGCCGGTGCAGAACGCGTCGGGCAGCTCGACGAACTTGAACTCCTGGCTCGCCCAGAGGATCAGGTCCTCCGCCAGCCGCGAGCAATGCACGCCGACGATCGCGCCGGCCGCGGCAAATTCCAGGTGCACGTCGCGATCGCTCACCGCGTCCATGCTGTTGGGCGTGACGCGCGGGCGGCCGGCGGCGTCGACGAAGCCGAGCTGCTTCGCCGTGAACTCGCGATCGATTGGGAGCGTGGTGCCGGCGATCGCGCCCGCGCCCAGCGGGCACCAGTTGGCCCGGTCGGCGACGCTCGCGAACCGTTCCGCGTCGCGCTGGAACATCTCGAGGTACGCGAAAAGGTGGTGCGCGAGGAACACCGGCTGCGCGCGCTGCAGGTGCGTGTAGCCCGGCACGAGCACGGTCCGGTTCCTTTCCGCGACGCGCAGCAGCGCCCGCTGCGCCGCCGCGAGGCCGGCGAGGATCTCCGCCGCGGCCGCCTTGAGGTAGAGGCGCATGTCCGTCGCGACCTGGTCGTTGCGGCTGCGGGCCGTGTGCAGTTTCGCCGCGGCGGGCACGCGCTTCGTCAGCGCCTGCTCGATGTTCATATGCACGTCCTCAAGCTCCATCCGCCAGCGGAAGCGCCCGGCCGCGATCTCCCGGCCGATCGCGTCGAGGCCGCGCTGGATCGCATCGCGCTCGCGGCGCGAAATGAGGCCGACCCGGGCCAGCATGGCGGCGTGCGCCTTGCTGCCAACGAGGTCGAACGGGGCCAGCCGGTGGTCGAACGACACCGACTCGCTGAACCGGAGCATCAGCCCGGCGGGTCCCGCCGAGAATCGCCCACCCCATGTGGCCTGCGCCTGCTTTGCCATGGCGGCCAAGCAACGAGCCACCGCCAAGGTTGGCAACGCGGAAATGGGGGCGACCGCTGAGATCGCGGAAGCACTAAAGAGCGGAAATGCGGAGAGAGTGAACTCCGGGGGCGTGGCCATTCCGTTCCTCCGCGTTTCCGCGATTTTCCCACCAATTCCAGTTTGCCTGCAACTTCGCCCGGCGCATCGTGACTCACCCATGGTGTTCCGCCTGAAACTGTGCCTGCTGTTCGCGTTCGTCGCTGCCGGCGCCCTCCCTGCCGATACCACGCAGCCGGCCGGCGACTGGGATGTCGTGACCGTTCCGCCGATGAAGACGTCGATCTACATCGGCAGCGTCACGCTCACCGCCGGCGTGTTCCACCGCGAGGGCGACACCTTCGCGACCACCTACGAGGCGAAGGTCCGGCCGTGGTTTTTCTGGAGCGAAACCGGCCGCATCACCATCACGCTGCCGCAGGCCGAGCTCGTGAAGCTCGCCCGCGGCGAGCGCGTCACGTTCACCGGCCAGGCCACGAACCACCGCAACAAGCCGCGGCGCGTCACCGGCCAGGCCGATCGCATCGATGCCGCGAGTGGAAAGATCAAGGTGCGCATCGAGGCAGACGGCTTCGAGCTGGTCTTCAACGGGAGCTATCGATTCGACAACGTGGTGAAATGACAGCGGCGGTTGGCCGCCGCGCGCCGGGTCGCAGGACGGTTCAGGGGCGGGCGGTAATGCGGAGGTTGGCGAAATACGCCGGCTGGCTGCCCACGGCAAACAAGCCGACGCGCCCGCTGCTGCGTCCGCTGAGTTCGGTCACCACCAGGCTGGGCTCGGTCGCCCACCCGAGATAAATCTCCACCCGCGGACGCCGGATCACGATGCGTACATGCACCCAGCCATCGCCGTCCAGCTCCGCCGGCACCGGATGCTCGTAGACTCCGGGACTCCCCTTCCGCAGCCGGTCCCACGGCCAGTCGGGCAAGGACACGTATTGGACCGAATGCGCACGGCTCGCCGCGTCCGACGCCCGGAAGTTGAACGGGCGCAGGTAGACCGCGTCGTAGCGTCCGGGCGCGGAATCGAGCCGGAAAGCCACGCCCACGAAACTCTCTTGCGCCACCTGGGCGCTGCCCAGCACGTCGAATTCGATCTCGCCGTTCGCCAACTCGGCGTTGCGGAGGTAGACCAGGCGGTCACCGCCGGCGCCGAGCTTCTTGCCCGGACCCTGCGCCACCTCGAGGGCGGTTCGCCCCTTGATCTGAGCCACCGACAGCACCGCCCCGTTGGTCACCACCCAATCGGGATTGTCCGGAATCCGGGTCACATCCACCTCCAGCCCGCGGGCAAGCGGGAGGAGAATCAAAAGGCCGGCCGCCGGCCAGGCCGCGAGCGCTCGGAAGAAATGCACGGCGTGGGAGGTGCCGGCCGGGAGTTTATTCCCGGCGGCCGGCCAGCCGGCCGGTCGGGCCAGCTCCGCGGATCAGTCCTGCCAGTGAAAGGTCACGGGTCGCGCGATCGACGGGTGCAGGCTGTGGTGCACCGGGCAGTTGAGCGCGGCCTTTTCCAACACGCCGTGCGGGTCCTTCGATTTCGGGATGGGCATCCAGATCTGGGTGACGATCCGCTCGATCCGCCGCGGCGCGTCCAGCGACATCTCTTTCATCACTTCCCAGCGCACGCCCGGAATGTCGAAGCCGAGCTTCGTGCGCGCCGCGATCGCCATCGTCGTGACCATGCAGGCCGCGAACGACGCCGTCGTCAGGTCGGTCGGCGAAAACGCCAGGCCGCGGCCGTGGTTGTCCTTGGGCGCGTCCGTGTCCAGCTCCTGGCCCGACGGGCCGTGGGTGAGCCGGCAGTTGAGTTCGCCTTGGTAGATCCCGGTGCTTTTGACCATGGGGGAATCTGGCCACGAAACGGCGCAAAAAGAAAACCTAAACAATCCGCCGCGACTTCGATGGAAGTAGGTCGGGGTTTATCCCCGACATGTCGGGCGTAAGGCCCGACCTACGAGAATTTCTTCAACCGCGCGGCGATGTCGGCGCGCAGGCGGTCAACATGCGCCAGGGTGAATTTTTCGACGGACAGGCGCTCGTCCTGCACCAGCGGCGCGAGGTCCATCGCCCAGGTGATCGCCGCTACTGCGTCGGTCGCATGCGAGGTGTGGAAGGTGGCGTGGGCGAGCCGTCGTCCCGCCGCCGCGAGGTCGTAGCGCTTGCCGCCGGCGATCTGCGACTGGAACACGCCCACCAGCCGCGCGGCCAGGCGCGGATCGGCGGAGTTGTCGAGCAGGCGCTTGTCGGCGTCGACCAGCCAGTCGAGGTCACGCCAGACTTCACAGCCGAATACCTCCCGCGGCCGGCGCGACCTCGGCAGCGCCCGCAGCGCCGCCAGGCTGCGCAGGAACACCGCAACGTGGGTGTCGTGCTTGTCCGCGGGATTGTGGAGGTAGACTGTGTGCAGGCGCGGCATGGCCTGCAGCACCGCCGCGAGGTCCGCGCCGACCAGCGGCGAGCGCGCGTCCTTCACGACCTTGCTCGGGTGCGCCAGCTGGATCATCGCCGCGTAGCCGCCGATCCGGGCCGCGTGGCGCTGCTCCCGCCGCCGCACCGCCTTCATTTCCTCGTCGGAGTAGCGCGCAAACCGGCCCGTACGCGGGCTGCCGGCGCCGTCCGTCACCACCACGCCGGTGAAGCCGCGGCGGGCCGAGGCGCGGCCGGCGGCAATGCCGTGGTAGGCCATGATCTCGATGTCGTCCTGGTGCGCGGCGATGCCCAGATGCGTCGTGCGCGCCAGCGCCGCGGGGAGCGGCCGGCCATCCGGGACGAAGCTATCGGCGACGGGTTGGCTGAAGTTCACGGGAGGCAGTTAGCCACGAAAAAGCACGAAAAGACACCAAAGAACGGGACCTTGGATTGATCCCCTTTTCGCGCGTTTTCGTGCCTTCTTGTGGCCATCAGCTTTGCCGGCTCAACCACTCTATTTTCGTGGCGCGGCCGTTCGCGGCAAACTCCACCCGCGCGGCGGAAAGTCTCACGTCGCCGGCGGCCACCTCGAAGCGCCGCGGCATCCCGTCGAGAAAGCGGCCGACGACCGGCTCGATCTCGCGCCCCAAGACCGATTCGTGCGGGCCGGTCATGCCGACGTCGCACATGAAGGCCGTGTGTCCGCGCAGCAGCGACGCGTCCGCGGTGGCGACGTGCGTGTGCGTGCCGAGCACGGCGGTGACCCGGCCCGCCAGGTGCCAGCCCAGCGCCTGCTTTTCGGACGTCGCTTCGCCGTGCATCTCGACCAGGGCGCCGTCGACCTTGCCGGCGTGGCGCTGCAGCATCGCGTCGGCACAGAGGAAGGGACACTCGGCCTTCAGGTTCATGAAACTGCGCCCCAGCACCGTGAACACGAGCAGCCGGAATCCGTTCCGCTCGAGGATCAGGTGATCGCGTCCGGGACAGGCGGCCGGCAGGTTGGCCGGCCGGCAGACCCGGTCGAGCCCGGCGATTTCGCCCTCGAAGCCCTTCTGGTCCCAGACGTGGTCGCCGAGCGTGATGGCGTCGACGCCCGCCTCGAGCAGCGTGCGGCAGATCGCGCCGGTGATGCCCGCGCCGGCGGCGGCGTTCTCGCCGTTGGCGACCACGAAATCGAGCGCGTGCCCGGCGCGCAATTCCGGCACCAGCGCCGTGACCGCCTCGCGCCCCGGCTTGCCCACGATGTCGCCAATGAAGAGGAGTCTCATGCTGGACGGAATGTAGGGCTGCCACTTC